>NZ_CAJFCI010000017.1 GCF_904061905.1 Zestomonas carbonaria
GGATTGGAGGCGGGTTGATGTGATGGGGGGCGGCCAACAGTGACTGTTGGCGAGCGGCTATTCCCGGTGGAGACCCGGCAGCAATGGGTCGACCTTTACCTAATAGACAAAGGCTGGCGGTGGCCGGCCAGCAGGCGCTAATGACCAACACAATACCTGCTCGCATCACTGTACCCTCAACGTCATATCCCCACCCCCCAACTCCTCCTTGCAATACTCCACGAACAACCGTGCCGGCTTGGTCAATTGGCTGCGCTTCAGCCAGGCGGCGACCAGGCCGGAGCCGGTGACGTCTTCGGCTATGTCGACGCAGACCACGCGCTTGCCGTCGTAGGTGCATTCCGAGTGGGGGCGGGTGACGAGGACGGAGAAGCCGAAGCCCTGGCCGACCATGCCGCGCACCATTTCGATGGAGGGGGAGCTGAAGACGATGTTCGGGCTCAGGCCGAGTTCTTCGAAGATGCTCACGAAGTAGGTGCGGCTGGGCAGCACGTCGAGGAGGATCATCGGTTCCAGCACGAGGTCGCGCAGCGATACCTGCGCCTGGCCGGCGAAGCGGTGGTTCTCGGGGAGCAGGGCGTAGGGTTTCAGCGGTGGCATCAACGGTTCGGTCTCGATGGTGCCGTCGAGGTCGTGGGCGTAGAAGATCGCCAGGTCGAAGCGGCCACCGGTGAGGCCCTGCACCAGTTCCTGCTGTTCGCCGTCGCGGAGGCGGATTTCCACGCCGGGGTAGCGTTCGTTGAAGCCGGCGATCAGGCGCGGCAGGTAGAGCGGGGCGACGGTTTCGAAGCAGCCGATGTCGATCTGCCCGGCCACCACGTCGTTGTCGGCCAGGGCGTTCTGTTCGAATTCCTTGGCCATGCGCAGCAGTTCCTGGGCCTTGCGGTAGAAGCGCGCGCCGCCGGGGGTGAGGGAGACGCCCTGGGCGTGGTGGCGGATGAACAGTTGCAGGCCGAAGCTTTCTTCCAGCCCCTTGATGGCCGTGGAGATGGACGGCTGGGCGATGTACAGCTTGCGCGAGGCCTCGGCCACGCTGCCGCATTCCACGGTGGTCACGAAGTATTTCAGTTGTCGCAAGGTATAGGACGCCACAGGCAGTTCCTCTCCGGCGTCGCTGCGCCCCGGGCCGGGGCGGCTCGCCTGTTGTTGTGTCGGTGCCGGGCGTCAAGCAAGAGGCCTGCCGGCCCGGCATCTTTTTCCCTGGCGCGGCGGCTCGCCGACCGGGGTATGCCCGACATGCACCATAACCCAGCACGAGGCACTTGGTTGGGGCGCTCCTGGGCAGCTTTTTCATATGGCCCGAGCACATTTTTAATAATTTTCCTCTGCCCGGGCTTGGGCCACCATCGAAGCCGTACCGATAACTAGGCACAGGCGAGGATCTGGTGGTGTTCGAGCTCGAAGACTGGCAACAGAAGGCTTCCCGGCAAGGGTTCATCGACAAGGCGTTGATCGCCGGACGCCAGGTGGCGGCGCAATCCGGCGCGACCTTCGCGGCCATCGACCCGGCGACCAACCGGCTGCTGGCGAATGTCGCCGCCTGCGGCGAGGCGGAGGTCGACCAGGCGGTGAGCGCCGCCCGGCGCAGCTTCGAATCCGGCGCGTGGTCGCGCTGCGCGCCGCGTGAACGCCAGCAGAAGCTGCTGCGCCTGGCCGAGCTGATCCTCGCCCATCGCGATGAGCTGGCGCTGCTCGATTCGCTGAACATGGGCAAGCCGGTGACGGATGCCTGGAACATCGACGTGCCCGGCGCCGCCGGGGTGTTCCGCTGGTATGCGGAGAGCCTCGACAAGCTCTATGACCAGGTCGCGCCCACCGCGCCCGATGCACTGGCGACCATCACCCGCGAGCCGCTTGGCGTGGTCGCCGCGGTGGTGCCCTGGAACTTCCCGCTGGATATGGCCGCCTGGAAGCTGGCGCCGGCGCTGGCCGCCGGCAACTCGGTGGTGCTCAAGCCCGCCGAGCAGTCGCCGTTCTCCGCGCTGCGCCTGGCCGAGCTGGCGCTGGAGGCGGGCATCCCGGAGGGCGTGCTCAACGTGGTGCCCGGCCTCGGCGAGCAGGCCGGCAAGGCGCTGGGCCTGCACCCGGACGTGGATTGCCTGGCCTTCACCGGCTCCACCGAGGTGGGCAAGTTCTTCATGGCCTATTCGGCGCAGTCCAACCTCAAGCAGGTCTGGCTGGAGTGCGGCGGCAAGAGCGCCAACCTGGTGTTCGCCGACTGCCGCGACCTGGACCTGGCCGCCGAGAAGGCCGCCTTCGGGATCTTCTTCAACCAGGGCGAGGTGTGTTCGGCCAACTCGCGGCTGCTGGTCGAGCGCTCGATCCATGACGAGTTCGTCGAGCGGCTGGTCGCCAAGTCCCGCGACTGGCTGCCGGGCGATCCGCTCGACCCGGCCAGCCGCGCCGGCGCCATCGTCGACGAGCGCCAGACCGCGCGGATCATGGAGTTCATCCGTGGCGCCGAGCAGGACGGCGCGCGCCTCGCCTGTGGTGGCCGGCAACTGAGCTTCAACGGTTCGTCCAATTTCGTCGAGCCGACCATCTTCACCGGCGTGCGTGCCGACCAGCGCCTGGCCCGCGAGGAGGTGTTCGGCCCGGTGCTGGCGGTGAGTGTCTTCGACAGCGAGGAGGAGGCCGTGCGGCTGGCCAACGACAGCGTCTACGGCCTGGCCGCCTCGCTGTGGAGCGACGACCTCAACCGCGCCCATCGCGTCGCCCGGCGGCTCAACGTCGGCACCGTGTCGGTGAACACGGTGGACGCCCTCGACCCCTGCACGCCGTTCGGTGGCGCCAAGCAGTCCGGCTTCGGCCGCGACCTGTCGCTACACGCCTTCGACAAGTACACGCAACTGAAGACCACCTGGTTCCAGTTGCGCTGAAGGCCGCGACACGATCCGGTCGCAGCGCGGCCGGCGACGAGAACAACAAGAGGAACCTTGCCGCGCGACACCGCGCATTTGACGGCCTCATGGCCATGACTGCCTCGATAACTATCGATCATAACCACAAGAGTGGGTGAGGGAGTTCCAATGAAAAAGTCCTTGCAGTGCATCCGCGCCGGCCTTGCCGTGGCGCTATTGAGCGGTACCGGTGGCGCGGCGCTGGCCCAGTCCCAGAGCCTGACGGTGATTTCCTTCGGCGGCGCCACCAAGGCGGCGCAGGAAGTCGCCTACTTCAAGCCCTTCGAGCAGAGCGGCGCGGCCAAGGTAGTGGCCGGCGAGTACAACGGCGAGCTGTCGCGCATCAAGGCGATGGTGGATGTCGGCCAGGTCAGTTGGGACGTGGTGGAGGTGGAGAGCCCCGAGCTGCTGCGCGGCTGCGAGGAAGGGCTGTTCGAGCCGGTGAACGCCAGTGTGCTGGGCGAGGCCGGGCAGTACCTGCCGGGCACCATCAGCGAGTGCGGGGTGGCCAGCTACGTGTGGTCGATGGTGCTGGCCTACAACGCCAAGCGCCTGGATACCGCGCCGGCCTCCTGGGCCGATTTCTGGAACGTGGAGAAATTCCCCGGCAAGCGCGGCCTGCGCAAGGGCGCCAAGTACACCCTGGAAGCGGCGCTGCTGGCCGACGGGGTGCCGCGCGAGGAGCTCTACAAGGTGCTGGCCACGCCGGACGGGGTGGCCCGCGCCTTCGCCAAGCTGGATGAGATCAAGCCGCATATCCAGTGGTGGGAGGCCGGCGCCCAGCCGCCGCAATGGCTGGTGGCCGGCGATGTGGTGATGTCCGCCGCCTACAACGGGCGGGTCGCCGTGGCCCAGCGCGAGGGCGCCAGCCTGGCCATCGTCTGGGACGGCAACCTGTTCGATCCGGATCACTGGGCCATCGTCCGTGGCAGCCGCAACAAGGAGCTGGCCGAGCGCTTCATCGCCTTCGCCAGCCAGGCCGAGCCGCAGCAGGCCTTCTCCCGGCAGATTCCCTACGGCCCGGTGAACCGTGCCGCGTTGGACGCGCTGCCCGACGAGACCCGCCAGCAACTGCCCACCGCCCCGGAAAACCTGGCCCAGGCGCAACTGGTGGACGCCGGGTTCTGGGTCGATCACGGCGAGGAGCTGGAGCAGCGCTTCAACGCCTGGGCCGCGCGCTAGGGCATGCGGGGCGGGGTTCGTACGCCCCGCTTCGTCGCGATGATCGGCCCCGGCGAGGTCGGGGCCGACGATAACAACTACAAGATTGGGAGATTGCCATGAGTGCAAGTGTTTCCGTCACCGCCGAAGCGCCGGCGGAAGCGGGCAAGCTGCGTCGTGTCCTGGGCCTCGGCTCGCTGCTGGCGGTGGCCGTCGGCCTGGTGGTGTCGCAGGGCGTGATGGTGCTGATGCTGCAAGGCGCCGGCATCGCCGGGCTGGGCTTCCTGATTCCGCTGTCGCTGGCCTTCCTGCTGGCGCTGACCTACGTGCTGTCGTTCTCCGAGCTGGCGCTGATGGTGCCGCGCGCCGGCAGCCTGAGCAGCTACACCGAGGTGGCCCTGGGGCATTTCCCGGCGATCCTGGCGACCTTTTCCGGCTACATCGTGGTGGCGATGTTCGCCCTCTCGGCCGAGCTGCTGCTGCTCGACCTGATCATCGGCAAGGTCTACCCCGGCCTGCTCCCCGACATGAGCATCGCCTACGGCGTGCTGATTCTGTTCACCCTGCTCAACCTGCTGGGCATCGACATCTTCGCGCGGTTGCAGTCGGCCCTGGCGCTGGTGATGGTGATCGTCCTGCTGGCCCTGGGGCTGACCGCGGTCACCGGCAGCGGCAGCGAGCCGGCGCTGGCCGGCGGTATCGGCGCGGACTGGAACCCGCTCGGCGCCGGGGTGCTGACCCTGGTGGCGCTGGCCATCTGGGGCTTCGTCGGCGCCGAGTTCGTCTGCCCGCTGGTGGAGGAGTCGAAGCGGCCGGAGCGTAACATCCCCCGCTCGATGATCCTCGGCGTGACGGTGATCTTCGTGACCATCGCCCTGTACTGCGTCGGCGCGCTGTTCTACGTGCCCCGCGAGGAGCTGTCCGGTTCGGTGCTGCCGCACTACCTGTTCGCCACCGCGCTGTTCGGCGAGGCCGGCAAGGTGCTGCTGGTGGTCGCCGCCGTCACCGCCACTTGCAGCACGGTGAACAGCTCCCTGGCGGCGATCCCGCGGATGCTCTACGGCATGGCGCAGAACGGCCAGGCGTTCCCGCAGTTCAAGTCGCTCAGCCGCCGCTACGGCACGCCTTGGGTGGCGGTGCTGTTCGTCGCCATGATCACCGGCGTGCCGATCCTGTTCATGGGCGACGACCCGGATTCCATCGGCCTGCTGCTGCTGGCCGCCGCCGTGGCCTGGCTGCTGGCCTACATCATCTGCCACCTGGACGTGATCGCCCTGCGCCGCCGCTATCCGCACATGCACCGGCCGTTCCGCACGCCCTTCTACCCGCTGCCGCAGATCGTCGGGATCGCCGGCATGCTGGTGGCGATCTACTACGTGTCGCCGGCCGAGGAACTGACCCTGAAGATCTTCCTCAGCGCCGGCGCGGTGCTTGGCCTGGTGTCGCTGATCGCGGTCTTCTGGATCAAGCTGGTGATGCGCAAGCCGCTGTTCAGGCCGGAACCCATCGAGTCGGTGCAGTAAGAGAACCCGCAACATCCCCGCGAGGGGCGAGGAGAAAAAAGATGAATGCCCGCTTCAAGGCTCAACGTGAAACCCGCGACTACCAGGCGTCGGACGCCGCCCACCACATTCACGCCTTCCTCGACCAGAAGGCGCTGAACGCCGAGGGTCCGCGCGTGATGGTGCGTGGCGAGGGCCTGTACCTCTGGGACAACGACGGCAAGCGCTACCTGGACGGCATGTCCGGCCTGTGGTGCACCAACCTCGGCTACGGGCGCCAGGACCTCAACGCCGCCGCCGCCCGCCAGTTGGAGCAGTTGCCGTACTACAACATGTTCTTCCACACCACCCACCCGGCAGTGGTGGAGCTGTCCGAACAGCTCTTCGAGCTGCTGCCCGACCACTACAGCCACGCCCTCTACACCAACTCCGGTTCCGAGGCGAACGAAGTGCTGATCCGCACCGTGCGCCGCTACTGGCAGGTGGTCGGCAAGCCGGGCAAGCGGATCATGATCGGCCGCTGGAACGGCTACCACGGCTCGACCCTGGGCAGCACCGCGCTGGGCGGCATGCAGTTCATGCACGAGATGGGCGGCATGCTGCCGGACTTCGCGCACATCGACGAACCCTACTGGTTCGCCCACGGCGGCGAGCTGACCCCGGCCGAGTTCGGCCGCCGCTGCGCCCTGCAACTGGAGGAGAAGATCCTCGAACTGGGCGCCGAGAACGTCGCGGCCTTCGTCGCCGAACCCTTCCAGGGCGCCGGCGGCATGATCTTCCCGCCGGAAAGCTACTGGCCGGAGATCCAGCGCATCTGCCGCCAGTACGACGTGCTGCTGTGCGCCGACGAGGTGATCGGCGGCTTCGGCCGCACCGGCGAATGGTTCGCCCACCAGCACTTCGGCTTCCAGCCGGACACCCTGTCCATCGCCAAGGGCCTGACCAGCGGCTACATCCCCATGGGCGGCCTGGTGCTCAGCAAGCGCATCGCCGAAGCCCTGGTGGAGCAGGGCGGGGTGTTCGCCCACGGCCTGACCTACGCCGGCCACCCGGTGGCTGCCGCCGTGGCCGCCGCCAACCTGCGGGCGTTGCGCGACGAGGGGATCGTCGAGCGGGTGAAGGACGAAACCGGCCCCTACCTGCAACGCTGCCTGCGCGAGCTGTTCGGGGATCACCCGCTGGTGGGCGACATCCAGGGCACCGGCCTGGTCGCCGCGTTGCAGTTCGCCGAGGACAAGGCCACCCGCAAGCGCTTCGACAACGAGAGCGACATCGCCTGGCGCTGCCGCACCATCGGTTTCGAGGAAGGGGTGATCATCCGCTCCACCCTCGGCCGCGTGATCATGGCCCCGGCCCTGGTGGCCGGCCGCACCGAACTGGACGAGCTGCTGGAAAAGACCAAGCTCGCGGTGGATCGCACGGCGCAGGAACTGGGCCGCTTGTAACGCTCTTTGTAGGAGCCAGCTTGCTGGCGATGCTTTTGGTGTCGCCGATGATCGCCAGCAAGCTGGCTCCTACAGGGTGGGGTGAGCTGGATCGCATGGTGGGGGTTTGCACGGACAGCTCCCTCTCCCAGGGGGAGAGGGGACTCGTTCGGAGTAATGGCCGAGCGTCGAAGTATCAGGTCTGGCACGCAAACGTCCTCTCCCGAAGGGAGAGGACAGGGCCTCTCAGCTCACCCGGCCATCACCTGTAGCCCGGATGCAATCCGGGGAAACGGTCTTGCCAGCCTCACGGTCTTGCCTCAAGTCCCGCAACCTGCCAGCCCATACGGACAGCCCCCTCTCCCATTTATGGGAGAGGGTTGGGGAGAGGGAACATGGCTTCACAGTACGCCGAAACCCCACCCCTCACCCTCTCCCAGTGGGAGAGGGGATTGGTTCGGAGTAGTGGCCGAGCGCCGAAGTATCAGGTCTGGCACGCAAACTCCCTCTCCCTTCGGGAGAAGGGAGTAGCCGACTCTCCGGATTGCATCCGGGCTACGGTCGGCCTCAATCCAGCTTGAGCACCTTGGCGAGGATGATCTTCGGCCCCTTCATCTTCTTGACGATGATGCGCAGGCCCTCGACCTCGATGACTTCCTCTTCCTCCGGCACCCGCTTGAGGGTTTCGTAGACCAGCCCGGCGAGGGTTTCCGCCTCGATGTGGTCGAGGTCCAGGCCGAGCAGGCGTTCCAGTTTGAACAGCGGGGTGTCGCCGCGCACCAGCAGCTTGCCCGGCTGGTAGGCGAGCACGCCGCGTTCGGTCTTGCGGTGTTCGTCCTGGATGTCGCCGACCAGCACTTCCAGCACGTCTTCCATGGTCAGGTAGCCGATCACCTTGCCGTCGGCTTCCTCGACCAGGGCGAAGTGCGAGCCGCCCTGGCGGAACTGTTCGAGCAGGTCGGACAGCGGCATGTTGCGCGAGATGTGCTCGATGGGGTGGATCAGTTCGTCGAGCTTCAGCGCGTTGGGCAGCATCTCCAGCAGCGAGAGTTGCAGGAGCAGGTCCTTGATGTGCAGCAGGCCGATGAACTCGCCGGCGGCCTCGTCGTACACCGGGTAGCGGCTGTACTTGTGGCGGCGGAAGATGCTGAAGATATCGTGCAGCGGCATGTCGCGCTCGATGTACACCAGGTCTTCGCGGGAGTTGGCCCAGTCCACCACTTCCAGCTCGCCGAGTTCCACCGCCGAGGCCAGCACGCGCATGTCCTGGTCGCTGGGGTCGCGGGCGCGGCTGGAGTGGAGGATCAGCTTGAGTTCCTCGCGGCTGTAGTGGTGCTCGTGGTGCGTTCCCGGCTCGCCTTGCCCGGCGATGCGCAGGATGGCGTTGGCGCTGGCGTTGAGCACGAAGATCGCCGGGTACATCAGCCAGTAGAACAGGTACAGCGGCGCCGCCGTCCACAGCGAGAGCAGCTCGGGCTTGCGGATCGCCCAGGACTTGGGTGCCAGCTCGCCGACCACGATGTGCAGGTAGGAAATGATCGAGAAGGCGGTGAAGAAGGCGATGCCGTGCACCAGTTTCGGCGACTCGATGCCGATGGCGCCGAGCAGCGGGGTGAGCAGTTCGGCGAAGGCCGGCTCGCCGACCCAGCCCAGGCCCAGCGAGGCCAGGGTGATGCCCAGTTGGCAGGCCGACAGGTAGGCGTCCATCTGGTTGTGCACGGTGCGCAGGATGTGGCCGCGCCAGCCGTGCGCCTCGGCCAGGGCGTCGACCTTGGTGGCGCGCAGGCGGACGATGGCGAACTCGGCGGCCACGAAGAAGCCGTTGAGCAGGACCAGGAAAAAGGCGAAGAGAACGAGGCCGAAGTCGGCGAAGTAGGTGACCAGGTCGGGGCTACTGGAAGAGGGGTCCATTGCGGGAGTGCTTGGCTGATGACCGGCTAAGGGTGAAGGTTGAAGGTGAGGTTTGCAAGCAGGTGCCCGTCGTGGCCCGCAGGGCGAGTCTCCACGGCCCGTAGAGTGGGCTTCAACCCACCGAGCGGAGTGGAGCCTTGCGTTGGACGCAAGCTCGGCCCCTCACCCCAGCCCTCTCCCGGGGGAGAGGGGGCCGTTCGTGCAAGTCCGGGCTTCGCGAGCACTCCGCCCCGCTGTATGCGCCGCCGTCCACGTTCATGCGTCCTGGTCTGTCCGCACTCTCTGGCTGACGGGGAAGTGGCAGGTGAAGGTGCTGCCCTGGCCGAGCTGGCTGGTGATGTCCAGGCGGCCACGGTGGCGCAGCAGCACGTGCTTGACGATGGCCAGGCCGAGGCCGGTGCCGCCGGTGTGGCTGGCGCGGCTGGAGTCGACCCGGTAGAAGCGCTCGGTCAGGCGCGGGATGTGCCGCGCCTCGATGCCGATGCCGGAGTCCTGCACGGCCAGGTGCGCGCCCTGCTCGTCGCCCCACCAGCGGATGCGGATTTCGCCGCCGTCGGGGGTGTACTTCACGGCATTGAACACCAGGTTGGAGAAGGCGCTGCGCAGCTCCGCCTCGCTGCCCTTGAGGCGCATGCCGGGGGCGGCGTCCAGCTCTATGCGGTGGCCACGGGCGCCGGACAGTGCCTGGGCGTCGGCCTTGATCGTTTGCAGCAGTTCGGCGACCGCCACCGGCTGGTTGTCCGAGGGATAGTCGGTGGCTTCCAGCTTGGCCAGCAGCAGCAGGTCGTTGAGCAGGGTCTGCATGCGTTCGCCCTGCTGCTGCATCTGCTCCAGGGCGCGGCGCCAGCGCGGGTTCACCTCGTCGACGTTGTCCAGCAGGGTCTCCAGGTAGCCGGCGATCACCGTCAGCGGCGTGCGCAGCTCGTGGGAGACGTTGGCGACGAAGTCCTTGCGCATCTGTTCGAGCTGGTGGACGCGGGTGACGTCGCGCACCAGCATCAGGTGCTCGCCGTTGCCGTAGTGGGTGATGTGGAATTGCAGGCGGCGGCGGTCGTTGACCGGCGAGGGCAGTTCCAGCGGGTCGGCGTGGTTGTTCTGCTCGAAGTATTCCTTGAAGCGCGGGTGGCGGACCAGGTTGGTCACCGGCTGGCCGCTGTCCTGAGGGGTCTTCAGGCCGAGCAGGGTCTCGGCGGCGCGGTTCCACCATTCCAGGTTGCCGTCGGCGTCGAGCATGATCACCGCGTCCTTGAGCGCGGCGGTGGATTCCTGGATGCGGTCGATCACCGCCTGCAGGCGGCCACGGGCGCGCTGGTCGCGGCGTTGCAGGTGGTAGATGCTGTCGAACACCTCGCCCCACAGGCCGTAGCTGTGCGGCGGCGGTTCGTCGGGTTGGTGGTTCTTCAGCCAGTGCTGGAGGCGCAGCAGTTGCCACAGCGTCCAGCCCAGGTAGGCGCCCAGGCCGGCGGCCAGCGCCCATCCGTATTCGCCCGTGATCAGGCCGAGCAGCAGGCACCCGGCCACCACCAGCAGCAAGCGGCGGATTACCACGCCACGCCAGTCTTGATTCACCTGTCAGGTTCCTTGCACAGCATTCCCTGTCGGGGCTCCCCTGGTCGGGTCCGGCTCAACTCTTGGTGGAGAAACGATAGCCGGTGCCGCGCACTGTCTGCACGAGATTCTCGTATGCGGTGCCGAGCGCCTTGCGCAGCCGGCGGATGTGCACGTCGACGGTACGCTCCTCGACGTAGACGTTGCCGCCCCAGACCTGGTCGAGCAACTGGCCACGGGTGTAGGCGCGTTCCTGGTGGGTCATGAAGAATTGCAGCAGACGGTATTCGGTGGGGCCCATCTCGGCCGGCTTGCCGTCGATGGTGACACGATGGCTGACCGGGTCGAGCAGCAGCCCGCCGACCTCGATCGGCGTCTCGCCATCGCTCGGTGCGGCGCGGCGCAGCACGGCCTTGAGGCGGGCGACCAGCTCGCGCGGCGAGAACGGCTTGGTGATGTAGTCGTCGGCGCCGACTTCCAGACCCTGGATCTTGTTGTCCTCCTCACCCTTGGCGGTGAGCATGATGATCGGGATGTCGCCGGTCAGCTCGTCGCGCTTCAGACGGCGCGCCAGCTCGATGCCGGAGGTGCCGGGAAGCATCCAGTCGAGGAGGATCAGGTCCGGCTTGCGGTCGACGATGATGGCGTGGGCCTGCTGGGTGTTCTCCGCTTCCAGGCAGTCGTAGCCGGCCATTTCGAGGGCGACTGCGATCATTTCGCGGATCGGCGCTTCGTCGTCGACGATGAGGATGTGCTTGCCTGCCATGGATGTGCCTCGGGTTGGGTCCAGTCGTTGGGGGCTGTCGGCGCAGCAGCGCGGTTCGTGACGAGGCGTCAACAGCCCCGACGCATTAGATAACGGAATTATTGCAGTCATGTGACATCCCTGTGGTGGCTTCGGCTCGACTATGCTGAGTGGCGAGGCCGGGTGGTCCGGCTTCGTACGTGCATCCATGAGGCTGTCCGAACCCCCGGGTTGCCGTCAGATCGCCTCTGTTCCAACAGGGGGTCCATGCGATGAACAGAACATTCCTCCTCGCCATCGGTTGCGCTGGCCTGCTGCTGGTGGCGCCGGCGGTGGCCGACGATGCGCCGGCCACGGTGTCCAATGGCATGCTGGTCGATCAACAGGGCATGACGCTGTACACCTACGACAAGGACGGCATCGACAAGTCCAACTGCAACGGCCCGTGTGCCGCCAACTGGCCGCCGCTGGCGGCGATCGCCGGTGCCCAGGGCGACGAGGACTGGACGGTGATCACCCGCGACGACGGCAGCCTGCAATGGGCCTACTACGGCAAGCCGCTGTACACCTTCGTGCAGGACAAGAAACCCGGCGACACCACCGGCGAAGGCAAGATGGACGTCTGGCACATCGCCAAGCCGCAGTAGCCCCTGGATGCCGTAGGGTGGGCTTCAGCGCAGCGCGTAGTCGGCGATGATGCCGATCAGGATCGCCAGCCCGGCCCAGTGGTTGTGCAGGAAGGCCTTGAAGCAGAGCTGCGGGTCGCGGCTGCGCGTGCTGTGGAACTCCCAGAGGAAGCAGGCCGCCGCCGCCAGCAGGCCGAGCTGGAAGTAGCCGCCCAACTCGAAGCGCGCGCCGGCCAGCAGCAGGCAGAACAGCGACAGGCCCTGCAGGCCGAGGACTATGATCCGGTCGGCGTCGCCGAACAGGATCGCGGTGGACTTCACGCCGATCTTCAGGTCGTCCTCGCGGTCGGTCATCGCATAGTAGGTGTCGTAGGCCACCGTCCACAGCAGGTTGGCGATGTACAGCAGCCAGGCCGCCGCCGGCAGCGCGCCGGTCTCGGCGGTGAAGGCCATCGGGATGCCCCAGGAGTAGGCCGCGCCGAGCACCACCTGGGGATAGAAGGTGTAGCGCTTCATGAACGGGTAGCAGGCGGCCAGCGCCACCGCGCCGAACGACAGCCAGACGGTCGTCGCGTTGGTCAGCAGGACCAGCCCGAAGGCCAGCGCCAGCAGCACGACGAACACCAGCATCGCCTCCTTTATCTGGATCTTGCCGGCCGCCAGCGGGCGGGTGCGGGTGCGGTCGACGTGGCCGTCGAAATTGCGATCGGCGTAGTCGTTGACCACGCAGCCGGCGGCGCGCATCAGCACGGTGCCGAGCACGAAGATCAGCACGTTCTTGACGGAAGGCGAGCCCTCGCCGGCGATCCACAACGCGCACAGGGTCGGCCAGAGCAGCAGGTAGATGCCGATCGGCTTGTCCATGCGGGTCAGTTGCAGGAAGTCCCAGGCGCGTGGGTGCAGACGGTTGAAGGATTTCAGCAGGTCTTGGTACATCGGCGCGTCTCTCCGTGCGAGTGCGCGGATTATACGACGAGGGTGGTGTGGTGGATCGTTGATGGAGTGGGGGATGGTGGCGTTGGTCAGGCCATGGGGGTGGGATCAAGCGCGTTCCCTCACCCCAGCCCTCTCCCAGGGGGAGAGGGAGTCTACGGAGCCAGCCCGCGGCTACGTGGCATCTCGCAACTCCGTCCGGCCCCCTCTCCCTCCGGGAGAGGGCTGGGGTGGGCGGAGTCAATGACCAGCACCTGCGCCGAATACCAGACGCCAGGCCAAGTGAGGCAGGGTAAAACCCCCCGATGGGTTGTCACCCATCCTACGGACTCGACAGAGTTGCGGCGATGGAGCAGCCTCGTAAACTCCCTCTCCCCTCGGGAGAGGGCTGGGGTGAGGGGCGGAGCCAGTTACCAGCACCTGCGCCGAATACCAGACGCCAGACCAAGTGAGGCAGGGTGAAACCACCCGATGGGTTGTCACCCATCCTACGGACTCTAGAGGGAGTCTACGGAGCCAGCCCGCGGCTACGTGGCATCTCGCAACTCCGTCCGGCCCCCTCTCCCTCCGGGAGAGGGCTGGGGTGAGGGGCGGAGCTAGTTACCGGCACCTGCGCCGAATACCAGACGCCAGGCCAAGTGAGGCAGGGTGAAACCACCCGATGGGTTGTCACCCATCCTACAGGCTGGAAGCTTGCGGCTTGCGGCCGACCTCATCCCACAGCGCTGGCAGGTACACCTCGGCGACCAGCACGCCCAGCGCGTCACGGACGAAGCAGGAGCGGCGGCTCCACAGGCGCTCCTCGCGTACCTCGGCCGGCAGCCAGGCCGCCGGGTAGCGGGTCACTTCGATGGGCCCGCGGGTGAAGGCGCGGTCGCTGAACAGCAGTTCGCCGAGCGAGCGGCTGCCGAGCAGGCTGAGGTCGAAGCCGGAGCCCTCCAGGGCGCCGCGCGCCGCCACGCTGCGGGCGAACACCCAGGGCTGGCCATGGCCGCGCAGGTACACCTCGCGCACCCAGCCCTGGCTGCCTTCCGGTGCGCCGAGGGCCTGGCATTCGTCGTGGCGCAGCGTCTGCCAGCCTTCGAGCAGCGGGCTGACGCTGAAGTGATCGGCGGACAGCGCGGTCAGGCGGCGGGTCAGCGACCCCTGGTCGAACAGCCAGTCGGCCAGTGGCTCGGTGGGGCGGGGATGCAGTTGGCTGGCGCTGAACCAGCGCGGCGGATGGGGAAGGGCGGCGTGGGGCACGGCGGCGACTATCTGCAACGGTCGGGGCCGCGAGCTTAGCATGTTTGCCGCCTCCGGCCGGACACCAGCCAAAGGTTGGGTCGGCCGGATGGCACTTGCACGGCGCTGCCTGTGCCAGTACAAACGCCCGTGACCGGCAATCCTTCAATTCCTAGTGCCGGTCGTGTGCCTGAAGAACCGAGGTAGTAGTCGATGAAGAAGTGGCAGTGTGTGGTCTGTGGGCTGATCTATGACGAGCGCCTGGGCTGGCCGGAAGAGGGTATCGCCGCCGGCACCGCCTGGCAGGACGTGCCGGAAGACTGGGTGTGCCCGGATTGCGGCGTCGGCAAGTCCGACTTCGAGATGATCGAGATCGGTTGATCCCTGCCCCGCCATGACGACGGCGGCCCGCCGGCCGCCGCTCGCGCTCCTTCAGAGATAGCCGTTGGTTATCTCGTCCACGAAACCTTCGGCACGCAGTTCGTCGAGAGCCTTTTGCAGGCGCTCCACCACTTCGTCGGGGGTGTCCTTGTTCAGCGCCAGGTAGAGTTGCGCGTCGTTGAAGCGCAGCACCGTCTGTAGCCCGGAAATGCCGTCCTGCTTGGCCAGGAAGCGGCCGACCGGGTCGGTGGTGGCCCACAGGTCGATCTCGCCCTTCACCAGCTTGCGCGCGTTCTCCAGGTCACGCAGTGCGTTGACCGGCTTCAGGCCCAGGCTTTCCAGGTGCTGGCTGACGGCATCGTTGCGATAGGCGCCGACGCGGTACTTGCCCGCTTCTTCCAGGCTGTTCACGCGCAGATTGTTGCCAGGCGCGGAAAGCAGCACCCAACTGGTCTTGGCCAGCGGTCCGACCCATTTGAACAGCGGCTTGCGTTCCTCGGTGTAGGTGGTCGAGAACAGCGCGTAGTCCGGCTTCTCCAGGGTCAGGCGATAGATACGGTCCCAGGGGAAGCGCAGGGTCAGGTTGTAGTCGATGCCGGCGCGCTTGAAGACTTCCCGGACGATGTCCGCGCTGATGCCGTCGATCGAGTCGTCCCGGGCGAAGTTCTTGTCGTCCACCGCCATGTTGAACGGCGGGAAGTTCTCGGTGAGCAGGACCACCCGGTAACCCTCGGGCAGTTCCGCATGGGCGGCGGGGGCGACGAACGCCAGTCCCGCCAGGAAAAACATCTGCAGCCACTTCGACATGTTGCATTCTCCCCCAGCCTGATTGATGGATGCCGCGAGTTGCCGGTCGGGGGCCTCGGTGCGGAGTTCCGCGCCCTGTGGCCAGCTCCGGGCGTGCGTCGCGGCGGGTCGCTGCTTGCAGCTTTCGATCCAGTTCGCCGGTGGCCCGTTCGAGGCTTCTTCGCGATGGTCGGCGATGCGCGGGATGCCGCGCGTTCCGGTGCTGCTGAACCGTGCAGAACATACCCGCCGGGCTCGGCGTTTGTCGCTATCCGGTCACGTCAGGTTGCCTACGGGTTCACGTTCTCAGCTTGCTGTAGTTCTCGAACGACTGGTCGAAGAAGCGCTCCAGGCGTTCGGCCACCGCTGTGCCGAGGGTTACCCAGCGCACCCGGCGGTCGTGCTCGGCGGGGCTTTCGTCGAGCAACGCCTGGTCGATCAGTTGTTGCACGTACTTCACCGCGGTGCGCCGGCTGATGCTGGGCATGAAGGCGTAGAGGTCGGTCTTGCGCAGCGATTGGTCGCGACGCAGCCACATGTGGGTGAACAGGTCGCAATAGCACAGGTCGCTGAGGCCGGTATCGCCGAACAGGGCGATCCAGCTTTCGTCCATGCGAATGATGGCTTCGGCGACGGCACGGCGGTTGGTCTGGCTGTAGCGACGGGGCATGGCGTCCTGCTCGGCGGGTTCCTGGCGATCAGTTTGGTGCAAGTCTGCACTTTATGCACTGTCTCGAGGCGTTGCGGGCTTCTCCCGGATCGTCATAAATATGCAAAAGTGCATGAAATAAAGCATTTTTCTACGCTGCGCGGGTCGCTGGCATGGCGGTTGCTCAAGCTGCTGCGAGCGTTCATGTCGAACGGGGAGAATGCCATGCGGTTGCGAATATTCAAGACTCTCTGGGGCCACGCCGGCAGTATCGAGCAGGCTGCCTTGCAGGCGCTCGAGGCCGGTTTCGACGGCCTCGAGGCGCCGGCCCCCGGCAACGCCGCCGCACGCGCGGCGTTCGCCGAGGTGCTTGCCAGCCATGATCTCGACTACATCGCCGAGATCTGCACCGCCGGCAGCTACGTGCCGGAGCGCCATGCCACGCCGGCCGCGCACCTGGCCGACCTGGAGCGCAAGCTGGTTGGCGCCCTGGAGCTGTCGCCGCGCTTCTGCAACCTGATGGCCGGCTGCGACGCCTGGCCGCTGGCCGTGCAACTGGAGTTCTTCGCCGCGGCGCTGGAGATTGGCGACCGGCATGGCGTGCAACTGAGCTTCGAGACCCACCGCAGCCGCTCGCTGTTCAATCCCTGGGTCACCGCCGAGCTGGTCCGCCAGTTGCCGGACCTGCGCCTGACCGCCGACATCAGCCACTGGGTGGTGGTCAGCGAACGCCTGCTGGACGACGACTGGGGGCTGCTGCTGGCCATCGCCGAGCGGGTCCACCACATCCATGGCCGCATCGGCTATCCACAAGGGCCTCAGGTGCCGCACCCGGCAGCGCCGGAGTACGCCGGCTGCCTGGCCTTCCACCAGCGTTTCTGGGAAGCGGTGTGGGCGTCGCAGCGCCGTCGCGGCTACGCGCTGAGCACCCTGACCCCGGAATTCGGCCCGGACGGCTACCTGCACACCCTGCCGTTCACCGACCAGCCGGTGGCCGACCTGTGGCAGATCAACCGCTGGGTCGCCGACACCGAGCGCGCGCATTTCCAGCGCTGCGCCGCAACCCCGCACCTGGCTAGCGGAGCATTGTGAGGAGCTGCCCATGAAACTGCCCACCTTGCGTCATCCCGCCGGCCGCCTGCCCACCGCCCTGGTGCTGGCCTACATCGCCGCCGCCTACCTCGGCGGCTTCGCCCTGCTGATCCACGCCACGCCGTGGAGCTGGCCGCTCGGCGTGCTGCTGCTCGGCCACGGCCTGGTGATCGCCGCCTACCTGATCCACGACTGCGCCCACCAGGCGGTGTTCCTCGAGCGCGAATGGAATGCCCGCCTCGGCAGCCTGCTCAGCGTGCTGGTCGGTGGCTGCTACGGCGCCTACGATGGTCTGCGTCTCAAGCATATGCGCCACCATGTCGACCGCGCCGACGTGGTGGCCTTCGACTACCGCGCCATCCTGCTCGCCCGGCCCTGGCTGCTGCGCCTGGTGCGGGCGCTGGAGTGGGCCTACGTGCCGGCGGTGGAACTGCTGATGCACGGGCTGGTGATCGCCAGCCCGTTCTTCGTCGAGCAGTACCGCCCGCGCCGCCGCCGGGTGCTGACCTGGCTGGCGCTGCGCGGCTCGGCGCTGGTCCTGCTCGGCTGGCTGGCCTGGCCGGCGCTGCTCGGCTACCTCGTCGCCTACCTGCTGTTCCTCAATGTGCTTCGCATGATGGACATGCACCAGCACACCTACGAGGTGGTGGTCGGCCTGGACGCCGAGCCCGGCGAACGCCCGGCCTATGCCTACGAGCAGCGCAACACCTTCTCCAACCCGTTCGGCCACTCGCCGCTGCTCAACCTGCTGGTGCTCAACTTCGGCTACCACAACGCCCATCACGAGAAGCCGACCGTGCCCTGGTACCGCCTGCCGGCCCTGCACCGCGAGCTGTACGGCGGGGGTGACCGCGAGGAACCGGTGCTGCCGGCCCGCCGCTTTCTCGCCAACCTGCATCGCCACCGGGTGGCGCGAGTGCTCAACGCCGATCACGGCGACGCGACCCTCGGCCAGCCGGTGGCCGAGGGGCCGGGCTTCGTCGGCGTCTACGGGGTGTCGTTCCTCACCGCGCTCTAGACTGGTAGTCAGGAGTCGGGCCCGGTTGCCATCCCTCGGCTCTGTACGAAAAGTGCCTGCGCATCGGTGATGCTGCGTTTAAAAGAGGCTCGGACTGCTCATTTACAGCCGTAAACTCGATCGCGAGCCCGGTCCGTTCCTCCCCTCTTTTTGTCGGGGCCGCCTAGGTTTGCCTGACCTTCGCTCGGCGACTTTTCGTACAGAGCCTAACCTCCGTCGGGGCGATGCCTTCGGCAATTGGCGGCACCGGGTAAATCCGTTAGGGTCCAAACAGCATCCGCATCGCGGAGGTCGAACCATGCGCAAATGGCAATGCATCATCTGCGGCTTCATCTACGACGAAGCCGAGGGCCTTCCCGAGGAAGGCATTCCACCCGGCACCGCCTGGGAGGACATCCCGGAAGACTGGCTGTGCCCCGACTGCGGCACCGGCAAGCAGGATTTCGAGATGATCGCCATCGGCTGATCAACCCCTTGGAGTGAATACATGAGTGCACCTGTAGTGATCGTCGGCACCGGCCTGGCCGGTTACAACCTGGCCAAGGAATTCCGCAAGCTGGACGTCGACACGCCGCTGCTGCTGATCACCGCCGACGATGGCCGCTCCTACTCCAAGCCGATGCTCTCCACCGGTTTCGCCAAGAACAAGGACGCCGACGGCCTGGCCATGGCCGAGCCGGGCACCATGGCCGAGCAGCTCAAGGCCGAAGTACGCACCCACACGCGGATCACCGGCATCGACCCGGCCCACAAGCGGCTGTGGATCGGCGAGGAAGCCGTGGCCTACCGCGACCTGGTGCTGGCCTGGGGCGCCGACACCATCCGCGTGCCCGTGGAAGGCGACGCCCAGGACGCCATCTTCCCGATCAACGACCTCGAGGACTATGCGCGCTTCCGCGCCGCCTCCGCCGGCAAGCGCCGCGTGTTGATCCTCGGGGCGGGGCTGATCGGCTGCGAGTTCGCCAACGACCTCAGCGCTGGAGGTTTTCAGGTCGAACTGGTGGCGCCCTGCGAGCAGGTGATGCCCGGCCTGATCCACCCGGCCGCCGCGACGGCGGTGCGGGCCGGCCTGGAAAGCCTCGGCGCGCGCTTCCACCTCGGCCCGGTGCTGGCCAGCCTGAAGCATGCCGGCGATGGCCTCGAAGCGATCCTCTCCGACGGCACGCGGATCGAATGCGACCTGGTGGTCTCGGCGGTCGGCCTGCGCCCGCGCACCGAACTGGCCGCCGCCGCCGGGCTGGCGGTCAACCGCGGGGTGGTGGTCGACCGCCGCCTGCAAACCTCCCACGCCAACATCTATGCGCTCGGCGACTGTGCCGAGGTGGACGGCCTCAACCTGCTCTACGTGATGCCGCTGATGAGCTGCGCCCGCGCTCTGGCGCAGACCCTCGCCGGCACGCCCACCGAGGTCAACTACGGGCCGATGCCGGTGCTGGTCAAGACGCCGGTCTGCCCGCTGGTGGTGTCGCCGCCGCCGCGTGGGCTGAGCGGCGAATGGACGGTGGAAGGCAGCGGCGCCGACATCAAGGCATTGTGCCGCGATGCCGCCGGTCGGCTGATCGGCTACGCCCTGACCGGAACGGCCGTGCAGGAAAAACTGGCGTTGAACAGGGAGCTTCCCGCGCTGCTGGCGTGAATGTCGTGCGTTCTGTCCGATAAGCTGCAAAAAACCCACGACAAAACGCCGGGCCGAGACTGGCGCGAGGCCCGTGGGCGTGCCATCCTCCCTCGGGTCTGCCGCAGTGCAGAGCTGCTGCGGTGCTTTCGGCGCCGTTCGGGAAGAGCGGCGGGACACACAACAACAACAAAACGTCAAAGAGGCTTCTATGCGCAAACCGGAACTCGCCGCGGCTATCGCGGAAAAGGCTCAACTCACCAAAGACCAGGCCAACCGCGTACTCAATGCCGTACTGGAAGAAATCACCAACGCGCTGAACCGCAAGGACAGCGTCACCCTGGTTGGCTTCGGTACCTTCGTCCAGCGCCATCGCGGAGCCCGCACCGGGAAGAACCCGCAGACCGGCGCTCCGGTGAAGATCAAGGCCAGCAACACCGTCGCCTTCAAGCCGGGCAAGTCCCTGAAAGACGCCGTCAACTGAACGCCGCTTCGCCCGGGGCCGTTCGGCTCCGGGCCATCGCCAGGGCCTCCCGACCCCATCGAAGGCTGGCTGTAGTCCCCGCCGCAAACCGCTACAATGCGCCGCCATTCCATTCCCGCCGAGGCCGTGCGCATGAAATTCCGCTTTCTCCTCTGGATGCTGGGCCGCCTGATGGCCAAGGCCAGCCGCGACAATCCCGCGTTCCAGCAGCAACTGGACGGCAAGGACCTGACCTTCCAACTGCATACCCTGGACGGCAAGCTGGCCCGCCACTTCGTGGTCAAGGACCAGCGCGTTACCAGCAAGCGCGGCCCGGCCAGCGAACCAGCCTTCGCCATCGGCTTCAAGGACGCCGCCTACGGCTTCGCCACCATGAGCGCGAAGAACAAGCAACTGGCGTTCATGCAGGGCATCCAGAACAAGGACATCCAGATCCAGGGCAACCCGGCGCTGGTGATCTGGTTCCAGGGCCTGACCAAGCACCTGGTGGCGAAGAGGAAGAGCGTCGAGAAAAAAGCGGCCTGATCCGCAAAGCGCCCGTGCTTCACTAGCCGTGGTGCGGGCCGATTGGTTAGGCTGGGCGGCACTCTGTTCGCCGGATATGCCGTCATGCGTGTGCTGTCGTTGCTGTCGCTGTTCCTTCTACCCTTCTTCTCTCTCGCCGAACCGGCCCAGCCCGGCGCCCTGAAACGCGCCTTCGAGCTGGCCGGCGTCCAACTGCTCTGCGAGCAGAGCGCGCCGCTGATCCAGCGCGGCCTGGAGCCGGCGCAGCAGGAGCGGGTCGCCCAGGCCTTCGCCGCCGACCTGATGTGCGCCGACCTGGCCCAGCAGGTGGCCGGCCAACTGGACGCCAGCGAAGTGCGCCAGATCGAGGCGCTGCTCGACAGCCCGCTGGCGCAGCGCTTCACCGCGGCGGAACGTGCGGTGGGGGAGCCCGGCGGCACCGAAGGCCTGGCCGCCTATCGCGAGCAACTGAAGAGCAGGGCGCCGCGCGCCGAGCGCCTGGCCTTGATGCAGCGCCTGGACAAGGCGGCGCACACCACCGCCCTGGCCACCCAATTGCGCCACGAGGCCGACAAGACCCAGGTCCTGCTGGTGCTGAACGCCCGTGGCGAGTCGCTTTCCGAACCGCAACTGGACGAGATGACCGCCAAGCAGGTCGAAGTGCTGCGCAACTCCAGCAGGCAGGCGGTGGAGTCCTTCATGTTCTACGCCTACCGGCAGATGCCCAGCCGCGAGCTGAGCGACTACACCGCGCTCTACGAACAGGACCCGGTACGCAAGCTTCTCGACGCCAGCGTCAAGGCCCTGCCACAGGTGTTCGCCGCGCGCCGGAAGGCGCTGTAACCGGTAGGGTGCGCCGTGCGCACCGATTGAGAGGCGACTCCTGGGGTTCCGGCCGACACTGTGCCCGCCCCCCAAGAGCCGGTGCGCGCGGCGCACCCTACGATCATGATCCACATATCCCGTAGGGTGGTCGTCGTGGCTCAGTGACCTTGCTGGTACTGCCTGGCCAGTTCGCGCAGCGCGGTTTCGGCGGCCAGTACCTTGTCCACCGCTTCCTCGGCCTTCTCGCGGGTCAGGCCGAGCCCTTCGTGGAGGCTGGCGGGAATCTCGTCCTGCGGGTCGACACCGATGCCGCGACTGGCCAGCAGGCGCACCGCCAGGCATACGAGGTTGGCGTAGGCGGCGTTGTCGCCACGGTAGTCCGGGTCGTGCTGGAAGCGCAGGGCGTCGGCCAGTTCCTCGGGCATGTCCCAGTGACGCATCAGCCAGGCGCCGATCTGCTCGCGGGTGATGCCCAGCAGGTGCTGCTCGACGTAGCTGTGCGGCAGGTGCGGGTTGGCCTCCAGATGCCGGCAGATCAGTGAGAAGTGCGGCGGGAAGACGTGCGCCAGAACCAGGTAGCCGAAGCTGTGCAGCAACCCGGCGAGGTAGGTCAGGCCGCCTTCCGGGCGCACCGCGCGGGGCATGGCGCGGGTCAGGCCCTCGATCACCGCGGCGGTGTAGATCGCCTGCTGCCAGTAGGGCGTGGCCTGTTGCGGCTGGTCCTTGGGCAGGCTGAGGGTCTTGCCGAGCGCCAGGCCGAGCGCCAGGTTGATCACCAGGTCGAAGCCCAGCACGCGGACGATGGCGTCTTCCACCGAGCGGATCTTGCCCGGCGCCGCGTAGTAGGGCGAGGCGGCCCAGCTCACCACCTGGGCGGCCAGCGCCGGATCGGTTTCCACCACGCCGGTGATGTCGTCGATCGTGGCGTTGGGGTCGACGCGCAGCTTGACGATGCGCTGCGCGGTTTCCGGCAGCGGCGGGATCTCGATGGTTTCCTCCAGGCGCTGCTGGATGCGTCGCGCGGTGAAGGCCTGCACCGCCTGGGTGATTTCCGCGCGGTCGTCGTGCGGGCGATTGAGGTTGGGCCGGATGCCGGCCAGCGGCTCGCCGAAGCGCGCGGCGCTGGCCTTGGCCAGCAGCCCCTTGTAGGCGTCGCGGGGAACCTCCAGCAGCACGCCGGGCGTGCCGGACTCGATCAGCAACCGTTCTTCCTGCAGCAGGCGCTCGTCGTACAGGCAGGGCGCGCTGGTCAGCGGCGGCAGGGCCGGCAACAGGTCGAGGCCGTGCTTGCCGAGCAGGCGTTCCTGGCGTTCCGGCTTGATCGCGGTCACTTGGCGGCCGGTCAGTTCGGTGAGGCGCTTGAGATCGAGCAACTGGTTGCGCGGGAACAGCACCAGCAGCGCGCCGATGGCATCCTCCAGCAGCACCGCCTGGACCCGGCGGGCGCAATCCAGCCCCGTTCGCTCATGGCTCACCTGATGGGGCACGGCGAGCTTGCCGAGCAGTTGCAGGATCACCGCGGGCGGCTGGGGCGAGGTTTCGGCGGAGTGGGCGAGTTCGGTCATGGAGGCATCCGGCTGGTACATCGATGGGCCCGAGTATAACCAGCGAGACCACCCTGTGCGGACAAGATGCGACCGGTGAAGACTGGTGCTTAGTGATGGCTCAGACCTGGCCGTACTGCTGGCCATGGCGCAGCCAGCGCTCCAGCAGCGGGCTGACGTGCTGCGGCCAGCGCGCCAGCAGGGCCTGGGCGGCGTCGCGCACGGCCGGCAGCAGCTCGGCGTCGCGCATCAGGTCGGCGACCTTGAATTGCAGCAGGCCGGTCTGCCGGGTGCCTAGCATCTCGCCGGGGCCGCGCAGTTCCAGGTCCTTCTCGGCGATCACGAAGCCGTCGCAGGTCTCGCGCATGATCGCCAGGCGCTCACGGCCGAGCTGCGAGAGCGGCGCGTGGTAGAGCAGCACGCAATGGCTGGCGGCGCTGCCGCGTCCGACCCGGCCGCGCAACTGGTGGAGCTGGGCGAGGCCGAGGCGTTCCGGGTTCTCGATGATCATCAGGCTGGCGTTGGGCACGTCGACGCCCACCTCGATCACCGTGGTGGCGACCAGCAGTTGCAGGCGGCCGGCCTTGAACTCGTCCATCACCGCGGCCTTTTCCGCCGGCTTCATGCGGCCGTGGATCAGCCCGACGCTGAGCCCCGCGAGCGCGGCCGAGAGCTCTTCGAAGGTGGTTTCCGCCGCCTGGCAGGTCAGCTCCTCGGACTCCTCGATCAGCGTGCACACCCAGTAGGCCTGGCGGCCTTCGCGGCAGGCGGCGCGCACCCGCTCGATCACTTCCGGGCGGCGGCTGTCGGCGATCACCAGGGTGTTCACCGGGGTGCGGCCGGGCGGCAGTTCGTCGAGGATCGAGGTATCGAGGTCGGCGTAGGCGCTCATCGCCAGGGTCCTGGGGATCGGCGTGGCGGTCATGATCAACTGGTGCGGGCAGAGGCGGCCGTCGACGCCCTTCTGGCGCAGGGCCAGGCGCTGCTGCACGCCGAAGCGGTGCTGTTCGTCGATGATCGCCAGGGCGAGTTTGCGGAACTGCACTTCGTCCTGGAACAGCGCGTGAGTGCCGACCACCATCGGCGCGCCATCGGCGATCCGCGCCAGGGCCGCCACGCGCGCCTTGCCCTTGAGCTTGCCGGCCAGCCAGGCGACTTCGAGACCGAGCGGTTCCAGCCATTTGGAGAAGTTCAGGTAGTGCTGTTCGGCGAGGATTTCGGTGGGCGCCATCAGTGCCACCTGATAGCCGGCTTCCAGCGCTTGCAGGGCGGCCAGCGCGGCGACCACGGTCTTGCCGGCGCCGACGTCGCCCTGCACCAGGCGCAGCATCGGCTCGCTCTGCGCCAGGTCGTAGGCGATCTCGGCGCCGACCCGCTGCTGCGCGCCGGTGGGTGTGAAGCCGAGGTTGGCGAGGAACTGCTTCGGCAATCGTTTCGCCGGGGGCAGTTGCGGCGCCTCCTGGGCGCGCAGGGTCTCGCGCAGGCGCTGCAGCGACAACTGGTGGGTCAGCAGCTCCTCGAAGGCCAGGCGGTGCTGGGCCCAGTGGCGACCTTCGGCGAGTTCCTCGAGATCGGCGTCCGGCGGCGGCCGGTGCAGGTAGCGGATCGCCTCGTCGAGCGGGCCGAGGCGGTAGTCACGGGCCAGTTCGGCGGGCAGCCAGTCCGGCAGGCTGTGCGGGCCGAGGCGCGCCAGGGCCTGGCCGCTGAGCTGGCGCAGGCGCTGCTGGGTGAGTCCTTCGGTGGTCGGGTAGATCGGCGTCAGGGTCTGTTCCACGGCGATCGGTTCGGCGCCGGAGAGCGCGCGGTATTCCGGGTGGTAGATCTCCAGCCCGGAGGCGCCGGGGCGCACCTCGCCGTAGCAACGCAACTGGGTGCCGCGCTTGAGGCCGTCCTTCTGCGCCTGGCTGAAGTGGTAGAAGCGCAGGCTGAGGGTGCCGCTGCCGTCCTGCAGGCGCACCAGCAGGCTGCGGCGCCGGCCCATCACCACGTCGGCGCCGGCCACGATGCCTTCGACCACCGCATCCTGGCCGGGGCGCAGGGCGCCGATGGGGGTGATGCGGGTGCGGTCCTGGTAGCGCAGCGGCAGGTGGAACAGCACGTCCTGCAGGGTTTCCAGGCCGACCTTGGCGAGTTTTTCGGCCAGCGCGGCGCCCACGCCCTTGAGCGCGGTGACCGGCACCGTTGCCAGCTCGGTCATGGGCTCAGGCGGCGTTGGGCCGCGCCACCGAGCACAGGCGGATCGAGTCGGCCAGCACGTCGATGGCCTTGGGCCGCGGGAAGCTGGCGCGCCAGGCGATGGCCACGGTACGGAACGGCGCCGGCGGGGTCAGCGGGCGTACCTCGAACACGCCGGGCGCGTAGTGGTGGCTGTCCACCGCCGAGAGCGGCAGGATCGAAATACCCATACCGGAGGCGACCATGTGGCGGATAGTCTCCAGCGAGCTGGACTCCACCGTGGTGAACTGGGTGCCTTCGTCGCCGTGCTTGCGCAGGGTCGGGCAGGCTTCCAGGACCTGGTCGCGGAAGCAGTGGCCTTCGCCGAGCAGCAGCAGGCTCTTGTTGTTGAGCTGGGTGCTGTCGATGGTCTCGCTCTCGCCCCAGGGGTGGCCGGCCGGCAGCAGCACCTTGAACGGCTCGTCGTAGAGGGCCATGGTCAGTACGTCGGCTTCCTGGAACGGCAGGGCGATGATGATCGCGTCCAGTTCGCCGTTACGCAGCTTGTCGCGCAGCACGTGGGTGAAGTTTTCCTCGATGTACAGCGGCATCTGCGGCGCCACCTTGTGCAACTGCGGAATCAGGTGCGGGAACAGGTAGGGGCCGACGGTGTAGATGGCGCCGACCTTGAGCGGCGCGGCCAACTGGTTCTTGCCGGCCTGGGCCAGTTCGCGGATGCCCTGGGCCTGCTCGAGGACCTTCTGGGCCTGGGTGATGATGCCCTCGCCGACCGGCGTGAGGCGCACCGCGCTCTTGCTGCGCTCGAAGATCAGCACGCCGAGTTCGTCTTCCAGTTTCTTCACCCCCACCGACAGGGTCGGCTGGCTGACGTGGCAGCGCTCGGCCGCGCGGCCGAAGTGCTGTTCCTGGGCGAGGGTGACGATGTAGCGCAGTTCGGTGAGGGTCATAGGTAAATTCCATGAAAGTGCTACCAATAATAGCGGCAGCTTCCGATGGAACGAAACACCCCAGCGCACCGGGGAGGCGGGGTGGGGTGCCGAAGACCCGAACGCGTGCGGGAAGGACCGTCTACGCGCGTTCGTACCAGGCGCGCGAGCGGTTGACCAGGCGCACCACCAGCAGCATGACCGGTACTTCGATGAGCACGCCGACCACGGTGGCCAGCGCTGCGCCGGAATGGAAGCCGAACAGGCTGATGGCGGCGGCTACCGCGAGTTCGAAGAAGTTGGATGCCCCGATCAGCGCCGAAGGGCAGGCGATATCGTGTTTTTCGCCGACGCGGCGATTGAGCCAGTAGGCCAGGCCTGAATTGAAGAGAACCTGGATCAGGATCGGCACCGCCAGGATGGCGATCACCAGCGGCTGCTGGAGGATGGCCTGGCCCTGGAACGCGAACAGCAGCACCAGGGTCAGCAGGAGGGCCAGCATGGATAGCGGGCCGATTCGCCCCAGTGTGCGCTCGAATGCCGCCTGCCCACGGCGTAGCAACGCGCGGCGCCATGCCTGGGCGATGATGACCGGGATGACGATATAGAGCACCACCGAGGTCAGCAGCGTGTCCCACGGCACGCTGATCGACGACAGCCCGAGTAGCAGCCCGACGATGGGTGCGAAGGCGAACACCATGATGGTGTCGTTCAGGGCCACCTGTGACAGCGTGAACATAGGGTCGCCGCCGGTCAGCCGGCTCCAGACGAATACCATCGCGGTGCAGGGCGCGGCGGCCAGCAGGATCAGGCCGGCAACATAGCTGTCGAGCTGTCCGGCCGGCAGCCAGTCGGCGAATACCTGGCGGATGAACAGCCAGGCGAGCAGCGCCATGGAGAAGGGCTTGACCGCCCAGTTGACGAACAGCGTCACCCCGATGCCGCGCCAATGCCGCCCGACCTGCCCCAAGGCGCCGAAGTCCACCTTGAGCAGCATCGGGATCACCATGATCCAGATCAGCAGCCCGACCGGCAGGTTGACCTTGGCAACCTCCATGCGGCCGATTGCCTGGAACAGATCCGGGGCGATCTGGCCAAGGCTGACGCCAGCCACGATGCACAGCGCCACCCAGGCTGTCAGGTAGCGTTCGAACGTGCTCATGGGCTGCGCATCGGGCACTTTGCCGAGCGCTTCGCTTCCCGCATCCATGGCCTTTCTCACTGCTGGCCGATGTCGCGCAACGCTTGCTGCCGAGCCATGGCATCCAGGCGATCCAGGGGAAGCGACAGGAACAGTTCGATGCGCCGCCGCAGGGCCACGGCGGCATTCAGGAAGGCCTGGCGCTGCTGCTCTTCGCTGCCCTCGGCCGTTGCCGGGTCAGGCACGCCCCAATGGGCGGTCACCGGTTTGCCCGGCCAGAGCGGACAGGCTTCTCCCACCGCGTTGTCGCACACCGTGAAGATGAAGTCGAAGCGCGGCGCCCCGGGTTCGACGAACTCATCCCAGCTCTTGCTGCGGTAGCCGGCGCTCGGTAGATGCAGTCGCTCCAGGGTCGCCAGGGCCAATGGATGCACCTCTCCCCTGGGATGGCTGCCGGCGGACCAGGCCCGGAATCGTCCGCTGCCCAGGTGATTGAGGATGCCTTCGGCCAGAATGGAGCGCGCCGAGTTACCGGTGCAGAGGAACAGCACGTTGTAGGTGGTGTCGGTCATGGGGGAGCCCTGGATCAGCAGGTCGTGCAGGTTTGGGGGGAGGAAACTTCGCACACGCCATCCTGGCAGCAATGCTGGGTCAGATAGCCCAGGAGACTGTTCATGCGTGCATATTCGGCGCGATAGATCAGGTTCCGGCCTTGCTGCTCGATGGTCACCAGGCCTGCATGTGCCAGCTCCTTCAAATGGAAGGACAGGGTGTTGCGGGCCACATCGAGCTGGTCGGCCAGGACGCTGGGGGTGAGCCCGTCGGGACCGGCGACCACCAGCGCGCGAAACACACGCAGCCGCTGGGTATGGGCCAGGGCGCCGAGGGCGGAGACAGCTTGATCTTCGTTCATGGTTCGATAATACAACTTTTATTGAATCATTTGGCAAGAGGGCGAATCGGATCAGGACGATACTGCCTGTGTCTTCTGGTTCTCGATCTGGAAGAGGTGGTGAGGCGGGGAAGTGCGAGGGAAGGCGGTTCCGGCCATTGCCGCGATGTCTCCACGACGGTCGCGACAGAGACTCGGGGAATCGCGTGAGCGGATGTACTGCAAGGGCACTTCGGCCCCTCACCTCGTGGGGGAGGGGCCGAAGCGATGGCAGCCCCCTAGCGGCGATCCAGCGAGTAGACGAAGGGTGCGACCACTTCCAGGCTGTTGCCGTCGAGCAGGTCGGCCGGCGGCTTGGGCACCGGCTGGGCGCGGCGGATCATCGCCAGGGTGGCGCGGTCCAGCGAGGCGCTGCCGGAGCTGCCGACCAGTTCCACGGACAATACGTTGCCATCGCGGTCGACGCTGAAGCGCACTCGCGTGATGCCTTCGTAGCCACGCCGGCGGGCGTCCTCGGGGTAGCGCTTGTAGCGGCTCAGGTGGCTGAGCAGCTTGCTCTGCCAGGTCACCTCGGCCTTCGACGGCGCGCTGACCGATGCCAGTTGCTGGGCGGCCGGCTTGCTGTCGGTTTCCGCCGGCGGTGCCGGTGGCGCCTCCTGCGGCGGTTCCTCGGCCGGCTTGGGCTGCGGCTTCTCGATCGGCTTCGGTGGCTTGGGCTTCGGCTTGGGTTTGGGCTTAGGCTGGGTGATGGCGATCTTCGGCTTCGGCGCTTCGACCAGCTTGGGCAGCGGTTCCGGCTCCGGTTCCGGCTCCACGATCTGGGGCGGCGGCGGGGCCGGCTTGGGCGCGGCCGGCGGCAGCGGCTCCAGCTCGATCATCACGGCTGGCGGCGGCAGCTCGACGGGGGCGGCCTGCGGATGCCAGAACAGCGCCCAGAAGGCCAGTCCGCCGTGCAGGGCGAGCACCACCGCCAGGCTGACGGCGTAGCGCGACAGCGTGCGGGTTTGGGTAGTCATTGAACCGTCTCGAGCCCCACCAGACCGATCTTCAGGTAGCCGGCGCCGCGCAGGGCGTCCATGACTTCCATCAGCTTGTCGTAGTTCACTTCCTTGTCGCCGCGGACGAAGACGGTCTTGTCCTTGTCGGCCTGGGTGAGCTTGTCCAGCGCCGGACCGAGCTGTTCCTTGCTGACCAGCTCGTTGTCCAGGTACAGGGTGTGATCTTCCTTGATGCTCAGGTAGATCGGCTTGTCCGGGCGTGGCGCCGGCTTGGCGCTCGAGGCCGGCAGGTCGACCTTGATGTCGACGGTGGCCAGCGGCGCGGCGACCATGAAGATGATCAGCAGCACCAGCATGACGTCGATAAAGGGCGTTACGTTGATCTCGTGGGATTCGACGAGATCATCGCTTCCTTCGTTCAGATGCAGTCCCATGGATTACCCCAGCTTCACCACGTTGGCCTGCTGGTTGCGATCGCTCGCCGGCAGGTGGTCGAGGTCGCGGCTGAGCAGCAGCAGGACTTGTGCCGAGCAGTCGGCGACCTGGGCCTTGTAGCCGGTGATGGAGCGGCTGAAGACGTTATAGATGACCACGGCCGGAATCGCCGCGACCAGGCCCAGGGCGGTGGCCAACAGGGCCTCGGCGATGCCGGGGGCGACCACCGCAAGGTTGGTGGTCTGCGATTTGGCGATGCCGATGAAGCTGTTCATGATGCCCCACACGGTACCGAACAGGCCGACGAAGGGTGCGGTCGAGCCGATGGTGGCGAGCGGGCCGGTGCCCTTGCTCATGTGCCGGCCGCTGGCGGCGACCAGGCGTTCCAGTCGGAAGCTGACGCGCTCCTTGATGCCTTCCTTCTCGCGGGTGTTGGCCGAGAGCTTCACTTCTTCCAGCGCTTCCTGGACCAGTTGGTGGCTCAGGCAGCCCTGGCGGGCGGTGCCTTCGTCGGCTTCCTTCAGGGTGCGTGCCTTCTTCAGGCCAGCCAGTTCGACCAGCAGGCGGCGGCGGGAGTTGAACAGCTCCAGGCCCTTGGCGATCCAGATGGTCCAGGTGATGATCGAGGCGATCACCAGGCCGATCATCACCGCTTTCACCACGATGTCGGCGCCCTGGTACATGCCCCAGGGCGACAGGTCGTGGGCCAGCGTCTGCTCGGCGGCGACCACTTCCTGCTGCTCGGCCTCGGCGAGGGCGGCGGGATCGATGGCGGCTTCGCCATTCTCGCCGACTGCCGGAGCGCTGGCGGCATCGGTAGCTGCGGCGTCGATAGCGCTCGGGGTCGCCGGAGCGGCGGCCGGGTCGGCCGGAGCGCTGGCCGCCGGTGCGGTTTGCGCGGCGGCTTCGGCGCCGACGGGCTCATCCGCGGAGGCCAGGGTCGGCACCAGCAGCAGGCTGCAGAACAGCGCTGCCAGGCCACGCGAGGCGCGGGAAGGACGGACGGGTTGAGCGTTGGAGTGGTTAGCGTTCATGCTGGGCGGACCCTGAGGAGAAAAGAAGTCAGCTGGACTGCCGGCATGAGCCGGTAGTGAAAAAAGGCCGCTATTATTGCAAGTAATTCTTGTTAACAAAAGTAATATTGTAACTTTCCTATGCACTTTTCTACGTAACACTGCCTTCGTCCGCCGCCTCTGGACTGCCGCTGGAGCTCTCGATGCCTACAGAACCTTCTTTGCTGATCGCCGGTTGCGGTGACGTCGGCTGTCGCCTGGCCGCCCGCATGCTGGGTGCGGGCTGGCGCGTGCATGGCCTGCGTCGCCAGGTCGATGCCTTGCCGGACGGTGTACTGCCGCTGGCCGCCGATCTCGCGGCGACGGACTGCCCGTCGGCCTGGCCCGCGGGGTCGCTGGATTACCTGGTCTATTGCGCCGCCGCCAGCCGCCACGATGAAGGGGGCTATCGACAGGCCTACGTCGACGGGCTGGCGCACCTGCTGGCCTGGCTGGAGCAGCATGGCCAGCGGCCTCGGCACCTGCTGTTCGTGTCCAGCAGCGGCGTATACGGGCAGCGGGACGGCGAGTGGATCGACGAGGAGTCGCCGGCCGAGGCGGGCGACTTCTCCGCACAGGTCATGCGCGAGGCCGAGCAACTGGCGCTGGGCAGTGGCCATCCAGCCACGGTGGTGCGCTTGACCGGTATCTACGGGCCGGGACGCAACTGGTTGCTGAACCAGGTCCGCGAAGGGTGCCGGGTGACCCGCGAACCGCCGCTCTACGCCAACCGCATCCATGCCGAGGATGCCGCCGGATTGCTGGCTTTCCTGCTCGACGCCGACTCCCGTGGCGTGGCCCTGGCGGACTGCTACCTGGGCGTGGACGACGAGCCGGCGCCGCTGCACGAGGTGGTCGACTGGCTGCGCGGCGAACTTGGCGTCTCTCACTGGGCCGAGCAGGGCGAGATGCGCCGCGCCGGCAGCAAGCGTTGCAGCAATGCCCGCGCTCGCGCGCTGGGCTGGGCGCCGCGCTACCCGAGCTATCGCGAAGGCTACGCCGCGGTGCTCGCCGGGCAGGATTGAACGTGGACGCCAACCGCTTGCAGGCACGCTCCTGGCTGCCCGGGGTGGAGCTGTTCCACGCCGACTTCTCCGGCCAGCCGTTCGGCCGCCACAGCCACGACGCCTTCGCCATCGGTGCGATCCTGCACGGCGTTGGCGGCTACCAGTGCCGTGGCGCCCGGCATGCGCTGCCGGCTGGCACCCTGTCACTGATGAACCCCGAGGAGCCGCACACCGGTCATGCCGAGTCGCCGCGACTGGTTTATCGGATGCTCTACGTCGAGGAGGCGCGGCTGCCGCAATTGCTCGGCCGCAAGCGCCTGCCGCGTGGTTTCAGCGAGCTCAACCCGCGCGACGACGGCGCGGTGGCGGCCGCCCTGGCTCGCTTGGTCGACGAGTTCGCTCGGGACGACGCGCTGGCCCTGGAAAGCGAACTGCTGCAACTGCTGGAGCTGGTCTTCACCCGCCATGGTGGCCTGCGTGAGACCGCCGCTCCGCCGCGCGACGGTGGCGTCACTGCGCGTCTGCGCGACTACCTGGAGGCACATTACCGCGAGTCGATCGGCCTGGAGGATCTGGCCGGCCTGCTGCAGCGCCATCCGCGCCACCTGATCGAGGCCTTCCGTCGTGCCTACGGCGTACCGCCGCACACCTACCTGCTGCAACGCCGGGTGGCCGAGGCCAAGCGCCGCCTGCTGGCCGGCGAGGCGCTGGCGGACCTGGCCCTGGAACTGGGCTTCTACGACCAGGCGCACTTCTCCGCCACCTTCAAGCGTTTTACCGGCGTGACGCCGGGGCATTACCGGCGCGGCGGCGCCTGAGTTTTTTCCAAGACCCGCCGATTCGAGCGGATCGAGACTGGCCTCCGCGTTCGTCGGAGGTCCGTCATGCTCGCCCTGTTCATGCTGGTTGCCAGTACCCATTTCGCCGCCCTGCTGTCGCCGGGGCCGGATTTCTTCCTGCTGATCCGCGCCACCCTGTTGCGCGGTCGGCGGCATGCCGACGGCTGCGCCAGTGGCATTGCCCTGGCCAACCTGCTGAGCATGTTGTTGGTGCTTTGCCTCCTGGGGTTGTTGCCGGAAGAGGGCGGTTGGCTGTGGCAGGGACTGCAATGGCTGGGCGGTGGGTATTTCGTCTGGCTCGGCTTGCAGGCACTGGCCGCCCGGCGCGACCTGAGCCTCCCCGAGGACAGCGCCGGAGCGAGGGGAAGCTGGCGTGCCGGCTTCGTCCAGGGGCTGCTGGCCAGCAGCCTGAACCCCAAGCTGCCGATCTTCTACGCCGGGCTGTTCGGTGTACTGCGCCAGTCCGCCATGCCCGCCTGGGGGCTGGCGCTGAGCATGACTTGGATGGGGCTGGTGGTGCTGGCCTGGGACCTGCTGCTGGTGCGCCTGCTCGGCCAGGCGCGCTGGCGGAACTGGCTGGGGCGCCGGGTCGTCTGGCTGGATCGTTTGTGTGGGGCGCTGCTGTTGGCGCTGGGCGTCTGGTTGCTCGTGGAGGCCTGAATGCAGGGAGCGGCCGGGCGGAGCTCCCTACGATCGAAGCGCGAGGGGCGGGGCGAGTGCCCCGCCGGAGGGCTTATTCGAGGACCAGGATGCCGTCCATTTCCACCTGTGCGCCGCGCGGCAGGGCGGCGACGCCGATGGCGGCGCGGGCCGGGTAGGGCTGCTCGAAGTAGCGGCCCATGATCTCGTTGACCTTGGCGAAGTTGGAGAGGTCGGTGAGGAAGATGTTCAGCTTGACCAGGTCGTGCATGTAGCCGCCGGAAGCTTCGATCACCGCCTTGAGGTTCTCGAACACCTGGACGGTCTGGGCTTCGAAGCCGTCCACCAGTTCCATGGTCGCCGGGTCGAGCGGGATCTGCCCGGACAGGTAGACGGTATTGCCGGCCTTGATCGCCTGGGAGTAGGTGCCGATGGCGGCAGGCGCCTTGTCGCTGTGGATGACGGTCTTGCTCATGGGGAGGCTCCTTGTTCGAGGGGGAAAGACGATAAAAGCGCTTGAGGCCGGACGACAAGGCTGTCCGCTATCCGCTGTTCGATTCGTCCAGCGTTCAGCCTCCAGCGCTTTTGTCGGCCTTCAGGCTCTTACGCGGGTGATGCGGATCACGCCCTTGAGGGCGCGCAGCTTCTTGATGACCCGGGCCAGGTGCACGCGGTCGTGCACGCTGACCACCAGTTGGACCACGCTGATGCGGCCATCGCGTTCGTCCATGCTGATCTTTTCGATGTTGCCGTCGGCGGCGTTGACGCTGCTGGCGAGCAGGGCGATCAGGCCGCGCTGGTGCTCCAGTTCGACACGCAGCTCGACGTTGAATTCACCGGTGACGTCCTTGGCCCAGGACAGGTGGATGCATTTTTCCGGGTTGTGGCGAATCTCGGCGATGTTCTTGCAGTTTTCCAGGTGCACCACCATGCCCTTGCCGGCGGACAGGTGGCCGACGATCGGGTCGCCGGGAATCGGCGTACAGCACTTGGCGTAGCTCAGCACCAGGCCTTCGGTGCCACGGATCGCCAGCGGGCCCTGGCTGGCCGGCAACTGGTCGCCGTCGCTGGCCAGCAGGCGGCGGGCGACCACGTAGGCCATGCGGTTGCCGAGGCCGATGTCTTCCAGCAGGTCTTCGATCACCTCCAGGCGATACTCGCCGAGCACCGTCTGCAGGCGTTCGGCGGGGACTTTCTCGAGATGGCTGTCGAAGCCGGTCAGCACCTTGTTGAGCAGGCGCTCGCCGAGGCTGATCGACTCCGAGCGGCGCTGTTGCTTGAGGGCGTGGCGAATGTGCGTGCGCGCCTTGCCGGTGACCACGAAGTTGAGCCAGGCCGGGTTCGGCCGGGCGCCGGGGGCGGTGACGATCTCGACCGTCGAGCCGCTTTCCAGGGCTTGCGACAGCGGCGCCAGGCGGCGGTTGATGCGGCAGGCGATGCAGGCGTTGCCGACGTCGGTGTGCACCGCGTAGGCGAAGTCGACCGCGGTGGAGCCTTTCGGCAGCTCCATGATGCGGCCCTTGGGCGTGAACACGTAGACCTCGTCGGGGAACAGGTCGATCTTCACGCTCTCGATGAATTCCAGCGAGTTGCCGGCGCGTTGCTGCAACTCCAGCACGCCCTTGACCCACTGCCGCGCGCGGGCGTGGTTGCCCTTGGGATGGTCGTCCTCGCTGGACTTGTACAGCCAGTGCGCGGCGATGCCGTTGTTGGCCATCTCTTCCATCTCGCGGGTGCGGATCTGGATCTCGATGGGCACGCCGTGCATGCCGAACAGGGTGGTGTGCAGCGACTGGTAGCCGTTGGCCTTGGGAATCGCGATGTAGTCCTTGAAGCGACCGGGCAGCGGCTTGTACAGGTTGTGCACGGCGCCGAGCGCGCGGTAGCAGGTGTCGACCTTGTCGACGATGATGCGGAAGGCGTAGACGTCCATGATCTCGTTGAACGCCTTGCGCTTGCCGCGCATCTTCTTGTAGATGCTGTAGAGGTGCTTCTCGCGGCCGATCACTTCGCCGCTCATGCCTTCGCGTTGCAGGCAACTGGCCAGCGATTCCTCGATCTTGGCGACGATTTCCTTGCGGTTGCCGCGCGCCCGGCGCACGGCGGCGCGGATACGCTCGGAGCGCATCGGGTGCATGGCCTTGAAGCCGAGGTCCTCGAACTCCACGCGCATGCTGTGCATGCCCAGGCGGTTGGCGATCGGGGCGTAGATTTCCAGGGTTTCGCGGGCGATGCGCCGGCTCTTCTCGTGCGGCATGGCATCGAGGGTGCGCATGTTGTGCAGGCGGTCGGCCAGCTTGACCAGGATCACCCGGATGTCGCGGGCCATGGCCAGGGCCATCTTCTGGAAGTTCTCGGCCTGCGCCTCGGCCTTGGTCTGGAAGTCCATCTGGGTCAGTTTGCTGACCCCGTCGACCAGCTCGGCGACGGTTTCGCCGAACTGTGCGGTGAGCGCTTCCTTGGCGATGCCGGTGTCCTCGATCACGTCGTGCAGCATGGCGGCCATCAGGCTCTGATGGTCCATGTGCATGTCGGCGAGGATGTTGGCGACCGCCAGCGGATGGGTGACGTAGGCTTCGCCGCTACGGCGGCGCTGGCCATCGTGGGCCTGCTCGGCGTAGAAGTAGGCGCGGCGGACCAGGTTGATCTGGTCCGGACCGAGGTAGGTCGAAAGGCGCTCGGCGAGGACGTCTATGCCCGGCAAGGGTTCACCCCCTGCCGATCATCCGGCCCCGGTGTCGCGACTCTTCGACCAGGCATGGGCTTACAGGGCCTCGTTGGCCTCTTCCTCGAAGTTGACGAACAGCGGTTCTTCCTCGACCAGCTCTTCCTGGGCGACCACATCGTAGTCGACCAGGCCGGCGGCGATTTCGCGCAGGGCGACCACGGTCGGCTTGTCGTTCTCCCAGGCTACCTTGGGTTCCTTGCCACCGGTGGCCAGTTGGCGGGAACGCTTGGTGGCGAGCATGACCAGTTCGAAGCGGTTATCGACGTTATCCAGGCAGTCTTCAACGGTAACGCGGGCCATGGTGTTCCTCTAGCGACGTAAATGAGCGAAAAACGTGCCCGAATCGGGCAGGCGGACTGAATAGTCTAAAAAATAGACAGCATTAATGGAAGCTGAAAGCGCTTTTTGTAGGGGCAACAGCCTTGCGTGCTCTATTTTCCGGGTTCCCGCGTTCGCGGGAATGACGCTTGGGCGGCGGCGAGACTTCCCCTTGCCTCGTCATTCCCGCGCAGGCGGGAGTCCACTAGACACCGCAGGAGCAAGCTTCGAGAACAAGCTCGCTCCTAATGGAGGGCGGTGTCAAGCCAGCAATTCGCTGAGCAGGCCGGCGTGGCGCTTCTGCTGGTGGTCCTGGGTCAACTGGTTGGCACGGAAGATCGACTTGAGGTCGGCCAGTGCGTGGGCGAAATCGTCGTTGATCACGATGTAGTCGTATTCGACGTAGTGGCTCATCTCGCTGACGGCCTCGCGCATGCGCCGCTCGATCACTTCGCTGCTGTCCTGGCCGCGGTTGGTCAGGCGGTGGCGCAGGGCTTCCTGGGTGGGCGGCAGGATGAAGATGGATTTCGCCTGCGGCATCAGCTTGCGGACCTGCTGGGCGCCCTGCCAGTCGATCTCGAGGATCAGGTCGTAGCCCTCGGCGAGCGTCTGCTCCAGCCAGCGCTGCGAGGTGCCGTACAGGTTGTCGAAGACCTGGGCGTGTTCGAGGAATTCGCTGCGTTCGAGCATCGCCTTGAACTGTTCGTGGCTGACGAAGTGGTAGTTGACCCCGTCCACCTCGCCCGGGCGCATGGCGCGTGTGGTGTGCGAGACGGATACGCGGATCTGCGGCACGGCGTCGACCAGGGCCTTGACCAGACTGGTCTTGCCCGCGCCGGAGGGGGCGGAAATGATGTACAGGATGCCGTGGGTGGTGGCCATGGTGAGGATTCCGGAAACGTTTGCTGGATGATGCCTGCCCGGCATCACTCGATGTTCTGCACCTGTTCGCGCATCTGTTCGATCAGCACCTTGAGGTTCACCGCCGCCTGGGTGCTGCGCGGGTCGAACGCCTTGGAGCCGAGGGTGTTGGCTTCGCGGTTGAGCTCCTGCATCAGGAAGTCCAGGCGCCGTCCGGCGGCGCCGCCGGCCTTGAGCACCCGGCGCACTTCGGTGACGTGGGTGGTCAGGCGATCCAGTTCCTCGGCGACGTCGCTCTTCTGCGCCAGCAGGACCAGTTCCTGTTCGAGGCGCTGGGGATCGAGTTCGGCCTTCAGTTCGGTGAAGCGGTCGAGGATCTTCTGCCGCTGGGCGGCGAGCATCTGCGGGACCAGTACGCGCAGCGCGCCGACTTCTTCGAGAATGCCGTCCAGGCGCTCGTTGAGCAGCTTTGCCAGTTCGGCGCCTTCACGGGCGCGGCCGTTCTTCAACTCGCCAAGGGCGGCCTCGAAGGCTTCCAGGGCGGCCTTGTTGAGCGCCTGCGGGTCGGCCGCGTCGGCCACCAGCACGCCTGGCCAGGCCAGCACTTCCAGGGGGTTGAGCGGGGCCGGCTGCTTGATCAGTCCGGCGACGGTCTCGGCGGCGGCGACCACCTGGGCGGCGCGTTCGCGGTCGACCTGCAGCGGCTGGCCGGCGTTGTCCTCGGCGAAGCGCAGGGTGCATTCCACCTTTCCGCGCGATAGGCCCTGGCGCAGCGCCTCGCGCACCGCGCCTTCGAGGTCGCGGAAGGCTTCCGGCAGGCGCAGGTGCGGCTCCAGGTAGCGATGGTTGACCGAACGCAATTCCCAGCTCAGGGTGCCGTGGGTACCCGCCCGTTCGACGCGGGCGAAAGCGGTCATGCTGTGCACCATGGGGAAGACCTCGCGGATGACAGGGGACGAAAAGCGCAGGATTGTAGCGCAGTGCGCCGATGCCTCCCAATTTGCCGTGTCGCCCCGCCCCGGCGGCCCTATAATGGCGGGCAGACTCACGTTCCCATAGGTAGTTCGACATGAATCGTCCCAGTGGCCGCGCGCCCGACCAGCTTCGCCAGATCCGCATCACCCGCAACTACACCAAGCATGCCGAGGGTTCGGTGCTGGTGGAGTTCGGCGACACCAAGGTGATCTGCACGGTCAGCATCGAGAACGGCGTGCCGCGCTTCCTCAAGGGGCAAGGGCAGGGCTGGCTGACCGCCGAGTACGGCATGCTGCCGCGCGCCACCGGCGAGCGCAACCAGCGCGAGGCCAGCCGTGGCAAGCAGGGCGGGCGGACCCTGGAGATCCAGCGCCTGATCGGTCGTTCGCTGCGCGCCGCGCTGGACATGTCCAAGCTCGGCGAGATCACCCTGTACGTCGACTGCGACGTGATCCAGGCCGACGGCGGCACCCGCACCGCGTCGATCACCGGCGCGATGGTGGCGCTGGTCGATGCCCTGCGCGTCCTCAAGAAGCGTGGCGGCCTGAAGGGGGGCGACCCGCTCAAGCAACTGATCTCCGCCGTGTCGGTGGGCATCTACAAGGGCGAGCCGGTGCTCGACCTGGACTACCTGGAAGACTCCGCCGCGGAAACCGATCTCAACGTGGTGATGACCGACTCCGGCGGCTTCATCGAGGTGCAGGGCACCGCCGAAGGCGAGCCGTTCCATCCCGAGGCGCTCGCCGCCATGCTGGACCTGGCGCGCAAGGGCATGGCCGAGCTGGTCGAGCTGCAGCGCGCGGCCCTGGCCGACTGATTCTTCTTCCCTACTCGCAAGGAGCACCCGCATGAGCGACGAACCGCTACCGGTCACCACCGTCAGCCAGGAAGCCCGCCAATGGGCGATGTTCTGCCACTTCGCGGCCTTCTTCGGCCTGGTGTTTCCCTTCGGCAACCTGCTCGGTCCGTTGATCGTCTGGCAGATCAAGAAGGACTTCGATCCCTTCGTCGACGCCCAGGGCAAGGAAGCGTTGAACTTCCAGATCACCGTATCGCTGGCGGCGCTGGTGTGCTTCATGCTGATGCTGGTGGTGATCGGCTTCCTGCTGCTCGGCCTGCTCGGCATCGTCGCGCTGGTGCTGGTCATCATCGCCGGCATCAAGGCCAACGAAGGGCAGGACTACCGCTATCCGTTCAACTGGCGGTTGGTGAAGTAGGAGCCAGCTTGCTGGCGATCCGGCAGCTTCCGCATGGCCGGGAGCCCCGATCGCCAGCAAGCGAGGTTCCCACAAAAGCAAAAAGCCGGCTGATGCCGGCTTTTTGTTGTCCGTCAGACCGTCAGCGTCCAGTCGTAGTCGACGATCAGCGGCGCGTGCTGCGAGAAGCGCGGCTGTCGCGGCAGGCGGGCGCCACGCACGAAGCGGCGCAGGCCCGGGGTGAGCAACTGGTAGTCGAAGCGCCAGCCGAGGTTGAGCATCTGCGCTTGCTCGGTGTCCGGCCACCAACTGAATTGCTCGCCTTCGCGGCTGACTTCGCGCAGGGCGTCGACGTAGCCCATGTTGCCGATCACTTCGTCCATCCACGCCCGTTCCGGCGCGAGGAAGCCCGGCGACTGCTGGCAGTCGCGCCAGTTCTTCACGTCCATCTTCTGATGGGCGACGTAAAGCGAGCCGCAATAGATGTACTCGCGGCGCTTGCGGCGCTGCTTGTCCAGGTAATGGGTGAAGTCGTCCATGAACTTGAACTTGTGGTTCAGGCTCTCGTCGCCGTTCTGCCCGGAAGGCAGCAGCACGCTGGCGATACTCACCTTGTCGAAATCGGCCTGCAGGTAGCGCCCGTAGCGATCGGCGGTCTCGAAACCGAGTCCACTGATCACCGCCTTGGGTTGCAACCGCGAATAAAGCGCCACACCACCTTGGTCGGGCACTTCGGCTTCGCAGGCATAGAGGAAATAGCCGTCCAGTTGGAAGGCTTGGTCGTCCAGTTCAAAGGCGGAAGAGCGGGTATCCTGCAGACAGATGACGTCGGCATTCTGTGCTTGCAGCCAGCTGAGTAGACCCCGCTCGACCGCAGCTTGAATACCATTCACGTTCACACTGATGATCCGCATAAATGGCCCCCAAAAACACGTGGGTGTATGATACCCGAGCTCATCTCAATTAGCTAAATCCGTGCCGTTCGGGGCTTTTTCATGCAGGCGTACCAGCGCGACTTCATTCGTTTTGCCATCGAACGCGGGGTACTGCGTTTCGGTCAGTTCACTCTCAAGTCCGGGCGCGTCAGCCCCTATTTCTTCAATGCCGGGCTGTTCAACAGCGGCTCCGCGCTGGCCAGGCTCGGCCAGTGCTACGCTGAGGCGGTGATCGATAGCGGGCTGGATTTCGACGTGCTGTTCGGCCCGGCCTACAAGGGCATCCCGCTGGCGGCGGCGACCGCCGTGGCGCTGGCCGACAGGCACGACCGCGACCTGCCCTGGTGCTTCAACCGCAAGGAAGCCAAGGATCACGGCGAAGGCGGCACCCTGGTCGGCGCGCCGTTGCAGGGCCGGGTGCTGATCGTCGACGACGTGATCACCGCCGGCACGGCGATCCGCGAAGTGATGCAGATCATCCGCGCCCAGGACGCCCAGGCTGCCGGTGTGCTGATCGCGCTGGACCGCCAGGAGCGCGGCCAGGGCGAACTGTCGGCCATACAGGAAGTCGAGCGGGATTTCGGCATGCCTGTGATCAGCATCGTCTCGCTGGAGCAGGTGTTGGAGTATCTTGCCGAGGATGCCGTGCTGAAGGAGCACTTGCCGGCGGTGCAGGCCTATCGCGACCAGTACGGGATCTAACTTCTCCAACAGGTATCGTCCATGCTCAAACCGGTTTCGTTGCGCGTAACGCTGTTGCTGGGGATGCTGCTGCCGCTGGCCAGCCAGGGGCAGACCACCGAGTTGTATCGCTACGTCAACGACAAGGGCGTGGTCGTGCTGGACCGCCAGGGCGTGCCGCCGCAGTACATCGGCAAGGGCTACGAGGTGCTCAACGAGCAGGGGCGGGTGATCCGGGTGGTTCCGCCGGCGCCGAGCCCGGAGGAGATGAAGCGCCAGTTGGCCGAGAAGGCCCGGGCCCGCTCCGATGCGCAACTGCTGCGCCTGTACAGCACCCCGGAGGACGTCGAGCGGGCCAAGGTGCGCAAGCTGGCCGAACTGGATGGCCTGATCAGCGTGGCGAACGGCAACCTGCAATCGCTGCGCACCCAGCAGGCCAACCTGCAGAGCCAGGCCGCCGACCATGAGCGCGCCGGCCGCGAGGTGCCCGCGCACCTGGTGTCGCAGATCGAGAACCTCAAGTCCGAGCAGACGCATACCCAGCAGGACATCCGTCGCTACCAGACGGCGCGCCAACAGGCCGAAGCGAGCTTCGATGCGGATCGGGCGAGACTGGCCGAACTGCTCGGCGCGAACCGCTGACCGACCAGAGGTAGGGTGGGCTTCAGCCCACCGATTCTCTTTTCAATGAATTGAAGCGGAGCTCCGCCCGGCCCGCTCTACGGCTGCCCGGCGCTATTCCCCGGGCGCACGGCGCTCGTATCCCCGCGCCTTTTCGCGTAGCCAGTCGGGCAGCGGCTGGCTGCTGCGGCTTTCGCCATTGGCGTGCACGTAGATCACTTCACCGGCGGTCAGCGCCGTGTCGTCGCGCCAGATGCCGAGGTTGAAGGTCAGGCTCGAGCGGCCCAGGCGGCCGATGCGCACGCCGATGTCCAGGCAGTCGTCGAAGCGTGCCGGGGCGAAGTACTCGAGGACGGTCTTGACCGCGAAGAAGTCGCCGCCGTCGCGGCTGAGGTCGGCCGGATAGGCGATGCCCAGCGCGCGGAAGTATTCGGTGATGCCGACGTCGGCATAGGTCAGGTAGTTGCCGTTGAACACGATCCCTTGCGGGTCGACCTCCGCCCAGCGCACCCGCAGGGGATGGATGAAGCGGAAGTCGGCGCGGTCGAGCATGCTCAGTGCTTCTTGCGGTTGCAGATCAGGGTGCCGACGCCGCTGTCGGTGAAGATCTCCAGCAGCACCGCGTGAGGCACCCGGCCATCGATGATGTGCGCGCTGGTGACGCCACCCTGCACCGCTTCCAGGGCGCAGCGGATCTTCGGCAGCATGCCGCCATAGATGGTGCCGTCGGCGATCAGCTCGTCCACCTGGGTGGTCGACAGGCCGGTCAGCACCTGGCCCTGCTTGTCCATCAGGCCGGCGATGTTGGTGAGCAGCATCAGCTTCTCGGCGCGCAGCGCCTCGGCCACCTTGCCGGCCACCAGGTCGGCGTTGATGTTGTAGGACTCGCCGTCGGCGCCGACGCCGATCGGCGCGATCACCGGGATGAAGTCGCCCTTGACCAGCATGTTGAGCAGTTCGGTGTTGACCCCGGTGACCTCGCCGACGTGGCCGATGTCGATGATCTCGGGCTGGGTCATCTCCGGGGTCTGGCGGGTGACCTTGAGCTTTTTGGCGCGGATCAGCCCGGCGTCCTTGCCGGTCAGGCCGATGGCGCTGCCGCCATGGCGGTTGATCAGGTTGACGATGTCCTTGTTGACCTGGCCGCCGAGCACCATCTCCACCACGTCCATGGTCTGGGCGTCGGTGACGCGCATGCCGTCGATGAAGTGGCTTTCGATCGACAGGCGCTTGAGCAGGTCGCCGATCTGCGGACCGCCGCCGTGGACCACCACCGGATTGATGCCGACCGCCTTCATCAGCACGATGTCGCGGGCGAAGCCTTCCTTCAGCTCGTCGCTTTCCATGGCGTTGCCGCCGTACTTGATCACCAGGGTCTTGCCGACGAAACGGCGGATGTACGGCAGCGCTTCGGAAAGTACCTGGGCGATGTTGGTGGCGGCGTCACGGGCGAGGGTCATGCGGGGCTCCAGGGCAACGGATAACGGTCAGAACGGCAGGTTGAGGTTGGGGTCGACGGCCAGCAACTGGGCGCGGAACAGTTCGCGAATGCGCTCGAGCTCCGCCTGGGTGTCGCCCTCGAAGCGCAGCACCAGCACCGGCGTGGTGTTGGAGGCGCGTACCAGACCCCAGCCCTTGGGATAATCGACGCGCACACCGTCCAGGGTGGTCACGCTGCCTTCGCCCCATTCGCCGCCGCTCTGCAGGCGCTCGATGATGCGGAACTTGGTTTCCTCGGTGACCTGGACGTTGATTTCCGGGGTCGAGATGTCGACCGGGAAGGCGGAGAACACGTGCTCGGCGTCGCGCTTGTCGAGGCTGAGGATCTCCAGCAGGCGGGCGGCGCTGTAGATACCGTCGTCGAAGCCGAACCAGCGCTCCTTGAAGAAGATGTGGCCGCTCATCTCGCCGGCCAGCAGGGCGCCGGTCTCCTTCATCTTCTTCTTGATCAGCGAGTGGCCGGTCTTCCACATCACCGGGCGGCCGCCGTAGCCGCTGATCAGCGCGCCCAGGCGGCGGGTGCACTTGACGTCGAAGATCACGTCGGCGCCGGGGTTGCGCGATACCACGTCCTTGGCGAACAGCATCATCAGGCGGTCTGGGTAGATGATGGTGCCTTCGTTGGTCACCACGCCAACGCGGTCGCCGTCGCCGTCGAAGGCCAGGCCGAGGTCGGCCTTCTCTGCCTTGACCTTGGTGATCAGGTCTTCCAGGTTCTCCGGCTTGCCCGGGTCCGGGTGGTGGTTGGGGAAGGTGCCGTCCACGTCGCAGAACAGCGGGATCACCGTGCAGCCCAGGGCTTCGATCAGTTGCGGGGCGATCACCCCGGCGACGCCGTTGCCGCAGTCGACCACCACGCGCAGTGGCTTGGCCAGGGCGATGTCGTCGCGGATCTGCTTGAAGTAGCGGTCGAGGATGTCCACCTGCTCGACGTTGCCGACGCCGCTGGCCAGGTCGTTGCTCTCGATGCGCTGGCGCAGGGCCTGGATTTGCTCGTTGGCCAGGGTGTCGCCGGCGATCATGATCTTGAAGCCGTTGTAGTCCGGCGGATTGTGGCTGCCGGTGAGCATGACGCCGGATTTGCCTTCCAGCACGTTGGCGGCATAGTACAGCGCCGGAGTCGGCACCATGCCGATGTCGCTGACCTGGCAGCCGGTGTCGGCGATGCCCTGGATCAGCGCCTGCACCAGCTCGGGGCCGGACAGGCGGCCGTCGCGGCCAACCGCGACGCAGGGCTCGCCACGGGCGAGGCTTTCCGAACCGACCGCGCGGCCGATCCAGTAGGCGGTCTCGGTGGTCAGGGTGTCGCCGACCACGCCGCGGATGTCATAGGCGCGGAAAATGCTGGTGGGCAACGTGGGTGGAGTGATGGCGGTATCGGGCATGGGGCTTTGCTCCAATCCCAGGAGATCCTGGTCTTCGTCGAGAATGTCGATATCGAGGATATCGGTGTCCTGAAACAGCGGGTCGACCAGTTCGCTGGTTCGGACCGGCTGGGGCGCCTCCGGGCGTTCCGGTGCGGTGGCGCTCTTGTCTTTGCCGTTGCCATTGCTGGTGGCCGCGGTGGGGCGAGGCAGGCGAGCCAAGGTCTGGGCCAGCAAGTTGAGTTCGGGCAGGCGCAGACTGAAGGCTTTGACGGTCTTGCCGCTCGAGAGTTCGCGCAGCATCTGGCCGAGTTGCTCCACGTCGTCGCGCAGGCGTCGTTGCTGGCCGCGCAGCAGCAGGAACAGGCCGAGCAGCGCACCGCCAAGTGCCAGCAGCACGGCGGGGGCCAGCAGCCACAGCGGGACGCCGCCCTGTTCCAGGGCGCTGCCGGGGGTGAAGGTCAGTTTCCAGTTGGGATTGCCGCTGGCGAGGACCAGCGGCGTCCCCGCTGCGCCATCACCGCGCTGGGTGAGCACTTGCGCCGGGCTGTTGCCGAACTGCTGGGTGAGCTGCAATTGGCCGACGCCGGCCGGCAGCGGCGGCAGGGCGGCGAGCAGGCGTTGCAGGTCGAACACCAGCAGCAGGGTGCCGGCGGCCGGTTCGTTGTCGCTGGCGCGCAGCGGCGCGACGCTGTAGAGCAGCCAGCGCTGGCCGACCCGGTAGGCTTCCGGGGCCGGCGGCTGGCCGTTCTCGGCGCGGCGGATCAGGTCGAGGGCGGCGAAGTTCACCGGCGCCGCGTTGCTGGCATCCTGCGCCGCCTGGCCACGCAGGTTGAGATGGGCGCCGACCACGCTTTCCCAGTAGCCGAGCGCTCGTTCGGCGGCGTTCAACTGAGTGCCGTCCTGGCTTTGCAGGGCGAGCAGCAGTTGCGGGTTGCGCGCGGCGGCGTGGGTGTCGGCCTGCACTTGCTTGACGGCCTGCTGCAAGGCTGCCGCCTGGCTGCCGCCCCAGGCTTCGGCGAGGCGCTGGCGCTGTTCGGCCTGCTGGCTTTGCAGGCCGCCGAACCAGAGCAGCGCGGCGGCGGCGATCAGGCCGGCCAGGCTGGCGCCGAGCCCCGGCAGCAGGGTCGAAAGGTCCGTCGCTCCGGCCGTTGGGGCCTGACGGGAGGCGTCGGGGTTGATGGGGGCCGGCTCCTTGGCGGCGTGCTTGAAGAGTTTCACGCGGGGTCTCCTCGACGATTCATCCTGAATGGGGGCGGCGGCTGATCAGTGGCTGCCGGAGTGGCCGAAACCGCCGGCACCGCGCTCGCTGGCGTGGAATTCGTCGACCAGTTCGAAATGCGCCTGCACCACCGGCACCAGCATCAGTTGGGCGATGCGCTCGCCGACGGCGATGGTGAAGGCCGTGTGGCCGCGGTTCCAGCAGGACACCATCAGTTCGCCCTGGTAGTCGGAGTCGATCAGGCCGACCAGGTTGCCGAGCACGATGCCGTGCTTGTGGCCGAGCCCGGAGCGCGGCAGGACCAGCGCGGCCAGGCCGGGATCGGCGATGTGGATGGACAGGCCGGTGGGGATCAGCAGGGTCTGGCCCGGCTCGATCACGGCGTCTTCCTGGAGCATGGCGCGCAGGTCGAGGCCGGCGGAGCCCGGCGTGGCGTATTGCGGCAACGGGAAGTCGCGGCCGAGGCGCGGGTCGAGGATCTTGGCTTGCAGTGAGTGCATGGTGGTCTCAGGCCTGGTTGAGGCGATCGGCGATGAAAGCGACCAGTTGGCGGGCGATCTTGCCCTTGCTGGTCTGGGCGAAGCTAGTCTGCCGCTGTTCGCGATCGATGATGGTGATGGCGTTCTCTTCGCTGTTGAAGCCGATTGTGGGGTTGGCCACATCGTTGGCAACGATCAGGTCGAGGTTCTTGTCGCGCAGTTTGCGCGAGGCGTAGTCGAGCAGGTTCTCCGTCTCGGCGGCGAAACCGACGCTGAACGGGCGGTCGGGGCGGCCGGCCAGGGTGGCGAGGATGTCCGGGTTGCGCACCAGTTGCAGCAGCAGGCCCTCGCCGGTGGTCGGGTCCTTCTTCATCTTGTGCGGGGCGACCACCTCGGGGCGGTAGTCGGCCACGGCGGCGGCGGCGATCAGCAGGTCGCAGGGCATCGCCGCCTCGCAGGCGGCGAGCATGTCGCGGGCGCTGACCACGTCGATGCGGTTGACCCGGTCCGGCGTCGGCAGGTGCACCGGGCCACTGACCAGGGTGACCTTGGCGCCGGCCTCGGCGGCCGCTTCGGCGAGGGCGAAGCCCATCTTGCCGGAGCTGTGGTTGGTGATGTAGCGCACCGGGTCGATGTTCTCCTGGGTCGGCCCGGCGGTGATCAGCACGTGCCTGCCGTCCAGCGCCTGGCGCTGGAAGCAGTCGGCGGCGAGCAGGGCCAGGTTGTCGGGCTCCAGCATGCGGCCGAGACCGACGTCGCCGCAGGCCTGGGCGCCGGAGGCGGGGCCGAACACGCGCATACCGCGCTGGGCGAGCAGATCGAGATTGGCCTGGGTCGCCGGGTCGCGCCACATGCCCTGGTTCATCGCCGGGGCGAGGGCGACCATGGCGTCGGTGGCCAGCACCAGGGTGGTCAGCAGGTCGTTGGCGATGCCCTGGGCGAGGCGCGCCAGCAGGTCGGCGGTGGCCGGGGCGATCAGCACCAGGTCGGCCCAGCGCGCCAGCTCGATGTGGCCCATGGCAGCTTCGGCGGCGGGGTCGAGCAGGTCCAGATGGACCGGGTGGCCGGACAGCGCCTGGAGGGTCAGCGGCGTGATGAACTCACGGCCGCCCTGGGTCATCACCACGCGCACTTCGGCGCCCTGGTCGCGTAGCCGGCGAATCAGTTCGGCACTCTTGTAGGCGGCGATACCGCCACCCACGCCCAGGACGATGCGTTTCCGATACAGCCGCTGCATAGCACTTGCCTTAACACAGAGTGATGGAGTCGACGGCGCTGCCCGCCCTGGCCGGTCGCCGTGGAAAAAAAGAGCCGGTACGATAGCACAGCGCCCGCAGCGGAGCAGCGGGCCGGCTCTAGACCTAAGGAGAGGATATGAGTATTCGCGATTGGCCCGTGGCGGAGCGCCCGCGGGAAAAACTGCTGGAACAGGGCGCGGCGAGCCTGAGCGACGCCGAATTGCTGGCGATCTTCCTGCGTACCGGCGTGACCGGGCGCAGCGCGGTGGACCTGGCGCGCCACCTGCTCAGGGACTTCGGCAGCCTGCGCGCGCTACTGGAGGCCGACCTGGCGACCTTCAGCCGGCACCTGGGGCTGGGCGCGGCCAAGTTCGCCCAGTTGCAGGCGGTGCTGGAAATGGCCCGCCGCCACCTGGCCGAGCGGATCAGGCGCGATTCCGCGCTGGAGAGCCCGCAAGTGGTGCGTGACTACCTGAAAGCCTGCCTGCGCCACGAGCCCCACGAAGTGTTCGGCTGCCTGTTCCTCGATGCCAAGCACCGCGTGCTGGCCTTCGAGGTGCTGTTCCAGGGCACGGTGGATGGCGCCAGCGTCTACCCGCGCCAGGTGATCAAGCGTGCCCTGGCGCACAATGCGGCGGCTGTGATCCTTACCCACAACCACCCTTCGGGCGTGTCCGAGCCCAGCCAGGCGGACCGCCTGCTGACCCAGCGCCTGAAGGAGGCGCTGGCCCATGTCGACGTGCGGGTGCTCGACCACTTCGTGGTCGGTGATGGCGAGCCGCTGTCGATGGCTGAACTGGGGTGGTTGTGATTCCGTAGGGTGGGCTTCAACGTTGCAGGCCGACCCGGGAGAAGTCCTGCCGGCCGAACGGGCTGACCTGGTAGCCGGTGACTTCCTTGCGCGCCAGCACGCTGGCCTGCGGGTGGGCCAATGGCAGCCACAAAGCCTGTCGCTGGATGATCGCCTGCGCTTCCTTATATAGGCGGCTGCGTTCGGCCTGCTCGGCGTTGCGCTTGCCGTCGGCGATCAGCGTGTCGAGCGCCGGGTCGCAGTAGCGCGCGAAGTTGGTCCCGGACTGCACCGCCGCGCAGGAGAACTGCGGGGTGAGGAAGTTGTCCGGGTCGCCGTTGTCGCCGGCCCAGCCCATGAACAGCAGGTCGTGCTCGCCGGCCTTGGCGCGGCGGATCAGCTCGCCCCACTCGACCATGCGGATCTCCGCCTGGATGCCGACTTCGGCGAGGTCGGCCTGCAACAGTTGCGCGCCGAGGCTGGGGTTGGGGTTGAGCAGGCTGCTCGATGGTCGGGTCCAGATGGTCGTCCTGAAGCCTTCGGCCAGCCCCGCCTTGGCCAGCAGCGCGCGGGCCCGTTCGGGGTCGTGGGGATAGCCGGGCAGTTCGTCGGCATGGCTCCAGGTGTTCGGCGGATAGGGGCCGCTGGCCGAGGTGGCGCCGTCCTCGAATACCGCCTTGAGATAGCTGGCCTTGTCGAAGGCGAGGTTGATCGCCTGGCGCACTTCCAGCTTGTCCAGCGGTGGGTGCTGGCTGTTGAGGGCGACGAAGGCGGTCATGAAGGCCGGGGTTTCGAGCACCTGCAGGGCCGGGTCGCCGGCGGCGGAGCGCACATCCAGCGGCTTGGGCGACAGGGCGATGTGGCACTCGCCACGGCGCAGCTTCTGCAGGCGCACGTTGGCGTCCGGGGTGATGGCGAACACCAGGGCGTCCACCGCCGGTTTGCCGGCGAAGTAGTCGGGGTTGGCGGTGTAGCGCACGAGGGCGTCCTTCTGGAAGCGCTTGAGCACGAACGGGCCGGTGCCCACCGGCTGGATGTTGAGCTTCTCCGGCGTGCCGGCCGCGAGCAGCCGGTCGGCGTATTCGGCGGAATAGATGGAGGCGAAGCCCATGCTCAGGGTGGCGAGGAACGTCGCGTCCGGGTGGTTCAGGGTGAAACGCACGCTGAGCGGGTCGGGCGCCTCGATGTCCTTGATCAGGCCGGGCAACTGCATCGACTGGGCGTGCGGATAGCCGCCCGGCGCGGTCTTGTGCCAGGGATGCGCCGGGTCGAGCATGCGCCGGAAGCTGAACAGCACGTCGTCGGCGTTCAGCTCGCGGCTCGGGGTGAACCAGTCGGTGCGCTGGAACTTCACGCCCGGACGCAGCTTGAACAGGTAGCTCAGGCCGTCCGCCGATATCTCCCAGCTCTCCGCCAGGCTGGGCATGAGTTCGCCGCTGGCGGCATCGAAGTCCACCAGGCGGTTCATCAGCGCATCGGCCGAGGCGTTGGTGGTGGTCAGCGAGTTGTACTGCACCACGTCGAAACCTTCCGGGCTGGCTTCGGTACAGACGCTGAGTACGGCGGCCTGGGCCATCAACGGGGCGAACAGCAGAGGCAGGGCGGCGAGGCGCATGGGAGACTCCTGTCGAACGGGCCGGCCTACCCTAGACCATGGCGCGACGCGGGACAACGGCGCCGGCCGACGAGCGGTCGTCCCGGCGATGGCACGGCGTAGCCGCGCGGTCGCGGCAGGAGGCTTTTTCGGGGGCAGGTTACCCTTGTTGCTCGAGGGGCTTTCTGGTATAAAGCAGCGCTCTTTTCTAGGGGCCCGGTTGCCGTGCTGGTTCATGCGGCCGGTAAGACCCCCGAGAAACGCGGCGCAGAGCGCCATTGGACATTGAGTTTAAGCAGCCAACCCATGCCGGGTTGGGCATGTGGTTTAGAGGGCTGAGGTATGTCGAGAGTCTGTCAGGTGACCGGTAAGGGTCCGGTAACCGGGAACAACGTTTCCCACGCTAACAACAAAACCCGTCGTCGTTTCCTGCCGAACCTGCAACATCACCGTTTCTGGGTCGAGTCCGAGAAGCGCTTCGTGCGTCTGCGCGTTTCCGCCAAGGGCATGCGCGTGATCGACAAGCGTGGTATTGATGTCGTGCTGGCCGAGCTGCGCGCTCGCGGCGAAAAGGTTTAAGGAGATAGTCATGCGTGAACTGATCCGTTTGGTGTCCAGCGCCGGTACCGGCCACTTCTACACCACCGACAAGAACAAGCGCACCACCCCGGACAAGATCGAGATCAAGAAATTCGATCCGACCATCCGCAAGCACGTGATCTACAAGGAAGCCAAGATCAAGTAATTGGTGCGACACGCATGGTCGTGTCGTGCTTGGTTGGGAGCTTTACCCTGACACCAAGCCCCTTGATTCAAGGGGCTGAAGTCAAAACTAAGCAGATGAGCCTGGCTTTGATAGCCTAAGTAATCCGCCTGCGGGGGTGCGAAATTCTCCGTTTGCGGGGAAAGAACGCCTCGAATTCGCCTCCCTGAGGTTAGAGTTCGATCAAAAGCACTATCAAAAGAACAATCTCCACCGGGGATTGTCTCAAATGAACGAAGCTCCCTGGGGGGACGAAACTCCCATCGGGGTTTTTCGTTTTCTCAAAAGCTTGATCATTTGGCCCTCCGCCACCGTCGTGAGACGTGGGAGGCATCTTGTCCAAGCACGAGCGCAAGCTCTATCTATCATTGTCCAGCCATTGCCTGCACGGAATGGTAGCGGACTCGTTGTACGACCAACGATAGCCTAGGGAGACATGCGTCACTGGTAACGGTGGGGTATGAAGCTTTCCCGACAATGTAGCCCCCTTTCAGGGTGCGTCTTTGCCGTGAGGCGAGGCGCAGACGCTCGGAGCAGTACCGGGTCGAGGCGCTAGGCTGGCTGGCATGGACAACGCAAGTGAACTGCTGATAAACGTCGTTATGATCAGATTGCCAAAACTGCTGTTAGGCAATAACCAAAAGGTGCGTGGTCGGTTATCCCTGTCGATTATGGGGATACGTCGTCTCGGTACCACCGGCGAATAGGCAGGTCCTAAACCAGTCGTGTGATAGATAGGGAACGTGGTAAGCCCGTATTGCTGCCCTCGTGGCAGGGGAGCCGCAAGGCGAACTGTTGGCGGTGCGGGTATGGGATTGCAGAAAAAGCGAATGCCGGGCTGTAATGGTTCGGATAGGGGTTGGAACATCACCCCACGGGAAACCGGGCAGACTTCTGCAGGGTCTTTCGTCGCATGACGTCTGACTGACCTCACTCAAAATAGGTGGCAAGTCCACCAGGCTCGTATCCCCTCCGGGGATAGGGGAAACGCAAGGAGAGAACGGATGAACAGTTTTGCTCGCGAGATTCTCGCGGCCGCAAGGCAGGCTCCGGCCATCTACTTCGCGCCGCTTCTGGGTGCGATTCAGGAAGTGAAAGCCGAGTGGCAGCGCCAAGTGCGCAGCAACGAGGCCAGCTCTTCTCTGGAGAAAAAGCGCTAGGAGCACCCGCAAGCCCTCCGGGGTTTGCCGCAGCCATCATCAACCCCGTTCGGGACCACTGTTCCCGGACGGGGGCAGTGCGTTTCCGCTCGGGATCTACCTGAGAGGAAAGCAGCATGAAAGAACTCAGCCAGCCGGCCGGGTCTGCGTTTTCCGACACTCCGCAGCAATGGCACGACATCGACTGGTGTCGTGTGCAGCGGAATGTCCGAGGAATGCAGATACGGATTGCGAAGGCTTGTCGGGAAGGCAAATGGCGCAAGGTGAAAGCCCTGCAACGAATGCTGACCCGCTCGAAGTCGGCCAGATATCTGGCCGTACGGAGAGTCACTGAAAACCAGGGCAAGCGCACGGCGGGAGTCGACCGCGTGCTCTGGGATACCCCCGACGCCAAATGGAAAGCGGCACAAGGGTTGAAGCGGCGCGGATATCAGCCACGGCCTTTACGGCGTGTGTTCATTCCAAAGTCGAATGGGAAGGAACGCCCCCTAGGCATCCCGACCATGACCGACAGAGCCATGCAGGCATTGTATCTGCTGGCGCTGGCACCCATTGCGGAAACCACGGGCGATCCGAACAGCTACGGCTTCAGGATCGAACGCTCGACGGCGGATGCAATGAGTCAGCTATTCACCTGTCTGTCCCAGAAGGCTTCGGCTCGATGGGTACTGGAGGCGGATATCGAAGGCTGCTTCGATCACATCAACCACCACTGGTTGGTCGCGAATATCCCTACGGATAAAGCGATTCTCCGGAAATGGTTGAAGGCTGGCGTGGTTCATAAAGGCCAACTACAGGCAACGGATGCCGGTACGCCACAAGGCGGGATCATCTCGCCGACCTTGGCAAATATGGTGCTGGACGGGCTGGAGTCAGGTCTCAAGCAATATCTGGGACGGGCGAAGGCAAAGAAGCTAAAGATACATGTGGTGCGTTATGCGGATGATTTCGTGATTACCGGCGACTCTCCGGAGGTGCTGGCAGACGAGGTCAAACCTTGGGTAGAGCAGTTCCTGGCGGTACGCGGACTGCGGTTGTCACCCGAGAAAACGCAGATTGTCCACATCGACCAAGGCTTTAACTTCCTGGGATGGAGCTTCCGCAAATACAAAGGGAAGCTCCTGATCAAACCGAGCAAGAAAAACGCGCAAGCGTTCTATCGCAAGGTGAAGGAAGCGATCAGCAACAACAAGACGACGAGACAGGAGAACCTGATTCGCCTGCTGAATCCGGTCTTGAGAGGTTGGGCGTTGTATCACCAACCCGTGGTTGCCAAGCAGGCGTTCAGTCGCATGGATTTCCTGCTCTTTCAGGCAATATGGCGTTGGGCAAAACGGCGGCATCCGAGGAAAAATCTCGAATGGATACGGAAGAAGTATTTCCGAACGAGCGAGAACAAGAACTGGGTGTTTGCCACCACGGTACTTACCGAGGAAGGGAGCAAAAAGGATTTTGTGCTGTATACCCTGTCGGAAACACCAATCGAGCGGCACATCAAGATCAACGGGGAATACAACCCCTTCGATCCCTCGATGGAGGCAATGGGCGAGAAGTTGCGGATGGATCGGATGCTGAAGAAGCTGAAGTACCGGAAGCAGATTACGAGCCTATACGTGAGCCAAAAGGGACGATGTGTACTCTGTGGGCAACCGATAACCAAGGAAACGGGATGGCATGACCATCACATCGTTCACCGCTCGCAAGGCGGCAGTGATGCGACGGCCAACCGGGTGCTACTGCACCCCAATTGCCATCAACAGCTACATAACCGTGGTCTGACAGTGAGCAAGCCGGCTCCCTCGGGGGCTTCGTTAAAGGCTTGAGCCGTATGCGCTGAAAGGCGCACGTACGGTTCTTAGGGGGAGGTGGGCCAGCAATGGCCTGCCTCTACCCGACATCCGCACCTTGTGAAGAAAACCCGCCATCGCGCGGGTTTTTTTCTGCCTGCGATTTATTGGATTTCCGCGTTAGCGGCGGCCCGCGTAGGGGAATGACGGGGCCTTGAAGCGCGCCGGTTGTTCCCCCCCCGTCGTCCTCGCGAACGCGGGGACCCACTAAAAGAAACGCGGGGGACCCGGTAAAAGAAAGGCCCACACGAGGCGGGCCGAGGGTCTTGCGGGGGAGAGAAGCGGGTCAGTTGGCGGCTTGCTCGAAGATCACGTACACCTTGCGGCACGGTTCGAGCACTTCCCAGGTGCCGCGGAAGCCGGCGGGGATTACGAAGCGGTCGCCGGCGCGCAGGGTCTTGGCGTTGCCCTCGCTGTCGCGCAGGACCGAGACGCCCTGGAGGATTTCGCAGTACTCGTGCTCGGTGTAGTTCACCGTCCACTGGCCGACCGCGCCTTCCCAGATGCCGCTGTTGAACTGGCCGCAGGGGCTGGAATAGTGGTTGCGCACGCTCTGCTCGGGGTCGCCCTTGAGGATCTTCTCGGCCGCCGGACGGTAATGTTCGGTCTGGGTCTCGGCCTGGGCGAAATCGACGATCTGCTGGATGTTCATGGCGATGCCTGTGTTGTTGGAGATTGGTCTGGCGTCGGATGACGGCAGTCTATGTTTAATAAAACGCACATGACAAGGCTGTTTATCCCCGTATTGTCAAAAATATTGAAAATCCGCCGTGCGCTGGTTTAGTGTTGTGGGGATTGGCTGAACAGGCCTTGCCGAATTCGCGCGGCCGCTCCTGGATGGCCGCCACCACAACAAGAGGAATCCCCCATGACCAGCTTGACCCGTGCCGATTGGGAACAGCGCGCCAACGACCTGAAGATCGAGGGTCGCGCCTACATCCAGGGCGAATACACCGCCGCCGCTTCCGGGGCGACCTTCGACTGCATCAGCCCGGTCGATGGACGGGTGCTGGGCCAGGTGGCCAGTTGCGACAGCGCCGACGCCGAGCGTGCGGTGGCGGCGGCTCGTGCGGCCTTCGAGTCGGGCGCCTGGTCGCGCCTGGCGCCGGCCAAGCGCAAGAAGGTGATGATCCGCTTCGCCGAACTGATCCAGCAGCACGGCGAGGAACTGGCCCTGCTGGAAACCCTGGACATGGGCAAGCCGATCAGCGACGCGCTGGCCATCGACGTCAACAGCGCCGCCAACTCGATCCGCTGGAGCGGCGAGGCGATCGACAAGGTCTATGACGAAGTCGCCGCCACTCCGCACAACGAGCTGGGCCTGGTGACCCGCGAGGCGATCGGCGTGGTCGCCGCCATCGTGCCGTGGAACTTCCCGCTGCTGATGAGCTGCTGGAAGCTCGGTCCGGCGCTGGCTACCGGTAACTCGGTGATCCTCAAGCCGTCGGAAAAATCGCCGCTGACTGCCATCCGCATCGCCCAACTGGCCACCGAGGCCGGCATTCCGAACGGCGTGTTCAACGTCCTGCCGGGCTACGGCCACACCGTCGGCAAGGCGCTGGCGCTGCACATGGACGTCGACTGCCTGGTGTTCACCGGTTCGACCAAGATCGCCAAGCAACTGATGATCTATGCGGGCGAATCGAACATGAAGCGCGTCTGGCTGGAAGCCGGCGGCAAGAGCCCGAACATCGTGTTCGCCGACGCTCCGGACCTGAAGGCCGCCGCCGAGGCCGCGGCCGGCGCCATCGCCTTCAACCAGGGCGAGGTGTGCACCGCCGGTTCGCGCCTGCTGGTGGAGAAGTCGATCAAGGACCAGTTCCTGCCGCTGGTGATCGAGGCGCTGAAGGGCTGGAAGCCGGGCAACCCGCTGGACCCGGCGACCAACGTCGGCGCGCTGGTGGACACCCAGCAGATGAACACCGTGCTGTCCTACATCGAGGCCGGCCACGCCGATGGTGCCAAGCTGGTGGCCGGCGGCAAGCGCACCCTGGAGGAGACCGGCGGCGTGTACGTCGAGCCGACCATCTTCGACGGAGTGAGCAATGCCATGAAGATCGCCCGCGAGGAAATCTTCGGCCCGGTGCTGTCGGTGATCGAGTTCGAGACCGCCGAGGAAGCCGTGCGCATCGCCAACGACACGCCCTACGGCCTGGCCGCGGCGGTGTGGACCAGCAACATCTCCAAGGCGCACCTGACCGCCAAGGCGCTGCGCGCCGGTAGCGTGTGGGTCAACCAGTACGACGGCGGCGACATGACCGCGCCGTTCGGCGGCTTCAAGCAGTCCGGCAACGGCCGCGACAAGTCGCTGCACGCCTTCGACAAGTACACCGAACTGAAGGCGACCTGGATCAAGCTCTGACAGAGCGGCGGCAAGCTTCAAGCGGCAAGCCACAAGCGAGCGGGTTGCGGCTCGGGCTCCGCTTTTAACTTGTCGCTTGTAGCTTGAGGCTTGCCGCTTTATGCGTTGGGGAACCTACTTCGCCGTGTGCGCGGCGGTGATCAGTATCGGCCTGGCCCTCGGGGTAACCATGCCGCTGGTGTCGCTGCGCCTGGAAAGCTGGGGCCATGGCAGTTTCGCCATCGGCGTGATGGCTGCGACCCCGGCAATCGGCGTGCTGCTCGGTGCCCTGGTCGCGGGGCGCTGGGCATCGATCCTGGGCACTACCCGGCTGATGCAGGCCTGCCTGCTGTTCAGCGCGCTGTCGGTGGCGCTGCTCGCCCTGCTGCCGAGCTACTGGCTGTGGCTGGCGCTGCGCCTGGTGATCGGTGTGGCGCTGACCGTGGTGTTCATTCTCGGCGAGAGCTGGATCAACCAGCTCGCCGTGGAGCAGTGGCGCGGCCGGCTGGTGGCCCTGTACGGCACCGGCTACGCGCTCAGCCAACTGTCCGGGCCGCTGGTGCTGGGCCTCATCGGCAGTTCCACCGACCTGGGCTTCTGGGCTGGTACGTGCTTGCTGATTGGCGGTTCGCTGGTGTTGCTCGGCCGCAGCGGCGCGCCGCGCGTCGATGCCCACAGCGCTTCGGGGCGCGGGCTCGTGGCCTTCTGCCGCAACCTGCCGGCGATCGCCTGGGCGGTGACCCTGTTCGCCGCGTTCGAGGCGATGGTGCTGACCCTGCTGCCGATCTACCTGCTGCGCGAGGGCTTCGCCGAGCAACTGGCGCTGACCCTGGTGAGCGTGGTGGTGATCGGCGACGCGGCGCTGCAACTGCCGATCGGCTGGCTCGCCGACCGGGTATCCCGCACTTCATTGTTCCGTGCCTGCGGAGTGGTCCTGCTGCTGTCCAGCCTGGCCATGCCGCTGCTGCTGCACAGCCCGCTGGTATGGCCGCTGCTGGTGCTGTTCGGTGCCAGCGCCGGCGGATTGTTCACCCTGGCGCTGATCCTCATCGGCGAGCGTTACCGCGACGACGAGCTGGTCCGCGCCAATGCCCATGTTGCCCAGTTGTGGGGCGCCGGTTGCCTGATCGGCCCGCTGCTCACCGGGGCCGGCAGCCAGTGGATGAGCAGCCACGCCTTGCCGCTGCTGATGGCGGCCGGGGCGTTCGGTTTCGTCTGTCTGGCCTGGCGGCGCGATGCCTTCAGCGTGCCCCTGGCAAGCGCCAGGCCGTAGGGTGGGCTGAAGCCCACCCTACGGTGTTAGAGCGGGTTGGTGTGGCCGAAGCGTTCCTTGATCCGGTACCAGAGCATGCCCAGGGCGAGCAGCGGCGAGCGCAGGTACTTGCCGCCGGGGAAGGTGATGTGCGGCACCTGGGCGAACAGGTCGAAGCCGCGGCTTTCCTGCCCGGTGATGGCCTCGGCGAGCAGCCGTCCGGCCAGGTGCGTGGCGTTGAGCCCATGGCCGGCGTAGGCCTGGGCGTAGTAGACGTTGGGCTGGTCGTCGAGGCGGCCGATCTGCGGCAGGCGGTTGGCGCCGATGCCGATCATGCCGCCCCATTGGAAGTCGATGCGCACGTCTTCCAGTTGCGGGAACACCTTGAGCATCTTCGGCCGCATGTAGGCGGCGATGTCCTTGGGATCGCGCCCGGAATAGTGGCAGGCGCCGCCGAACAGCAGGCGATGGTCGGCGGACAGCCGGTAGTAGTCGAGCGCCACGCGCTGGTCGCAGAGCGCCATGTTCTGCGGGATCAGGCTGCGCGCGCGGGCCGCGCCGAGCGGTTCGGTGGCGATCACGTAGCTGCCGGCCGGGAGCACCTTGCCGCCCAGTTGGGGGTTGAGGTCATTGAGGTAGGCGTTGCAGGCCAGCACCAGGTGCTTCGCCCGCACCAGGCCTTGGGCGCTGTGCACGCGAACCTCGGGGCCGTAGTCGATGCGCGTCACCGGCGAGTGCTCGAACAGGCGCACGCCCAGCGATTGCGCGGCGGCCGCTTCGCCGAGCACCAGGTTGAGCGGGTGCAGGTGCCCCGAGCCCATGTCGATCATGCCGCCGACGTAGTTGTCGGAGCCGACCACCTGGTGCATTTCCTCGGCCTTGAGCACGCGCAGTTCGTGGCGGTAGCCCAGCTCGCGCAGTTCCTCGCGGTCCTCGAGGAAGCCGGCGAAGTCGCGCGGGGTGTTGGCCAGGTCGCAGTAGCCCCAGGTCAGGTCGCAATCGATGGCGAAGTGCTCGATGCGCCGGCGGACGATTTCCACCGCTTCGAGGCCGAGCAGCTTGAGCTCGCGCACGCCGTCGCTGCCGATCACTCCGCTGAACTGGTCGAGGTCGTGGCCGACGCCGCGGATCAACTGGCCGCCGTTGCGCCCGCTGGCACCCCAGCCGACCTGGTGCGCTTCCAGCAGCGCCACCGAGAAGCCGCGCTCGGCCAGCTCGATGGCGGTGTTCAGCCCGGAGAATCCGCCGCCGACGATACACACGTCGGCCTGCACTTCGCCGGCCAGGGGCGGGAAGTCGAGTTGGCGATTGACGCTGGCGGCGTAGTAGGAGGCGGCGTGTTGCGGGCTGTGCACGGGCTGGCGAACGCGGGCGTTCATGTGCGAAATCCTGATTGTTGTGTTTGGGAAATCGAACGAAGCATAGGCGCACAGGCCGGCGGGCGGCAAGAGGCCACGGAAGAGCTCGCTCTTACACCATTCCTCCCTGCTTTTGCGTTCAGCCTCCAGCGCTCTTGACCGGCTTTATGCCCTTAATCCGGCACCGGCAGGGTCAGCGACTCCTTCACCTCTTCCATGACGATGTAGGACTTCGACTCGCGCACGTGCGGCAGCTTGAGCAGGATGTCGCCGAGCAGCTTGCGGTAGCTGGCCATCTCGTTGATGCGCGCCTTGATCAGGTAGTCGAAGTCGCCGGACACCAGGTGGCACTCCAGCACGTGGGGCAGCTTGAGCACGGCGCGGCGGAATTCCTCGAAGGTATCGCCGGACTTGTAGTCCAGGCTGATCTCGACGAACACCAGCAGGTTGGCCTTGAGGTGTTGCGGGTTGAGGCGCGCCGAGTAGCCCATGATGATGCCTTCGCGCTCCAGGCGGCGGACCCGCTCGGTGCAGGGCGTGGTGGACAGGCCGACGCGCTCGCCCAGCTCGGTGAAGGACAGGCGTCCGTCCTGCTGGAGGATGCGTAAAATATTCCGGTCGATCTTGTCCAGCTCGCGACGGCTCTGGTGCTGGGTACGCATGGTGGATGCCACTCCATGAAAAGGTTTATTGCCGGGAATTCTCCCTAAATATAGCTATCACAATAGTGAAAAGCACTGCCGATCGCTCCATATACTGCGCGCATCTAACGCTCAGGATAACAAACGTCAGCGTAAAGTCGCGGCGAGGAGAGAACGATGCGTGTAATGGTGCTCGGCAGCGGTGTGATCGGTACCGCCAGTGCCTATTATCTGGCCCGTGCCGGCTTCGAAGTGGTGGTGGTCGACCGCCAGGAAGCCCCGGCCATGGAAACCAGCTTCGGCAACGCCGGCCAGGTCTCTCCCGGCTACGCATCGCCCTGGGCCGCTCCCGGCGTGCCGCTGAAAGCCATCAAGTGGCTGCTCCAGCAGCACGCGCCGCTGGCCATCAAGGCCACCGCGAATATCGACCAGTACCTGTGGATGGCGCAGATGCTGCGCAACTGCACCGCCGCCCGCTATGCGGTGAACAAGGAGCGCATGGTGCGCCTGTCCGAGTACAGCCGCGACTGCCTCGACGAACTGCGCGCCGAGACCGGCATCGGCTACGAAGGCCGCCAGCTTGGCACCACCCAACTGTTCCGCACCCAGGCGCAACTGGACGCCGCCGGCAAGGACATCGCCGTGCTCGAGCGTTCCGGGGTCGCCTATGAAGTGCTCGACCGCGAAGGCATCGTGCGTGCCGAGCCGGCCCTCGCCAAGGTCGCCCACAAGCTGGCCGGCGCCCTGCGCCTGCCCAACGACCAGACCGGCGATTGCCAGGTGTTCACCACCAGATTGGCGGAGATGGCGACCAAGCTCGGCGTCGAGTTCCGCTTCGGCCAGAACATCCAGCGCCTCGACTTCGCCGGTGACCGCATCAACGGCGTGTGGATCGACGGCAAGCTGGAAACCGCCGACCGCTACGTGCTGGCCCTCGGCAGCTACAGCCCGCAACTGCTCAAGCCGCTGGGCATCAAGGCCCCGGTCTACCCGCTCAAGGGCTATTCGCTGACCGTGCCGATCACCAACGCCGAGATGGCTCCGACCTCGACCATCCTCGACGAGACCTACAAGGTCGCGATCACCCGCTTCGACAATCGCATCCGCGTGGGCGGCATGGCCGAGATCGCCGGTTTCGACCTGAGCCTCAACCCGAAGCGCCGCGCGACCCTGGAAATGATCACCAACGATCTCTACCCCGAGGGTGGCGACGTGTCCCAGGCCAGCTTCTGGACCGGCCTGCGCCCGGCCACCCCGGACGGCACGCCGATCGTCGGTGCCACGCCGTTCCGCAACCTGTTCCTCAACACCGGCCACGGTACCCTCGGCTGGACCATGGCCTGCGGTTCCGGCCGCTTCCTCGCCGACCTGATGGCGCGCCGCCGTCCGCAGATCAGCGCCGAAGGCCTGGACATCTTCCGTTACGGCAACAGCAAGGAGAGCCCGGCTCATGGCCATCCAGCGCCTGCGCACTGAAACCCGCTACAGTGAGGCGGTGATCCACAACGGCACCGTCTACCTGGCCGGCCAACTGGCCGATGACCTGACCGGCGACATCTGCCAGCAGACCCGCGAGACCCTGGCCAGCATCGACCGCCTGCTGGCCGAGGCCGGCAGCGACAGGTCGCGCATCCTCTCGGCGACCATCTACCTCAAGGACATCGCCGCCGACTACGCCGGCCTCAACGCCGAATGGGACGCCTGGCTGGTCCCCGGCACCGCGCCGGCGCGCGCCTGCGTCGAGGCGAACATGTACGCGCCCGAGGTGCTGGTGGAGATTTCCATCGTCGCCGCGCTGAACTGATCCCTGCTCTACCCGGCGCTTGCCGGGTTTTTTTCGAATGCCCGAACCCCGTCAGTGGGGAGGGAGCGGACCTCTTGCTGGCTCCCCGCGTTCGCGGGGATGACGTCACTCCCGCGCAGGCGGGAGTCCAGAAGAGACCAGCCACCAGAACAACGAAGTGATATCGCCATGCGTCCCGCCCGTGCCCTGATCGATCTCGAAGCCCTGCGTCACAACTACCGTCTGGCCCGCGAAGTGTCCGGGGCCAAGGCCCTGGCGGTGGTCAAGGCCGACGCCTACGGGCATGGCGCCGTGCACTGCGCGGAGGCATTGCAGGGCGAGGCCGACGGTTTCGCCGTGGCCTGCATCGAAGAGGCTCTGCAACTGCGCGAGGCGGGCATCCAGCGGCCGATCCTGTTGCTCGAAGGTTTCTTCGAGGCCAGCGAACTGGAACTGATCGATCGGCACGACCTGTGGTGCGTGGTGCATTCGTTGTGGCAACTCGAAGCCATCGAGCAGGCGCGCCTGGCCCGGCCGCTGACGGTCTGGCTGAAGCTCGACTCCGGCATGCACCGGGTCGGCCTGCATCCCGAGGACTACCAGGCCGCCTACCGTCGCCTGGAGGCCAGCGGCAAGGTCGCGCGCATCGTGCTGATGAGCCACTTCGCCCGCGCCGACGAATTGGACTGCCCGCGCAGCGAGGAACAGCTCGCGGCCTTCCGGCTCGCGAGCCGGGGCCTGAACGCCGAGGTCAGCCTGCGCAACTCGCCAGCCGTGCTCGGCTGGCCGAAGATTCCAAGCGACTGGGTGCGCCCCGGCATCATGCTGTACGGCGCGACGCCGTTCGAGCAGGCCCACCCGCTGGCCAACCGCCTGCAACCGGTGATGACCCTGGAGTCGAAGATCATCTGCGTGCGGGAGCTGCCGGCCGGCGAGCCGGTGGGCTACGGCGCGCGCTTCGTCAGCGAACGGACGACCCGGGTCGGCGTGGTCGCCATGGGCTATGCCGACGGCTACCCGCGCCACGCGCCGACCGGCACCCCGGTGGCCATCGACGGCCAGGCGAGCCGGATCATCGGCCGGGTCTCGATGGACATGCTCACCGTCGATCTCACCGACCTGCCCCAGGCCGGCCTCGGCAGCCGTGTCGAGCTGTGGGGCAAGCAGGTGCTGGCCAGCGACGTGGCGGCCTGCGCCGGGACCATCCCTTACCAGATCTTCTGCAACCTGCGCCGGGTGCCGTTGAGATACGTCTGATTCTTGGCTGTTCGCTACGGTCGATGGCAAGCCCGGGTGATCAGGAAAACGATCAGCTATTCCGGGAACCCCTCTGGATCAATGCTTTTCCGGGCAAGTTGCTTGCCTGGAAGGGCCATCGTGCGACATCGGTCGGTGAAGTGTTGAAAATACTGAACGCTGTTGCCATGATACGCCGACAACCACAACCCGGTTCCCACGGAGGATCCCGCCATTGGACGTCGGTGTTCGACTGCAATCCATTCGCAAGCTCAAAGGCCTTTCCCAGCGTGAACTCGCCAAGCGGGCGGGCGTCACCAACAGCACCATTTCCATGATCGAAAAGAACAGCGTCAGCCCTTCCATCAGTTCGCTGAAGAAGGTGCTGGGCGGCATCCCCATGTCGCTGGTGGAATTCTTCTCCCTCGATCTGGAGCAGGAAAACCAGACCCAGGTGGTCTACCGGGCTTCCGAACTCACCGACATCTGCAGCGGCACGATCACCATGAAACTGGTCGGCAAGGCCCATCCGAGCCGTGCCATCGCCTTCCTCGACGAGACCTATCCGCCCGGCACCGATACCGGCGACGAGATGTACGCCCATGACGGCGAGGAGGCCGGGATGCTGGTCGAGGGGCGGCTGGAGCTGACCGTCGGCAACGAGGTGTTCGTGCTCGAGCCGGGCGACAGCTACTACTTCGAGAGCAGCAAGCCGCACCGTTTCCGCAATCCGTTCGACAAGCCGGCCCGGCTGATCAGCGCGACCACGCCGGCGAATTTCTAGACAGCAGCGGCAAGCCACAAGCCGCAAGCAAAAGCGCGGGTGGACCGCTCTCCTTGTCGCTTGCAGCTTGCGGCTTATAGCTGCCCTCCTGCGACAATCTGGGTTATTCCGGCCGCGCGGGCTTGCCGTTATACTGTCGCCCGCTCGCGAAACCGTGGCCGCGAGCGTGACTAGCCACGATGAGGGTGTACCGTGAATCTAATTAAGAAAATGCTGGTGGCACCGGCTACCGTATTGGCCCTGTGGGCAGTGTCTGCTCAGGCCACGACCGACCAGGCCATCGCCGAGCGCCTCAAGCCGGTGGGCGAGGTTTGCGTGCAGGGCCAGGAGTGCAAGGGTGTCGAGGCCGTGGCGGCTTCCGCCGGCGGCGGCGCGCGCAGCGCCGACGATATCATCGCCAAGCACTGCAACGCCTGCCACAGCGCCGGCCTGCTGGGCGCTCCGAAGATCGGCGACACCGCCGCCTGGAAAGAGCGCGCGGATCACCAGGGCGGCCTGGACGGCATCCTGGCCAAGGCCATCTCCGGCATCAACGCCATGCCGCCGAAAGGTACCTGTGCCGACTGTTCGGATGACGAACTGCTCGAGGCCATCAAGCAGATGTCCGGCCTGTAAGACACGCCGCAACAAGAAAACCGCCCGAGGGCGGTTTTTTTTGTGGGCGATGCATTCATTTCGTAGCCCGTAGGGTGGGTCGGGCGGCGTTCCGCTTCAGCCCACCGAGCCAAGCTCGGCCCGGGTTGGTGGGCTGAAGCCCACCCTACTTCTATTCGAGGAAGCTCACCTGGCCGTTGGCCAGCGACTGCACGCGGGCCAGGGATTCGACCCGGTAGCCCTCGTTCTCCAGCAGGGCGCGGCCTTCCTGGAAGGACTTCTCGATGACGATGCCGATGCCGGCGACAGTCGCCCCGGCCTGCTGGATCAGGTCGATCAGCGCCTTGGCGGCGTGGCCGTTGGCGAGGAAGTCGTCGATCACCAGCACGTGGTCGGCGCTGGTCAGGTGCTTGGCGGAGATCGCGATGGTGCTCTCGGTCTGCTTGGTGAAGGAGAACACCTTGGAGATCAGCAGGTCGTTCTTCAGGGTCAGCGACTGGAACTTGCGGGCGAAGATCACCGGGATGCCCAGCTCCAGGCCGGCCATCACCGCCGGGGCGATGCCGGAGGCCTCGATGGTGACGATCTTGGTGATGCCCTGGCCGCGGAAGCGCTCGGCGAATTCGTGGCCGATCTGCTGCATCAGCAGCGGGTCGATCTGGTGGTTGAGGAAGGCGTCGACCTTCAGCACCTGCTCGGAGAGCACGATGCCCTCGTCGCGAATCTTCTGTTTCAGCGCTTCCACGCTATTACCCTCGTCGTGTCTGTGAAAATCCGGTCTGTGCCGGGGTCGATCTGCTCTTCCGCCGTGGCCCGGGTTGCATCCGGGCTACAACGTACGACTGGATCCCCGCGTTCGCGGGGATGACGGTCCTTCCTTCACCTCGTCACTCCCGCGCATGCGGGAGGCCAGAAAACGCAGGGCAGGACAGTTGCCACTGCGATGATGTCGTCATTCCATCGCCGGCTTTTTCAGCATGGCGCGGATATCCGCCAGGGCAGTATTGCCGCGCGCGGCCTTGACCTCCACCGGCGCGTCGTCCTGGCCTTCCCAGACCAGGTCCTCGGGCGGCAGCTCGTCGAGGAAGCGGCTCGGCGAGCAGTCGATGATCTCGCCGTACTGCTTGCGCTTGGCGGCGAAGGTCATGGTCAGGTTCTTGCGCGCGCGGGTGATGCCGACATATGCCAGGCGGCGCTCCTCCTCGATGGTGTCGGCCTCGATGCTGGAGCGGTGCGGGAGGATGTCCTCCTCCACGCCGATGATGAACACCGAGGGGAATTCCAGGCCCTTGGAGGCGTGCAGGGTCATCATCTGCACGCCCTCGGCGCCTTCCTCTTCCTCCTGCTGGCGCTCCAGCATGTCGCGCAGCACCAGCTTGCCGATGGCGTCCTCGATGGTCATGTCGCCGTCTTCGTCGCGCTCCAGGGTGTTCTTCAGTGCTTCGATGAGGAACCACACGTTGCCCATGCGCGCCTCGGCGACCTTGTCGCTGGAGGCGTTCTGGCGCAGCCAGTTCTCGTAGTCGATGTCCATCACCATGCTGCGCAGCACGGCGATCGGCTCCTGCTCGGCGCACTGCTGGCGGACCTTGTCCATGAAGCGCTTGAAGCGTTGCAGGCGCTCGACGTAGCGGGCATCGAGCTGTTCGCCGAGGCCTATCTCGTCGATCGCCGCGTACATGCTGGTCTGGCGCTCGGTGGCGTAGTTGCCGAGCTTCTCCAGGGTGGCCGAGCCGATTTCGCGGCGCGGTACGTTGATCACCCGCAGGAAGGCGTTGTCGTCGTCCGGGTTGACCAGCAGGCGGAAGTAGCTCATCAGGTCCTTCACCTCCTGGCGGGCGAAGAAGCTGGTGCCGCCGGACAGGCGATAGGGGATCTGGTGGTGCTGCAGTTTCAGCTCCATCAGCTTGGCCTGGTAGTTGCCGCGGTAGAGGATCGCGAAATCGCTGTACGGGCGGTCGGTGCGCAGGTGCTCGGTGAGGATCTCCATGGCCACCCGCTCGCACTCGGCCTCCTCGTTGCGGCAGCGGATCACGCGGATCTCGTCGCCGTGGCCCATCTCGCTCCAGAGCTGCTTCTCGAAGGCGTGCGGGTTGTTGGCGATCAGCACGTTGGCGCATTTGAGGATGCGGCTGGTGGAGCGGTAGTTCTGCTCGAGCATCACCACCTTCAGCGAGGGGTAGTCCTCTTTCAGCAGCATCAGGTTTTCCGGGCGCGCGCCGCGCCAGGCGTAGATCGACTGGTCGTCGTCGCCGACCACGGTGAACTGGTTGCGCATGCCGACCAGCAGCTTGACCAGCAGGTACTGGCTGGCGTTGGTGTCCTGGTATTCGTCGACCAGCAGGTAGCGGATGCGGTTCTGCCATTTTTCCAGGATGTCGGCGTGCTCCTGGAACAGCTTCACCGGCAGCAGGATCAGGTCGTCGAAGTCCACCGCGTTGTACGCCTTGAGCGTGCGCTGGTAGTGCAGGTAGACGATCGCCGCGGTCTGCTCCTTGGGGTTGCGCGCCTTTTCCAGCGCCTCCTCGGGGAGGATCAGGTCGTTCTTCCAACTGCCGATGTAGTTCTTGATCTCGTCGACGCCGTCATCGCCAGCGTATTCCTTCTGCATGATGTCGGTCAGCAGCGCCTTGATGTCGCCGTCGTCGAAGATCGAGAAACCCGGCTTGTAGCCCAGCCGCGCGTATTCCTTGCGGATGATGTTCATGCCCAGGTTGTGGAAGGTCGACACCGTCAGGCCGCGTGCCTCGGCGCCCTTGAGCAGCGTGCCGACGCGCTCCTTCATCTCCCGCGCGGCCTTGTTGGTGAAGGTCATGGCGACAATGTGCTGGGCGCGGATGCCGCAGTTCTGCACCAGGTGGGCGATCTTGCGGGTGATCACGCTGGTCTTGCCGGAACCGGCGCCGGCGAGCACCAGCAGGGGACCGCCGACGTAGTTCACGGCTTCCTGCTGCCGGGGATTGAGTCGGGACATCGTGTCGAATCGCTAGGGAAATGGGCGCGCATTCTAGCAGGCTGGGGCGTCGTTGCCTCGACCGTCCGGGAAACTGCTGATGTGGCGATTTGACACCATTGGCTTAATAGTGCGATCCAGTACGCTTGTTCCGCCGCGCGGGGTTGTCGACCGCCGGACGATCCCGCAGGATGCTCGGGTACCAGCACAGGAGGTGCGAGATAGACGCCGTGAACGGCGCGTCGAGGCGGTCGAATCGCCATTTTCTTGTGTTGGGGGAGGTTACTTGTCCGCGTCCGTAGAACCCTTGCGGATAGTCCTGCTGGCCGATGGGCCGGAGTGGGCGCAATTAGTGCGCGAGCAACTGGCCGCGCTGGGCAATCCTTCTTCGCTGATCACCGCGCCGTCCTGGGAGGCGGCCAGTTCACTGTTCGACGACCTCCAGAACGGCCTGCTGCTGACCACCCCGAAGTACCAGCCGGCGCCGGAGCATTGCCCGCTGCCGGTGGTCCTGCTGCTCGACAGGGAGCCGGCGCAGGCGCCGGTCGGGGCCTGCGACTGGCTGGTGCGCGCCGGCTTCGGCGCCGACATGCTGCGCCGCTGCCTGCGCCACGTGCGCGAGCAGGGCCTGCTGAAAAGCACGTTGCAGCGCCTCGCCGAACAGGACCCGCTGACCCGCATCGCCAACCGCCAGGGCTTCCAGACCCTGCTCGCCGCGCGCCTGGCCGAGTCGGGCGGCCGTGGCCTGGCGCTCGGTCACCTCGATCTCGACAACTTCCGCCACGCCAACGACTCCCTCGGCCACCAGGCCGGTGACCGGCTGATCCTCCAGGTGGTGGCCCGCCTGCAGGCGCAACTGGCCGCCGGCGACCAGTTGGCCCGCCTGGGCAGCGACGAATTCGCCCTGCTCATCGACACCCGGGGCGACCCGCAGCGCGCCGAGCGGCTGGCCGAGCGCCTGACCGAAGCGCTCTCCGAGCCCTATCTGGTGGACGGCGAGAGCCTGCTGCTCGGTTGCAGCCTGGGGATCGCCCATGCCCGCACCGGGGCTGGCGCCGACCCGCTGATGTGGCATGCGCACATCGCCATGCAGCAGGCCAAGGGCGCCCAGGGCTGCACCTTCCACATCTTCGACGAACGCATCAACCGCAGCGCGCGCAGCCTCGCCGACCTGGAGAGCGAGCTGCGCCACGCGCTGCGCCGCGACGAGCTGGAGCTGCACTACCAGCCGCGCCTGAGCCTGGCCAGCGGGCGCATCGTCGGCCTCGAGGCGCTGGTGCGCTGGCGTCACGCCGAACGCGGCCTGCTCGGGCCCGACGAGTTCATCCCGCTGGCCGAACAGAGCGGCCTGATCGTGCCGCTCGGCTACTGGGTGATGGCCCGCGCGCTGCGCGACATGCAGTGGCTGCGTGGGCGCGGCCTGCCGGCCATGCACATGGCGGTCAACCTGTCGTTCCGGCAGTTCCAGGACAGCCAGTTGCTACCAACCCTCGAACGGTTGATCGCCGAGCGCGGCGTGGAGGCGCGCTGGCTGGAGTTCGAACTCACCGAGACCGCCGTGATGCGCCGCCGCGAGCCGGTGCAGCAGACCATGCACAGCCTGGCGCGGCTCGGCGTGCGTTTCTCGCTGGACGACTTCGGCACCGGTTTCTCGTCGTTCGTGCACCTCAACAGCCTGCCGATCACCTTGCTGAAAATCGACAAGAGCTTCGTCGCCGGCATGCGCGAGCGCGCCGAGAACCGCCAACTGGTGCGGGCGATGATCAACCTGGCGCACAACCTCGATCTCGAAGTGGTTGCCGAGGGCGTCGAGGACGGTGAACAACTGGCGCTGCTGCGCCGCTACGGCTGCGACCAGGTCCAGGGCTACCTGATCAGCAAGCCGCTGCCGCTGGCCGAACTGGCGCGCTTCCTGATGCAGGGCGAGCGCCAGGCGTTGCTGACCGACCTGCCGTAGGATGGGTATCGTCGCTGCGCTCCTCGACCCATCCCACGAAGATCGTCCCCTGTAGGGTGGGCTTCTGCCCACCAGAATCCACATCTACGCCAGGCACTCCCGCCCGGCCGGCCGCTCCACGCGCAGCAGCCGCGCGGTCTTCCATTCGAAGCCCAGGGTCAGGCCGGCCGCCGCGCAGGCCAGGCCCAGTGCGAGTCCCCACCACACGCCGCTGGCGCCCCAGCCGAACGGCAGGGCCAGCGCCCAGGCCGCCGGGGCGCCGATGCCCCAGTAGCAGGCGAGGCCGACCAGGAAGGTGGTGCGCGCGTCCTTGAGACCACGGATCGCGCCCATGGCGATGGTCTGCAGGCCGTCGAACAGCTCGAACCAGGCGGCGATCGCCAGCAGTTGCACGGCCAGTTCGATCACCGCGCGGTGCCCTGCGTCGTCGCTGTCGAGGAACAGACCGACCACGGCTTCCGGCGCCAGCCAGAACAGCAGGGCGAAACCCAGCATGCAGGCGGCGCCCAGGGAGATGGCCAGGCGGCCGGTCTGGCGGGCGGCATCGATGCGTCCGGCGCCGAAGTGCTGGCCGATGCGATAGCTGGCCGCGTAGGAAATCCCCACCGGCACCATGAAGGCCACGTAGACGGCCTGGATGGCGATCTGGTGCGCCGCCAGCTCGGTGCTGCCCAGTGCGCCCATGCACAGCGCGGCGACGAAGAACAAGCCGGACTCGACCACGTAGGTGCCGCCGATCGGCAGGCCCAGGCGCAGGTTCTCGCGCAGCGTCGCCATGCCCGGCCGCGATAGCCCGGCAAGCAGCGGCCAGGGCCGGTAGAAGGGCTGCCGGTGGATGTACAGTGCCAGGCACAGCGCCATCAGCGTGGAAACCACGGCGGTGACCAGACCGATACCGGCCAGGCCGATGCGCGGCAGGCCGAACATGCCGTGGATCAGCGCGTAGTTGAGGACGAAGTTGAGCGCCGCGCCGCCCAGGCTGATCGCCAGCACCGGGCCGGGGCGGCCGAGCGCCCCGGTGAAGCCACGCAGGGCCATGAACACCAGGTAGCCGGGCAGGGCGAATACCAGGGTGTGCAGGAAACTCATCGCCCCGGCGATGTTGGCCGGGTCCTGGCCGGTCAGGCGCAGCAGCGGCGCCAGGTTCCAGAGCAGCAGGCCGGCGAGCAGCGCCAGGCCGAGCGCCACCCACAGCCCGGCCTGGGTCATCGCCCGCACCCCGGCGGCGTCCTTGGCGCCGTGACGGATCGCCACCAGGTTGCCCACCGCGGCGACCACCCCGACGCAGAAGATCGACACGAAGTTGTAGCTGGCCGCGCCCAGCGCGCCGGCGGCCAGTTCCGCGGGGCCGAGCAGGCCCATCATCACCGTGTCGGTGAACACCATCAGCACGTGGGCGAGCTGTGCGGCGACCAGCGGGCCGGCCAGGCGCAGCAACGCGGCGAGCTCGCTGCGAAGACTTTCGGACATAATCAGGACTCATCGATGGAACGGCATCTCGCGTGCCGCACGGTTCCAGCCATTTTCCCGGTGGCGTAACATCGCCACAAACCGATTAAAGCCATGCCAGGCATGAGTAAAAGTCATCCATGAGCCGCCTGCCGCCCCTCTATGCCTTGCGCGCCTTCGAGGCCGCCGCGCGCCACCTGTCGTTCACCCGTGCCGCCGAGGAACTGGCCATCACCCAGAGCGCGGTGAGCCGGCACATCCGCACCCTGGAGGCGGACTTCGGCTGCCGGCTGTTCGAGCGCGAGGGCCGTGGCTTGCGCCTGACTGAGTCCGGTCGCCTGCTGCTGCCCGGCCTGCGCGACGGCTTCTCGGCCCTGGAGAGGGCCTGCGCCAGCCTGCGCAGCGAGGAGGGCACGCTGCGTTTGAAGGCGCCCTCGACCCTGACCGTGCGCTGGCTGTTGGCGCGGCTGTCGCGCTTCCGCCTGCTCAATCCGGACATCGAGGTGCAACTGACCAGCGCCTGGATGGACGTCGACACCGTGGACTTCCAGCACGAGCCCTACGATTGCGCGGTGCTGCTCAGCGAAGGGGCGTTCCCCGAGGAATGGGACAGCGCCCTGCTGTTCGACGAGTGGCTGATCCCGGTCTGCGCCCCGGAGGCGGTGTCCGACGGCCCCTGGGACCTGGCCCGGCTACAGGCCGCCGAGCAATTGCACCCGACCCCGGACCGCCGCGACTGGCGGCGCTGGCTACAGGCCATGGGACTCGACGGGCAGGTGGAACTGCGCAGCGGGCAGACCTTCGACATGCTCGAACTCGGCATCGTCGCCGCCGCGCGTGGCTACGGGGTGTCGATCGGCGACCTGCTGATGGTCGCCGAAGACGTTGCCGAAGGCCGCCTCGGCCTGCCCTGGCCAAGCGCGGTGTGGAGCGGCGACAGCTATTATCTGGTGTGGCCGAAGGCGCGCCGTGGCCAGGAACGCTTCCGCCGCCTGCGTGACTACCTGCTGGCCGAGGTGGCGGCGATGTGGTTGCCACAAGTAAAGCGAGTGGAATAGACACTTTTAATTTTTATTTCTTGACGCTTGTTGAGGATTGTTCCATACATTCACCCAGTTTCGTGCCAAGGATGGCGAGCTCCTCTTTCCACTCTCTCTATTTCCTTGGCGCCCCGTCTGTTATGGATTGTTGGGGGTGTCATGCCAATCGCGTACTGGAAGCCTAGCGTTAAGACGCTAGGGGGAATTGCGGTGTCTGTGTTCGTGCTAGGCTCATTGGCTGAGGAGTTCAATGATGCGGCCGTCGGTCTGTATCAGGACCCCGGTTTCAATGTAAGTCGTGACTTTACCAGCAGTGCGCAGGCTGATACGGTCGACCCCTTCTCTGGTGCCTTGAAGATTCTTGTGACCGACCTCCACCTCCCCGGTAATGGGGGGCTTGATATTTCGGTAACCAGAAATTATCAGAGTGTCACCAATAACAAAGGGCCCTACAGTAATGGGCACACCGAAAGGACGCCGTTCGGCACTGGATGGGATATAAATTTCGGCCGGCTATGGGTTTCAAGGACTTATAGCTATTTGCAGCAGTCGAGTAGTAATTCAGGCTGTCTGATTAGCCAGGTTGCCTCGAATCTCAATCCGGTCCTTGAGCTGCCGGATGGTTCTAGGGAAACTTTGGCGAACGGTGATGGTTCTGATCATTCCTTTATCACCAAGGGGCGCTGGATTGGTCGCTGTTTGCCCACTTCGCTTAATAAAGGAAGTGGGGGGCTGGTTGTATACTCGCCCACGGGCTTGAAATATATATTCAATATCAAGGGTACTGTGTCGCCTGACTATCAACTGCTGACATACTTTGTCAGCAGGATTGAGGACGCGGACGGAAATTATCTGGATTTTACCTATAACATTCCTGCAGATAATGTCTATGGTCGCCATCATCTATTGACGCGAATTAAATCCTCAGATGGGCGTCAGGTGGACTTCAATTACAAGGACGAGCAGGGGCCAAGGGCCGTGCTTTCCAGTATCAGTGGTGGTGGCAAGACGGTTAACTACAACTATGTCGATGCGGATTGGGGCGTTGGTCAGAAGCCACACTATCTGGATAGTGTCCGCTATCCGGATGGTGGTCGTTGGGACTATACCTATAACCATCGAACCACTCTAACAGGGGAGGTTCCGGGGCGTTTTTCTATTGCCAGCATGACCTCGCCTGCTGGTCTGAAGACTTCCTACAGCTATGACTATCGGCAGATGGGTACCGATCCGGCCGAGAGACTCAATGTCATAACGCGGCGTGTACAGTCCAATATAACCAGCTCTAGCAGTTCTTCGCATGAGTGGAAATATACCTATACCAAAGGGTATTCGCCGAACAACGACACTACCCTGGAGAATGGCCCCGATAGTTGCGTGAGATATGAACATGTCGGTTCGAACACCATCACGAACGGGGCTTCGGGAGTTGATCGCGGGTTGTGGAAGATCGGCTTGTTGGTGAAGAAGGAGATTTTGGCGAAAAGCTGTGGCACGGTGTTGCGTACCGAGACCTTGACGTGGGGAAGCCAGAATATTTCCGATCAGAACGAGATGCGCCGTTACAATCTCTTGGTGGAGAACTATACCCGGGCTCCTGTGTTGCTGGAAAAGTCAGTTCGGCAGGATGGCTCAACTTACACATCCTCCTATACCTATGATGCCTATGGTCAAGTTACAAAGCTTGTTGAAAAAGGCCAGCGGGAGCGCACCACCAACACAGTCTATACGCGCCCGGGTGGGCGCTGGATGCTAGGGAAGGTATCCAGTCAAAGTATTTCGGGAATCAGCGGGTCCATAAGCAATAGCTACACCAGTTCGGGGCGTCTGTCCCAGGAAAATCGCTACGGTGTCATTACCAAGTATGGCTATTCGGGTAGCGGTGATCTGACCAGTCATACCGATGCCAACAACAAGGTCACGACCTACTCCGACTATTACCGTGGCGTGCCGCGAAGAGTGGTTTATGCAGACGGGGCGATTATCACGCGCACGGTAAACACCCGGGGAACAGTCGCTTCGGAAACGGATCCGCTCGGGCGTACCACGGCCTACACCTATGACAGCATGGACCGGCTGTCCGGCATCACTCCTCCCAAAGGTGCTGCGGCCAAGCAAAGCATTGCGTACAGCCTGGGGTCGTTTGGGGTGAGAGAAACCCTGACCCGCGGTGGCTACACGCGTCTGCGCGAGTACAACCAGCTAGGCCAGTTGATCAAGCAAACAGAGAGTGGCGCCAGCGCAGCCATAGCGGTGGCGGCCAAGTACAACGCCGGCGGCCAGCAAATCTTTGTTTCTCATCCCGGTTATGGCGCTGCGAGCACCGTGGGGGAGAGCTTCAACTACGATGGGCTTGGGCGCCTGACCAAGGTCACCCATGCGGATGGTTCGGCACTTGGCTACGCACATCAGAGTGGGAACAAGGTCGCCATCACCGACGAACGGCAGAATATCACCACACAAAGTTACGCCGCCTACGGGGAGCCTGATCAGCGAGTTCTGACCGGCATCAGCCAGCCCGGCGGCATTCAGACCAATCTGACAGTGGATAATCTGGGGCGTGTAACGGCCATCGCCCAAGGCGGGCTGACCCGCAGCTTCACCTTCGATGGCAGAGGGTTTCTGAGTTCCGAAGCGCATCCCGAAACCGGTAGCACTCTGTATACCCATGATGCCGTTGGCAATGTGCTGACCAAGAAGGTGGGGAGCGCGCCTGCCGACAGCTACAGCTACGATGCTCGCTATCGCCTGCTGAAGGTGACCTATGGTGGTGGAGGCACCTTGACCAAGGGCTATGACCTTGGGGGGCGTTTGCTCAGTCAGAGTTATTCCGGCAGTACCTGGACCTACAGCTATGACGCCCATGACAAGTTGGTCAGCGAAACCCTTGCGCTGAGTTCGCCGGCGCGTAGCTACAGGTTCAGCTATGCCTACAACATGCTCGATGCGCTGACCAGTCTGACCTATCCCAGTGGGCTGGTGGTGGACTACGCGCCTGATGTCTATGGCCGGCCAAGCAAGGCTGGAGTCTTTGCCCGCAGCCTCACCTATCACCCCAGCGGTACATTGCAATCGCTGGTCTATGGCAACAATAGAACGCTGAGCGTCGCCCTGGATGCGAACCGGCTGCGCCCGACGGAGCGCAAGGTGAGCGGGGCGGACGCTCCCATGTACCTGCGCTACGGTTACGACGCCGCCAACAACCTGACCTCCATCAGCGACCTGCAGAGTAGCGCCTACACCCAGACCCTGGGCTACGATGCTCTCAACCGCCTGACCAGCGCCAAGGGCATCTGGGGAACGGCCAGCTATGCCTACAACGTCCGTGGCGACCTCACCAGCCAGAGTATCGCGGGGCGTTCGATCTCCTACGGTTACGATGCCCAGGGGCGGCTCAACCAGCTTACCGGCGGCGTGGCGGCGACCCTGACCTACGACGCCAAGGGTAACGTGCTCAAGGCGCGTGGCGAATATGGTTACGACCTAGCCGGCAATATGAGCTATCTGTGCCTGCAGAGGCGTGCGGATTGTGCCGGGGCCCCCGATCAGCGCTATGTCTACGATGGGCTTGGTCGCCGCACGTTGCAAACCTTCGCCGATGGCGAACAGATCATCTCGCTTTACGGGCACCAAGGGCAATTATTGCGGCAGGACAATTTGCTGGATGCAGGTTTTCAGGAGTTCATCTTCGTCGCGGGTGAGCGCATTGCCGAACGTGAGCAGTGCGAGTCGGTGGACACCGATAAGGACGGCTTGCCCAACTGCTATGAAAGGCGCTTTGGTTTCGACCGCAAGAACCCTGCAGATGGTGCCGCCGATAGCGATGGCGATGGGCTCAGCAATGCTCGCGAGTATGCTCTTGGAACCAATCTCAGGAACAAGGATAGCGACGGCGACGGCATGCCGGATGGTTGGGAAGTCACCCATGGCTTGAATCCCCTGTCTTCGGCTGATGCGGGGCTCGATCCCGATGGCGACGGCGTTCCCAATGCCGTCGAATATGCTACCGGCAAGCTGCCGAAAAAGGCCGACGCGCCGCCGAAGATACGACCGGATCTTTCTCCGGCCATTGATCTGTTGTTGAACTGAAGGGGCGCCTGATGCGAATCATTTCATGGTTGTTCGGGGCCTTTATCTTGGCGCTCGGCACTACGGCAACTGCCGAAACGCTGGTCTACACCACTTACTACCATAACGACCACCTGGGGTCGCCGGTGGCCGCCACCGACGAGCGCGGTGATTTGCTCTGGCGTGCGCACTTCCGGCCTTATGGCGAGCGCCAGGAAAACCCGACGGACGCCGCCTTCGGCAATGTCGGCTATACGGGACATACTCAGGACGCCGATAGCGGCCTGGTCTATATGCAGGCGCGCTATTACGACCCGATTATTGGGCGGTTTATGGCGGTGGATCCAGTTGAGGTGAACCCGGAGAGTACGATTAGTTTTAATCGTTATGCTTATGCAAATAACAATCCCCATGTGTTCGTAGATCCAAACGGTGAGAGTGCTGTTACTGCTTTTGGTGGCCTGCTCCATGAGTCTGGGCAGTTTTTGATGGGTAACGGTTTCGATGGCGCTATGGTGGCGGGAGCGTTAGCCGATGGGTATAACGGAGACGGCTCTGGGTTCGCGGCGGCTGCGTTTGAGGATGCGACGTCGTTTATTCCGGCTGGTGCTGTATCGGGGGGGGTGATAAAGCTTGGTCGGTTGGTTAAGTCGTCTAAGGCTTTAAAAGGTACAGGCAAGGAAGTTGGAATATTGCGTGATGCCGCCAAAGGTAAAGGTAATTTTGGTTTGGGCTCGGGAACGAGGGCTGAAGCTGACAAACTTGGTAAGGCTTGGGTTGGTGATGGTTATAAAGTTGCCAGCGATGGGAAGGCGTTGGTCAGTAAGGATGGCTTGAGGCAATACAGACCGCCTAGCTACAAGCCGAGACAGGATAAAACTCAAGCCAATTTTGAGCAAAGGTTCCCGGGGCAGCAGTCAAGACAATGGCAGTCAAATGGTCATCTGGATATAACGGATTGAGATATGAACGCAGAATTAAAACGACTTCATAGTCCTGATGTCTATGATCTAGAGAGCTTTCAGCCGGAAAATCCGGAGGTATTTGGGTTTCTTCTTCAGGTTATGGTGGGGCCAGAGGGGAAGGAGGGCGAGGAGTCGTTTGATATAGAAGTGTGTACGCCAAGATGGTTAGAAAATACCTATGGCATGGATGAGGTCGTCATTGGGTGCCATCATATTATTGTTCGCAAGTACAACTATCAAAAAATTGTCGATGCTATTAATAAGTTCTTGCGAAAATGCACTGGTGAGAGTTGGAGTGAAATAGCTGGGAAAGTATCTCGGCTAGGCAAGTGGGAATTTGAAGGTTATGCAGAGTAAGGCGAGGGGCGCGATTTATTGCTTTGCTGTAACCTGTCTCTGTCTGCCGCGCTAGGGTTCTCCACGGATTCACTGGCAATCAATGGGCGTGAAGGATAAAGATTTACTTGTTTTTATTGTTGAGAGTGTTGTCTGATAAATTTAGGTCAATATTTTAGTGTTGGAGATGTTGGGCCGATCAGCACTGACGGCTGAAAAAACTAAGGAGAGATATGATGATAAAAAGAGTGAAGTGGATGATGGTCGGTATGCTTCTTACCGCTGGTGTGCAGGCAGCCCCTACCGTAGTCCAAGGGACGCTGACGAATGTCATTATCCAACCTGCGGCATCAGATTCCGCGCAAGCGCAGGCCTATCTTGTCATCAAGCCGGCGGTATCCAACTGCTTCTACGGGATTATGGCCATACCGCACTCTGATTCCAGTTACGGAAAAGCGGTGGTCGCTGCCGCGTTGTCAGCCCAGGCGGGGGGTAAGACAGTCAGTATTACCTATGATCCTGCTGTTGCAGGATGTGCCATTAGTCAGTTTGTCGTCCTCACGCCTTGAGGGGAAACCCATGAAGCCCTGTCATAAAAGATTCTTGGATGGTGCGAAAAAGGTGCTTCTTGTGGGCGCGCTAATGACGCTCGGTTCGCTGGCCAATGCGGTGGAAAAAACGGTAGTTGGACTGATCACCATGATAGCGGTTGGCAATGATGGTGACCCCGCGTCCCCCGTTATTGGAATATCGATAAAGCCTGCACTGCAGGAGTGTTTTTACGGCATTATGGTTGTGCCCAATTCTGGAGCTGGGTATGGAAAGATGATAACCAGTGCCGCCATTGCTGCTCAGGCGGGGAATAATTCAGTGAGTATTACCTATGACAATTCCGATGGCTGTCGGATCAAGCAGTTCGTCGTGCTGACGCCATGACAGCTCTTTTGGGTTGTGCTTCCCGTTGTTTTTTACTCTCGATTTTTTCTGGTCGGCTTGCCTGGTTGTGAATATGGGCGGTTTCAGGTCGTCCTTGATAGGGCTGATTATATTTTTGAAAGAACTAAGTTGATGGCGGTGCCTTTGGAGTCTAATTGTTGGCTGGTCTTTCGCGTGGTGCTACGTTGTATTTTGCCAATATAAGGGGCTCGAGGGCGGCTGCTTAATTTTCGTCCGGTAATTATTTTTTTCATGCCACGATCAAACCATTTTGATTTATGGCGTCAGCCAATGCTTATCGCGGCTCTCCGGTCTGCCTGCCTCTCGGTAGTAGGAGGGCAATGTTCGTAGGCTCGATCTGTCCTAAGGATGGTCTGAAATAGTCCGTGTTTTTGGCTGATTTCAACGCTCGCTGATTTTTGAAAACCGCCAGTCGATCCAGAGCTCTCAGATCATCCGCTTCCTCTGTGTTGTTAGCCGCCGCGATGATCTCACAGCCGCCATTTCCCTCATCACAGACGCACCTCGCCTGCTGTGCTCAGCAAATGCCGGCGTACCATCCACAGGTTCGACAGGGCAAACAGCGTCACCAGTTGTGCGGTGTTCTTCACCAGGCCTCGGAAACGCACCTTGGTATAGCCAAACTGCCGCTTGGTCACCCGAAATGGGTGTTCGACCTTGGCACGTACCTGGGCTTTGGCCTTCTCGATCTTGCGCTTGGCTTTGTAAAACGCACTGCGCTTACCCAACTTCTTGTAGGTGCTGCGGCGAGCCGCCACCTGCCAGATAACCTTCCGGCCTTCATGCTCCGGACGCTTTTCGGCACCGGTATAACCGGCATCAGTACAAACCACGTTCTCATCCCCATGCAGCAACTTGTCAACGTGGGTGACGTCTGCCACGTTGGCCGCCGTACCCACCACGCTGTGTACCAGACCAGATTTGTCATCCACGCCGATATGCGCCTTCATGCCGAAGTAGTTCTGGTTGCCTTTCTTGGTCTGGTGCATTTCCGGGTCGCTCTTGCCGTCCTGGTTCTTGGTCGAACTGGGCGCATGGATCAGTGTGGCGTCAACGATGGTGCCCTGGCGTAGCGACAGGCCACGATCGCCTAGGTAACCGTTGATCACGCCCAAGATGCCGGCTGCCAGTTCATGTTTTTCCAGCAAGCGACGGAAGTTAAGGATTGTGGTTTCGTCGGGAATGTGCTCCAGACTCAACCCAGCAAACTGGCGCAGGATGGTCGTCTCATACAGCGCTTCCTCCATCGCCGGATCGCTGTAGCCGAATCAGTTCTGCATCAGGTGGATGCGCAGCATGGCCATCAGTGGGTACGCCGGACGACCACCTTCACCCTTGGGATAGTGTGGCTCGATCAGAGCGATCAAGCCCTTCCACGGCACCACCTGATCCATCTCGATCAGGAACAACTCTCCTTACGGGTCTGTTTGCGTTTTCCGGCGTACTCGGCGTTGGCGAAGGTCATCTGCTTCATCGGGATACTCTGGAAACGGGATCGACGTATTTCACCAGATTTGGGAAGTCTTCTTCAGAGTTTCCTTAGGGTGGGGAGTAGTTTTCCCCATCACCTCACCACATGCAAAAAGTGCATGTGCTTCTCGTACTGGTCGAGGATGTCGCCGATCACCTCGTCGCGGCTCCAGCCCATCACGTCGTAGTCCTGGCCGCCCTCGCGCAGGTAGACCTCGGCGCGGAAGTACTTGCGTTCCTCGTTGCCATCGTCGCCGGTGTCGCGCAGGGCGAAGCTCGGTTGCGCGAAGGCGCGCGGGCGTACTTCGTAGAGGAAGTCGATCTCCGCGCCGTGGGCCACTTCCAGGCGCGTGCGGCCGTCGTCGCCGCCTGCCACGCGAGCGTCCAGGCCCTGCTTGCGCAATTCCTCGGCCACCGCCTGGCAGGCCGGCTCCACCACTTCGGCGATGAACCGGGTGACGTGGGCGCGGCGCGGGAACATCGCCATGTTGCGCAGCCGGCGCTGCCAGCCGCCGTGATGACGTGATGCGGGGCGGGAGATGTTCAGCGACTGGTAGCGGATGCCGCGTTTGGTGGCGTCCAGGCGCAGGGCCTTGAACAGTCCCCAGATCGCCGCGAGCAGGACGATGGAGAATGGCAGGGCGCTGGCGATAGTGGCGGTCTGCAGGGCCTTGAGACCATCGGCCAGCAGCAGGGCGATGGCCACCACGCCCATCAGGATCGACCAGAACAGCCGCTGCCACAGCGGCGTGTGGTCGCGCCCGCCGGAGGCCAGCATGTCCACCACCAGGGCGCCGGAGTCGGCCGAGGTGACGAAGAAGATCACCACCATCAGCACCGCCAGGGTGGACATCACCGTCGGCAGCGGCAACTGCTCGAGGAAGGCGAACAGCGCCAGCGAGCTGTCGGCGTTCACCGTCTCGGCCAGGCTGGTCAGGCCCTCGTTGAGCACCATGTGGATGGCGGTGTCGCCGAACACCGTCATCCACAGCAGGGTGAAGCCGGCCGGCACGAACAGCACGCCGCAGACGAACTCGCGGATCGTCCGGCCACGCGAGATACGTGCGATGAACAACCCGACGAAGGGCGACCAGGACAGCCACCAGCCCCAGTACAGCAGGGTCCAGCCGCCGATCCAGTCGGTCGGTTCGTAGGCGTACAGGTTGAAGGTCTTGCTGACGATCTCCGACAGGTAGCCGCCGGTGTTCTGCACGAAGGTCTTGAGCAGGAACACGGTCGGCCCCAGGGCCAGCACGAACAGCAGCAGAAGCACCGCCAGCACCATGTTCAGCTCGGAGAGGATGCGAATGCCCCGGTTCAGGCCGCTGGCCACCGACAGCGTGGCCAGCGCGCAGGTGCCGGCGATCAGACCGATCTGCACCGGCACGCTGATCGGTACGTCGAACAGGTGGTGCAGGCCGCTGTTGATCTGCAACACCCCGTAGCCCAGCGAAGTGGCGACGCCGAACACCGTGCCAATGATCGCGAAGATATCCACCGCATGGCCGAGCGGCCCGTGGATGCGCTCGCCGATCAGCGGGTAGAGCGCCGAGCGCAGGGTCAGCGGCAGGCCGTGGCGGAAGCTGAAGAACGCCAGGATCAGCGCGACGATGGCGTAGATCGCCCAGGCGTGCAGGCCCCAGTGGAAGAAGGTCAGCTTCATCGCCTCGCGCGCGGCCTGCACGGTATTGGCGTCGCCTTCCGGCGGCGAGCTGTAGTGCATCAGCGGCTCGGCGACGCCGAAGAACATCAGGCCGATGCCCATGCCGGCGCAGAACAGCATGGCGAACCAGGTGAGGTTGCGGTATTCGGGCTGGCTGTGATCGGGCCCGAGCTTGAGGTCGCCATAGCGGCTGATGGCGAGGAACACCACGCTGATCAGGATCAGCGCAACGGCGAGTACGTAGAACCAACTGGCGTTGGTGAAGATCCACCCCTGGAGGTGGCCGAAGGTCTGTTGCGCCTGCTGCTGGAACAGCATGCAGAACAGCACGATGGCGACGATGAGGACGGCGGAGCCGAAGAAAACCGGTGGGTTGAGTGAAGACTGCTTGGCCTCCATTGAGCTAGCTCTCCTTGTGATCGGATGGCCGCCAAGGGCGGAGAAGCCAAGCATGCTAACAAATTTTGATAGCTTTTTCGAATCGATGGTTTTCGCGCGATAGTTTTTGTGGTTTTCCCGTTTGTCGAATGGCGCTCTCCCCGAACGATCATTGCCTAACATGGACGGACGCCAACGGCCGTTAGAGCCGAGGGGATTTCGATGAACGCTCACCTTGAGCTGGAAGCTCTCTATCGCAACGAATCGCGCCGCGTACTGGCCACCCTGATCCGCCTGCTGGGGGATTTCGACCTGGCCGAGGAGGCCCTGCACGAGGCCTTCCGCGCCGCCATGGAGCAGTGGCCGCGCGACGGCGTGCCAGCCAATCCGCGTGCCTGGCTGGTTTCCGCCGGACGCTTCAAGGCCATCGACGGGCTGCGCCGCCAGGCGCGCTTCCAGGGGCTGGACGAGGCGCCGGAACCGGCCGTCGCCGAGGACGAGGAGGCCTTCGACCAGCAGCACCTGGAAGACGACCGCCTGCGCCTGATCTTCACCTGCTGCCACCCGGCGCTGGCCGCCGATGCCCAGGTGGCGCTGACCTTGCGCGAGGTCTGCGACCTGACCACCGAGGAAATCGCCCGCGCCTTCCTGACCGCGCCGGGCACCGTGGCGCAGCGCATCGTGCGCGCCAAGGCGAAGATCCGCGAGGCGCGCATCCCCTACGAGGTGCCCGGTCGCAATGAGCTGGCCGAGCGGCTGGAGGCGGTGCTGCGGGTGGTCTACCTGGTGTTCAACGAGGGCTACTTCGCCAGTTCCGGCGAGGCGCTGACCCGCAGCCAGCTATCCGAGGAAGCGATTCGGCTCGGCCGCCTGCTGGTCGAGCTGCTGCCCGAGCCGGAAGCGCAAGGGCTGCTGGCGCTGATGCTGTTGCACGAGTCGCGCCGGCCGGCGCGGCTGTCGGCCAGCGGCGAACCGGTGCTGCTCGAGGACCAGGACCGCGACCTGTGGGACCGTGCGCTGATCGCCGAGGGCGAGGCGCTGGTGCTCGACGCCCTGCGCTCGCGGCGTTTCGGCCCGTACAGCCTGCAGGCGGCGATCGCCGCGGTGCACGCCGAGGCGCCGAGCATGGCGGCCACCGACTGGACGCAGATCGTCGGCCTCTACGACGCCCTGCTGCGGCACGCGCCTTCGCCGGTGGTCGAACTCAACCGAACGGTGGCGCTGGCCATGCGCGACGGCCCGGAAGCCGGCCTGGCGCAGCTCGATGCGCTGCTGTCCCGGGGCGAGCTGGACGACTACCACCTGGCCCACGCCGCGCGTGCCGACCTGTGCCGACGCCTGGGCCGCACCGAGGACGCGCGCGCCGCCTATCGCCGTGCCTTGCAGCTCAGCCAGCAGGCACCGGACCGGGCCTTCCTCGAACGTCGCCTGGCGGAGCTGGACCTGTAGTCCCCGCGTTCGCGGGAGCCCAATAAGTAGGATGGGTGAAGCGCCTGGCACTGCCGTATCGACCTCGCACGGGGAGTCGGCGCCGTAACCCATCACGCCATCCGATGGGTTACGCGGCGCGCCAGATCCGCGTGGGTGGGGAAGATCGTTGTCCCACGCCGCTCACCCATCCTACGTGGGGGCTCCCGAAAAAATTTTCGCGTCCTTGTCGATTCGCCGTCTCCCCGCTCGACTACCGGGTAAGCAAGCCCAACGAGGAGAACCGCCATGAAATACCTGCTACTGGTCTACAGCGACGAAAACATCCTCCACGACTCGCCCGACAGTCCGCGCGACCCCGAATGCAACGACTACTGCGAATCGGTGCGCGCCAGTGGCCGGCTGATCGCCGCCGAGGCCCTGGAGCCGGTGCGCAGCGCCACCACGGTGCGCATGCGCGGCGGCAAGCAGTCGATCACCGATGGCCCGTTCGCCGAGACCAAGGAGCAGTTGGCCGGCTTCTACCTGGTCGACGCCCGCGACCTCAACGAGGCGCTGCAACTCGCCGCGAAGATTCCGGCGGCGCGGGTCGGCAGCGTCGAAGTGCGGCCGGTGCGCCAACTGCAACTGTGAGGGCCTGGACATGTGCCCCTTCTGCCTGGCCGCGCTGACCCTCGGCGGCAGCGGTCTGCTGGCCGCCGGCGGGCTTGGTGCCTGCCTGCTCGGACGCCGCCGCCGCGCGGCCAACCCACCCGCCCATGGGAGTACGAAGCATGAACAGCAATGACTACCCGCAAATCGCCAGCCGCGAAGAATGGTTGAAGGTGCGCCTGGCCCTGCTGGCCGAGGAAAAGGCCCTCACCCGCGAGCGCGACCGCCTGAACCGGGCGCGCCGCCAGTTGCCGATGGTTGCCGTCGAACAGGACTACCGTTTCACCGGCCCCGAAGGCGAGGTCGGCCTGGCCGATCTGTTCGCCGGCAAGCGGCAACTGATCGTCTACCACTTCATGTTCCACCGCGACCGGGGCGAAGGCTGCCCGGGTTGCTCCTTCGTGGTCGATAACATCGGCCACCAGGCCCACCTGACCGCCCGCGACACCCGCCTGGTGCTGGTCTCCCGCGCGCCGCTGGAAGAGCTGGAAGCCTTCAAGCGGCGCATGGGCTGGACGTTGCCCTGGTACTCGTCGTTCGGCTCGCCGTTCAACTACGACTTCCACGTCACCCTCGATGAGGGTGTGGCGCCAATCGAATACAACTACCGCGACAAGGCCGAGCTCGCCCGTCTCGGCCTGAACTACCAACTGGAAGGCGAGCAGCCGGGCCTCAGCGTGTTCCTGCGCGACGGCGACCGGGTGTTCCACAGCTATTCCACCTATAGCCGCGGCCTGGACATCCTCTGCACCACCTACAACTACCTCGACCTCACCCCCTTAGGGCGCGGCGAGGGATGGGACGGCATGCCCGACCTGGGTGGGGGGCTGGACTGGACCCGGCTGCACGACCGCTACGAGGAAAACCCGGCCGCCGCGCACGACTGCTGCGCCTCGGCCAAGGCCCGCTGAGAAGAGAGGATTCGCCATGAACACCACTACCGACCGCAGCCAGGTACAGGCCCTGCTCGACACCTGGGTCAAAGGCTTCACGACCAAGGACGTCGCCACCGTGGTCTCCACCTACGCCGAGGACATCGTCGCCTTCGATGCCATCAAGCAATTGCAGTTCAAGGGACGGGAGGCCTACAGGGTGCACTGGGAAGACTGCATGAAGATGTGCCCCGGCCTGCCGACCTACGAGAACCGCGAACTGCAACTCCATGTCGCCGGCGACCTGGCCCTGGCCTACTACCTCTGCCATTGCGGCGGCACCGACGAGCAAGGCAACGCCCAGGGCTGCTGGATGCGCGTGACCCAGGGCTTCCGCAAGCTGGACGGCCGCTGGGCGATCATCCACGAGCATTTCTCCTTCCCCATCGACATGGAAAGCGGCAAGGCGATCTCCGACGCCCAGCCCTGAGCCCATGGCCCGGATGCAATTCGGGAAAGATGCGCCACGATTCCCCGGATTGCATCCGGGATACATCAAGAGCCGAGGGAGGTAGGGTGGGCTTCAGCCCACCGAATACCGGCAATCCCGAACTGGCGGGCTGAGACGCCGTAGGGTGGATCACGCTTCACCGATCCACCGAATGGCCATGGTGGATGTGAAGAGCGACATCCACCCTACTTATCCACCCGCTGAGCTGGGCCGATATTGCAGGGCTTCGGCCAGGTGCGCGCGGGTGATGGCTTCCTGCTCGTCGAGGTCGGCAAGGGTGCGCGCCACCTTGAGCAGGCGGTGGGCGGCGCGCAGCGACAGGTTGAGGCGCTCGCAGGCCTGTTCCAGCCAGCCTTGATCCTCCGCTTTCAGGGCGCAGTGCCGGCGCAGGCCTGGCAGGTCCAGCACGGCGTTGGTACAGCCCTGGCGCCGCATCTGGCGCTGGCGCGCGGCGGCCACCTGGGCGGCGACGCTGGCGCTGTCCTGGCCGGGTTCGGCGGCGGCGTGCAGGGACGTGCTTTCCCGCGCCACGGTGAGGTGCAGGTCGATGCGGTCGAGCAGCGGCCCGGACAGCTTGGCGCGGTAGCGCTGCACCTGCTCCGGGGTGCAGCGGCAGCGCCCACCGGGGTCGTGCAGGTAGCCGCAAGGGCAGGGATTCATCGCCGCCACCAGTTGGAAGCGGGCCGGGAAACGCACCCGGTCGCGCGCCCGGGCGATGACGATATGGCCGGTCTCCAGCGGCTCGCGCAGCACCTCCAGCACCTTGCGATCGAACTCCGGCAGCTCGTCCAGGAACAGCACGCCCTGGTGCGCCAGGGTGATCTCGCCGGGCTGCGGTCGACTGCCGCCGCCGACCAGCGCCGGCCCGGAAGCCGAATGATGGGGCGTGCGAAAGGGCCGTTGCGGCCAGGCATCCAGCGGCGTATGGCTGGCCACCGAATGAATGGCGGCGACCTCCAGGGCCTCGGCTTCGTCCAGCGGTGGCAGCAGGCCGGGCAGGCGGCTGGCCAGCAGCGTCTTGCCGGTACCCGGAGGACCGCTGAAAAGCAGGTTGTGATTGCCGGCCGCCGCTACCAGCAGAGCGCGCTTGGCGGCCAACTGGCCCTGCACCTCGGCGAGGTCGGGATAGGGCGGGCTCCGGCGCAGCAGGCCCTGGGCCTGGTAGGGAGCCAGCGGTGCGCTGCCGTTGAAGTGCCCGGCCAGCTCCAGCAGATGGTCGGCGGCCAGCACCTTGAGGCCGGAGGCCAGGCTGGCTTCCTCGGCGTTGGCCCTCGGCACCACCAGCGCACGTCCCGCCGCGCGGGCGGCCAGAGCCGCCGGCAGCACGCCCTGTACCGGACGCAGGGCGCCGGACAGGGCCAACTCGCCCAGGCATTCCACCGCATCCAGCGCCTCGGCCGGCAGTTGGCTGCTGGCGGCGAGGATGCCCAGGGCGATGGCCAGGTCGAAGCGGCCGCCATCCTTGGGCAGGTCGGCGGGGGCCAGGTTGAGGGTGATGCGACGGGCCGGGAAGTCGAAGCCGGAGTTGAGGATCGCGCTGCGCACGCGGTCCTTGCTTTCCTTGACGCTGGTTTCCGGCAGGCCGACCAGTGCCAGGGATGGCAGGCCGTTGGCCAGGTGGGCTTCGACGCTGACGGCCGGCGCCTCGACGCCGACCAGCGCGCGGCTGTGGATGATGGCCAGGGACATGATCGCTCCTTGATCGAGTGTCCCGCCGGCAGGATCTACTCGGCGGGCGGGTTCTGCTTGGTTTCCAGTTCGGCGACCCGTGCCTCCAGCGCTTCCAGGCGTGCCCGGGTGCGCGCCAGTACGGTCATCTGGCTGTCGAATTCGTCGCGACTGACCAGGTCGAGCTTGCTGAAGGCGCTCTGCATCAGTGCCTTGAACTGGCTTTCCAGCTCCGCGCGGGGCAGCGGGGTGTCGCCGCCGAACAGGCGGGCGGCTTGGCTTGCGAGGGCGTCGAGCAGGGCTTTGGGTGGCAGCATGGTGGTGGTTCCGGTTGAGACCGGCGGAGTGTACCACGCCATCCGGTGGCTCATTTCTGCACGCTTTTTGAGCAATACTTGGCTTGGTGATGCACCAATGTTGTGCGCCATCTGCGGATGCACGCCCGTTCCAGGCCGCCTTCATGCCGGTAACTGGCTGAAAAATCGCTGTTAAGCGGATATGGCAAGGTTTCTGCTTGGACGCCTGTGACGCATGCACTGATGCAGTTCGGTGCAGGGTGAAACGGGGGAGTTGTTTCACCGGAAGCGGTTGGTTGCTGTCGTGGGTGGCCGAGCCAGGGCGCCCGATGCGTTACAAAGCCAGACACTGCGCATAGACTTGAACCGGGTTCGTTTTTCCTGGGGCGAGTCCACCTAAACGGGAGAGAGTTTCATGAAGCTAGTCACTGCCATCATCAAGCCGTTCAAGCTCGACGACGTGCGTGAGTCGTTGTCCGAGATCGGCGTGCAGGGCATCACCGTCACCGAGGTCAAAGGCTTCGGTCGGCAGAAAGGCCATACGGAGCTGTATCGCGGTGCTGAATACGTCGTCGACTTCCTGCCCAAGGTGAAGATCGACGTGGCCATTGCCGACGACCAGTTGGATCGCGTGATCGAGGCCATCACGAAGGCGGCCAATACCGGCAAGATCGGTGACGGCAAGATCTTCGTGGTCAATCTGGAACAGGCTATCCGCATCCGTACCGGCGAAACCGGCACAGACGCCATCTAAGCCGCCGAACCCAACACGCCCCAGGAGAAAAAGAACATGACTCTGCGTAAATTCGCAGGGCTAGGAGCCCTGTTGTCTCTCGTCACCCCCGGTCTGGCCATGGCCGAGGAAGTGGCAACCCTGAACTCCGGCGACACCGCGTGGATGCTCACATCCACCGCGCTGGTACTGTTCATGACCATCCCCGGCCTGGCGCTGTTCTACGGCGGCATGGTGCGGTCCAAGAACATCCTCTCGGTGATGATGCAATGCTTCGCCATCACCGGCCTGATGAGCATCCTGTGGTTCGTCTACGGCTATAGCCTGGCCTTCGACACCACCGGCATGGAGCAGGGCGTCGTCAACTTCAACTCCTTCGTTGGCAGCCTGAACAACGCCTTCCTCTCCAACCTGACCAAGGACAGCCTGGTCGGCGCCTTCCCGGAAAGCGTGTTCGTCACCTTCCAGATGACCTTCGCGATCATCACCCCGGCCCTGATCGTCGGCGCCTTCGCCGAGCGCATGAAGTTCTCCGCCATGCTGGTCTTCATGGCCCTGTGGTTCACCATCGTCTATGCGCCGATGGCCCACATGGTCTGGGGCGGCGACGGTGCCCTGCTGTGGGACGAGGGCGTGATCGACTTCGCCGGCGGCACCGTGGTGCACATCAACGCCGGTATCGCCGGCCTGGTGGCCTGCCTGGTGCTGGGCAAGCGCAAGGGCTACCCGACCACGCCGATGGCGCCGCACAACCTCGGCTACACCCTGATGGGCGCCGCCATGCTGTGGGTCGGCTGGTTCGGCTTCAACGCCGGCTCCGCCGCCGCCGCTGACGACACCGCCGGCATGGCCATGCTGGTGACCCAGATCGCCACCGCCGCCGCCGCCCTGTCCTGGATGTTCGCCGAGTGGATCACCCACGGCAAACCGAGCGCCCTGGGCATCGCCTCCGGCGTGGTCGCCGGCCTGGTCGCCATCACCCCGGCAGCCGGCGCCGTCGGCCCGGTGGGCGCCCTGGTGATCGGTATCGCCGCCGGTGTGATCTGCTACTTCTGCGCCACCAGCCTGAAGCGCAAGCTGGGCTACGACGACTCCCTCGACGTGTTCGGCGTGCACTGCATCGGCGGTATCGTCGGCGCGATCCTGGTGGGTGCCTTCGGTGCCCCGGCCCTGGGCGGTTTCGGCGAGATCGAGAGCATCGCCAGCCAACTGTGGATCCAGACCGAAAGCGTGCTGTTCACCATCGTCTACACCACTATCCTGACCTACATCATCCTCAAGGTCGTGGACCTGGTGATCGGCCTGCGGGTCAGCGAAGAGGAAGAGACCGTCGGTCTCGACCTGGCTCAGCACAACGAGCGAGGCTACAACCTGTAAGCCTTCCACGCTCCATCGAAACGCCCGGCAATGCCGGGCGTTTTGCTGTGTGCGGTACGTCCGTACACGGTCCGCAACACTTGGATCGAAGGCTCTGAAACGCCACTCTTTGCTTTTCCTGGCAGCACGCTAGAATGCGCGCCAATTGGAGGAGGTCGGTATGTGGCAGCAGCGCCTGATCCGCTTGCAACCGCGTCCGCGCGGGTTCCACCTGGTCACCGGGGAAATCCTCGCCGCGTTGCCGGAACTGCGTGGCTGTCGTGTCGGTCTGTTGCACCTGTGGCTGCGCCACACGTCGGCTTCGCTGACCGTCAACGAGAATGCCGACCCGGCGGTGCGCCGCGACTTCGAGCGTTTCTTCGCGCGTCTGGCGCCCGAGGGCGAGCGCGGCTACGAACATGACGACGAAGGACCGGACGACCTGCCGGCGCATTTCAAGGCCAGCCTGCTCGGCTGTCAGTTGAGCCTGCCGGTGAGCGACGGGTGCCTGGCGCTGGGGACCTGGCAGGGAATCTACCTCGGCGAACACCGCGAGCACGGCGGCGTCCGCCAGGTTCTCGCCACCTTGAATGGCGAGGCCGTTTGAATTTTTCCGGCGACGTTCTATAGCGTACGTAGCTGGGCTATAACTAACCTGCTTTTCGCAAGTCATGAGGTTGAACATGAGCGATGAAGATCTGGAACAAGACGAGTTGGAAGGCGTCGAGGACGACGGCGAAGAGCTGGCGGCGGCCGATGACGGAGACGTAGAAGCCGACGACGGCGACGATGGCGAGGTCGCGGCCAAGCCCGGCAAGAAGGCCAAGGCGGCCGTCGAGCCGGAAGAGCTGCCCAGCATCGAGGCCAAGCAGAAGGAACGCGAGGCGCTGGAACGCGCCATGCAGGAGTTCCTTTCGCGCGGCGGCAAGGTTCAGGAGATCGAGCCCAACGTGGTCGCCGATCCGCCCAAGAAGCCGGACAGCAAGTACGGCAGCCGGCCCATCTGAGCCCGCACGACCCCGAATTGAAAAGCCCGCCTGACCAGGCGGGCTTTTTCGTGGGCGTTGCGTGTGGAGGTATCCGTTTTTCGTTTCTGGGCTCCCGCGTTCGCGGGAGTGACGGTCGAGCATCGGAGTTTTCTCTACGTCATTCACGCAAACGCGGGAGTCCAGTAAACATCGTAGGAGCGGGCCATGCCCGCGATTTCGCGGCCATGGGCCGCTCCTATGGAGGGGTCAGGCTCCCCAGCGCTTCAGCAGCGCCGGCAGCTCGCCCAGGCTGCGGATTTCCGAGTCCGGGCTGTCTTCGCCGTCCCAGGACTGGCCGCTGGGGTTGAACCAGATGGCGCGCAGGCCGGCGTCGAGGGCGCCGCGGATGTCGTCGCCGGGATGGTCGCCGACATGCACCGCCTGCTCGGCCGTCACGCCGACCTTTTTCAGCGCTTCCCGGAACGGCTTGGGATCGGGCTTGCCGACGCCCAGCTCCTCGGCGCACAGGGCGAACTGGAAGTAGTCGGCCAGGCCCAGGCGGCGCACGTCGGCGTTGCCGTTGGTGATCACCCCGAGGTGATAGCGGCCGGCGAGGGCTTCCAGGGTCGGCACGGTTTCCGGGAAGAAGGTGATCCGGTGGCGGGCGCGCAGCATCGCCTGGAAGGCGCCTTCGGCCAGCGCCACGGCCTCCTCGCGGCTGTAGCCGACGCCTTCCAGGGCGTGGAACAGGGTGCGCCGGCGCAGTTCGCTGAGGCGGTGGCGCAGGCCGGGTTCGTTTTCGACCAGCCGGCTGCGGATGGTCCACAGGTGCTCCACCGGCTGCGCCGCCAGGCGCGGGGTGTGCAGCGCCAGCCAGTCGCGCATCGCCGCCTCGGCGCCGAGGATCACCGGGCGGTTGTCCCACAGTGTGTCGTCGAGGTCGAAGGTGATCAGGCGAATGCTCATTCGGTCGCTCCACCGCGCCGCTTGGCCCGTGGGTGGGCGTTGTCGTAGACCTTGGCCAGGTGCTGGAAGTCCAGGTGGGTGTAGACCTGGGTGGTGGCGATGTCGGCATGGCCGAGCAGTTCCTGCACCGCGCGCAGGTCCTGGGAGGATTCCAGCATGTGGCTGGCGAAGCTGTGCCGCAGCATGTGCGGGTGCAGGTGCTGGCCCAGCTCGCGAACGCCGGCCTGGCGCACGCGCAGTTGAATGGCGCGCGGGCCGAGGCGCCGGCCCTGCTGGCTGACGAACACCGCGCCGTCGGCCGGGCGGCTCAGCGCGCGCAATGGCAGCCAGTGCTCCAGCGCCGCGCGGGCCTTGCTGCCCACCGGCAGGACGCGGGTCTTGTTGCCCTTGCCGTGCACTTCGACCAGGCCGGCGGCGAGGTCGAGCTGTTCGAGGTTCAGGCCGACCAGTTCGGAGAGGCGCAGCCCGGAGGAATAGAACAGCTCGAGCAGGGCCTGGTCGCGGCGGGCGATGAAGTCATCCTCGACGGCGCCGTCGAGCAGTTGCGCGGTGCGGTCGGCGTCCAGCGCGCGCGGCAGGCGCCGCTCGCCCTTGGGCGGGCGCAGGCCGCTGGCCGGGTCGTGCCGGCAGATGCCTTCGCGGTTCAGGTAGCGATACAGGCCGCGCACCGCCGAGAGCAGGCGGGCCAGCGAACGACTGGACTGGCCCAGGGCGTGCAGGCGGGCGACGAAGCTGCGCAGAGTGCGCGTGTCGAGCGCGGCCCAGTCGGCGATGCCGGCCTTTTCGGCGAGGGCGAGGACCTTGTGCAGGTCGCGCCGGTAGCCGTCGAGGGTGTGCGCCGACACCTGGCGCTCGCTGCGCAAGTGTTCGAGGTAGGTGTCCAGATCAGCTACAAGCTTCAAGCTTCAAGCTCCAAGTAAAGGCGTTCATGCCCGGCTGGCTCTTGCAGCTTGAAGCTTGCCGCCTACCTGACCGAGCGCAGGGGCGCGGCGAAGCGTGGCAGGACGCGGGCCAGGACCTCGGCGATGTAGCCGAGGAACAGGGTGCCGAGCGAGCTCTTGTAGTGTTGCGGGTCGGGGCTGCCGATCGCCAGCACGCCGTGCAGGCCCTGGTGGGACAGGGCGACCATCGCGGCCGAGCCGACCTGCGGCGCCTCTTCGCCGAACAGGAACTCCAGCTCGGGGGCGCGCAGCACGCCGCAGACCGTCTTGTTACCGCCGAGCAGGCCGCCGATGGCCTGGTGGGCCTCGGCGTTGCTGACCCAGCGGCCGACTTCCAGCGGCGTCTCGTTGAACAGGATCAGGCTGACGTGCGGCACCTGGAAGGCATGGCGCAGGCTGTCTTCCACGGAACCGACCACTTCCTCCAGGCTCGCCGCGTCGAGCAGGTCGAGCACCAGGCGGCGGGTCTTGTCGAACAGCCGGTCGTTGTCGCGGGCCACGTCCATCAACTGCGACAGGCGATGGCGCATCTCGATGTTGCGTTCGCGCAGCAGCTTGACCTGGCGCTCGACCAGCGACACGGCTTCGCCCGGCAGGTGCGGGATGCGCAGCTCGGGAATCAGCTCCTCGTGGTCGACGAAGAACTCCGGGTGCTGGCGCAGGTAGGCGGCCACCTGCTCGGCGTCCAGGGGGGCGGGCTGCTGTTGATCGGTCATAGACGAACCTGTCCTTCGTACACGCGAACGGCGGGTCCGGTCATCATAACCGGGTGGCCCGGACCTGCCCACTCGATGGCCAGCTTGCCGCCGGGGAGTTCCAGTTGCAGCGGCGAGTCCATCCAGCCCTGGCGAATCGCCGCCACCGCCGCCGCGCAGGCACCGGTGCCGCAGGCCTGGGTCTCGCCGGCGCCGCGTTCCCAGACGCGTAGCCTGGCGTTCCGGCGGTCGATCACCTGCAGGAAGCCGACGTTGACCCGCTGCGGGAAGCGCGGGTGATGCTCCAATTGCGGGCCCAGTTCGTGCACCGGAGCGGTCTGGACGTCGTCGACGCGCAGCACCGCGTGGGGGTTGCCCATCGACAGCGCGGCCAGTTCGACGGTCTGCCCGTTGACCTCGACCGGGTAGCTGAGCGCCTCGCCGTCGGCCTGGAAGGGGACCTGCTGCGGCGCCAGGCGCGGCGGGCCCATGTCCACGATGACCTGGCCATCCGGGCGCACGTTGAGCTCGATGATGCCGCCCTTGGTCTCGACGCGGATCTTCTTCTTCAGCGTCAGGCGCTTGTCGAGCACGAAGCGGGCGAAGCAGCGCGCGCCGTTGCCGCATTGCTCCACTTCCGAACCGTCGGAGTTGAAGATGCGGTAGCGGAAGTCGACGTCCGGGTTGGTCGGCGCCTCGACCAGCAGCAACTGGTCGAAGCCGATGCCGGTGTGGCGGTCGCCCCACTGCTTGGCGTGCTTGGGCTGGATGTGCGCGTGCTGGCTGATCAGGTCGATGACCATGAAGTCGTTGCCGAGGCCGTGCATCTTGGTAAAACGCAGCAGCATGACATCACTCCGGCAACAGGCTTTCGCCGGCGAACAACTCGGGCAGCGTCTCGCGGCGGCGCACTTCGAAGGCCTGCCCGCCGTCCACCAGCACCTCGGCGGCGCGGCCGCGGGTGTTGTAGTTGGAGCTCATCACGAAGCCGTAGGCGCCGGCCGAACGCACGGCCAGCAGGTCGCCCTCGTCCAGCGCCAGGTCGCGCTGCTTGGCGAGGAAGTCGCCGGTCTCGCAGATCGGGCCGACGATGTCGTAGCTGCGGGCCTCGCCGTCGCGCGGCCGCACCGGCACCACGTCCATCCAGGCCTGGTAGAGGGCCGGGCGGATCAGGTCGTTCATCGCCGCGTCGACGATGGCGAAGTCCTTGTGGGCGGTGTGCTTGAGGTATTCCACGCGGGTCAGCAGCACGCCGGCGTTGGCGACGATGGAGCGGCCCGGCTCGAACACCAGGGCCAGGTCGCGGCCGGCGATGCGCTCGCGCACCGCCTGGATGTAGTCGCCGGCCAGCGGCGGCTCCTCGTCCTTGTAGCGCACGCCGAGGCCGCCGCCGAGGTCGAGGTGGCGGATGCGGATGCCGCGCGCGGCCAGGCGGTCGACCAGCGCCAGCAGGCGTTCGAGGGCGTCGAGGAACGGCGGCAGGCTGGTGAGCTGCGAGCCGATGTGGCAGTCGACGCCGACCACCTCCAGGTTCGGCAGCCCGGCGGCGCGGGCGTAGACCGCCTCGGCTTCGTCGATGTCGATGCCGAACTTGTTTTCCTTGAGGCCGGTGGAGATGTACGGGTGGGTGCCGGCGTCCACGTCCGGGTTGACGCGCAGCGACACCGGCGCCTTGACGCCCAGGTCGGCGGCGACTTCCTGCAGGCGCTCCAGCTCGACGGTGGATTCGACGTTGAAGCAGTGCACGCCGACTTCCAGGGCGCGGCGCATGTCGTCACGGGTCTTGCCGACGCCGGAGAAGACGATCTTGCCCGGCTCGCCACCGGCGGCCAGGACGCGTTCCAGTTCGCCGCGCGAGACGATGTCGAAGCCCGCGCCGAGGCGTGCCAGGGCATTCAGCACGCCGAGGTTGGAGTTGGCCTTGACCGCGAAGCAGACCAGGTGCGGCAGGCCGGCCAGGGCTTCGGCATAGGCGCGGTACTGTGCCTCGATATGGGCACGGGAATAGACGTAGGTCGGGGTGCCGAAGCGCGCGGCGATCGCGGACAGCGCCACGCCCTCCGCGTACAGTTCGCCGTCGCGGTATTCGAAGGCCTCCATCAGATGCCTCCTTTAGAATTCGTAGACGTCTTTTTCGTGCTGTTTGGCGGCCTTTTCATCGTCCGGGTGGTACAGCGGGCCTTTCTGGCCGCAACCGGCGAGCGCACCGCAGAGCACGGCGAGGGCGAGCAGGGGAAGCAGCAGGCGCTTCATGGTGGAATCCTTGTAAAAGCGTGAATTGCGCCGGAGTATACCGACCCCCCGCTTCATTGCCTATGCGCGGACCGTCCGCCCGGCGGCTCGAAGCCAGGTGTGGCGCGGGGTGGATGACAGCGGCGGACGAAACCCTCTCCCTCCGGGAAAGGGCAGGGAGAGGGGCGGAGTCCGCCATGGGCGAAGAAGTCTTGTGCAAGACGAACCCGGCCCCTCACCCCAACCTTCTCCCGGAGGGAGAGGGAGCATATGTCGCCGGCCTGTTCCATTCATTGGGCTCCCGCGTTCGCGGGAGTGACATGGGGATGGGCCACGCTCGGTCTTTCTTCCGTCATCCCCGCGAACGCGGGGACCCAGTAACCTGGCCACCCATGGGTCCACACCGAAGGAGAATCGATGGACAGTTCGCCGCCGCTCGCCAGCTCAGTCTCGGTGGCTTACCTGCAAGGGCTGGTGGACCACTTGCAGCGCCACGGCATCGAGCCGGCGGCGCTGCTCGCCGAGGTGCAACTGACGCCGGCGATCCTCGCCCAGCGCGACCAGCGCATCGCCGCGTCCGCCTATCTCAAGCTGCTCGGCCTGGGCGTCGAGCTGACGGGCGACGACTGCCTCGGCCTGCATCTCGGCGAATCGGTGCGCCCCGGCTACTACGGGGTGCTCGGCTACCTGGTGATGAGCTGCGCGACCCTCGCCGATGCGCTGCACCGCCAGGCCCGCTATGCCGCGCTGGTCGGCAACCTCGGCCTGGTCGGCCTGGACGACGAGCCGCCGCGCCCCGGCCTGGAGCCGCAGGTGGCGCTCGGCTGGCAGCCGCTGCTGATGCAACAGCGGCGCCAGGCCAGCGAGGAGACGCTGGCCGCCTGGCTCAGCTTCGGGCGCTGGATCAGCGGCCTGGACGTGGCGCCCACCGAGGTGCGCTTCCAGCACGCGGCGCCGGCCGACACCGCCGAGCACGCGCGGATCTTCCGCTGCCCGGTGCTGTTCGGCCAGGCCGACAACGTCCTGGTGTTCCCCAAACGTATGCTCGCCACCCCGCTCGGCCAGGCCGACGCCCAGGTGCGCGGCACCCTCGACGCCTATGCCGACCGCCTGCTCGGCGAGCTGCACGGCGGCAGCGTGCTCGACCGCGCGCGCCTGGAACTGGCCGGCCAGCTCGGCGAACGGGTGCCTGACCTGGAGTCCCTGGCCGAACGCCTGCAACTCAGTCCGCGTACCTTGCAGCGGCGCCTGCGCGAGGCCGGGTTATCCTTCAGTCAGTTGCTGGACGAGACGCGCCAGCAACTGGTGCTGCATTATCTGCGCGACCCGACGCTGGAGCTGGCCGACATCGCCTTCTTCGTCGGCTTCAGCGAATCCGGTTCGCTGGTCCGTGCCTTCCGCCGCTGGACGGGACAGAGCCCGAGCGAGTACCGTCGCCGGCTGCCCGCCGGGTGAGTCTTTTGTTTCGAGGAGCTTTCCGATGAGTTTGACCGAATCCCGTTTCCACGACCTGGTCGATGCCGCCCAGCAGGCCGTGGAGGACATCTTCGATGACAGCGACCTGGACCTCGATCTGGAGAACTCCGGTGGCGTGCTGACCGTGCGTTTCGCCAACGGCAGCCAGGTTATCCTCAGCCGCCAGGCGCCGATCCGCCAGTTGTGGCTGGCGGCGCGCTCCGGCGGCTTCCACTTCGACTACGACGAAGAGAGCGGGCGCTGGGTGTGCGATACCAGCGGCGAAGTCCTCGGCGAGATGCTGGCACGGGTGACCCTCGAACAGGCCGGCGAGGAGCTGGAGTTCGACGAACTGTAGAACGGCGTGGCCCGGGTGAGACCCGGGGAGGCACGCGGACGCCGTTCACGCGAAGGCCGTAATCCGCGGGTGCGACCGGCCGGTATTGCTTATTGCCGCCACTGTGGTACGTTCGGCTGACAGCTCAGCACACAAACCCCGTCTTCGGTCGGGGTTTTTGCTTTTTTATGCCTTATTCAAGGAGTCAGGCCTTCATCATGAACAGCACCCCGTCGATCACCATCACCCGCCTCGACCTGCAACGCCTGGAGCGTCTGCTCGACAGCCTGGAGGAGTTCGGCCCCGGTGCCGAGGCGCTCGAGCAGGAGCTGGCGCGCGCCCAGGTGGTCGGTCTGGATGAGGTGCCGGCCGGCGTGGTGACGATGAATTCGCGGGTGCACTGCCGCGACGACAACACCGGCAAGGAGTACCACCTGACCCTGGTCTACCCGGAAGACGCCGGCGGCGAGGGCAAGGTGTCGATCCTCGCCCCGGTGGGCAGCGCGCTGCTGGGCCTTTCGGTCGGCCAGCACATCGACTGGCCGGCGCCGGGCGGCAAGACCCTCAAGCTGACCCTGCTGGCGGTCGAGTACCAGCCGGAAGCAGCGGGCGAATACCAGCGCTGATCTCCTACATTGCGCAGGAGCGGCCCATGGCCGCGAATCGCAGGCATGGCCAGCTCCTGCATATGATGCTCTCCATCCGCTCAATCGTCCTGCAACGCCTGGTTCAGCGCCGTTTCCAGGCGTGCCTTGTAGCGCAGGTAATGGATGCTCTGTAGCTGGCCCTTGCCGAGCACGCGGGACAGGTCGAGGTCGGTGATATAGCAGGGGTAGCGCTCGCCGCCGCTGCGCTGGGCGAGGATGTGCCGGGCTACCGCGCGGTACAGCCCGGCGCCGTATTCCAGTTCGGAGAATTCCCGGTGGTTGCAGTACAGGGTGGCCTGCATGCGACCGCCGGTGGTCGGCTCGAGGATCGCCTGGACGTCGTAGAACGGATGGCTGACCGCTGTCTCCGGCGCTTCGCGGGGTTCCAGGCGCTGGGCGCGCAGCGGCGCCGGCGGGACGATCCGGTAGTAGCGGATTTCCAGGGCGGCCACGTCGGGCGGGGCGTCCAGGGCCAGGCTGGCGTTGCGCCGATAGAGCAGCGATTGCAGGAAGCGGTGCAGCGGCGTGAGCAGGCTCTGTTCGTCGTGGAACGGCAGTCGCTGGCGCCACAGGGCGTTGTGCTCGTCGAGCACGCTGAGCTCGGCCTGGTCGCCGTGCAGGCGGTAGAACACTTGCAGGCAGTCCGGCTGGCCCTGCGGCAGGATCAGCGCCAACTCGTTGCCTTCCAGGGCGTGGCGGTCCAGGTGCAGCGGGGCGAAGGCGGTGCGCGCCTTGCCCAGGTAGTCGAGCAGCGCGGGCAGGTCGGCCAGCGTGGTGTGGCTCACCTGTCCGGGATGCAGGTCGAACACGTGGTACTGCTGGCGTAGCTGGACCAGGTGGCGGCCGGGGGTGGCCGAGCCATAGTGCCCAAGCACTTCGCGGAACAGCGTCTCGACCCGCTCGGCGATGGCCGGCGCGCGGTTGCGGCAGAAGCAGCGCACCCGCAGGTTCGGCTGCGGCCCGCCGGGCGGCAGGGCGTTGAGGTAGTCGCGCAGGCAGTCGAGTGGCGCGTTGGGGCCGTCGTAGCGGCTGACCACCAGCTCATTCCAACTGTTCAGGCTGATCTGGTCGAGGCTCTGCACCAGGTTCTCGCGTACCCCGGAATAGCCCAGCGAGTCGGTGCGTCCGCTGGTCAGGTGGACGTTGAGCTGGCTGTGCTGCTTGAGCGGGTCGATGCCGATGTTGAGCAGCAACAGCACTTCGCGCGGTATGGCGGCCTTCAGCAGGGCGCTTTCCGGGACCGGCTCCAGCGGCAGCGGGAAGGCCTGGCGCAGGCTGTCCAGCAGATTGCCCAGCTCGAATTCGGTCAGGTCGCTGTTCCCGGGGTGCAGGGTTAGCTTGGTGCTGGCGTCGATCACCCCGTTGCGGTGGCTCCAGGCGAGCAGTTCGCCGAGGGTGCGGCTGCGCTTGAGTGGCGAGAAGTCCGGCCACTCGCGGGCGCCGAGGCTGCCGGGGAACATCGCCCACAGGCTCTCCCAGGGGCTGTCCACGCCCGGGCAGTGGACCAGGGTGAGGTTGTCCTCGGCGAGGTCCGGGGCGATGCCCGGGTTGATGAGCTCGATCTTGCCCGCCTTGCGGTCGAAGGCCGCGTACAGGCGCCGGCCGAGCACGCCGAGATCGTGGCTGCTCATCGGGCTGATGGCTTGCAGGCGGCGGGCGAACTGGGTGAGGAAGTGGTAGCTGTGGGTCAGCTCGTTGACCAGCATGCGTCGTTCGCCGACGACCTGGCGCACCTTCCACTGGCTGCGACTGTCGAGCTGGGTGAGCTGGCGCGACGTCCAGCGCCAGTCGCCGGTCAACCGTTCGAGAAGCAGGCGCTGCCAGCTCTTGGCGCGGTTGCGCGGCGGGCGGCTGAGTTTCTTGCCGACCTTCAGGTACAGGCTGCGGCGGACCAGCTCCAGGCGCTCCGTCTCGCCGCGCGCGCCGAGGTATTCCTCCAGGCGGCGGTAGACCATCACGTAGGGGTCGAGCTCGTCGAGGTCCAGGCGGTTGGCGAAGACCGCCTGCTTGAAGCGCAGCGCCAGGCAGTTCACCTGCGGGTGTTCGCTGGCGTAGACCTCGCTGAGCAGCAGCTTGAGCACCGACTTGTAGGGCGAATCGATGCCCTTGAACAACTGCCACATGCCGGCGCCGATGAACTCGCCCGGCGGGATATGGGCCAGGTGGCCGAGGTCGAGCACGTCCTGGGCGCGGATGAAGCGCCTGGACAGCAGCTTTTCGCAGTACTCGGCGTAGCGGCCTTCCTCGTAGACCGGCACCAGCCACCACAGCGGCGTGCGCCCTCCGAGCCAGATCGCCGTGCGGTAGAACTCGTCGAGCAGCAGGTAGTGCTGGGTGGTGCCGCAATCGTCGGAAGTCAGTCGCGCCTCGCGGGCGCCAGCGGTGAAGCGCTGCGGGTCGACGAGGAAACAGTGCACCTCGGCGCCCTGGGTCGCCGCCCAGGCTTCCAGCGCGTCGCACTTGCGGCGCAGCTCGGCGATCGCGGTGGTGGACAGTTGCGGGTCATGGCAGACCCACAGGTCCATGTCGCTGATCTCGGCCTGCGCCACGGTGCCCAGGCTGCCCATCAGGAACAGGCCCTGGATCGGCCGGGCCGGCCGCTCCCCACGCTGCGGCTTGTAGGTGAACGAGCGGGTCAGCCGCTGGGCTTCGGCGAGCAGCGCCTCGTCCGGCTCGAAGCCGCACACCCCGGCCGGGGTGGCGGCCGAGACGTAGCCGGGCAGCAGCGGATGGTTGACGTGGAACAGCAGCGGCAGCAGGCGCAGGACCAGTTGCTGGCGGGTCGACAGCGCCTGCTGGGCGCGCAGCAGGCGCCCCTGGTTGACCTTGAGGAAGCGCGCGCGCAACTGCGCCAGGACCTTGCGGTCGATGCCGTCATCGATGTCGGGGCGGATTTCCTCGGCGCGCGTCATGGAGTGTCGATCGGGAAGGGAGCATGGGTCAGTGCCCCCTGTATCGGCACGGACGCGACTTAGCTTGAGTGCTCGGGCTCGGAGACGAGGATGGTCAGCAGCGCTTGTGCGTGTTCGGCGGCGTCCAGCCCCAGGCTGGTCAGGTAGCCGCCGTCGGCCTGGGTGATCAGCCCCTTGTGGTACAGGCGGGTCACCGCGCCCTGGGCCTTGGGATTGGCGTTGTTGTGGACCTTGAGGCCTTCCTGGTGGTTGTCCAGGTTGTACAACGCGAGAATTTCCAGCTCGGCGATCAACTCGGGGGTGAAGGTCATGGGGCGTTCCTGTTTTCTTGTCGTCTGTCGGGGCAGTGTAGCCGGGGTGGCACCGGCGCGGGTGGAACGTCGGTCGGGTTCGGAGAGTAGGGTGGGCTTCAGCCCACCATTGGCAACTCAACCGCTTGATTGGGAGGGCTGAAGCGGAACGCCGCCCGGCCCGCCCTACAGGTCAATCATCTTCGCCCGGCAGGTCGGGCAGGGCGCGCAGCATCCGTTCGTAGCCGTCCATGTCGAACGGCCGGTCGTCGCGGAGCATGGCATCGATCTCATGGGCCAGCACCAGGGCCATCAGGTGCAGGATTTCCTCGCGCTCGTAGCCGACCAGGGTCAGCTTGTTGAGGGTGGCCTGCACCGCCGCTGGCTCTCCGGCTTCCAACTGGTTCTCGATGGCCTGGACCAGGGTGGTTTCGGCGAAGGCTTCGTCGTCGCTGTCGTCGTGATCGGTCATGCGGGGCTCCTCAATCCTCGCCGGCGGCGAAGGCGCTCAGCGCGTCGCCGGCCAGCCGGTAGGTGGTCCATTCGTCCTGCGGGCGGGCGCCGAACGATTCGTAGAACTCGATGGCCGGGGTGTTCCAGTCCAGCACCGCCCATTCGAAGCGGCCGCAGCCGCGCTCCACGGCGATGCGCGCCAAGTGCCGCAGCAGTGCCTTGCCGGCGCCGAGGCCGCGTGCCTCGGGGCTGACGTAGAGGTCTTCCAGGTACAGGCCGTGCTTGCCCAGCCAGGTCGAGTAGTTGAAGAAGTACACCGCGTAGCCGATCGGCGCGCCATCGCGCTCGCAGATCAGCGCTTGGGTGGTGGAGCCTTCGCCGAACAGGCTGTCGCGGATGCCGGCCACGTCGGTCTTCACCTCGTGCTCGGCCTTTTCGTAGATCGCCAGGTCGGTGATGAAGCGCAGGATCAGCGCGGCGTCTTCGGCGGTGGCGGGGCGGATGTGCAGGGGCATGGGAGGTCCTGGTGGATGATGATGGTCTGTCCCTCACCCCAGCCCTCTCCCGGAGGGAGAGGGAGCATGTCCGTGCGTTCGTTCGGCTTCGAAGTCATGCGCGGCGCCGAGCGGTCCCCTCTCCCCCTGGGAGAGGGCTAGGGTGCGGGGCGGAGTATCCGGCTATCTCAGCGCCCGGCCAGCAACGCCTTGCCCCGTGCAACAGCCGCCCGCACCTGGGCCGGAGCGGTGCCGCCGATATGGTCGCGGGCGTTGACCGAGCCTTCCAGGGTCAGCACGGCGAACACGTCGTCGTCGATCTGGTCGCTGAACTTGCGCAGTTCGTCCAGGCTCATCTCGGCCAGGTCCTTGCCGCTGTCCACGCCATACTTCACCGCGTGGCCGACGATCTCGTGGCAGTCGCGGAACGGCAGGCCCTTGCGCACCAGGTAGTCGGCCAGGTCCGTCGCGGTGGAGAAGCCGCGGCGGGCCGCCTCGCGCATGATCTCGCGCCTGGGCTTGATCGCCGGGACCATGTCGGCGAAGGCGCGCAGGCTGTCGCGCAGGGTGTCGGCGGCGTCGAACAGCGGTTCCTTGTCTTCCTGGTTGTCCTTGTTGTAGGCCAGCGGCTGGCCCTTCATCAGGGTCAGCAGGCCGGTCAGCGCACCGAACACCCGGCCGGACTTGCCGCGCACCAGCTCCGGCACGTCGGGGTTCTTCTTCTGCGGCATGATCGAGCTGCCGGTGCAGAAGCGGTCGGGCAGGTCGATGAACTGGAACTGCGCCGACGTCCACAGCACCAGCTCCTCGGAGAAGCGCGACAGGTGCATCATCGCCAGCGAGGCGGCGGCGCAGAATTCGATGGCGAAGTCGCGATCCGACACGCCGTCCAGCGAGTTGCCGCCGACCTGCTCGAAGCCGAGCAGCTTGCAGGTGATCTCGCGCTGGATCGGGTAGGTGGTGCCGGCCAGCGCGGCGCTGCCCAGGGGCATGCGGTTGACCCGCTTGCGGCAATCGACCAGGCGCTCGTAGTCGCGGCTGAGCATCTCGAACCAGGCCAGCAGGTGGTGGCCGAAGGTCACCGGCTGGGCGGTCTGCAAGTGGGTGAAGCCGGGCATGATGGTGTCCGCTTCCGCCTCGGCGAGGCCGAGCAGGCCCTGTTGCAGGCGGGTGATCTCGGCGAGGATCAGGTCGATCTCGTCGCGCAGCCAGAGGCGGATGTCGGTGGCCACCTGGTCGTTGCGCGAGCGGCCGGTGTGCAGCTTCTTGCCGGTGACGCCGATACGGTCGGTGAGGCGTGCCTCGATGTTCATGTGCACGTCTTCCAGATCGACGCGCCAGTCGAAGGTGCCGGCCTCGATCTCGGCCTGGATCTGCTTCAGCCCATCGACGATGCTGTCGCGCTCGGCCTCGGTCAGCACGCCGACCTGGGCGAGCATGCTGGCGTGGGCGATGGAGCCCATGATGTCATGGCGGTACAGGCGCTTGTCGAAATCGACGGAGGCGGTGAAGCGGGCGACGAAGGCGTCGACGGGTTCGCTGAAGCGGCCGCCCCAGGACTGGTTGGTTTTTTCGCTGCTCATGGGATTCGCTCGGCTGACGGGCAGGCCGCGGACGGCGGCCGGCATTGAACTGTGCCGCATGATAGCAGGCTCGGTGGCCGGGGCGGCGCGACGCTTTGTCCGGGACCAATGTCGCGGGTTGTGCGCAAATTCTGGCGCGGCTTTTCGGTTCGGTGCTTTTATTGCAGCTATTGCAACAGACGTGGCCATTTGCCGGCCTTCTTGACGGATAACCGATGCATATCGACTGGTTCAAGCTCAACGACACAAGCGTGGTCGCCCCTGCCGACGACTTCTTCCTGCCCGAGCTGTGCGCCGCCGAGGCATTGCTGGTGCTGGTGCTGCTGGCCGAGTTGCTGGTCCTCGCGCTGGTGCTTTCCGAGCCGATGGTGGGCGGCTTCAACTGGGTGCGTCTGGCGCTGACCTCGCTGTTCGTGCAGTGGATCGTGCTGCTCTCGGCCGGCGTGCTGTGCCGCCTGCGGCCCTTGCTGTCGCGCCTGCGCGCGGCCTGGGCGGGGCTGATCTGCAGCCTGGTGGTGGTGGCGCTGACCATGGCCTGCACCGCGGTCGCCGACTACTACGAGCTCGGCGGGCCCATGTCCGGTGGCGGCGAACTGAGCCTGTACCTGCGCCATGCGCTGATCAGCCTGATCATGTCGGCGCTGCTGTTGCGCTACTTCTACCTGCAGAGCCAGTGGCGGCGCCAGCAGCAGGCCGAGCTGCGGGCGCGCCTCGAATCGTTGCAGGCGCGCATCAAGCCGCACTTCCTGTTCAACAGCCTGAACAGCATCGCCAGCCTGGTGACGGTCGATCCGGGCAAGGCCGAACAGGCGGTGCTCGACCTTTCCGACCTGTTCCGCGCCAGCCTGGCCAAGCCGGGCAGCCTGGTGACCTGGGGCGAGGAACTGGAACTGAGTCGCCGCTACCTGTCCATCGAACAGTACCGCCTCGGCGACCGCCTGCAACTGGAGTGGCAGGTGGATGGCGTGCCGGCCGACCTGCCGATCCCCCAACTGACCCTCCAGCCGCTGCTGGAAAACGCCCTGATCCACGGCGTGCAGCCGCGCATCGAAGGCGGCCTGGTGCGGGTCGAGGCGGACTACCGCGACGGCGTGTTCCACCTCTGCGTCAGCAACCCCTACGACGGCGACGAGCCCCAGCGCCCCTCGCGCGGAACCCAGCAGGGCCTGGTGAATATCGATGGCCGGCTTGCGGCACTTTTCGGGCCTCGCGCGAGTCTGAGCGTGGATCGCCGTGACGGCCGCCACTACACCTGTCTACGCTATCCTTGTGCGAGACTCACGCAGGAAGCCAGAGCAATATGAATGTCCTGATCGCTGATGACGAACCCCTTGCCCGCGAGCGCCTTACCCGCATGGTCGGCGAACTCGATGGCTACCGTGTCCTGGAGCCCGGCGCCAGCAATGGCGAAGAGGCCCTGACGCTGATCGACAGTCTGAAACCGGATGTGGTGCTGCTGGACATCCGTATGCCCGGCCTCGATGGTCTGCAGGTGGCCGCCAAGCTGTGCGAGCGCGAGGCGCCGCCGGCGGTGATCTTCTGTACCGCCCATGACGAATTCGCCCTGGACGCCTTCAAGGTCAGCGCGGTCGGCTACCTGGTCAAGCCGGTGCGCGCGGAGAACCTCGCCGAGGCGCTGAAGAACGCCGAGCGTCCCAACCGCGTGCAACTGGCGGCACTGACCCGGCCGGCCGCACAGTCCGGCACCGGCCCGCGCAGCCATATCAGCGCGCGTACCCGCAAAGGCATCGAACTGGTCCCGCTGGACCAGGTGATCTACTTCATCGCCGACCACAAGTACGTCACCCTGCGCCACGAAGGCGGCGAGGTCTTGCTCGACGAACCACTGAAGGCCCTGGAAGACGAGTTCGGCGACCGTTTCGTGCGCATCCACCGCAACGCCCTGGTCGCCCGCGAACGCATCGAACGCCTGCAACGCACCCCGCTCGGCCATTTCCAGCTCTACCTCCGGGGCCTGGGCGGCGACGCCCTGACCGTCAGCCGCCGGCACGTCGCCGGGGTGCGCAAGTTGATGAATGTGCTCTAGCTGAAAGGACGATAAAAGCGCTGGAGGCTGGAAGGCTGGACGAAAAGGCGGTCCGGCTTTTGTAGGGTGCGCCGCGCGCACCGTTTACCCTGGCGCCAGCAGGGTGTTTCGCTGGAGGCGCAGGTGTCGGCCCCGGATCGGTGCGCACGGCGCACCCTACGTGTTTGTTGGATTCCCGCGTTAGCGGTGGCCCAATAAACAGCCACGTAGCCCGGATTGCATCCGGGCTACTCGTCTGCTTTTGTAGGAGCCAGCTTGCTGGCGATGCTTTGGCGTTGCTGGGGATCGCGCGCATGGCGCGCTCCTACAGCTCGGCATCGAGGTTGCGTTCGTAGGGTCGGCGGGGACGCCCAGTTCCATGGCCGCGAAAAGGTTTGACGGATAGGGAAGTGGCCAGAACGCTGTCCAGCCTCCAGCCTCCAGCCTCCAGCCTCCAGCCTCCAGCCTCCAGCCTCCAGCCTCCAGCCTCCAGCCTCCAGCCTCCAGCCTCCAGCCTCCAGCCTCCAGCCCTGTTATCATTCCGGCATTCCTGGTTTTCGAGTGCCGTCATGTCTTCCCGTGAAATCCGCATTGCCACCCGCAAGAGTGCCCTGGCCCTGTGGCAGGCCGAGTACGTCAAGGCTCGTCTGGAACAGGCCCATCCCGGGCTGGTCGTCAGCCTGGTGCCGATGGTCAGCCGTGGTGACAAGCTGCTCGACGCGCCGCTGGCGAAGATCGGTGGCAAGGGGTTGTTCGTCAAGGAGCTGGAAACCGCGCTGCTGGAGAACGAGGCGGACATCGCCGTGCATTCGATGAAGGACGTGCCGATGGACTTCCCCGAGGGGCTCGGCCTGTACTGCATCTGCGAGCGCGAGGACCCGCGCGACGCCTTCGTCTCCAATACCTTCGCCAGCCTCGACGCGCTGCCGGCCGGCAGCGTGGTCGGCACTTCCAGCCTGCGCCGCCAGGCGCAACTGCTGGCGCGCCGGCCGGACCTGAAAATCCAGTTCCTGCGCGGCAACGTCAACACCCGCCTGGCCAAGCTGGACGCCGGCGACTACGACGCCATCATCCTCGCCGCCGCCGGGCTGATCCGCCTCGGTTTCGAGTCGCGCGTCCGCTCCTTCATCAGCGTCGAAGACAGCCTGCCGGCCGGTGGCCAGGGTGCGGTGGGCATCGAGTGCCGCAGCGCCGATGCGGAAATCCACGCCTTGCTGGCGCCGCTGCACCACCGCGACACCGCGCTGCGGGTCACCGCCGAGCGTGCGTTGAACAAGCGTCTCAACGGCGGCTGCCAGGTACCGATCGCCTGCTACGCCGAGCTGGAAAACGGCCGGTTGTGGCTGCGCGGCCTGGTCGGCCAGCCGGACGGCGGCCAGTTGCTGCGCGCCGAAGCCAGCGCCTCGGAGAGCCAGGCCGAGGCGCTTGGCGTACAGGTCGCCGAGGACCTGCTGAGGCAGGGCGCCGAGGACATCCTCAAGGCGGTGTACGGCGAGGCCGGCCACCCGTGACGGACTGGCGCCTGCTGCTGACCCGCCCGGCCGAGGAGTGCGCGGCGCTGGCCGCGACCCTGGCCGAGCAGGGCGTGTACGCCAGCAGCCTGCCGCTCCTGGACATCCAGCCGCTGGAAGAGACCCCCGAGCAGCGCGCCGTCATCCTCGATCTGGACCGCTACCAGGCGGTCATCGTGGTCAGCAAGCCGGCCGCGCGCCTGGGCCTCGACCTGCTCGACCGCTACTGGCCGCAGCCGCCGGCGCGGCAGGCCTGGTTCAGCGTCGGCGCGGCCACCGGCCAGTTGCTCGACGACTACGGGCTCGACGTGGGCTGGCCGGAGAATGGCGACGACAGCGAGGCGCTGCTCGAGCTGCCGCGCCTGCACGAAGCGCTGGCGGTGCCGGCGCCGCGCGTGCTGATCCTGCGTGGCGAGGGTGGCCGGGAATTCCTCGCCGAACGCCTGCGCGGCCAAGGCGTGGCGGTCGATTATCTGGAACTCTATCGCCGTGTCCTGCCGGAGTACCCGGAAGGCGAACTGGCGCGGCGGGTATCCTCCGAACGCCTGAACGGCCTGGTGATCAGCAGCGGACAGGGCTTCGAGCATCTGCGGCAATTGGCCGCCGGTTCCTGGTCCGAGCTGTCCCGGCTACCCTTGTTCGTACCCAGCCCGAGGGTCGCCGAGCTTGCCCGTGCGGCTGGGGCGCGGATTGTTGTGGATTGTCGCGGCGCCAGTGCCGCGGCCTTGCTGGCGGCCTTGCGGGCCTATCCCGCGACCGCCTTCTGACGCAAAGGACGGATACGTGAGCGAAGAAGCATCCTTTCCCCAAGACGACAAGCAAGCCCTGCCGGCCGCTCCGGCTACCACCCCTGTCCGCCGTGGCAACGGCCTCGCCGTGCTGGCCCTGCTGGTTGCCGTGGCCGGTGCCTGCGCCGCCGGCTGGGGGCTCTGGCAGGTGCGCCAGCTCGAGGCGCGCGACCAGCAGCAGCTCGGCTTGCTGAACGAAACACGTGGCGAGGCACAGACGCTCGTCCAGCGCGAGCGGGCGCTGGACGCCCGGTTGAAGCAGTTGCCCACGGCCGACGAACTGGAAGAACGCCGCCGCCTGCTGGCCCAACTGCAAGGCGACCAGCAACTGCTCGCCAAGCGCCTGGAAGGCGTGCTCGGCGCCAGCCGCCAGGACTGGCGCCTGGCCGAGGCCGAGCACCTGCTGCGCCTGGCCAGCCTGCGTCTGTCGGCGTTGCAGGACATCAACAGCGCCACGGTGCTGGTGCAGGGCGCCGACGATATTCTCCGCGACCAGGACGACCCGGCCACCTTCGCCGCCCGCGAGCAACTGGCCAAGGCGCTGGTCACCCTGCGCAGCTTGTCCGAGGTGGACCGTACCGGTCTGTTCCTCCAGCTCGGCGCGCTGCGTGCCCAGTCCGCCCAGCTCAACAGCCTGGCGCCGGCCTTCGTCGGACAGGGCGACGGACACTTCAGCCTGACCGCCGATGGCGACGGCAGCAGCCGCTGGGCGCAATGGTGGGAGGCGTTGTCGCGCTACATCCGCATCGATTTCGACGCCGACCAGAACATCCGTCCGCTGCTCGCTGGGCAGAGCCTGACCCAGGTGCGCCTGGCCCTGACCCTGGCCCTGGAGCAGGCGCAGTGGGCCGCGCTGAACGGCCAGCAGGCGGTCTACCAGCAGGCCCTCGGCCAGGCGCGCGACGTGCTGGAATCCGCCTTCAACGACGACAACCCGGATCGCCAGGCCCTGCTGGCGCGCATCGCTGAACTGATCGACCGCCCGGTGGCGGTCGAGCCACCGGACCTGGGGCCCTCGCTGAGCGCCGTGCAGGCCTATATCGGCCGCCGCCAGGCCGCGCGCAACCAGGCCGTGCCGCCGGAGCAGCCGGAGAACGCAGCGGAGGAGGGCGCCCAGCCATGACGGTCCGGACCCGCGTGCGTGTGCTGCTGATCATCCTGGCCATCGCCGCCGTCATCGGCGGGCTGGTCTGGGCCTTCTCCGAACATGCCGGCTACGTGCTGATCGCCTTCAAGGGCTTTCGCTACGAATCGAGCCTGTGGGCCTTCCTCGCCGTGCTCGCGGTGCTCTGGCTGGTGATCTACCTGGTCCGGCTGGTGCTGCGCCTGGTGTTCGTCTCCGGCGGGGTGGTCAACCCCTGGTCGCGGCGCAACCGCCGCCGGCGCGCGCAACTGGCTTCCGAACAGGGCCTGCTGGACCTCGCCGAAGGTCACTGGGCCCGTGCCCTGCGGCATCTCAAGCGTGCCGCGGAAAACGATACGCAGCCGCTGCTCTACTACCTCGGTGCTGCCCGTGCGGCGCAGAAGCTCGGCGAATACGACGAAAGCGACGCCCTGCTCGAGCGCGCCCTGGAGCGCCAGCCGCAGGCCGAACTGGCCATCGCCCTGGCGCATGCCGAACTGCAGCGCGATCGCGGCCAACTGACCCAGGCGCTGTCGACCTTGCAGGTGATGCGCGACCGCTATCCGAACCATCACCAGGTGCTGCGCCAACTGCAGTTCGTCCTGCAGGAGCGTGGCGATTGGTCGGTGCTGCTGGGAATGCTGCCCGAGCTGCGCAAGAGCAAGGCGTTGCCCGAAGACGAATTGCTGGACCTCGAGCGCCGGGCCTGGAATGCGCGCCTCGCCGAGGCTGGCAGCGAAGGGCTGAATGGCGGCGAGGCCGCGTTGCAGCCGCTGTCGCAGGCCTGGCAGCAACTGCCGTCGGGGCTGCGCCACGACGCCGGGGTGGTCGCCGCCTACGCCGAGCAACTGCGCCGGCTGGGCGCCCAGGAAGAGGCCGAGCAAGTGCTGCGCAAGGCGCTCAAACAGCAGTACGACAGCCGCCTAGTCACGCTCTACGGATTGGTGCGCGGCAGCGATCCGACGCGCCAGTTGCAGACCGCCGAAGGCTGGCTGCAGGATCATCCGCAGGACGCCGAACTGCTCCTCGCCCTGGGCCGGTTGAGCCTGCAGAATCAGTTGTGGGGCAAGGCTCGCGAATACTTCGAGAGCAGCCTGAGCTTCGCGCGCAGCCCGCAGGCCTGCGCCGAACTGGCGCGCCTGCTGGCACAACTGGGCGAGACCTCGCGCAGCAACCAGTTGTTCCAGGAAGGCCTGGGTCTGCTCGACCAGCAGTTGCCCAGCCTGCCGCAACCGGAGCCGGTGCGCGCCTGATCGCCGGCCCATGGCGCCCTCCACGCGTGGCGGAGGAGGGCGGCCGGGCCGGCCATGTGGCATTTTCGCGCAGCCCGTGGCGGCGCCGGTGTCTTGTAAGCGCCAAGTGCTTTCCTCTACCGTAAGCACCTTTTCTTGCCTCTTCGGAGTTCTCATGTCGCTGGCCAGCACACGTTCCCTGTTCCTGCTCGGCTTCCTCGGCTGCCTGGTATTGATGGGCGCCGCGTTCTACCTCGAACACGTGGTGGGTCTGCAACCCTGCCCGCTGTGCATCGTCCAGCGCGTCTGCGTGATCGCCTTCGGCCTGGTCTGCCTGGTGGCCGCCATACACGCCCCGGGTTGGACCGGCCAGCGGATCTATGCGCTATTGGGCCTGCTCAGCGCCGGCGCCGGCGCCGCCACCGCGGGGCGCCAGGTGTGGCTGCAGAGCGTGCCGGCCGACCAGTTGCCGTCCTGCCTGCCGAGCCTCGAATACATGATGGATGCGCTGCCGTTCCAGGACATCGTGCGCCTCGTGCTGCACGGCACCGCGGACTGCGCCGAAGTGAGCTGGACGCTGTTCGGCCTGAGCATCCCGGAGTGGAGCCTGTTGGCGTTCGCCGCGATGATCCTGTTCTCGCTGCTCCAGTTGCTGCGTCGCGCCTGACGCCGTCCAGGCCCTGTCCCGCAGGTTTTCCGGCGGCGCTGTCAATTTGCCGGCGATTGGCTGCGGGGCAGGCGGCACGCGGGATTCGGGTCAAACGTGCGTATGAAGTTTTTTTTATTGACGCCTTGAAGCGGATGCCCGGCGGGCATACTCTGGCCAGCACGCCCCGCCTGAAAAGTCGCAGTTCTGGCGGAGCCTTCCCATGACTTCGGCACCGATTGACAGAAAAGCGTCTCGGAGCGGACGTAGAACACTACTATCGACAAGGGAAGAGAGGTCATCATGCTTGAGAGTTGTCAGAGCGCCCAAGAGCGTTGGGGTGGGGTCAACCTGCTGATCGACCGCTGGTTGCAGGAACGCCAGGAACTGGTCAAGGCCTATGCCGAGTTGCAGAACGGCAACCAGCCGCTGGCGGTGACGGCCGGATCGCTGCAACAGTTCTGCGAGCTGCTGGTGGACTATGTGTCCGCCGGGCATTTCGAGGTCTACGAACAGTTGACCGGCGAAGCCAAGGCCTTCGGGGACCAGCGCGGGCTGGACCTGGCCAAGCAGATCTATCCGCGGATCGAAGCCATCACCCAGGCGGCGCTGGCCTTCAACGACCGCTACGACAATGGCGACAGCCGTGACAACCTGACCGTCGGCAGCGAGCTGAAACGCCTGGGGCAGTTGCTCCACGAGCGCTTCGAGCTGGAAGACTGCCTGATCGAGGTGTTGCACAACGCCCATCAGGAAAAGGCTGAAGCGCCCCTGTAAGACCGGCTCCACGTCCCACCGCGCGTCGGCCAGCGGGTTGGCGCGCACGGTTGCGAGCAGTCGAGTTCAGTCGGCTACATCCAGCAACTCCAGCTCGAATACCAGCGGCGCATAGGGTGGGATCAGATCGCCCGCGCCTTCCGCGCCATAGGCCTGCGCCGAAGGGATCACCAGCCGCCACTTCGCCCCTTTCGGCATCTCCAGCAGTGCGATGCGCCAGCCATCGATCACGCTGTCCAGGTTGAACCACTGCGGTGTCCGGCTTTCGTCGAACAGGCTGCCGTCGGCCAGCCAGCCGGCATAGCGCACCTGCACCTTTCCCCTTGGCCCCGGCTTTGCCCCTTGGCCCGCGCGCAACTCGGTGCGCAGCACACCGCCGTCCAGTTCACGCACGCCGGGCCGGGCTTTCTCGTTGACCAGGAAGCGCCGCTCGATGGCTTGTGCCCGCTGTGTGTCGGCGTTCTGCTGGCGTGCCTCGTGCTCGGCGAGCAGCAGGTCGATCCGCTGTGCGTCGAGGCGCAGCGGTTCGTCGCGATAGGCCTGGCGCAGGCCGGCGATCAGCTCCTCCAGTGGCAGCCCGGGCACCTCCATGCGCAGCCGTTCACCGAGCCGTGCGCCCAGGCCGTAGGCGAGATCGTCCGGTGACTCATCGGCCCGCAGCAGCGGTGCGAACAGCAGAAGACAGAGCAGGAAACGGCGGAACATGAGGTCGACTCTCGCGGGCGTTGGGGCGTGATTATGCCTGTCGTTCGCGTGGAGGTTGGCGGCAGCCTGGCCGGGCGTCTAGTATGGGGCCCACCAATGTCCGCCAGGAGGCAGCCATGTCGGCCAACAAGAAGACGGTTTCCACCCCTTTGCATCTGCTTCAACAACTCTCGAGCAGCCTGCTCGAGCATCTGGAAAATGCCTGTTCGCAAGCGCTGGTCGACGCTGAAAAGCTGCTGACCAAGCTGGAGAAGCAACGCGGCAAGGCGCAGGAAAAACTGCACAAGGCGCGCAGCAAGGTGCAGGACGCCGCCAAGGCCGGAAAGGCCAAGGCGCAAGCCAAGGCCAAGGAGGCGGTGGCCGAGCTGGAAGAACTGCTCGACGACCTCAAGGCCCGCCAGGCCGAGACCCGCTCCTATATCGTCCAGCTCAAGCGCGATGCCCAGGAGAGCCTGAAGCTCGCCCAGGGCGTGGGCAAGGTCAAGGAGTCGGTCGGCAAGCTGCTGGCCAGCCGTAGCGCCAGCGACAAGCCCGCACCGGCCAAGCCCGCAGCGAAACCAGCCGCCAAACCGGCAGCCAAGGCCGCCGCGAAGCCTGCCGCCAAGGCCCCGACCAAGCCTGCTGCGAAGCCCGCCGCGAAAGCAGCCAGCAAACCGGCCGCCAAACCAGCGGCGAAACCGGCTGCTGCGAAACCGGTTGCAGCCAAGCCCGCCGCGAAACCAGCCGCCAAGCCGGCAGCCAAGGCTGCTGCGAAGCCTGTCGCCAAGGCCCCGGCCAAACCTGCCGCGAAGCCCGCTGCGAAAGCAGCCAGCAAACCGGCCGCCAAGCCAGCGGCGAAACCGGCTGCAGCGAAACCGGCTGTGGCCAAGCCCGCCGCCAAGCCGGCGGCAGCCAAGGCTGCTGCGAAGCCTGCCGCCAAGGCACCGGCCAAGCCAGCCGCGAAGCCCGCTGTGAAAGCAGCCAGCAAGCCCGCAGCCAAACCTGCTGCGGCGAAGCCGGCAGTTGCCAAGCCGGCCGCTGCGAAGCCCGCCGCCAAACCGGCCAGCAAGCCGGCGGCGAAGAAGCCGGTAGCCAAGCCTGCGGCCGCGAGCAAGCCGGCAGCACCTGCACCTGCGGCTCCCGCCGCAGCCGTGGTGGCGCCAGCAACTCCGGCGCCGGTCGCCGGAAACGGCAGCAACGCACCGACCAGCGCTTCCTGAGCACTGGTTGCAAGCGACGTCGTACGCCCCGTCGGGGGCGTGCGGCGTTGTCGCTCGGCTAGCCTTTCCCTCCCAGCGCGTCGCGCAGCATCCGTAGCGCGGCGGGTTGTCTCGTTCCGGCCGCTCCGGCCAGTTCCTCCAGCCAATCGTGCGTGCTCTGCGCCTGCTGCCCCGTCGGCCAGGGTTGCGCGGCGCTTTCCAGGCGCAGCAGCAACTGCCGTTCCGCCGCCAGCTCCAGGGCCTTGAGCTGCTCGCGCAGGCCGTGCAGGCAATCGTCCGTCTGGGCCTGGGTGCGCCAGCTCTGCCGCACGTCACGCAATGGGCCGACCACCTGGCGTTGCCAGGGTTCGGCGATCTCCTTCAGGCAAACCACCCGCTCCTCGTCGCATGCCACGCCGAGTTGCGTGAGCCATGCGCCGGCGAGCAGCAGACAGACGTCCGCGCCGGCATCCTGCAATTGCAGGCAGGCCGTCTCGACGCTTTCGCGCTGGTAGAAATGGATGGCAAAACTCCACAGGTCAGACGGCATCTCGCTCTCCGCGCGGTGTCGGGGCGAAGCTGGTAGACTCCGCGCCCATTATGATCCGACTGCAAAACCTCACTTTACAACGTGGCCCGCAGCGCCTGCTCGAAGGCGCCGAGCTGACCCTGCACGCCGGCCAGAAAGTCGGCCTGATCGGTGCCAACGGCGCCGGCAAATCCAGCCTGTTCGCCCTGCTGCGCGGCGAGCTGGGACCGGATGCCGGCGACTGCCAGTTGCCCGCCGACTGGCGCATCGCCCATATGCGCCAGGAGGTCGACGACCTCGAACGCATCGCCGTCGACTACGTGCTCGACGGCGACCAGCGCCTGCGCCAGGTGCAGCGCGAACTGGCTGCCGCCGAGGCGGCCCATGACGGCGCCGCGATCGCCCGCCTGCACCACGAGCTGGATGCCGCCGACGGCTACAGCGCCGACGCCCGCGCCCGCAAGCTGCTCGCCGGCCTCGGTTTCGACAACGCGCAGATGGACCGCCGTGTCGGCGACTTCTCGGGTGGCTGGCGCATGCGCCTGAACCTGGCCCAGGCGCTGATGTGCCCGTCCGAACTGCTGCTGCTCGACGAGCCGACCAACCACCTCGACCTCGACGCCATCCTCTGGCTGGAAGAGTGGCTGAAAGGCTACCCGGGTACCCTGCTGCTGATTTCCCACGACCGCGATTTCCTCGACAGCGTGGTCGACCATGTGGCGCATCTCGAACAGCGCAAGCTGACCCTCTATCGCGGCGGCTACTCGGCCTTCGAGCGCACCCGCGCCGAACGCCTGGCCCAGCAGCAGCAGGCCTACGAGAAGCAGCAGGCGCAACGTGCGCACATGGAAGACTTCATCCGCCGCTTCAAGGCCAAGGCCACCAAGGCGCGCCAGGCGCAGAGCCGCATCAAGGCCCTGGAGCGCCTGGAGGAGCTGGCGCCGGCGCATATCGATTCGCCGTTCGACTTCGTCTTCCGCGAGGCCGACAAGGTTTCCAGCCCGCTGCTGAACATCAGCGAAGGGCGCCTCGGCTATGGCGACAAGGTGGTGCTCGACAAGCTCAAGCTGAGCCTCGCCCCTGGCGTGCGCATCGGCCTGCTCGGCCCCAACGGCGCCGGCAAGTCGACCCTGATCAAGACCCTCGCCGGCGAGCTGCAGCCGCTCGGCGGCCAGTTGCTGCGCGGCGAGAACCTGGCGATCGGCTACTTCGCCCAGCACCAGCTCGACGCCCTCGACGACAAGGCCAGCCCGTTGCTGCACCTGCAGCGCATCGCCCCGAGCGAGCGCGAGCAGACCCTGCGCGACTTCCTGGGCGGCTTCGACTTCCGTGGCGCGCGTTGCGACGAGCCGGTGGTGAATTTCTCCGGCGGCGAGAAGGCGCGCCTAGCCCTGGCGCTGATCGCCTGGGAGAAGCCCAACCTGTTGCTGCTCGACGAACCGACCAACCACCTCGACCTGGAAATGCGCCTGGCCCTGACCCTGGCCTTGCAGGAGTTTGCCGGCGCGGTGCTGGTGGTGTCCCACGACCGCCACCTGCTGAAGAGCACCACCGATGAGTTCCTGCTGGTCGCCGATGGCCGCGTGCAGGCCTTCGACGGCGACCTCGACGACTACGCCCGCTGGCTGATCGACTACCGTGCCCGCCAGCAGCCGGAGACCGCCACGCAGCCAGCGGCGGACAAGACCGACAAGCGCGCCCAGCGCCAGGCCGCCGCCGCGCTGCGCCAGCAACTGGCGCCGCACCGGAAGCAGGCGGAAAAGCTGGAGCGGGAGCTGGGCCAGGTGCAGGAACAGCTCGCCGGCGTGGAAGAGAAGCTGGGCGACAGCGGCCTGTACGAGGCGGCGCGCAAGGACGAGCTGCGTGAACTGTTGGCCGAGCAGGCGCGTCTGAAGACGCGCGAGTCCGAGCTGGAGGAAGCCTGGCTGGAAGCGCTGGAAACCCTGGAAGGCTTGCAGAGAGAACTGGAGGCGAGCGAGTAATGGAAGACATCCGGCTACTGGTCGTGGAATGGAGCGAGCCGCTGGTGCGCGCCGGCCAGGTGATCCTCATCCTGTTGCTGGCCTGGCTGGTGCAACGCATCGTCACCCGTTCCATCAGCCGCCTCGGCGGACGCTATCCGCAAGTGCCGCAGGAACTGCTGCTGCCGCTGCGCGGCGGCCTGCGCTGGCTGATCATGGGCAGCGCCTTCATGCTGGTGCTGGAGCGCCTGGGGGTGTCCGCCGAGGTGCTGTGGACCGCGCTGACCGGCTTCACCGCGGTGGCGGCGGTGGCCTTCTTCGCGATCTGGAGCGTGCTCTCCAACCTGTTCTGCTCGGTGCTGATCTTCGCCCTCGGGCCGTTCCGCCTCGGCGACGTGGTCGAGGTGGTCGACAGCGGCGACAAGCCCGGCGTGAAGGGCCGTGTCGTGAACATCAACCTGTTCTATACCACCCTGAACGATGTCGACGAAGGCAATGCCGGCGCGTTGCTGCAGATTCCCAATAGCCTGTTCTTCCAGAAGGCCGTGCGTCGCTGGCGCGGCCCCGACTATCCCATCATCAACCGAACCAACGAGAACTGAACGACATGGAATGGCTCGCCGACCCGCAGATATGGGTTGCTTTCCTGACTCTCACCGCCCTGGAAATCGTCCTCGGCATCGACAACATCATCTTCATCTCCATCCTGGTCAGCCGCCTGCCGGTCGCCCAGCAGCCCAGGGCGCGTTTCTTCGGCCTGGCCCTGGCAATGGGCACGCGAATCCTCCTGCTGCTGTCGATCACCTGGGTGATGCGCCTGACCAGCGACCTGTTCAGCGTCTGGGGCCACGGCATTTCCGGGCGTGACCTGATCCTGTTCTTCGGTGGCTTGTTCCTGCTGTTCAAGAGCACCCTGGAAATCTGGCACAGCCTGGAGGGCGCCGAGGAGGAGCAGAAGAGCGGCGGCGGTTCGGCCGGTTTCTTCGGCATCATCATCCAGATCGCCATCATCGACATCGTGTTCTCCCTGGACTCGGTGATCACCGCGGTCGGCCTGGTGCAGAACGTGCCGGTGATGGTCGCCGCGATCGTCATCTCGGTGCTGGTGATGATGGCCTCGGCCGGCACCATCTCCGCGTTCATCGACAAGCACCCGTCACTGAAGATGCTGGCGCTGTCGTTCCTCATCGTGGTCGGCACCGTGCTGGTCGCCGAAGCCTTCGAAGTGCATGTGCCGAAGGGCTACATCTACTTCGCCATGGCCTTCTCGCTGGGGGTCGAGGCGATCAACATCCGCCTGCGTTCCGCCCTGGCACGCCGCAACCAGCGGCCCGAGCCGGAGCCGGTGAAGCTGCGCAAGGATCTGCCGGACTGACCGGCGAGGCTGGGCGGCGTCACCTGGAAGGGGTAGGCTGTGTGGCCTGCCCCTTTTTCTTTCCGTGGGCGCAATCGCTCTGCTCGTTTTCTGGTTCCCCGCGTTCGCGGGGACGACAGTCGTCCACGTCATTCCCTCGACCGCGGGAACCAGAAAACCAAGCCCCCGCTCCCTGGAAACCATTTCGAGGTGATTCACATGGCCCTGCACACCTGGCTTGCCTTTCTCGTCGCCTGTTGGGTGATCAGCCTGTCGCCGGGCGCCGGCGCCATCGCGTCGATGTCCAGCGGCCTGCAATACGGCTTCTGGCGCGGCTACTGGAACGCCCTGGGCCTGCAACTGGGCCTGGCGCTGCAGATCGCCATCGTCGCCGCCGGGGTCGGTGCGATCCTCGCCGCCTCGGCGCTGGCCTTCAGCTTGATCAAGTGGTTCGGCGTGGCCTATCTGGTCTACCTGGCCGTCCAGCAATGGCGGGCGTTGCCCAGCGAGCTGCACGCCGATGCGCCGCGTCCGGTCGGTCGGCCACTGACCCTGGTGGCGCGCGGCTTCCTGGTCAACGTCAGCAACCCCAAGGCGATCGTCTTCATGCTCGCCGTGCTGCCGCAGTTCCTCGATCCGCACGCGCCGCTGCTGCCGCAGTACCTGCTGATGGGCGTGACGATGATCACCGTCGACCTGATCGTCATGGCCGGCTACACCGGCCTTGCCGCCAAGGTGCTGCGGGCCCTGCGTTCGCCGCGTCAGCAGCGTCTGGTGAACCGCAGCTTCGCCGGGATGTTCGTCGGCGCCGCCGCCCTGCTGGCGACGGTGCGCCGGGCCGCCTGAGGAGCCGCTGTTCGAGGGAAAGTGTTTCAAACTGTTGCCAGAAATCGTTAGGAAGGTAAGAATCAACGCTCACCCGTTCTCATTTGCGTTTGATTATGTCCCTTCCTTCGCGTTGTCTTTCCTGGTTCCTGTTCTCCCTCCTGACGCTGTGCAGCCTGGGTCTCGCCGCCGAGCCGCTGGGCGATGCCGCCCAGGTCCTGCACCTGCTCGACTACATCGCCGCCGACTACCCGGCCACGGTCGCCGCCGGCCAGGTCGTCGATGACGGCGAGTACCGCGAGCAACTGGAATTCCTCACCCACCTGCAAGGGCTGATCGTCGCCCTGCCGGCGCGGCCGCAGCGGGCCGAGCTGGAGCAGGGGCTGGCCAGCCTGCGTACGGCAGTCGAGCAGCGCCGGGACGGTGCCGAGGTGGCCCGCGAGGCCCGCCGGCTGAGCGCCCAACTGGCGGTGGTCTACGAGGTCAGCCAGGCGCCGCTGATCACGCCCGACCCGGCTCGCGGCGCGCCGCTGTATGCGCAGCATTGCTCGGTCTGCCACGGCGACAGCGGTGCCGGCGACGGTCCGGCGGGTGTCGGCATGGAGCCGCCGCCGCGCAACCTGCGCGAGCAGGCGCGCATGGACCGGATGAGCCTCTACGACCTGTTCAACACCCTCGGCCAGGGCATCGACGGCACCGACATGCCGGCCTTCGCCGACCAGCTCGACGAGCGTCAGCGCTGGGACCTGGCCACCTACATCGCCGGCCTGAGCGCCGATCCGTCGGACGTCCGGGAGCCGCGTTTCGATATCGCCGACCTGGCCCGGCTGACACCGGCGGAGGTCGCCGCCAGCCAGGGCGCCGAGGCGGTCGCCGTGTTCCGCGCCCAGCGTGCCCAGCCGCCGCAGGTGCAGCGTGGGCCCAGGCAGTTGCTCGACTACACCGCGAGCACCCTGGACAAGAGCCTGGCGAGCTACCGCGATGGCGACCACGAGCAGGCCTACGACCTGTCGGTGGCGGCCTATCTGGAAGGCTTCGAGCTGGTGGAAAGCTCGCTGGACAACCTCGACGCCGACCTGCGCAAGGACACCGAGAAATCCCTGATGGCCTACCGGCAGGCGCTGCGTGACGGTCGCCCGTTCGCCGAGGCGGCGCAGTTGCTGGAGGTCGCCAAGGCCAAGCTGAATGCGTCCGCCGACCTGCTCGGCGGCGATGGCCTGAGCCAGTCGCTGAGCTTCGTCTCCAGCCTGCTGATCCTGCTCCGCGAGGGCCTGGAGGCGATCCTGGTGCTGGCGGCGATCCTCGCCTTCCTGCGTAACACCGGCCAGCAGGCGGCGGCGCGCAGCGTCCATATCGGCTGGGGCCTGGCGATGGTGGCCGGCTTCGCCACCTGGGCGCTGGCGGCGTACTTCCTGAATATCGGCGGCGCCCAGCGCGAGCTGATGGAAGGTTGCACCGCGCTGTTCGCCGCAGTGATGGTGCTGTGGCTCGGCGTGTGGATGCACGACCGCCGCCATGCGGCAGCCTGGCAGGACTACATCGAGCGCAGCCTGGTCAGCGGCGGCGGCCGTTTCGGCTTCGCCGTGCTGGCGTTCTTCTCGGTGTACCGCGAGCTGTTCGAGGTCATCCTGTTCTACGAAACCCTCTGGCTGCAGGCCGGCCCGGCCGGACACGGCGCGGTGGTCGCCGGTGCCGGGGTGGCGCTGGTGGCGCTGGTCGGCCTGGCCTGGGTGATCCTGCGCGGTTCGGCGAAACTGCCGCTGGGCCTGTTCTTCTCCATCAACGCGGCGCTGCTCTGCGCGTTGTCGGTGGTGTTCGCCGGGCATGGCGTGAAGGCGTTGCAGGAGGCGGGCGTGCTTGGCACCCGTCCGCTGCCGTTCTTCGAGTTCGACTGGCTGGGCATCCACCCGGACGCCTATTCGCTGGGCGCCCAGGCCGTCGCCCTGCTGGCGGTAGCGCTGCTCTACGGGCGTAGCCGGTTGGCCGAACGCAGGCGGGCCGCTCAGGCTTGAGATCACGGGCGGCCGGTTGCAGACTGGCCGCCCGTCTTCGTTTCTGCTGGAAGAACGCCATGCGTGTATGGATCGATGCCGACGCCTGTCCCAAGGCGGCCAAGGACCAGGTGATCAAGTTCGCCCTCAAGCGCAAGTTCGAGGTGCTGCTGGTGGCCGGCCAGAGCCAGGTCAAGCCGGCCTTCGCCTGCGTACGGCTGATCGTGGTACCGAGTGGCCCGGATGCGGCCGACGATTACCTGGTGGAGCACGTCCAGCCCGGCGAGCTGGTGATCTGTAGCGACGTGCCGCTGGCCGACCGGCTGGTCAAGAAGGGTGTCGCCGCGCTGGACCCGCGTGGCCGCGAGTTCGACGAGCGCAACATGGGCGAGCGCCTGGCGGTGCGCAACCTGTTCACCGACCTGCGCGAGCAGGGCCAGGTCGGCGGCGGACAGGCGCCTTATGGCGAGCGCGAGAAGCAGGCCTTCGCCAACGCCCTGGACCGCATTCTCACCCGCCTGGCCAGGCGCGAGGTCAGTGGCCCCACACCCTGATGTTGCCGCGCAGGCTGGTGATGTCGCGGATCACCAGGCTGCCGAGCCGGCTGTCGCCGACGTACATGTCGCCAGCCACCCGTACCCGGATGCGTTGCGCCGGGATGCCGCCCGCCATGAGTTGCTCGTTGATGCCGGTGAGGTCCGGCAGGGTGAACTGCAACTGCTGCTGGCCGTTGCTGCCGGTGATCACGTCGACCTTCAGCGTGGGGACGTTGATGTGCACGCCGAAGGCCGGCAGCGACAGGCTCAGGCCGAGCTGCGCCGGGCCGTAGGCGAAGAAGCCGCCGCTGCCGTTGGGGCAGTCGCCGGCGTTGACGCAACCGTTGTCGATCCTGACGTTGCGCAGCGACAGGCTGCCGCCGTCGTCGATCCAGCTCACCTGGCCGATCTGTGCCTGGACGTCGGCGCGGATGCTGATGCCGGCCTGGCCGGTGATGTTGCCGAGGGTCTGGTTGTCGAGGTCGACCAGCGCCGCCTGCGTGGCGCCGCTGGACAGCATGGCGAGGCAGGCGGCGGACAGCAGGGTGCGGAGCTGGAGTATGCTGGGCATGGCGACGTTTCTCTTCGCGGGGTGCGCAGAGTCTGGGTGCGCGCGTGCGAACTGGCCAGAGGCGCCAGGCGCTTCCCGCCGAAGGATGGGGCGGGGGCCTTCCTTGTACGCCGTCCGCGCCGCACCTTTGGCGGGCGGTGCATGGACGATGTTACGGCGGGTGACTGTGGTGCCCGCCGATGGTGAGGTGAGGAACAGCGATGCACAAGATACTGGTCAGCCGTTGCCTGCTCGGCGAGCGGGTACGCTACGACGGTGGCGCCAATGGTCCGCTCGAGCGGCTGGTGCGCTGGCAGGCGGAAGGCCGGGTGGTGCCGATCTGTCCGGAAGTGGCCGGTGGGCTGCCGACGCCGCGTCCACCGGCGGAAATCCTCGGTGCGCAAGGCGGTGCCGTGCTGGAAGGCCGCCTGCCGGTGCTCACCGATGCGGGTGAGGATGTCACCGAGGCGTTCCTGGCCGGCGCCGGGATCGCCCTGCGCCTGGCCGAGCAGCACGGCGTGCGGATCGCGGTGCTCAAGGCGCGCAGCCCGTCCTGCGGCAATGTCGAAGGTTATGACGGCAGTTTCAGCGGTCACCGGGTGCCCGGCGAGGGCGTTACCGCCGCGCTGCTGAGTCGCGCCGGCGTGCGGGTGTTCAACGAGACGCAGCTCGCCGAAGCGGAGCGGGCGCTGGCCGAACTGGAGGCGGAAGGGAGCTGAAACGGCCGGGAACCCCTTGTCCTGGGTGGGGTCTGTGCTGATTCCAACAATGCAAGGAGCAAGGAACATGACTCGTCGTCTATTGCCTACCCTCGGCCTGGTCGCCGCGCTGTTCGCCGGCATCTCTTCCGTTCAGGCCGAAGTGCCGCGCACTCCGTCCCCCGAAGGTGCCCAGGTGTACTTCATCGAGCCGGCCGACGGCGCCGTGGTGAGCCAGACCTTCACCGTCAAGTTCGGCCTCAAGGGCATGGGCGTGGCGCCGGCCGGCGTGGACGTGCCGGAAACCGGCCACCACCACCTGCTGGTCGACGTGCAGGAGCTGCCGGCGATGAACATGCCGCTGCCCACCACCGACGCCGTGCGCCACTTCGGCAAGGGGCAGACCGAGACCCAGGTCACCCTGGCGCCGGGCAAGCACACCCTGCAACTGCTGGTCGGCGACAAGAACCACGTGCCGCTCGATCCGCCGGTGATTTCCGAGAAGATCACCGTGACGGTGAAGTGAGCGGCTGTTTTTCTTTTTCTGGGTCCTCACGGTTTCTGGGTCCCCACGTTCGCGGGGACCCAATAACCCAGCCCAACAAACGCCCAGGAAACGAAAAAGGGAGGCCGAAGCCTCCCTTTACACCCCCCGGAGCAGTCGCCAGGTGACGTCGCGCCCTTCCCACTGCGGCAGCGTGACGCCGTGGGCGAACGGCTGCTCGCCGCTGGGCAGGTCCTCG
>NZ_CAJFCI010000018.1 GCF_904061905.1 Zestomonas carbonaria
AGCGGCAGCAGGGGGTGGGGGTTGGTTCGTTTGGCGACTGCCAATTTACCCATTTCCCTGACTGTCAACTCGCTCTTTCCCCTGAGTCCGCGAAGAACCAAAAAAAGCCCCGCGCGAGGCGGGGCGAGGAGAGTAACGTCAGGGCGCGGCCCTGGGCCGGGTGACCCGGTCGACCAGGTAGACCAGCCCGTGGTAGTCGATGCCGGAATGGCTGGACAGGCCGATCTCGCAGGTGCGGCTGGTGGAAATGCCTTCCTCGCAATACTGCACGGCGTCTTTCAGCGTGCGCAGTGCGTGGTCGTTCAGCTCCGGCGTGGTGAAGCCCTTGTCGCCGGCGAAGCCGCAGCAGTGGATGCCTTCGGGGATCACCACCTGGCTGGTGCAGCGCTTGACGATGTCGATCAGCCCCTGGGCCTCACCGAGGTGCTGGGTGGAGCAGGTGACGTGCACCGCCACGGGCTTGTCCTGCGGCTCGAACTCCAGCCTGTCCAGCAGGTGCTTGCGGATGAACTTCACCGGGTCGTGAAGTTGCAGGCGCGGGTCGAGGCCGTCCTGGATCAGTCGCAGGGTGCAGGGGCTGGTGTCGCAGTAGATCGGGTCCAGGCCGCCGCGGCTGGCCTTGAGCAGTGCGTCGATCAGCTCCTGGCGCTTGGCGTCGGCCTGCGCGGGATAACCCTTGGAGGCGAATGGCTGGCCGCAGCACAGGTTGTCCTGCTCCGCGGGGAACACCACCTGGTAGCCGGCCTTTTCCAGCAGTGCGCGGGTCTTGTCGATCAGCGGCATGCGTTCCTCGTCGCTGGCGGCCGGTCCCATGGCGCGCGACACGCAGGCGGCCAGGTAGACCACCCGTGGCCGGGCATCGGCGAGCGGCTCGCTGAGGTGGATGGGCGCGGCCGCCTGCGGCATGGCCGGGCTCCACAACGGCAGGCCGGCGCGCCTGTGCAGCGCCCTGGATGCCTTGGCCAGCAGCGGCGCGCCGAGCAGTCGGCGCGCGGTGTCGGCGGCCAGCAGGGTGAAGCGGGTACCCTTGAGCGCCGTGGCGAAGTGTCCGGCCAGCCAGTCGGCGGTCTTGTCGTGGTGGGCGTCGCGGCTGCGTAGCTTGCGCACCAGGTCGCCGGTGTTGATGTTCACCGGGCAGCGCTGGGCACACAGGCCGGTGGCGGCGCAGGTGTCGATGCCCTGGTACTGGTAGTCGCGTTCCAATTCGGTGGTATCGGTGCCGGCACGCTTCTTCGCCTGGATGTCGCGCCACATGACGATGCGCTGGCGCGGGCTCAGGGTCAGTCCCTTGGACGGGCAGACCGGCTCGCAGAAGCCGCATTCGATGCACTTGTCGACGATCTCGTCGGCGGCCGGCAGCGGCTTCAGGTGCTTGAGGTGGATCTGCGGGTCGCGGCTGAGTTGCACGTCCGGGTTGAGGATGCCGGTGGGATCGAACAGCTCCTTGATCTGCCACATCAACTGGTAGGCGTCCGCTCCCCATTCCAGCTCGACGAACGGCGCCATGTTGCGCCCGGTGCCGTGCTCGGCCTTCAGTGAGCCGCCGAACTCCACCGCCACCAGTTGCGCCACGTCGTCCATGAAAGCCGAGTAGCGCGCCACCTGCTCGGGCGAATCGAAGCCCTGGGTGAACACGAAGTGCAGGTTGCCTTCCAGGGCGTGGCCGAAAATGATCGCTTCGTCGTAGCCGTGCTTGTCGAACAGGGCGATCAGCCGGTTGACCCCGGCGGCCAGTTGTTCGACCGGGAAGGTCACGTCCTCGATGATCACCGTGGTGCCGGTCTCGCGCACCGCGCCGACCGCCGGGAAGGTGTCCTTGCGGATGCGCCAGAGCTGGTTGTAGACGACCGGGTCTTCGCTGAAGTCGACCTGCTTCTCCACCGGGAAGTGGGCGATGGAGGCCATGATCTGCGCCAGTTGCTCGTGCAGCAGGCTCTGGGTCGCCGCGCGGGATTCGACCAGCAGCGCGCAGGCGCCGTCCGACAGGCTCTTCACCCACTCGGGCATGCCCTGCATGTTCTCCACCGAGCGCAGGCTGCGGCGGTCGAGCAGTTCCACCGCCGACACCGGCTGGCGCTTGAGCACCGGCACCGCCTGGCAGCAGGTTTCCACGCTGGGGAAGACGATCAGTGCGCTGGCCTTGTGCGGGTGGTCGGGCACGGTGTCGTAGGTCACCGCGCTGATGAAGCCGAGGATGCCCTCCGAGCCGACCATCAGGTGGCTGAGGATATCCAGCGGCTGGTCGTAGTCGACCAGCGCGTTCAGCGAAAGCCCGGTGGTGTTCTTCAGCCGGTACTTGTGACGGATCTTCGCCGCCAGCGCGGTGTTGGCGCGCGTTTGCCTGCCCAGTTCGGCCAGCCGCTCGAGCAGCGCGCCGTGCGTCTGCGCGAAGGCGGCGATGCTGGCCGGGTCTTCCGTGTCCAGCACGCTGCCGTCGGCCAGCACCACGCGGATGCCAGCGAGGGTCTGGTAGCTGTTCTGCGCGGTGCCGCAGCACATGCCGCTGGCGTTGTTGGCGACGATGCCGCCGATCTTGCAGGCGTTGATCGACGCCGGGTCCGGGCCGATCTTGCGGCCGAACGGCGCCAGCCAGGCGTTGGCCTGGGCGCCGATCACCCCGGGTTGCAGGCGGATCTGCTCGCCGCTGGCGCGGATGTCGCGGCCGTTCCAGTTGTCGCCGAGGACGATCAGTACCGAATCGCTGATCGCCTGGCCGGACAGGCTGGTGCCGGCGGCGCGGAAGGTCACCGGCACTCGCTCGGCATGCGCCAGCTTGAGCAGGGCGATCACTTCGGCCTCGCTCTCGACGCGCACCACCAGCTTGGGAATCAGCCGGTAGAAGCTGGCGTCGGTGCCGAAGGCGAGGGTCGACAGGGGATCGTCGAAGCGCCGTTCGCGGGGGATCAGGCGTTCGGCTTCGGCGAGGAAGGTGGCGGGCAGGCTCATGCGTGCTCCAGGAATCGACGGTTGATGCGGGCCGTTCGAGCGGCCCGTCGGGTTCTGATTGGGGCGGACCCGCAATCGCGGGCATGGCCTGTTCTTGCTTGCTGGGCCCCCGCGTTCGCGGGGGCGATGGCTGTGGGGCTTCCCTTCACCTCGTCACTCCCGCGCACGCGGGAGTCCAGAAGACGATGCAGGGGCAAGACAGCCGCTCCTACAGGGTAGAGACGCTCAGCGGCCCAGCTCACGCACCAGCGAGTCGGCACTGATTTCGCCGATGGACTTGGCGCCGGTCAGCACCATGGCCACGCGCATTTCCTTCTCGATCAGTTCCAGCAGGTTGCGCACGCCGGCCTCGCCGTCCGCCGCCAGGGCGTAGACGAAGGCACGGCCGAGCAGCACGCTGTCGGCGCCGAGGGCGATCATGCGCACCACGTCCAGGCCGGTGCGGATGCCCGAGTCGGCGAGGATGGTCAGTTCACCCTTCACCGCGTCGGCGATGGCCGGCAGCGCGCGGGCGCTGGACAGCACGCCGTCGAGCTGGCGGCCGCCGTGGTTGGAGACGATGATGCCGTCGGCACCGAATTTCACCGCATCCCTGGCGTCTTCCGGGTCGAGGATGCCCTTGATCACCATCGGGCCGTCCCAGAATTCGCGGATCCACTCCAGGTCCTTCCACGAGATCGACGGATCGAAGTTGGCGCCCAGCCAGCCGATGTAGTCCTCCAGGCCGGTGGGGTGGCCGCGGTAGGTGGAGATGTTCCCCAGGTCGTGCGGTCGCCCGAACAGGCCCACGTCCCAGGCCCACGCCGGATGGGTCACCGCCTGCAACATGCGGCGCACCGAGGCGTTCGGGCCGCTCATGCCCGAGTGGGCGTCGCGGTAGCGGGCGCCCGGCACCGGCATGTCCACGGTGAACACCAGCGTGGTCACCCCGACGGCCTTGGCGCGCTCCAGGGCGTTCTTCATGAAGCCACGGTCCTTGAGCACATAGAGCTGGAACCACATCGGCCGGTCGATGGCCGGCGCCACCTCCTCGATCGGGCACACCGACACCGTGGACAGGGTGAACGGCACGCCCTTGGAGGCCGCCGCGCGGGCCGCCTGGACCTCGCCGCGACGCGCGTACATCCCGGTCAGGCCCACCGGCGCCAGCGCCACCGGCATCGACAGCGTCTCGTTGAACAGCTTCGTCTCCAGGCTCAGCTCGGACATGTTCTTCAACACGCGCTGGCGCAGGGCGATGCCGGCCAGGTCCTCGACATTGCGGCGAAGCGTGTATTCGGCATAGGCGCCGCCGTCGATGTAATGGAACAGGAAGGGAGGCAGCTTGCGTTGCGCCGCGGCGCGGTAGTCGGTAGAGGCAGAGATGATCATGGGGCTCTCGTCAATGATGGGCTTGTCGTCGAGGCGGTGGAGAGGGAAGGCTCGTCGTCCCCGCGAAGGCGGGGACCCAGGAAACCGTAGCCGGTTTGGCCGGATTCCCGCATTCGCGGGAATGACGGGCTGTTCCTCTTAGTGCACCAGCATGCCGGTCAGCCAGTAGGCCTGGACCAGGGTGATCAGGCCGACGAAGGTGGCGAAGATCAGGCTGTGCTTCAGGGTGAAGCGGAACAGGTCCGACTCGCGACCGACCATGCCGGTGGCGGCGCAGGCCACGGCGATGGATTGCGGCGAGATCATCTTGCCGGTCACGCCGCCGCTGGTGTTGGCCGCGACCATCAGGGTGTCGTTGACGCCGATCTGGTGCGCGGTGGTGGCCTGCAGCGAGCCGAAAAGGGCGTTGGAGGAAGTGTCCGAACCGGTCAGGAACACGCCCAGCCAGCCGAGGAACGGCGAGAAGAACGGGAACGCCACGCCGGTGCCGGCCAGCACCAGGGCCAGGGTGGTGGACATGCCGGAGAAGTTGGTGACGAAGGCGAAGGCCAGCACCATGCCGATGGACAGGATCGGCCACTTCAGCTCGACGAAGGTTTCCTTCAAAGTGGTAAGACCAGTTCTAATGCCGATGCCGAGGATCGCCATCGAGATCAGCGCCGAGAAGAAGATCGCGGTGCCGGTGGCGGAGATCGGATCAAGCTTGAACACGGCCGGCATCGCGGTCGCGCTGGCGACGATCGGGGCTACCTTCATCACCAACTGGTCGAGGTTCGGGATGGAGATCAGCAGGACCAGGTGTTCCAGCACGCCGCCTGGGGCGAACATGGCCTTGAACGGTTTCAGGGTCCAGATGGTGACCAGGGCGGTGAGCACCAGGAACGGCGACCAGGCCTTGAGGATCTGGCCGAAGCTGTAGGGCGACTCGCTGCGCGCGCCGCCGAAGCCGCCGAGCACGGCGCTGCCGTCGGCGTTGATGCCGGCGATTTCCTGCTCGCGGGCGGCCTTGGGTTGCCAGACCTTCAGGAACAGGGTCAGGCACACCAGGCTGACCAGTGCCGAGGTGATGTCCGGCAGTTCCGGGCCGATGAAGTTGGAGGTGAAGTACTGGGTCACGGCGAAGCTGACGCCGGCAACCAGGGCGGCCGGCCAGGTTTCCTTGATGCCGCGCCAGCCGTCCATCATAGCCACCAGCCAGAATGGCACGATGATCGACAGGATCGGCAACTGGCGGCCGGTCATGGCGCCGATCTTGAAGGCGTCGATGCCGGTGACCTGGCCGGCGACGATGATCGGGATGCCCAGGGCGCCGAAGGCCACCGGCGCGGTGTTGGCGATCAGGCACAGGCCGGCGGCGTACAGCGGGTTGAAGCCGAGGCCGACGAGCAGGGCGGCGGTGATCGCCACCGGCGCGCCGAAGCCGGCCGCGCCTTCCAGGAAGGCGCCGAACGAGAAGCCGATCAACAGCACTTGCAGGCGCTGGTCACCGGTGATCGACAGCACCGAGCTGCGGATGATCTCGAACTGGCCGCTCTTCACCGTCAGCTTGTAGAGGAACACGGCGGCGACGATGATCCAGGCGATCGGCCAGAGTCCGTAGGCGAAGCCGTAGCCGGCGGCGGCGAAGGCCATGCCGGCGGGCATCTGGTAGACGAAGATCGCCACCAGCAGCGACAGCGCCAGGGTGATGGTGCCGGCGACGTGGCCTTTGAGGCGGAACACCGCGAGGGCGAGGAAGAAGAAGACGATTGGCACGAGTGCCGCGACTGCCGACAGACCAAGGCTGCCGAGGGGGGTATAGAGCTGCTGCCAGGCTTGCATCGTGGGGTGGCTCCCTGATTATTGTTGGGTTTGCCTTGGGCCGGGTGTCGGGGCTCGGCGGGCTTTTGGCTCGCAGGCAGGCTTCCGTTGTTGACCTCGGCGGTTCGGTCGGATAAATTGGTAATACCAATTTACAATCTCGACGGCTCAGGGTAAAAGCCTTCTGGAAAGGCTGTCAATTTGCCGTTCTACGACTTTGGTCGGATAACGCGCTGGATGCCCGTCTGTTGTGCTGTTCCGCAGGCAGCCCGGATCGGGCTGCAGGCCACGGACTGAAAGGCCGGGCGGCATCCAGGGGTACAGGAGAGGAAGATGGGCTTCGGTCAGATCCAACCGCGCCGTTTATCGGATGACATCGTCGCCCGCATCGAGTCGATGATTCTCGAGGGCACCCTCAAGCCCGGCGAACGGCTGCCGGCGGAGCGCACGCTGGCGGAGCAGTTCGGCGTGTCGCGACCGTCGCTGCGCGAGGCGATCCAGAAGCTGGTGGCCAAGGGACTGCTGGTCAGCCGCCAGGGCGGAGGCAACTATGTGGTGGATACCCTCGGCTCGACCTTCAGCGACCCGCTGCTGCAATTGCTGGAGAACAACCCGGAAGCGCAGCGCGACCTGCTCGAATTCCGCCATACCCTGGAAGGCTCCTGCGCCTACTACGCGGCCCTGCGCGCCACCGAGGTGGACCACCAGCGCCTGCGCGCGGCATTCGAAGCGTTGCAGACCTGCTACACGCGGGCGCCGAGCAAGATCAGCCGCGCCGAGGAGGGCGCCGCCGACGCAAGCTTCCACCTGGCCATCGCCGAGGCCAGCCACAACGCGGTGCTGCTGCACACCATCCGTGGCCTGTTCGACCTGCTCAAGCGCAACGTGGTGACCAACATCGGCGGCATGTACGCCCAGCGCAGCGAAACCCGCGACATGCTGATGAGCCAGCACCGCGCGTTGTTCGAGGCGATCATCGAGGGGCGCGCCGAGGATGCGCGGGAGGTTTCCAGCCGGCACATCCATTACGTGCAGGAAGTGCTCTCCGAAGCGCAACGGGAGGTCGAGCGCACGGCCCGTGCGCAGCGCCGGCAGGGGCTTTAGAGTAGCTACAAGCGGCAAGCCACAAGCTGCAAGCAAGAGCCGAGGCCGCTGTCACTTGCAGCTTGTGGCTTGCCGCTGTCTTTTCAGCCCGCGTAGCCCGGATGCAATCCGGGAAAACCGTGACCGCGCTCCCGGATTGCATCCGGGCTACGGGCCGAGGCGGGTAGGGTGCGCCGTGCGCACCGAGAAGGCCGGTCGCGGCCTAGCCCGCGAATCGCGCGCATGGCGCGCTCCTACGGGTTCGTGGCGCGCTGCCGGGGCTTACTCTTCCTTGCCCTTGTTGCGCACCGCGCGCTGGATCTCGCGGTCGGAGTCGCGTTCCTTCTCGGTGTGGCGCTTGTCGAATTCCTTCTTGCCCTTGGCCAGGGCGACTTCGCACTTGATCAGGTGCTTCTTCCAGTACAGCGATAAGGCCACGCAGGTGAAGCCCTTCTGCTGCACGGCGCCGAACAGCTTGCCCAGCTCGCGGCGGTTGAGCAGCAGCTTGCGAGTGCGGGTCGGGTCGGCGATCACGTGGGTGCTGGCGGTTTTCAGCGGGGTGATGTGGCAACCCATCAGCCAGGCTTCGCCGTCCTTGAGCAGCACGTAGCTGTCGACCAGTTGCGCCTTGCCGGCGCGGAGACTTTTCACTTCCCAACCGGCCAGGGCCAGGCCGGCCTCGAAGCGCTGCTCGACGAAATAGTCGTGCAGCGCCTTCTTGTTCTGGGCGATGGTGCCCTGCGGATGTTTCTTTTGCTTAGCCATAGGGCGCGCATTATAGGGAGTCGCCAGCGGGCTGGCGACAGGTGCAGGGTTGAGGCGGGTGGGTGAATTGCCGACAATGCGCGATCTTTTTGCCCCGTGCGGCGTATTCTCCGGCCCCCGGCCATAATCCCAGGGCGTTCGAGATCGCTGTGCCGCCTCGGAAGAGAACCCTCCATGAGCACTCACATTCAACGCTCCGCCCTTTTGCCCTACCCGGCGCAGGCGCTGTTCGACCTGGTCAACGACGTGTCTCGATACCCGGAATTCCTGCCCTGGTGTTCGGCGAGCGAGATCCTGGAGGTCAGCGAAAACCACATGCTGGCCCGGTTGATGGTCGCCAAGGGAGGGATCAGCCAGCAGTTCGTCACCCGCAACCTGCTGGTGCCGGGGCAGCGCATCGAGATGAACCTGGCCGAGGGGCCCTTCAAGGAGCTGCATGGCATCTGGCAGTTCAAGGCGCTGACCGACAAGGCCTGCAAGATCAGCCTGGACCTGTCCTTCGACTATTCCGGCCCGCTGGTCAAGGCCAGTCTCGGTCCGCTGTTCAACCAGGCGGCCAACACCATGGTCGATGCCTTCTGCCTGCGGGCCAAGCAACTCTTCGGGTAATGCCGGTGGACAGGTACATCGCGGTCGAGGTGGTCTACGCCCTGGCGGACAAGCAGATGCTGCTGCGCCTGAGCTTCCCCTACGGCACCACGGTGCGCCAGGCTGTCGAGCGTTCCGGTCTGGAAGCGCACTTTCCCGGCCTCGACCTGCGGAACTGCCCATTGGGAATCTTCGGCAAGGCGTTGGCCAGGCCGGAGGAGCGGGTGCTGGAGGAGGGCGAGCGAGTGGAGATATACCGGCCGCTGATCGCCGATCCCAAGGAAGTGCGCAAGCAGCGCGCGGCCAAGGCGGCGCAAGCCAGGGCGGCCAGTAAATAAAACAATTGGAAACGAAAAAAGCCCGGTCGACCGGGCTTTTTTCATGAAGGGAATTGCGCTTATTGCGGAGCGGTTTCCAGCGGTTCGGGGATCGGTACCGGGGTGGTTTCCGCCTCGTCGATCTCGCGCTGGATCTGCTCTTCCAGCGAGCCCGGCCTGGCCGGTTCTTCGGCCTGCGGCTGTTCGGGTTGCGCTTGTGGCTGCGGCGCGGGGCTGGCGCCGTCCTGGCCGAGGATCGCCTGGTCGCGGCTGACGCCGGGCATGAAGTCGCCGGAGAGCCCGACCAACTGATCGCTGTCGTTGAAGATCACACTCATGCGTTCCTGCTGGCGCTGACCGCCACCTGGCTGGATGCTGTACAGGTAGTCCCAGCGGTTGGCGTGGAAAGTGTCGGTGACCAGGGGATTGCCCATGATAAACCTCACTTGCCGACGGGTCATTCCGGGCTTCAACTGGTCTATCATGTCCTGTGTCACGACATTGCCCTGTTGAATGTCGATCTTGTAAACCCCGGGGAAGGAACAGCCGGCGAGTGCGATGAGTCCCACGAACGTGAGGCTGGTCAGCAAGAGCTTGGTGTTTGGCATCGGTGGGAGACTTCCACTATCTTGGCAGGGCAACATGACCGCCGATCATACCCGCATGAAGGCCGCCGAGAAACAGCGGCTACGAGAAAGCTGACCATGGTTGAAAACAACGAACTGCGAAAGGCTGGCCTGAAAGTGACCCTGCCACGGGTCAAAATCCTGCAGATGCTCGATTCCAGCGGCCAACGCCACATGAGTGCCGAGGACGTCTACAAGGCGCTGATGGAGGCGGGGGAAGACGTTGGTCTGGCCACCGTCTACCGCGTACTGACCCAATTCGAGGCTGCCGGCCTGGTGGTCCGCCACAACTTCGACGGCGGCCATGCGGTGTTCGAGCTGGCCGACAGCGGCCACCACGATCACATGGTCTGCGTCGATAGCGGCGAGGTCATCGAGTTCTTCGACACCGAGATCGAGAAGCGCCAGAAGGAGATCGTCAAGGAACACGGTTTCGAGCTGGTCGATCACAATCTCGTGCTCTACGTACGCAAGAAAAAGTGAGCCGTACCGCGTAAATGAAAAAGGCGACCTTCGAGTCGCCTTTTTCATGGGCGGGATTTTTTCTGGGGCCCCGCGTTCGCGGGGATGACGGTCGAATGCGGAGTTTCTCGCGTGGGCCGGTGTTTGTCCGAATGCAGCCCATCAAGCAGCGTAGGAGCGGCCCATGGCCGCGATAAAGACGGAACGGGCCGCTCCTGCGGGCTGGCGCTAGGCTTTGGCGCTGCCGACCATCTTCCGCGCATGGGCCAGGGACTCCTCGGTGAGGTCGACGCCGCCGAGCATGCGGGCGATTTCCTCGACGCGACCCTCCTGCGCCAGGTTGGCCACTGCGGTCTGGGTGCTTTCCTTGCCGCGCGCCTTGTGCACGAACAGGTGCTGGTGGCCCTGGGCGGCGACCTGCGGCAGGTGGGTGACGGTCAGCACCTGGCCGCGCTCGCCAAGGCGGCGCAGCAACTGGCCGACCACCTCGGCGGTGGGGCCGCCGATGCCGACGTCCACTTCGTCGAACACCAGGGTCGGTACCCGCGAGGTCTGCGCGGTGATCACCTGGATCGCCAGGCTGATGCGCGACAGCTCGCCGCCGGAGGCGACCTTGGCCAGCGGCTTGAGTGGCTGGCCGGGGTTGGCGCTGACCAGGAATTCCAGTTGCTCCAGCCCGGCTGGATGCGGATCGTCCTGCTCGCGCGGACGCAACTCGATGGCGAAGCGCCCGCCGGGCATGCCCAGGCGCTGCATTTCGCTTTCCACCGCCTTGGCCAGGGTGTCGGCAGCGGCACCGCGCCGGGCGCTCAGCTCGGTGGCCTTTTCCTGGTAGTGGCGGGCGTAGGCGGCCAGTTCCTCGCCGAGGCGCTCGACGGCCTGGTCGTCGGCGTTGAGGCTTTCCAGTTCCTCGAACAGGCGCTGTTGCAGCTCGTGCAGCTCGCCGGGCTGGACGCGGTGCTTGCGGGCCAGCGTATAGATGCTGTCCAGGCGTTCCTCGAGCTGCTGCTGGCGCTGTGGGTCGGCGTCGAAGTGATCGATGAAGCGGTTCAGCTCGCCGACCGCTTCCTCCACCTGGATCTGCGCGCTGGCCAGCAGGTTGACGGCTTCGCCCAGGGCGCCGCCGATGTGCGGGAAGGCGGTCAGCCGGTGCAGGCTGCTGGTCAGCGCCGACAGCACATTGCCGGCGTCGCTCTCGCTGCACAGTTCCAGCACCTGCTGGCAGGCGCCGATCAGGCTGCCGGCGTTGGCCAGCGCCTTGTGTTCCTGTTCCAGTTGTTCCAGTTCGTTCTCGCCGAGGGCCAGGTTGTCCAACTCCTCCAACTGGTAGCTGAGCAACTGGTGGCGGGCGCGTTGCTCGTCGCCGCTGCGCGACAGGCGTTCCAGCTCCTGGCGGGTCTGCTGCCAGCGCTGCGCGGCGAGCTGCACCTGGCGGGCCAGTTCCTGGCTGCCGGCGTATTCGTCGAGCAGGCGGCGATGGGTGTCCGGCTTGAGCAGCGACTGGTGCTCGTGCTGGCTGTGGATATCGATCAGCAGTTCGCCGAGCGCCTTGAGGTCGCCCAGGGGGCAGGGCGTGCCGTTGATGTAGCCGCGCGAGCGTCCTTCGGCGGTGATCACCCGGCGCAGCAGGCACTGGCCGTCATTGTCGAGGTCGCGCTCGCCGAGCCAGGCGCGGGCTTCGGGGATGTCGTGCAGGTCGAAGCTGGCGAGGATGTCCGCCTTCTCGGCGCCGGGGCGCACCGCGTCGCTGTCGGCACGGTCGCCAAGGGCCAGGCCGAGGGCGTCGAGCATGATCGACTTGCCGGCGCCGGTCTCGCCGGTGATCACGGTCATGCCGCGTTCCAGCTCGAGGTCCAGGTGTTCGACGATGGCGTAGTTGTGGACGGACAGGTGCACCAGCATGGGAGCGCTCCCTGAAATTGATTGGCTGGTTATTTATACAGTTGTTTTGTGGTTGGTATCAAGGGTGGGAAAGGCCGATAAGAGCGCTTGTAGGGTGTGCCGCGTGCACCGTCCACCCAGTGCGAGCAGGATGTTTCGCCGGAAACATGGGGGGCGGATCGGTGCGCACGGCGCACCCTACGTTGGATTCCTGCGTTCGCGGGAATGACGGTTTGGCGTTGGGGTTTCGTTCCGCGTCATCTCCGCGAACGCGGGGACTCAGTAAACAGCCACGTAGCCCGGATGCAATCCGGGAGGGCTTCCCCCGGATTTCATCC
>NZ_CAJFCI010000019.1 GCF_904061905.1 Zestomonas carbonaria
GATTTGGGGGAGAGTCCGCCCCTCACCCTAGCCCTCTCCCGGAGGGAGAGGGGACTGTGCGGTATGGCCTGGTAGTTCAGTGTCCAGACCTTGCCTCTGAGGGGCCTTCAAGGATTGCGCTGGTGGTGGCGCAGCAGGCGCCTAACCAACGCCACCGCACAGCTCCCTCCGGGAGAGGGTTGGGGTGAGGGGCGAACCCGGCCAATTACACCGATCTACCGTTCATCCCCCTTGCCGGTGCGCACGGCGCACCCTACAAAAGCGACTTCAGCACTCCGGTGCAGCGCCCTACGGAGCCGGGGCCGGTATCACTTGCAGATGCAGGCGCGGCTTGGACCAGTAGCCGGTGCAACTGTCTTCGTTCTTGGCCAGCGCGCCGTAGGGCGGCGCGAGGACGAAGCCGTAGTTGGGGTGTTCGTTGCGCACCCATTGCTGCACTTCGGCGGTGACCGGCACGCTCAGCCGGGTGGCCCCGACGCCCTGGGGCAGGGTCTTCACCGCACCTTGCACCGGCGTCCCGGTGACCACGCCGAAACCGCTGCCACCGTCGATATGCTCGCTGGCGACCAGCAGCGACAGGGCGCACTGGTTGCCGCCGGCCACGCGCACGCTCTGCGGGGTTTCCCGGTGGTCGATCAGCAGTTCGGCGGAGACGATGGTGGCGCCGCTCAGGTCGTCGAGGTTGAAGCCGAACACGCCGTTGTAGGCGTGGCTGATCTGCGTGCCGCAGGAGGCGTCCTGTTCGACGTGGTTGTGGTAGCCGGCGATGAATTCGCCGGGCTGGCCGGGCGGGAGCGGCTTGGCCAGACCGCTGGGGTCGAAGTCGCCGGGCATGCAGCCGAAGCGGTCGACGTACTGGGAAACCTTGGTGGCCACCCGCTCGGCGCCGCGCTCGGGCAGGCTCTCGGGCTCCGGGGTGCCGGCGCAGGCGGCGAGCAGGGGCAGCAGCGACAGCAGCAACGGCAACCGCGGCAGTGACGGGACGGTGGGCATCTCGGGAGTCCTCCTGGGGCAGGCGCATGTCTTCACAGGTTAGGACCGCATCGGCCGGAGTAAAGCTCAGCAGGTCGTCTTCGCACTGGCGCTGTCACGAATTTGTCACTAAAGCTACTCATAGGGGTCGCGAAGCGCGGGACACCACCGAACGAGCCGCCACTTCGCGAAGTCAGATTCATAGAAAGCGCGACGCCCGCCTTGCCTTGCACCGCCGAGCCAAAGCGCCACTCTGTCGGCTGATGGGGAGGCCGCACCATGCTGACCCTGCTGAACCTGTTGTCCGCCGTCGCCTTGCTGATCTGGGGGACCCACATCGTCCGAACCGGCATCCTGCGGGTGTTCGGCAGCCAGTTGCGCACCGTGCTGAGCCGCAACATGCGCCGCCGGCCGCTGGCCTTCCTCGCCGGCATCGGCGTCACCGCGCTGGTGCAGAGCAGCAACGCCACCGCCCTGCTGGTCACTTCCTTCGTCGCCCAAGGGCTGATGGCGCTGGCCCCGGCGCTGGCGATCATGCTCGGCGCCGACGTCGGTACGGCGCTGATGGCGCGGGTGCTGACCCTCGACCTGTCCTGGCTGTCGCCGCTGCTGATCTTCCTCGGGGTGATCTTCTTCCTGTCGCGCCGGCAGACCCGCGCCGGCCAGCTCGGCCGGGTGGGCATCGGCCTCGGCCTGATCATCCTCGCCCTGGAGCTGATCGTCGCCGCCGCCCAGCCGATCACCCAGGCGCAGGGCATCAAGGTATTGTTCGCCTCGCTGACCGGCGACCTGTTGCTCGACGCCCTGGTCGGTGCGCTGTTCGCGCTGCTCTCCTATTCCAGCCTGGCCGCCGTGCTGCTCACCGCGACCCTCGCCGGTGCCAAGCTGATCAGCCTGCCGGTGGCCATCGGCCTGGTGATCGGCGCCAACATCGGCAGCGGCCTGATCGCCCTGCTCAGCACCAGCATGCAGAGCGCCGCCGGCCGCCGCGTGGCGCTCGGCAGCCTGCTCTACAAGGTGCTCGGCCTGCTGCTGATCATCCCGCTGCTGGGGCCGCTGGCGCACTGGCTGGACAGCCTGGAGCTCAGCCCGCAAGGCCTGGTGATCGTCTTCCACCTGCTCTACAACAGCCTGCGCTGCCTGGCGCTGCTGCCCAGCGTGGGCTGGATGGCGCGCTTCTGCGACTGGCTGCTGCCGGACCGTGAGCCGGGCGGCGGCATCGCCCGACCGCGCTACCTCGACCCGGCCGCGCTCGACACGCCGGGCCTGGCGCTGGCCAACGCGGTGCGCGAGACGCTGCGCATCGGCGATCTGATCGAGACCATGCTGCACGACCTGCTCGAAGTCCTGCGCGGCAGCCGGCCGGCGCTGAGCAAGGAGCTGCGCCGCCTGGACGACGACGTCGACGCGCTGTACAGCGCGGTCAAGCTGTACCTGGCGCGCATCGACGAGGAAAGCCTGAGCGCCCGCGAGCGGCGGCGCTGGGCGGAAATCCTCGAACTGGCGGTCAACCTCGAACAGGCCGGCGACCTGATCGAACACATGCTCGGCAAGATCCAGGACCAGAAGACCGCACAGCGCCGCTCCTTCTCCGAGCACGGCCTGGAGGAGCTGACCGAGCTGCACGGCCGGCTGATGGCCAACCTGCGCCTGGGCCTGGCGGTGTTCGTCTATGGCGACCTCGAGGGCGCCCGCCAGTTGCTCCGCGAGAAACGCCGCTTCCGCGCCCAGGAGCGACGCCTGGCCCATGCCCACGTCGGCCGCCTGTACCACCGCAACGTGCAGAGCATCGAGACCAGTTCGCTGCACCTGGAACTGATCGCCGACATGAAGCGGCTCAACTCGCTGTTCTGCAGCAGCGCCTACGTGGTGCTCGAAGGCAGCGACACCGGCGCGCTGCCGGCGGGGCCGCATGAAGGCGCGGAAGGGAGCATGCCATCTTCTGCGTAGCGTGCAGCGCGCACTATCGCCGGGCCGGCGGCTTGGGCAGAATCCCCGCCATGAACATGATCGACAGCCCGCACGCTTCCGTCAGCGCCAGCATCACCCAGGCGGTCCTGCACGCCGCCCAGCGACTCGGCCTCGAACGCGCCGAACTGCTGTCCGCCTGCGGCCTGGAGGAAAGCCAGCTCGGCGATCCCGACGCGCGGGTGCCGTTCGCCGTGCAGGAACGGCTCTGGCAACTGCTCGGCGAACGCCTGGCGCATCCCGAGCCGGGCCTGGCGCTGGGCCGCCACCTGGCGCCGGGGCCGTTCAGCGTGCTCGGCTACCTGCTGCAGAGCAGCCCGACCCTGGGCGACGCGCTGGCCGCCGGTCTGCGCTACCAGCGCCTGGTCGGCGAGGGCGGCGAACTGTGCCTGGAGGAACGCGGGGACGAGCTGCACCTGATCTACCGGCCGCTGCATCCCGACCTGCCGGCGACGCGTATCCGGGTGCTGGCGCTGATGGGCTTCTGGGTGCAGATGATGGTGCCGCTGCTCGACGACTTCCACCTGCTGCGCGCCGAGTTCATCCATCCCGAGCCGGACGGGCTGGAAGCCTATCGCGAGGTGTTCGCCTGCGAGCTGCGCTTCGCCGCCGCCGACTACGCCCTGGTGCTGCCGGCGGCGTTGCGCACGGCGCCGCTGATCCAGGCCAACCCGCCATTGCAGCAGTTGCTGCGCCAGCACGCCGAGGCGCTGCTCGCCCGGCTGCCCAGCGAAAGCCTGGTGGCCCGCGTGGTGACCCTGCTCGGCGCCCAGTTGGCCCACGGCGAACCGGACCGCGCCGAGCTGGCGCGCACCCTGCACCTCAGCGAGCGCACCCTGCAACGGCGCCTGGCCGAGGAGGGCAGCAGCTACCAGCAACTGCTCAGCGACACCCGCCGCCAGCTCGCCGAACGCCACCTGCGCGACGGCCGGCTGCCGGCCGCGGAGATCGCCGTGCTGCTCGGCTATTCGGAACCCAGCGTGTTCTTCCGCGCCTTCCGCCACTGGACCGGCCTCACCCCCGGCGAATACCGCGCGCGGTATGGGGAGGAGCGGTAGGCGCCATCGTTTTCCCAGGCCGCAGGATGGGTGAAACCCATCGATTCCGGGTGATGGGTTGCACCCATCCTACGCTCACCCGTGGGCTTCCATCCCCTGCGCGGCGAGGAAGGCCAGGAACGCTTCGCGGCTGGTGTAGCGCGGCTGGTAGCCGAACTCTTCCTTCAGCCGGCGGTTGGCGAGCACCGGGCGGTAGCGCAGGAAGTCCAGTTGCTCGGGGCCGTACTGGGTCAGGCCGAGCGGCTTGAGCAGGCGCAGCGCGGTGCTGATCAGCGCCGGCGACAGCGGCCGGTAGGGCTTGCCGAGGATCTGGGCGATCTCGCGCAGGCTCAGCGCGCCGTCGCCGGCCAGGTTGTAGATGCCCCGCGCGCCCTGCTCCAGGCCCTGGCGGATGATGTTCACCACGTCCTGGTCCCAGATGAACACGAAGCGGCTGTCGCTGCCCTTGATGCCCATCACCGCGCGTTTCTTGAACAGCGCGGTGATCTGGTTGTCGACCCGCTTGCCGAGGATGGTTCCCGGGCGCAGCACCAGTTGCTTGAGCTGCGGATGGCGCTCGCGGGCCTGGGCCAGCAGTTGCTCCACCTCGCGCTTGTGCCTGGCGTAGGCGAACCGCGCATGGCCGCGCAGCGGGTCGTTCTCGTCGATCCACTCGGCGTTTTCCGGGTAGTAGCCGTAGGCCGCGCCGGAGCTGGTGATCACCAGTTGCTCGACGCCATGCTCCAGCGCCGCGTCGAGGATCGCCCGGGTGCCGCCGACGTCGATGGCGTGCAGCCGGTCCTCGCCCATGCCCGGCGGCGGGGTGACCACCGAGGCGAGGTGGACGATGGCCTGCGGCCGCCAGGTGGCGATGCAGTCGCGCACTTGCTCCGGCTGGGCGATGTCCAGGGTCACCGTCTCGATGTTCGGCTTCAGCCACTGGTTGCCGAGGGCGCGGATGTCGGCCGCGATCAGCGTCCAGTCGGGATGGTGGATACACAGGTCGGCGAGCACCTGCTGGCCGATGAAACCGGCGGCGCCGGTGATCAGGACGCGCATGGCAGACCCTCCTGCGCCGGTAGCGGGCGGTTGCGCCAGAACAGCACCAGCAGCGCGCCGCTGACCAGGTGCCAGGTGCCCCAGAAGGCGGCGACCAGGGCCATGTTCGGCTCGCCGCCGAACTGGGCGAAGATCAGCCCGAGCGCGAGGCCGGAGTTGTGCATGCTGATCTCGATGACCATCGCCCGCAGGTTGGCGCCGCTCTGCCGCGCCAGCCTGGCCATCAGCCAGCCGAGGACGATGGCGCTGAGGTTGTGCAGCACCACGATGAACAGCACCAGGCCGAGGTTGTCGACGAACACCCGCCAGTTGCCGGCCACCGCGCCGATCACGAAGACGCAGAAGGCCAGCAGGGCGAAGCGCTTGAACCAGGGCATGATGCGCTCGGCGAAGCGCGGGACGATGTTGCCGACCAGCATGCCGAGCAGCAGCGGCAGGCCGAGCAGGAACACCAGGCTGACCAGGATGCTGCGCTGATCCATCTCCAGCGCGCTCAGGCGGCCGGCCAGGTAGGCCGAGGCTTCCGGGTTGAGCGAGCTGGTCAGGGTGAAGTTGAGCGGCAGCAGGACCAGCGCCAGCAGGCTGGACAGCGCGGTCATGCTCATCGACAGCGCCACGTTGCCGCGCGCCAGGTGGGTCATCACGTTGGACAGGTTGCCGCCGGGGCAGCAGGCGACCAGCAGCAGGCCCAGCTCCAGGCCGGGGTGCAGGTCGACCATCAGGGTCACCGCCAGGGTCGCCCAGGGGAGGATCAGGCACTGGCCGAGCATCCCGGCGAGCACCGGCTGCGGCCGTCGCAGCACGCTGGCGAACTGCCGCACGCGCAGTTCCAGGGAGACGCCGAAGATCATCACCGCCAGGACCAGTCCGAGAATCAACTGGTGGCTTTCGTCGTAGTTCATCGCGCAAGGCTCGATCTTGTTGTTCTAGTGCCGGGCAGCGTAGTGGCCCCGGCCCCTTTCCGACAGTGGCAGCGGCGGCCAGCCAGCGTGGCGGAACGCGACAGCATCCGTCGCCCCGCGCTTTTCCGGGGGCGGGCCCGGCAGTATCCTGCGCACCCTGCTTCGCGTTCGTCTCGTCATGATCCCGCCGCTCTGGAAAGTCCACATCGCCCGCCTGATCGCCCTGCTGCAACGCTACCCCGGCGTGGTGGCCGCGTTCGGCTTCGCCTCCGGGGTGGCCAGCTTCGTGCTGGTCGACCGTCATTCGCGCTCGGCCACGGTGATGGCGGTGATCATGCTGGCGAGCTGGCTGTGGCTGGTGCTCGAGGGCTTGTTCACCCGCGTCCTCGCCCGCCTGATCCGCCGCGAGATTCCCCAGCCGCTGCTGCGCTACGGGACGCAGATGATCCACCAGGAAAGCCTGTTCTTCGTCCTGCCGTTCTTCTTCTTCACCACCACCTGGAACAGCGGCCAGGCGCTGTTCACCGGCCTGCTGGGGCTCGGCGCGCTGGTGTCGATCATCGACCCGCTGTACTTCAAGGGCCTGGTGCCGCGCCGCTGGCTGTACCTGGCGCTGCACACCCTGACCCTGTTCGCCGTGGTGCTCACCGCGCTGCCGGTGATCCTCCACCTGACCACCGCCGAGAGCTACAAGCTGGCCCTCGGCGTCGCCGTCGCGCTGTCCTTCCCCAGCCTGCTGGCGACCTTCCCGGTGCAACGCTGGTGGCGCGGCCTGGCGCTGATCGCCCTGACCCTGGCGCTGGGCGGCGCCGGCTGGCTGCTGCGCTCCTGGGTGCCGCCGGCGACCCTGTGGCTGACCGAAGTGGCGGTGACCAACCAGCTCGACAACCGCAACCGCGCGCCGGGCGAGAGCCTGCGCGAGATCGACGTCGCTCGGTTGCGCGCCCAGGGCCTCTACGCCTACACCGCGATCAGCGCCCCGCGCGGCCTCGACGAGCGCATCTATCACGTGTGGCGGAAGGACGGCCAGGAAGTCGACCGCATCGCCCTGGACATCCGCGGCGGGCGCAAGGCCGGCTACCGCGCCTGGACCCACAAACGCAACTTCCCCGCCCAGCCGGCGGGTGACTGGCAGGTACGGGTGATCACCGAGAACGACCAGTTGATCGGCGTGTTGCGTTTCAAGGTGGTGGAGAAGTCGGAGGCTCGCGATTCGCGGGAGCGTTCGGGCAAGGCTCCTGCGTTGCCGCCAAGCCCCGCCCCTCACCCTAGCCCTCTCCCGGAGGGAGAGGGGACTGGCCGGAGTGGCGGTCATGCCCCGGAGAGTAGCCCGGATGAAGCGCCTGCGTTGCCACCGGCCTCCGCCCTTCACCCTAGCCCTCTCCCGGAGGGAGAGGGGACTGGTCGGAGTGGCGGTCATGCTTCGGAGAGTAGCCCGGATGAAATCCGGGACGCGGAGTAGCCGGCATTCCCGGATTCCATCCGGGCTACGGGCTCTTAACGTAGGGTGGGCTGAAGCGGAACGCCGCCGACCCACCCTACGCCCTACGCGCTCCGGTTCGCGTCAGGCAAAGAACCAGTAGCACACCCCAATCGCCGCCAGCACCCCGGCGAGGTCGGCGAGCAGGGCGCAGCCCACGGCGTGGCGGGCGCGCTGGATGCCTACCGCGCCGAAGTACACGGCGAGCACGTAGAAGGTGGTCTCGGTGCTGCCCTGGATGGTCGCCGCGACCAGCGCGGGGAAGCTGTCCACGCCGTGGGTCTGCATGGTCTCGATCAGCATCGCCCGCGCCGCGCTGCCGGAGAACGGCTTGACCAGCGCGGTGGGCAGCGCTTCGACGAAGCGGGTGTCCCAACCGGCCCAGGCGACCGCGTGGCGGATGCCGTCGAGGGCGAATTCCAGCGCCCCGGAGGCGCGCAGCACGCCGACCGCGCAGAGCATGGCGACCAGGTAGGGCAGCAGGCTCTTCGCCACGTCGAAGCCTTCCTTGGCGCCCTCGATGAAGCACTCGTAGACCTTCACCCGCTTCAGCGCGCCGGCGATCAGGAACAGCACGATCAGGCCGAACAGGGTCAGGTTGCCGAGCAGCGAGGACAGGGTCGCCAGGGCGGTGGCGCTCAGGGTCGCCAGGATCGCCATGAAGCCGCCGAGCAGCAGGGCGCCGGGCACCAGGTAGGCGAGCACCACCGGGTCCCACAGGCGCAGGCGCTGGACCAGCGCCACCGAGAGCAGGCCGGCCAGGGTCGAGGCGCTGGTGGCCAGCAGGATCGGCAGGAACACCAGGGTCGGGTCGTCCGCGCCCTGCTGCGCGCGGTACATGAAGATCGACACCGGCAGCAAGGTCAGCGACGAGGCGTTGAGCACCAGGAACAGGATCTGCGCGTTGCTCGCCGTGTCGCGGCTGGGGTTGAGTTCCTGTAGCGCCTTCATCGCCTTGAGGCCGATCGGCGTGGCGGCGTTGTCCAGGCCCAGGCCGTTGGCGGCGAAGTTGAGGGTGATGAAGCCCAGCGCCGGATGGCCGCGCGGCACCTCGGGCATCAGCCGGGCGAACAGCGGGCCGAGCGCCCGGCCGAGGGCATCCACCAGGCCGGCCTTCTCGGCGATGCGCAGGAAGCCCAGCCACAGGGTCATGGTGCCGAACAGCAGGATCATCACCTCGACCGACAGCTTGGCCATGGCGAACAGGCTCTCGACCATCCGCGCGAACACCGCCGAGTCGCCGCCGACCAGCCAGGCGCTCAGCGCGGCGATGGTCGCAGTGATGAAAAAGCCCAGCCACAGGCCGTTGAGCATGTCCGATCCCCCGTCTTGCGTGTGCGGCGCATGATAGCGGGCCGGCCCGCCGGCGTCGCGCAGGGTTCACGGAGAGCGTCTAGGCTGAACCTCTCAACTTACTGTCGGGAGCCCGAGATGAAGAAGATCCTGGTGCTGTACTACTCGATGTACGGCCACATCGAACGCATGGCCGAGGCGGTCGCCGAGGGCGCGCGCAGCGTGCCGGGGGTGGAGGTGACGCTCAAGCGAGTACCCGAGACCATGCCCGAGGACATCGCCCGCAAGGCCGGCGCCAAGCTCGACCAGGCCGCGCCGGTGGCCAGCCCGCAGGAATTGGCCGACTACGACGCCATCCTGTTCGGCACGCCGACCCGCTTCGGCAACATGAGCGCGCAGATGCGCAACTTCCTCGACCAGACCGGCGGCCTGTGGGTCAAGGGCGCGCTGGTCGGCAAGTTCGCCAGCGTGTTCACCTCCACCGGCACCGGCGGCGGCTCGGAAACCACCATCACCTCGTTCTGGAATACCCTGGCGCACCACGGCATGGTCATCGTCGGCCTGCCCTACAGCGCGCCGGAACTGACCGACATCAGCGAACTGCGCGGCGGCTCGCCCTACGGCGCGGCGACCGTGGCCGGCGGCGACGGCTCGCGCACGCCGAGCGCCAAGGAGCTGGCCCTGGCCACCTACCAGGGCGCCCACGTGGCGAAGCTGACCGCGCGGATGCAATAGCTCAGCCGCACTTGGAATGCCCGCAGTTCAGGCAGGTGGCGCAACCGTCCATCTGCACCACCGCCTGGGTGTTGCACTTGCCGCACAACTGCGCGCCGGGCGGGAAGTCGTCGCCGGGCTCGGCCTTGCGCACGCCGACCTGCGCCTCGTAGGCGGCGCGCTTCTCGGCCAGGTAGAGGCGCTGCTCCTCGTCCATCTGCTGGTCCTGCATCAGGCCGATGGCGACCAGGTGGCGCTCCAGCACCGCGCCGATCTCGGCGACGATCGACGGCATGTACACCCCGCCGCGCTTGAGGTAGCCGCCGCGCGGGTCGAACACCGCCTTGAGTTCTTCGACCAGGAAGGTGCAGTCGCCACCCTTGCGGAACACCGCCGACATGATGCGGGTGAGCGCGACGATCCACTGGAAGTGCTCCATGCCCTTGGAGTTGATGAAGATCTCGAAGGGTCGGCGCTGCTCGTAGGAGGTGCCGGGGTTGAGGACGATGTCGTTGATGGTCACGTAGAGCGCGTGCTCGAACAGCGGCGACTTGATCTTGTAGGTGACACCGACCAGGGTTTCCGGGCGCTGCAGGGTCTCGTCCAACTGCACCACGGAAGCGGCTTCCTCGGCGGCCTGGCGCTCGCGCTCGGCGACCACGTCGACCACTTCGAAACCCTTGATCTTCTTGTCGATCTTGATGGTCATGTCTCGTCCTCGCCGAACGACCGCGAACACCCGACGCCGGCTGATCGCGGCCATGGGCCGCTCCTACATCTACACAGAACCTCATCGTAGGGTGCGCCGTGCGCACCGTTTACCGGGGACAGGCTCGGTGTAGCGCCTGAAACCACCGACATTGCCTCCATATCGGTGCGCACGGCGCACCCTATGACTCAATATTTCCCGTAATACCCCTCTTTCAGCGCATCGAACAGGTTCGCCGCGCTGTGCATCTCGCCGTCGTATTCGACTTCCTCGTCGCCGCGCAGCTCGACCACGCTGCCGTCCTCCAGCTCGAAGCGGTAGCGGGTGTTCTCCAGGTCGGCCTGCTTGACCAGCACGCCCTGGAACGCCGCCGGGTTGAAGCGGAAGGTGGTGCAGCCCTTGAGGCCCTGGCGCCAGGCGTAGAGGTAGATGTCCTTGAACTGCTCGAAGGGGTAGTCGGTGGGCACGTTGGCGGTCTTGGAGATCGACGAGTCGATCCACTTCTGCGCCGCCGCCTGGATGTCGACGTGCTCCCGTGGGCCGATGTCGTCGGCGCTGACGAAATACTCCGGCAACTGCCCCGCCTGGGCACCGGCATCCACCAGCCGGCGATAGGCGAGCAGTTCGTGGCTGAGCACCTCGACCTTGGCCTTGCTCTTGCGGCCAGGGCGGATGACGTTGCGCGAATACTGGTGGGCGAAGCTCGGCTCGATGCCGTTGGAAGCGTTGTTGGCCAGGCTCAGGCTGATGGTGCCGGTGGGCGCGATGGAGCTGTGGTGGGTGAAGCGCGCGCCGGTCTCGGCCAGCGCGGCGACCAGTTCCGGCGCGTGCTCGGCGAGGCGCTGCATGTAGCGCGAATAGCGGGCATGAAGGACGCGCCCCGGCACCTTGTCGCCCAGCTCGTAGCCGTCCTCGGCCATTTCCGGGCGCAGGCGCAGCATCGCCGCGGTCACTTCGAAGTCGCGCGCCAGCAGCGGCGCCGGCCCCTTCTCGCGGGCCAGGTCGAGGGCCACCTGCCAGCCGACCAGGGCCATCTCGCGGCTGACTTCCTCGGTGAACACGCAGGCCTGCGGGCTGCCGTAGCGCAGCTTGAGCATGCACAGCGCCGAGCCGAGGCCGAGGAAGCCCATGCCGTGGCGGCGCTTGTCGAGGATTTCGCGGCGCTGCGCCTCCAGCGGCAGGCCGTTGAGCTCGACCACGTTGTCGAGCATCCGGGTGAACACCCGCACCACTTCGCGAAAGCGCTCCCAGTCGAAGCGCGCGTTGTCGCCGAACGGGTCGAGGACGAAGGCGGTGAGGTTCAGCGAGCCGAGCAGGCAGGCGCCATAGGGCGGCAACGGCTGCTCGCCGCAGGGGTTGGTGGCGCGGATATGCTCGCACCACCAGTTGTTGTTCCACTGGTTGACCCGGTCGATGAGGATGAAGCCCGGCTCGGCGAAGTCGTAGGTGGAGACCATGATCATGTCCCACAGGTGCCGCGCCTTGAGCGTGCCGTGGACCTTGCAGGCCACCCGGCCCTGGTCGTCGCTGAGGTAGTCGTCGGCCAGCGGCCAGTCGCGCCAGCGCACCTGGGCCGGGTCGCCGAGGTCCACCTCGTCGCGCTCCTTGGGGTGCAGGGGGAACAGCAGCGGCCAGTCGGCGTCGTCCTCCACCGCCTGCATGAACTCGTCGCTGACCAGCAGGCTGAGGTTGAACTGGCGCAGGCGGCCGTCCTCGCGCTTGGCGCGGATGAACTCGCGGACGTCCGGGTGGGCGATGTCGAAGGTGGCCATCTGCGCGCCCCGGCGACCGCCGGCGGAGCTGACCGTGAAGCACATCTTGTCGTAGATATCCATGAACGACAGCGGCCCGCTGGTGTGCGCGCCGGCGCCGGACACATAGGCGCCGCGCGGCCGCAGGGTGCTGAACTCGTAGCCGATGCCGCAGCCGGCCTTGAGGGTCAGGCCGGCCTCGTGGACCTTGGCGAGGATGTCGTCCATGGAGTCGTCGATGGTCCCCGACACCGTGCAGTTGATGGTCGAGGTGGCCGGCTTGTGCGCCCCGGCGCCGGCGTTGGCGATGATCCGCCCGGCCGGCAGCGCGCCATTGCGCAGCGCCCAGAGGAAGCGCTGGTACCAGTGCTCGCGCAGCGCGTCGTCGGCCTCCACCGCAGCGATGGCCCGGGCGATGCGCTGGAAGGTGGCGTCCGGATCGGCGTCCAGCGGCTGGTCGTGGCGGTCGCGCAGGCGGTACTTGCTGTCCCAGATTTCCAGCGAGGCCGGCTGGAGCGGCAGTTCGAGCGCTGCGGCGGCCTGCGATTCGTTGCCGGGCTTGGCCATGGGGATTCCTCCCATTCGACGAGCGTTTAGACACCTTAGAAGCTATTGGTGATCCCCGCGCGGCGAGTCGGGAGTGGTGGGCCGAAGCGGAGCGTCGCCCGGCCCATCCTGCGGCGCCATCGCCTACTTGAAGAAGCGCTTCAGCGAGCGCGACAGCCAGCCACCTTCGCCGTGGTCGCTGGCCAGCGCCATCATGCTGTTGCGCACCGTCTCGGCGTAGCCGGCGTCTTCGTTGCGGATGTGGTTGAACAGCCAGCGCGCCAGCATGTCACGCAGCTCCTGGGTGATGTCTTCCCCGGCGCTGAAACGCAGACGGTAGTCGTTGACGCGACGCACGAACAGTTCGTGGACCTTCTTGTGGGCGCGGGTCAGCGGATAACCGGCGTCCTCCATGAGGGTCTCCTCGAAAGCGAAGTGCGACTGGGTGTAGTCGACCAGCTCCTCGATCACCTCGCCGACCGCCCTGCCACCATGGCCAGACTGGGCGTCGTGCAACTGGTTGATCATCTCGACGATCCGCTTGTGCTGGTTGTCGATCACCGTGATGCCAGTGTTCAGGTCGTTCTGCCAGACCAGATAAGCCACTGTCGATTCCCCCTTCCCTCGCCCGCAAATACGCAGGCTAGAGCGGGTAGCCTAGGGGGATGGGAGGAGGCGGGCATTGACCCCGGTCAATTCAGGGGCGGGGTGTGCCCGGATCGGCATCCATTACGACGCCTACTACGTGAAACCGTCATCCCCGCGAACGCGCACTGCTGTCCGGCACGCCTCATGCTATTAACAGTTGCCCCTGACGCAGGTTGATCTCGCGTATTCGCTCCTGCCGTCGTCGGTAACGTTC
>NZ_CAJFCI010000020.1 GCF_904061905.1 Zestomonas carbonaria
GATCTGCGGGACGCTGCGCTGCTGGAAGATCCGCCAGTTGGAGCGCAGCTCGGCGCGGGCCAGGGCGGGCTCGACCACGGCGCTGTAGCGGGTGCGGCGAAAGCCGGTGTCGCCCTGGGCGAAGGCGCTGACCAGGCCGTGGACATGGCGCACCGCCCGCTCGCCGTGCCAGAGGGTGAACAGCGCGGGCTGGTCGAGGATCGCGCCAAAATCCACGGCGGGGTCGCGGCTGGAGAGTTCGAGGGTCAGCCGGAAGGGCGTGGACAGCCCTTCGTCCAGCTCGAAGGAGACGACCTCGAAGTCGCCGCTGGCGGGCGCGAAGGTGAAGCGCAGGTCGGATTGGCGGGGCATCGCGTGCAGCTCCTTGCAGGCCGGCGCGGGGCGCCGGCTGTCCATGGATGCCGCTGCCGTGGCCGGCAGCGGCGCTCAGCCTCAGGCTTCCAGCGGCTTGCGCCAGTCGTCGGAGGCCTCGGTGCCGGCGATGGTGTGGCTCCAGGTGATCTTGCGGTAGGCCAGGCTGACCTCGATCAACTGGGTGAACTCGGCCTTGCTGGCGTCCTGGGCGTGCGGCAGCACGGTGTGGATGTCGATGATGGTGGCGTCTTCGAGCTGGGTGGTGAAGAAGTGCTCCTGCTTGCCATCGACCGAGGTGCGGAACCACTTCACTTCCACGTTGGGCAGCATCTCGCCGGAGGCCAGGGCCTGGTAGAGCAGCGGGGTGGACTTGTTGAGGGCGCTGGTGAAGACGAAGGGCTTGTGCACGCGCTGGCCGGAGGGCTGGCCGCTCTGCGGGTCGGTGGGGGTGGTGACGCGGTGCTTGATTTCCTGGACGAGGATCTGGTCCTCGTGGCCTTCGACATAGATGTTGCCGACGGAGTCGGCGGTGAAGGCGCCCTGGGTGATGTTGCCCTGGGTCTTGCCGTTGATGCTGATGTAGGCGGGAGTAGGCATGACAATCTCCTTTGTCATTCGTGGCCGGAAAGCCGCTCCGGGCGGCGTCGGCGACAAGGCAGGATGCGTGCCAAGTCCCACTCTTCAGGATTAAAGTCCATTCGAATCAATTGCTTATCGATGATCGCCGCATCGTCTTCGCCGGTCCGAAAGGCGAAAAAGGCCGGTTTTTCGGGGTCGAGCGGGCCATTTTTGGCTCGTTCGCTCGTAAGTCACTGATTAATAAGGGGAAATGACCGGGCCATTTTTGGCCCGACCGAGCCAAAAATGGCCCGGTGCGGAAAAGGTGACCAGGCGCCATCTGTTTTTTGCCTGTCGATTTCCGTAGCCAAGTAGCGCTACCGATAATTGATCCTGATCAATTTCTCTTCCGGCCTTCCCGGTAACCATGCACAGCATCTAGTGGTTTTCTATTTCGTGAATAACTACATGCTGTGTTCAGGGAGGTATGGATGTGTCCTGAGAGAGTGGCTGCCCAGCCATCGTCGCTGTTCAAGCGGGATGGCGGCGAGGTGCCTTTCGAGGCGGGCAAGATCGAGCGGGCGATTGCCGCGGCTGGCGGCGCGACCGGGGAGTTCCCGCCCCGCCAGGCTGGTGTGCTGACCGACGCGGTGCTGATGCGCCTGGGGAATCCCGGTCGCCTGGACGTGGAGCAGGTGCAGGACGTGGTCGAGAGGGTGCTGATGGAGGCCGGCTACTACGCCACCGCCCGCGCCTACATCGTCTACCGCGAGCGTCACGGCCGGCTGCGCCGCGACCGCAAGACGCTGGTGGACGTGGCTTCCTCGATGAACGAGTACCTGTCCCGAGAGGACTGGCGGGTGCGGGCCAACGCCAACCAGGGCTATTCGCTGGGCGGGCTGATCCTCAACGTGTCCGGCAAGGTCACCGCCAACTACTGGCTGGACGAGGTGTACAGCCCGGAGATCGGCCGGGCGCACCGCGAGGCCGACCTGCACATCCACGACCTCGACATGCTCGCCGGCTATTGCGCCGGCTGGTCGCTGCGCACCCTGCTGCACGAAGGGCTCAACGGTGTGCCGGGACGGGTGGAGGCGGGGCCGCCGAAGCACCTGTCCAGCGCCCTGGGGCAGATGGTCAACTTCCTCGGCACCTTGCAGAACGAATGGGCCGGCGCCCAGGCGTTCAGTTCCTTCGACACCTACCTTGCGCCCTATGTACGCAAGGATGGACTGGGTTTCGATGAGGTGCGCCAGTCGTTGCAGGAGTTCATCTACAACCTCAACGTGCCGTCGCGCTGGGGCACCCAGACGCCGTTCACCAACCTGACCTTCGACTGGGTCTGCCCCGAGGACCTGCGCGAGCAGGTGCCGGTGATCGGCGGCGAGGAGATGCCGTTCCAGTACGGCGACCTGCAGGCCGAGATGGAGCTGATCAACCGCGCCTACATCGAGGTGATGATGGCCGGCGACGCCAAGGGCCGGGTGTTCACCTTCCCGATCCCCACCTACAACATCACCCACGATTTCCCCTGGGACAGCGACAACGCCACGCGCCTGTTCGACATGACCGCGCGCTACGGCCTGCCGTACTTTCAGAATTTCCTCAACTCGGACATGCAGCCCAACCAGGTGCGCTCCATGTGCTGCCGCCTGCAACTGGACGTGCGAGAACTGCTCAAGCGCGGCAACGGCCTGTTCGGCTCGGCCGAGCAGACCGGCTCGCTGGGCGTGGTGACCATCAACTGCGCGCGCCTGGGCCATCTCTACAAGGGAGACCTGGACGGCCTGTACCGGCGCCTGGATGAACTGCTGTACCTGGCCTACGAGAGCCTGGAGGTGAAGCGCAAGGTGATCCAGCACCACATGGATGCCGGCCTCTATCCCTACACCAAGCGTTACCTGGGCACCCTGCGCAACCACTTCTCCACCATCGGCGTGAATGGCCTGCACGAGATGCTGCGCAACTTCACCGGCGACCGCGAGGGGCTGCACACCGAAGCCGGGCGCGAACTGGGCCTGCGCCTGCTCGACCACATCCGCGCGCGGCTGGTGGCGTTCCAGGAGGAAAGCGGGCACCTGTACAACCTCGAGGCGACCCCGGCGGAAGGCACCACCTACCGTTTCGCCAAGGAAGACAGGAAGCGCTTCCCCGGCATCCTCCAGGCCGGTTCGCCCGAGGCGCCGTACTACACCAACTCCTCGCAACTGCCGGTGGGTTTCACCGCCGACCCCTTCGAGGCGCTGGAGCTGCAGGATGCGCTGCAATGCAAGTACACCGGCGGCACCGTGCTGCACCTGTACATGGCCGAGCGGATTTCCTCCGCCGAAGCCTGCAAGCAACTGGTGCGCACCGCGCTGAGCCGCTTCCGCCTGCCGTACCTGACGGTGACCCCGACCTTCTCCATCTGCCCGGTACACGGCTACCTGGCTGGCGAGCACGAATTCTGTCCGAAGTGCGACGAGGCGCTGCTGCGCAAGCAGCAGTGCTGCGGCGCCTGATCCCGGTTCATCCACAGCAAGGAGCGACACCATGAAGCAAACCATGCAACTGCCCGAAGACCAGCGCCAACGCTGCGAAGTCTGGACCCGTGTGATGGGCTACCACCGCCCGGTGGCGGCGTTCAACCCCGGCAAGCAGTCGGAGCATCGCGAGCGGCGGCATTTCTGCGAGCCGAAGTGAGCGCGATGCTCAGGGTCGGGGGCCTGGTGCCCCTGACCACCCTCGACTACCCGGGCCGCCTGGCCTGCGTACTGTTCTGCCAGGGTTGCGCCTGGCGTTGCCGCTACTGCCACAACCCGGACCTGATTCCACCGCGCGGCGGGGAAGAGATCGCCTGGGCGCACATCCTCGATTTCCTGCATCGTCGCCGGGGACTGCTGGAGGCGGTGGTGTTCAGCGGCGGCGAGGCCACCTTGCAGACCGCGTTGCTCGACGCCATGCGCAGCGTGCGCGAACTGGGCTTCAAGGTCGGCCTGCACAGCGCCGGGATCAAGCCCGAAGCGCTGGCCCGCGTGCTGCCGCAGTGCGATTGGGTGGGCTTCGACGTCAAGGCGCTGGAGGATGAGGTCGAGCTGATCACCGGCGTATCCGGCAGCGGCCGCGCCAACTGGCGCAGCCTCGACCTGCTGCTGGCCAGCGGCGTCGATCATGAATGCCGCACCACCGTGCACTGGCACCTGTTCGACCCCGAACGCCTCTGGCAACTCGCCGGCCGCCTGCACCAGCGCGGCGTGCGGAACTTCTGCGTGCAACTGGTGCGGACTGTGCGGATGCTCGACCATCAATTGCCGGCGATGGTGGCGCCCGAGGAGACGGAGCAGCTTTGGGAGCATTTCGGGCGGTTGTTTACGCGTTTTGAGGTTCGTTGAGGGGGAGTTTTTCCCCGGATTGCACGGATGGTTGGCGTTCGCAGAGCCAGTTCCCCCTCCCCAACCCTCTCCCATAAATGGGAGAGGGGGCCGTCCGTGCGGGCTGGCAGGGTTTTGAGCGCTGACTCGATCCGCAAGGCTGATAAAGCCGCCTCCCGGATTGCATCCGGGCTACCGTTCGGGCACGGACGATCGGCGCCCACCGCACCAGTCCCCTCTCCCTCCGGGAGAGGGCTAGGGTGAGGGAGCGGGGTATCGGTGTGTGGGGCGATTTGGGGATGGAGCGACAACCCGGCCCCTCACCCCAACCCTCTCCCGAGGGGAGAGGGGGCTGCCCGTGTGGGCTGGTGAGTTCGTACCCCGGATGCAATCCGGGATGAGGCCGATCCGTAGGGTGGGCTCCAGCCCACCAAAAACTGCCCACCAACCATCACCACCCCCAGAACTGCAACCACCACCCATATCCCACCAGGGCGCAGCCCGAGGCCAGCGCCGTCAGTACCAGGTTGCGCCGCCAACCCTTCAGCCCCTGGCAGACCCGCCAGCCCAGCCACAGGCTCCAGGCGATCGCCGCTCCGAGCAGGGTGGCGCGTGTCGGTTGTACCCAGGCCAGGGTGAGTCCTTCGTAGCGCAGCAGCTTGACCGTGGTGGCGGAGAGGCCGAGGAACAGGCCGGCGCCGCCCAGCGGGACGAGGCAGAGCATCACCTGGCGGGCGAAGGCCGCTGACTGGCCGGCCAGCCGGCAGGCCTGGCCGAGCAGCAGGTGCAGCGCGCCGCCCAGCAGCAGGGCGCTGGCGCCGAGGTAGAGGCAGATCACCGCGCCGTCCAGCCAGGTGAAGGCGTCGTTGGCCTGCGGGTAGTGGGTGAGCAGCCACCAGGGCGCGCCGGCTTCCAGTGGCCAGAGGATGCCGCGCTGCGCCAGCCACTCGGCCAGCCCTTGCTTCAGCGCGATGAACCAGGGGCTGACCGTCCACTGGAAGGCGCCCATGGCCAGGCCGATCACGCCGTAGAGCAGCAGGCGGACGTCCCAGCGGGTGTCGCCTTTCGCACCGTGGCGCACGATTTCCTCGCAGCCGGAGCGGGCGATCAGGCGCACCGCGTCGCGCTGGCCGCTGCACCGGCCGCAGGCGTGGCAGGCCGAGGCGCCGTGCATGCGGCGGATGTCGATCAGCGGTGCGCAGTTGGGCGGCGGCAGGTGCGGTGGCGGGTTTTCCCGCCAGCGCTGCTCGTCGACGTGGAAATGCACCGGCGCCAGCCGGGCCAGCAGGGCGAACACTCCGCTGACCGGGCACAGGTAGCGGCACCAGATGCGCTTGCCGCGACCGTACAGGTAGCCGACCAGCATGGCGGCGAGGGTGGAGCCGCCGAGGATCAGTAGCGCCGCCTGGGCGTAGTCGTAGACGCTGATCAACTGGCCGTAGAGGGTGGTCAGCAGGAAGGCCACTGTCGGCCAGCCGGCCCAGCGCATCCAGCGTGGTGTGCCGCGTCCAAGGCCGTGCCGGCTGGCCCATTCGCTGAGCGAGCCTTCCGGGCACAGCACACCGCACCAGAGGCGCCCGAACAGCACTATCGAGACCAGCACGAAGGGCCACCAGATGCCCCAGAAGACGAACTGGGCGAACAGCGTCAGGTCGTCGAGGATGCGCGCCTGGCTGGCCGGCAGTGGCAGCAGGGCGGGGATCACCAGCAGCACCGCGTAGAACGTCACCACGCCCCATTGCAGGCGGCGGATCAGCGCGCCATGCCGGCGCATGGCGTGGCCCAGCGCGGTGAGCCGGGCGTCCAGCGCGGCCTTCATGCCGGGCTCCGGTCGGCCTCGGTTTGCCGTGGGTCGCGCCGCCACCACCAGGCCAGCAGCCAGAATGTGGCGAGCAGCAGCACGGCGGCGGCCGAGGGCATGGCCCGGTAGCCGGTCAGCCCGGCGACCAGGCCGCCCAGGCGCGAGCCGTCGTCGAGCCAGGCCGAGCTGTCCCAGATCGGGTCGCCCAGCCAGACGTAGAGCTGTTCGGGCAGGTCCAGGCCCATCAATTGCCCGCTGGCGCGATCCAGGGCGTTCATCAGCATGGCGCCACCGAGCAGGATCAACAGCACCTCGCTGATGGCGAAGAAGCGCCGCCAGTCGAGCAGCCGGCTGCCGGCTTGCAGCAGCACGAAGCTCAGCGCCCCCAGCAGCAGGCCCAGCAACGCGCCGGCCAGCATGCCCAGGCCGCTGGCGGAACCGGCCGCGCCGTAGAGGAAGATGGCGATCTCGCTGCCTTCGCGGGCCACGGCGAGCGCGGCGAGCAGTGCCAGCGCGCCGCGCCGGCCGTCGGCCAGGGCCTGTCCGGCACGGCTTTCCAGGTCGCTGCGCAGTTGCCGGCCGTTGCGCGACATCCACACCACCATCTGCAGGATCAGCAGGCCGGCCAGGGCGCACATGGCGGCCTGGAACCACTCGCCGGCCGGTCCGCTCATCCAGTTGCCGGCCACCACCATCAGGGTCGCCAGCAGGCCGGCCAGCGCGGCGCCTCCAGCGACGCCGCCCCACAGCAGGCGCAGGTGCCGGCGTCCATCGGGCTGGCGGTTCAACCAGGCGTGCAGCAGCCCGATGACCAGCAGTGCCTCGACGCTTTCGCGCCAGACGATCAGCAATGCCTGTTCCATGGTGAGCTCCTTACTGCGCCTCGATGTAGCCGCCGGGCAGGTCGAGGTGGAATTCGTCGAAGAAGGGATAGCGGCCGGGCTTGAGCGGGTGGATCACCACGAAGGAGGTGACGCCGGGGCCGAGCACCTTTTCCACCCGCAGCGGCAGGCTTTCGAACTCGACCGGCCCCTGGCCGCTGTTGCGCACGATGATCTTGAAGCGCTGCCCGGCCGGCACCGTCAGGCTGGGCGGGGTGAAGTGGCCGTCGCGGATGTCCAGCTCGTAGCTGGGCAGCGGCGCGCCCCAGGCCGGCAACGCCAGGCCGAGAAGGAGGAAGGCGGGGAGGATTTTCATGGGGAACTCCTGCACTGATGCCGCGCCCGCCGGGCTCAGTAGCCGCCTTTCTTGCCGATGCCGGCGTAGGTGAAGCTGTAGCTCAGCTCGCAGGGTTCGAACCAGGGCGCGACGCCGGTTTCCTTGTCGGTGTGGCGACCGAAGGCCTGATGGCCGCCGGGCGGCGATACGCGGTAGGTCAGGCGGTACTGTCCGGGGCCGTCCAGCTTGACGTTGTCGCCGTAGTGCGGCCCGTCGTTGGCCACCATGGCGTGGAAGTCGCCCTGGATCAGCCGTTCGCTGCCGACCTTCTGCAAGGTGTAGGCGATGGACAGGTAGGGTACGAAGCTGCCTTCCTGGAAGCCGTGGCGGTTGTCTTCCAGGGCGCTGACGTCCGCCTCCAGGTGCACGTCGGATTCGGCGGCCGGGCGCATCATGCCGGGCGGGTCCATCTCGATCGGTTGCAGGTACACGGCGCCGATTTCCATGCCGGCGCACTGTTGCGGTTCGCCGATGGGGTATTCCTTGGCCTGGGCGGCGGTGCCGGCGAGGAGGGCGAGAAGCAGGAGGGGAGTACGTTGTTTCATGGATGACGTCCCTGGGCGATGGATGATGCGCCGAGGGTAGATCGCCGTAATACAATCAATAATGATTCTCGTCAATTTTTGCGTATATCGATCATCTCCGTTCAGTCGACTGGCTGTGGTTCCGCTTCACGCCCGATGCGCAACGGCCGCGGCCGCCACCAGCCGGGCAGCAGGCGGCGCACTTCCGCGCGGCCGAAGCGCGCATCGAGCAGGTAGACCACGCCGGAATCCTCGGTGGTGCGGATCACCCGCCCGGCGGCCTGGACCACCTTCTGGAGGCCCGGATACAGGTAGGCGTAGTCGAAGCCGTTGCCGCCCCGCTCGCCGAACATCGCCTGCATGCGCGCCTTCACTTCCTCGTTGACCGGGTTGACCTGTGGCATGCCGAGGGTGGCGATGAAGGCGCCGACCAGCCGTTCGCCGGGCAGGTCGATGCCTTCGCCGAAAGCGCCGCCGAGCACGGCGAAGCCGATGCCGCGCGAGGTTTCGGTGAAGCGGGCGAGGAACAGGCTGCGCTCGACCTCGTTCATGCTGCGCGACTGTTCCCAGACCGGGATGCCGGGATGGGCGGCGCGGAAGGCGTCGAGCACCTGGCGCAGGTAGGCGTAGCTGCTGAAGAAGGCCAGGTAGTTGCCGGGCCGCGCGGCGTACTGGCGGGCCATCAGCGCGACGATGGGCGCCAGGCTGCTTTCGCGGTGCCGGTAGCGGGTCGACAGGTCGCTGACGGTGCGCACTTCCAGTTGTTCGGCGAGGAACGGCGATTCCACGTCCAGCCAGCGGGTGCCTTCCGGCAGGCCGAGCAGGTCGGTGTAGTAGGGCGCCGGGCTGAGCGTGGCGGAGAACAGCGTGGTGCTGTGCGCGGTCTCGAAGCGCGGGGCGAGGAAGGGCGCCGGCACGATGTTGCGCAGGCACAGGGTGGAGAGGACGTGGCGGCCGCCTTCGTCGAGGGTGATGTCGAACAGCGAGTGCGGGCCGTAGGCTTCGGCCAGCCGGCAGAACAGCATGGCGTCGAGGTAGAAGCGCAGCAGCGTGGCGTCGTTGCCGGTCGGCTGGTCGGTGAGGTGATCGGTGATCGCGGTGACCGCCTTCTGCACGGCGGCGATGAACAGGTCCGGCAGCGCCGGGTAGATCAGGTACGGCTCCTGCTGCTCCCGGTGCAACTGGCTCCAGTGCCGGTCGACGCGCTCCAGCACGCCCTTCAGCTTGGCCGGCGCGCCCTTGCGCAGGGCCTTGAATTCGCGCTGGTCGAGTGTCGCGGTGTACATGCCGCGCCCGCGTTCGATCAGGTTGTGGGCTTCGTCGACCAGCAGCGTCACCCGCCAGCCGTTGAGCACGGTCAGGCTATAGAGCAGGGCGGCCATGTCGAAGTAGTAGTTGTAGTCGCAGACCACCACGTCGGCCCAGCGGCACAGTTCCTGGCTCAGGTAGTAGGGGCAGACGCGATGCTCCAGGGCGATTGCGCGCAACGCCTCCTGGGGCAGCCAGCGGCGTTCCAGGGCGGCCTTGCGGGCGGCGGGCAGGCGGTCGTAGAAGCCCTTGGCGAGCGGGCAGGATTCGCCGTGGCAGGCCTTGTCCGGGTGTTCACAGGCCTTGTCGCGGGCGACGTGTTCGAGCACCCGCAGCGGCATGTGGTCTTCCTGGCGGCGCAGCGCGGCCAGTGCGTCGAGGGCCAGGGCGCGGCCCGGCGTCTTGGCGGTGAGGAAGAACAGGCGGTCCAGGCGCTGGCCGGGAAAGGCCTTGAGCTGCGGGAACAGGGTGCCGAGGGTCTTGCCGATCCCGGTGGTCGCCTGGGCCATCAGGGTGTCGCCGTCGCGCGCCGCGCGGTAGACGTTCTCCGCCAGTTGGCGCTGGCCCTTGCGGAAGGCCGGATAGGGGAAGCGCAGGCGCTCCAGGCTCCGGTCGCGGGCGACGCGGTGGGCGCTTTCCTGCTCGGCCCAGGCGATGAAGCGGCTGCATTGCAGCTCGAAGAAGGTGCGCAGGTCGACGGCGGCGAAGCGTTCGCGGAAGGCGGTCTCCTTCTGCGTGACGACGTTGAAATAGACCACCGCCAGGTCGATCTCCTCCAGGCCCTGCTCGTCGCACAGCAGCCAGCCGTAGACCTTCACCTGTGCCCAGTGCAGCAGGCGGTGGTTCTGCGGAATCCGCGCCACGTCGCCGCGATGGGTCTTGATCTCTTCCAGCAGGTTGAGCTGCGGGTCGTAGCCGTCGGCGCGGCCGCTGACCAGCAGGCCCGGATACGCGCCGGCCAGCGGTAGTTCGGCGAGGTAGCCGGCGCCGCGCCGGGCGACCACGGTGGCGTGCCCGGCCATGCCTTCGGCGGCGGTGGGCGCCGGGGTGAAGCGCAGGTCGAGGTCGCCCTCCTTGGCGGTGAACTCGCACAGCGCGCGCACCGCGACGGCGTAGCTCATGCGTCGGCGCCCTCGTCGCTCCAGCGCACGTAGCAGACGTCCACCGGCATGCCGTGCTCGGCGCAGAAGGCCAGCCAGCGCCGCTGGTTGTCCTGCAGGCGGTCGCCAGGGCCCTTCACCTCGATCATCCGGTAGCGGCGCTCGTCCGGCCAGAACTGGATCAGGTCGGGCATCCCCGCGCGGTTGGCGCGGATGTCGCCGAGCAGGCGCCGGAACCAGGCCTTGAGGTGTGCCGCCGGCAGGCAGGCGAGGGCCTGGTCGAGCAGTTCTTCGTCGAGGATCGCCCAGTGCACGAAGGGCGACTGGAGGCCGAACTTGGCGCGGTAGGTGGCGCGGATCGCCTCCGGGTATTCAGCCGAGTCCAGCAGCCGCAGGCGCGCGTCGAACAACTCGCGGCGGCGGGCGTGGAAGTCCGGGCTGAGCAGGTCGACCGGGCCGCTGTGGAACGGATGGAAGAAGGCGCCGGGCAGCGGCGCGAAGATCGCTTCCCAGCAGAGCAGGCCGAACAGGCCGCAGACCAGGGTGTTCTCCACGTAGTGCACCGGCGCCTGCGGCTCCCACAGGTGTTCGCGGACCGCCCATTCGACGCTGGTGTCCGGCGGCGGCAGGATCAGGTCGAGGCGCCTGGCGCCGTTGTCGGTTCGGCGTCGCGCAGCGCCCAGGCCGAGCTGGCGGCCGGTCCGGGCCAGGGCTCGCTCCACCAGTTGCGCTTCGCCATCGCTTTCCGGCGCGGCCGCCGCCTCCAGCGCCAGGGCATGGGCTTCGGCGACCAGCCCGAGCTTCTCCAGCACGCGAATCCGCCGCTGCCGCGCACCGCCGTAGCCGCATTGCGCGTAGAGGTCGAGCGCCTGCTGCCACTGTCGTTCGCGTTCCAGTTGCTGGGCCAGGCGGAACAGCAGCTTGGCGTGGCGGTTTTGCAGGTAGGGGTTGGCGCTGGCGAAGCCGTCGAGCCGCGCCAGCAGCGCATCGATGGGCTCGCCGGCATCGAACGCCTCGCGGCAGCGGTGCAGGTGGAGGTAGTCGTCCAGGTCCTGGCGCGAGCGGAAACCGCGCGAGTCGGCGCTGAAGGGCACTTGTTCGTAGCGGTAGATGCCCAGTTCGGCGAGCACGAATTCCGACCAGTCCTGGCTCAGGTTGCCGAAGAACAACAGACGCAGGCGGTCGCACAACTCGCCGGCCCGCAGGCTGTAGAGGCGCTCGTCCAGCGCCGGGCACCAGTCGGCGAAGCAGCGCGGTTCGTCGTGCAGGCCGTCCAGCGCGGCGAGCAGTTCGGCCTTCTTCCAGGCGCGGCCGTGGGCGAGTTCGGGGAAGGTGGCCAGCACTTCGTCCTTGCGCAGCAGCGCGAACAGCGTTTCGAGCGGCAGTTCGGCGTGCTCGTCGAGCCAGCCCAGGGCCACCAGCGGTTCGGCCGCCGCCTGTGTGTCGCCGATCTCGGGATAGACCAGCTTGCTGGCCCGGAAGTGAGGGCCCTTGCGCATGATCAACCGCACCAGCAGCGCCTGCGAGGCCGTCCCCAGCGCCCGGAAGCGTGCCACGAAGTCGCGTTCCTCTTCGTTCAGCAGGTCGGCGTAACGCTCGTCGAGCCAATCGAGAACGGTGAGGAAGTTGCTCAGGTAGTAGAGGTCGGGAGGCAAGGGCGTCTGCATGAAAAGCTGGATACTGGCTTTTTATACAGTTATGGTGCGCGCACGGCAGGCCCGGTGCAAGAGCCCTTCATCGCCACGCCTGGCGGGAAAGCCAGGGCCCATATGACAAAAGCCCCGCGCTGCCGGGGCAACGCGGGGCTTTCGATAATGTGGTTGCGGGAGCTGGATTTGAACCAACGACCTTCGGGTTATGAGCCCGACGAGCTACCAGACTGCTCCATCCCGCGGCGGCCATTCTACAGCCGGACGGGGATGTGTCAATCGCTTATTTGCTTTTCGGATCAATGGCTTAACGACGCGCAAACGAAAAAGGCCACTCGTTTGAGTGGCCTTTCCGTCGAATCTGGTTGCGGGAGCTGGATTTGAACCAACGACCTTCGGGTTATGAGCCCGACGAGCTACCAGACTGCTCCATCCCGCGGCAGCCATTCTACAGCCGAGCGGCGCTCTGTCAACCGAAGTTTGGAAAAAACTGTTTTTCGTTCAGGTATTTAGCTCCAGGCGAGTGGTACTCTTAGGGGCTACAGGCCATGCTCCACGGGGCTTTGCAGGGTTTCATGCGCAAGATCATCCACATCGACGCCGACTGCTTCTACGCCGCTATCGAGATGCGCGACGATCCGAGCCTGGCCAATCATCCCATGGCGGTCGGCGGCGCGGCGGACCGACGCGGCGTGATCGCCACCTGCAACTACGAGGCGCGCGCCTACGGGGTGCGCTCGGCGATGTCGTCCGGGCATGCCCTGAAGCTCTGCCCGGACCTGCTGATCGTCCGGCCGCGCATGGATGTCTATCGCGAGGTGTCGCGGGAAATCCACGGCATCCTTCGCGAATACACCGAACTGATCGAGCCGCTGTCGCTGGACGAGGCCTACCTGGACGTTTCCGACAGCCCGCACTTTGCCGGCAGTGCCACGCGGATCGCCCAGGACATCCGCCGGCGGGTGACGGGGCAGTTGCACATCACGGTGTCCGCCGGGGTGGCGCCGAACAAGTTCCTGGCCAAGATCGCCAGCGACTGGCGCAAGCCCGACGGGCTGTTCGTCATCACCCCGGACCAGGTCGAGGACTTCGTCGCCGCCTTGCCGGTGAGCAAGCTGCATGGCGTTGGCAAGGTCACCAGCGACAAGCTGGCGCGCCTGGGCATCCGTACCTGCATGGACCTGCGCGAGTGGGACCGGCTGGCCCTGGCCCGTGAGTTCGGCAGTTTCGGCGAGCGGCTGTGGAATCTCTCCCGTGGGATCGACGAGCGCCAGGTGCAGGTGGACAGCCGGCGCCAGTCGGTGAGCGTGGAAACCACCTACGACCACGACCTGCCGGACCTCGCCGCCTGCCTGGATCGGTTGCCCGAACTGCTCGACCAGCTCTCCCGGCGGATGGCGCGGCTGGACAGCAGCTACCGGCCGGACAAGCCGTTCGTCAAGATCAAGTTCCACGACTTCACCCAGACCACCCTGGAGCAGGCCGGCGCCACGCGTGACCTGGACAGCTATCGGCAATTGCTCGGCCAGGCCCACGCGCGGGGCGACAAGCCGGTGCGGTTGATGGGCGTCGGCGTGCGCCTGATCGACTTGCGGGGCGTGAGCGAACAGCTCGAGTTGTTCGAGCGGTTTCTGTGAGTCGGTCAGTGGGTTTAGTGGATGACTCGCTTTGCTCGCCCTTCGGGCCGCCCTGAAGGGCGTTCGGTGCAAGCACCGTCCCGCATGCGCGGGAATGACGGAGATTCAGGCCGCGTGCGCGCTATCCCCCCGTCGTCCCCGCGAACGCGGGGAGCCATTCACCAGCCCAAGCCCCCTATGCCATGGCCGTACAGTAGAATGCGCCCCTTTCCGTTGAACGACCGAGCCCGCCACCATGGCCGAACATGACTTCCGCTACACCCTGCTGCGCCCCGAGCACACCCTGATCGAGTGCCGCGCGCTGACGCCTGGCCGCTACCAGGTGACCGGCAACGGCGGCGCGATCCGTGCCGGCGATACCCTGCTGGTCACCCTCAAGGGCAGCCGCGACCTCTCCATGCGCCTCACCGTGGACAAGGTCCGCCACCTGATCAGCCCGCCGGGCCAGTGGGTGGCGACCGCCGCCGGGCCGAACTTCCGCGAGCTGTCGATCCTCAACTGGCAGGTGAACTGCGACAACTGCGGCGTGCAGCTCGACTTCGAATTCGCTGTCGATCCCAGCCTCGGCGAAGCCGCCAGGGCGCCGGCGGCCGAGGCGCGCATCCGCGAACTACACTGGCAGAGTCTCGACGGCCGCCACCTATGCCCCAAGTGCCAGTGAGTCCAGAGCCGGCAAGTCCAGAGTAAGTAAGGAGGCTTCATGAAACCCGCTCTCGCAATCGGCCTGTTCGCCGCAACCCTGGCCGGCTGTGCCAGCAACGCCGTCACCCTCGAGCAGGACACCGCCTACCGGGTGGAATGGCTGGGCGAGCGCCCCCTGATCGACCGCAGCCACCTGACCGTCACCCTCGGCGCGGACGGCCGCGCCTATGGCAACGGTGGCTGCAACCACTGGTTCGCCAGCTACGAGCTGGATGGCGAGCGAATCCGCTTCGGCCAGGTCGGCAGCACCCGCAAGATGTGCGCTCCGGCGTTGATGGAGCAGGAACAGCGCTTCTTCGATCTGCTCGGCAAGGTCCAGCGCTGGGACTTCTCTGAAATCGACCAACTGCGCCTGTGGCCGGAACAGGGCAAGCCCATGCGCCTGTGGCGGGATGGCATCTGACCCTACAAGAGCTGTCATCGAGCGCATTCCGGCGGCTGTCGAATGGTTCCCCGCGTGCGCGAGGGCGACGGGGAAAGCTGGCGTCCCCCCAGCCTCGTCATTCCCGCGCATGCGGGACGGTGCTTGCTCCGAACGCCCTTCAGGGCGGCCCGAAGGGCGAGCAAAGCGAGTCATCCATTGAACAAGACGCGCCCTACGCTTCGACCCGATTCTGCGGTTCACCATCCGCCCAGGCCGCGATATTGGCCAGGGTCGTGGCGGCGGTGTCGATGTCCAGGCGGACCGGCTGGAGCAGCAGTTCGGCGCCGTCCGGCAGCGGTTCGGCCTGGAAGCTGTCGCGGTCGTAGGTCTGGCAACTGAACAGGATGGTGCGCATGGTCACTGGCCCTCAGGCATCGACCTTCATCTCGGCGGCCAGGCGCTCGATGGCGGCGTCCAGTTCGTCGAGGGCCAGGTCCGTTGCCGGGTCGTTCTGCTTGAGCAGGGTTTCGCTGCGCTGGCAGGCGGCGCGCAACTGGGGGACGCCGCAGTAGCGGGTGGCGCCGTTCAGGCGGTGCACGCGTTCGAGCAGCGCCATCCGGTCGCCACTTTCGCGGGCCTGGCGTATCGCCTTGCGGTCGGCGGGCAGGCCGGCGAGCAGCATGTTGAGCATATCGGCGGCCAGGTCGGGCTTGCCGGCCGCCAGGCGCAGGCCTTCCTCTGCGTCGAGGATGCCGAGGTGGGTCGACGGCGTTTCCGGCGAGCGCTCCGGCTGGTGGTTGCGTAGCGCCAGGCCGGTCCATTTGAGTACCACCTGGGCGAGTTGCCGCTCGCTGATCGGCTTGGTCAGGTAGTCGTCCATGCCGGCCCGCAGCAGGGCGCGTTTCTCGTTGGCCAGGGCATGGGCGGTGAGGGCGATGATCGGCAGGGCGACGCGTTCGTTCTCGCTTTCCCACTGGCGGATCGCCTCGGTGGTCTGACGGCCGTCCATGCCGGGCATCTGCACGTCCATGAATACCAGGTCGAAGGCGTTGTGCTTGACCGCTTCCAGCGCGTCCTGCCCGTTGTCGATGGCCAGCACCTCGGCGCCCATGTCTTCCAGCAGGGTCTTGACCAGCAGCAGGTTGGCCGGGTTGTCGTCGACGCATAGCAGGCGCGGCGCGCGGCTGGCCAGCGGCGCTGGCGGCTCGGGACGTGGCTGGCGCTCGCCGAACAGATGCAGCAGGGCGTGCAGGACCTTGCGCGCGCAGGCCGGCTTGGCCTGCACCTGGCTGCCGGCTTCCGGCAGCAGCTCCTGGTAGAGCGCCTGCTCGGTGGTCGGGCAGAGCACCAGGCTCTTGCAGCCGAGCCGTTCGAGGTCCCAGATGTGCTGGCTGAGGCGTTCCGGGGGGAGTTCCTGGGCGTTCACGCCGAGCATCGCCAGGTCGATCGGCTGATCGCCGTGTCGTTGCGCGGCGACGGCTTCGAGCAGCGCGTCGAGGCTGGTGAAGTGCTGCACCTTCAGGCCGTGGTCTTCGAGCTGGTGCTCCAGCGCCTGGCGGGCCAGTTCGTGGTTCTCCAGCAACGCGGCGCGGCGCCCCTGCAAGGTGCTGCGCGGCAGCGTTTCGCCATCGTCGCGGGCTTTCGGCAGGCTCAGGCTGATCCAGAACTCCGAGCCTTCGCCCGGCGTGCTGGTGACGCCGATCTCGCCGCCCATCTGCTCGATCAGGCGCTTGGAGATCACCAGGCCGAGGCCGGTGCCGCCAGCCTGGCGGGTCAGCGAGTTGTCGGCCTGGCTGAAGGCCTGGAACAGGTTGCGCAGTTCGTCGTCGGCCAGGCCGATGCCGGTGTCCTGCACGCTGATGCGCAGTTGCGCGCGCTCGGCGGTTTCGTCCTCGACCATCGCGCGGATGGCGATGGTGCCGCTGTGGGTGAACTTGATGGCATTGCTGATCAGGTTGGTGAGGATCTGCTTGAGGCGCTGTGGATCGCCGATCAGCGACGGCGGGGTGTCGCGGTAGATCAGGCTGACCAGCTCGAGCTGCTTGGCGTGGGCGGCCGGCGCCAACAGGGTGAGGGCGTCCTGGATCAGGTCGCGCAGGTTGAAGGGGATGTGTTCGAGGACCAGCTTGCCGGCTTCGATCTTCGAGAAGTCGAGCACCTCGTTGATGATCCCCAGCAGGCTGTCGGCGGATTTCTCGATGGTGCCCAGGTAGTCCTGCTGGCGCGAGGTCAGCTCGCTTTTCTGCAACAGGCGGGTGAAGCCGAGGATGCCGTTGAGCGGGGTGCGGATCTCGTGGCTCATGTTGGCGAGGAACTCGGACTTGATGCGGCTCGCCTCCAGGGCCTCCTTGCGCGCGAAATCCAGCTCGATGTTCTGGATCTCGATGGTCTCGAGGTTCTGACGGACGTCCTCGGTGGCCTGTTCGACGCTGTGCTGAAGTTCTTCCTGGGCGTTCTGCAAGGCTTCGGCCATGCGGTTGATGCCCGAGGCGACCTCGTCCATTTCCTGGCTGCCGAGCGTCGGCAGGCGGGTCTCCAGGCGGCCGTCCTTGAGCAGCGCCACGCCCCGCTTGATCTGCTGCAACGGCTCGCTGATGGAACGGCTCATGCGGATTGCCAGCAGCGCGGTGATCACCAGCCCGGCGAACACCAGCAGTAGGCTGGTGAACAGGCTGCGGTAGCCGCGCAGCAGGGTGCTGTGGTGCGACAGCTCCAGCTCGACCCAGCCGAGCAGGCGTTCGTCGTTCTCCGGCGTCTGCTCGTCGGTCAGGTGGCGGTGGTGCTCGAACACCGGCAGCAGGAAGCGCGTGGCGTCGTTGCCGCTGCGTTGCGCGAGGTTGTCGCCATCGCTGTTCGGCAGTGGGTTGAGCATCTTCGGACCGGCATTGGCCAGCGGTGCGTGCTCGGCATCGAGGAAGCTCACCGTGCGCACGTCCGCCTGTTCCAGGGCATGCTTGGCGATGCGTTCCAGTTGCTCGGTGTCGTGGCGCACGAGGGCCGGGGCCGCCAGGGGAGCGAGGTGCTCGGCGAGGCTCTGCCCGCGCTGCATGAGCTGGCCTTCCAGCTCCTGCAATTGCACGGCGATGAAGTAGCTGCCCAGGCCCAGCGCCATCAGGCTGGTGGGCAACAGGCTGAGCAACAGCACGCGACCCTTGAGGCCAAGATCCTTGAACACGCCGCTCCTCCCGTCCGTTTTCGGGCAGTGTAGCGATTCGTCGCATGGGAATCTGCCGGCGCTTTTGTCAGAATACGCAAAATAGAGTTATTCGCGTTTGTGAGCGGCATTATCCATGCAGAGCATTCCCTCAGCCTCGGCCCGCATCCTGGCCATCGAGGATGACCCGTTGTTGGCTTCTCATCTGCACGAGCACCTGCGGCGTCGCGGTTTCGACGTGACCTTGCGGCAATCGGGGGAGGAGGGGCTCGCATTGGCCAGCTCCGAGGATTTCGACCTGATCCTCATGGACATCCTGCTGCCCGGCCGCAATGGCCTCGAGGTGCTCGGCGCGCTGCGCCGCGAGCGCAAGGTGCCGGTGATCCTGATGTCCGCGCTGGGCGCCGAGCAGGACCGCATCGCCGGTTTCAGCCAGGGCGCCGACGACTACCTGCCCAAGCCGTTCAGCATGAGCGAGATGGAGGTGCGCATCGACGCGGTGCTGCGCCGGGTGGCCTACGAGCGGGACGAGGTGCCATGGCAGGCGGAAATCGACCCGCAACTGCTCTTCGACGAGGGGCGGGCCGACGTGCGTCTGGGCACGCAGTGGGCCGGCTTCACCCCCACCGAATACCGCCTGCTGGAAACCCTGCTGCACCATGAGGAGGAAGTGCTGAGCAAGGCCTTCCTCTATCAACAGGTGCTGCACCGCCCCTATGCCCGGCATGACCGGGTCCTGGACATGCACGTCAGCCACATACGCCGCAAGCTGAAGGGGATCGGCTACAACGCTGGCCGGGTGGAAACGGTATGGGGCAAGGGCTACGTTCTGACCCGAGCAGCTTCATGAACCTGCCCGGCCGCCATTCGCTGTTCTGGAAGCTGGCGGTGCTGCTGGTCGCCTTCTGCGTGCTGGTGATCTGGCTGACCCGCTCGTGGAGCATCTATGCGGAAACGAGAAGCTACCACCTGTCCTCGGAAGCCAAGCGGACGCTGATCGGTTATTCCCGGGAGGCCGAACAGGCCTGGCTGGACGGCGGCACGGAAGGCGTCGACCGCTGGTTGCAGGAGATGTCGCTGCGCGAGCCCAGTTGGATGACGGTGGTCGGCAAGGAGTTGCAGCCGCTGGGGAGCCGGCCCTTGTCGCCGGAGGAAGTCGGCAACCTGACCTTCATGCGGCAGGTCGATTGGCCGATGAGCAAGCGTTCCATCGGCCTGCCGCACATCAGCCTGCCGTTTCCCTCCCATCCGGAGAGCGGCCAGTTGGTGATCCAGTTACCCGAGCGCTACCTGCCGAAAGGCCTGGCCATCACCACCCGGCTGGCCATCCAGGTGCTGATGCCCGCTCTGCTGGCCCTGCTGCTCGGCGTGCTGCTGTACCGCCTGCTGATCTCCCCCCTGTCCCACCTGCGCGAGCAGGCCAATGCCTTGCGCGGCGATCGCCTGGCGACCCGGGTGGCGCCGCGGGTGGCGACCCGGCGCGATGAACTGGGCGAACTGGGGCGGGCCTTCGACCACATGGCCGGCCGCCTGGAGAACACCGTGGCGTTCCAGCGCCAGTTGCTGCGCGACCTGTCCCACGAGTTGCGGACCCCGCTCAGCCGCCTGCGCGTGGCCGGCGAGCACGAGCAGGACATCCACGCCCTGCGCCAGCGCCTGGAGCGCGAAGTGGAAGGGATGGAACGGCTGATCGGCGACACCCTGGAGCTGGTCTGGCTGGATACCGAGCGTCCGCGCCTGCCGCTGGATGCGGTGGAAGTGCCCCAGCTCTGGGAGGTACTGCGGGAAAACGCCTGTTTCGAGACCGGCTGGCCGGCCGAGCGGCTGCCCTGCGAACTGCCCGCCGATTGCCGGGTGACCGGGCATCTGAACGGCCTGGCGCAGGCGCTGGAGAACATTCTGCGCAACGCCATCCGCCATTCCCCCGAGGATGGGGTGGTGCGCCTGTCCGGTCGCCGCGACGGGGAGCACTGGCACCTGTGGGTCGAGGACCAGGGCCCCGGCGTCGCCGACGATGCGCTGGACAACATCTTCCAGCCGTTCACCCGGCTCAACGCCGCGCGCCCTGGCGGCGATGGCTTCGGCCTCGGGCTGTCCATCGCCCGCAGCATGGTGCGCCTTCAGGGCGGCGAGCTATGGGCGGAAAACCGGACCCCTGGCCTGCGCCTGAACCTGCGGCTGCAAAGTGTATAGTTTGTAAATGGAATTTACACGCAACTGACAATTAATATCATTCGCGCTCTCGGATCGGGTCATCCCGATCATGCCAACACTAAAAAATATATAGAGAGCGCCCATGAAAAAATTCCTTCTTTCACCGTTGAGTGCGTCATGTCTGGCCGCGGCCGCGGGATCGCTGCAGGCCGCCGAACTCGCCCCGATCGAACTGCAGGACCTGGTGGTCAGTGCGTCCGGCTTCGAGCAGAAGATCACCGATGCGCCGGCCAGTATCAGCGTCATCAGTGGCGAAGAACTGAAGCAGAAGCGGGTCGCCAGCCTGGCCGATGCGCTGGCCGACGTGGAAGGCGTGGATGTCAGCGACAACGCCGGCAAGACCGGCGGCCTGAACATCAGCATTCGCGGCATGGGCAGCGCCTACACCCTCATCCTGATCGACGGACGTCGGCAGAACGCTGCCGGCGACATCACCCCCAACGGCTTCGGCGAAACCAGGACCAGCTTCCTGCCGCCGATTTCCGCCATCGAGCGGATCGAGGTCATCCGGGGACCGATGTCCACTCTGTATGGTTCCGACGCCATGGGGGGCGTCGTCAACATCATCACCAAGAAGGTCGGCAAGGAGTGGGGCGGCTCGGTCAGCGCCGAAACCACCCTGCAGGAACACAAGGCATACGGCGACAGCCGCGCCACCGAGCTGTACCTGAGCGGTCCGCTGGTCGAGGACAAGCTGGGCCTGGCCCTGCGCGGCCGTTATTTCGAGCGCGATGCATCCGAGATCGAGTACTTCGACGCCACCGTGGGCGGGCAGGTGTCCCCGTGGATGGGCGCGAACCCGGTCGAGTCCGACATCTGGAACGCTGGTGGCCGGCTGACCTTCACCCCGACCGAAGATCACGACATCAGCCTGGACTACGAGCGCAACAACCAGTGGTACGACAACAGCGAAGGCCAGCTCGGCACCCTGGGGGCATCGGGTGGCTACGAGGAAGAGCAGCGCTACGAGCGAGAGCAGTACAGCCTGGCGCACACCGGCCGCTTCGGCTTCGGCACCCTGGAGTCGAGCCTGATGCGCAACACCACCGAGACCATCGGCCGACTGGTTCCCGCGCTGCTCAACACCCCCGGCATCGTCGCTGGCGGCCCGCGCAAGCTGGAGTCGGAGAACACCATCTTCGACACCAAGCTGCTGCTTTCCTTCGGTAACCACAACCTCACCGTCGGCGGCCAGTACTGGGAAGCCGAGATGATCGATGGCGTGGTGGTCGACAAGTTCGAACACCGGATGAAGTCGGTATTCCTCGAGAACGAATGGCGCATGCTCGACAACCTGGCCCTGACCCTCGGCGTGCGTCGCGACGATCACGACAAGTTCGGCGGCCACACCAGCCCGCGTGCCTACCTGGTCTGGAACGCGACCGACAACTGGACCCTCAAGGGCGGTGTCAGCGAAGGCTTCAAGGCGCCCGACCTGGAAGACCTCGCCGATGGCATCAACGGATTCGGTCGCCAGGGACGCATGCCGCTGATCGGCAACCCCGACCTGCAGCCGGAAACCAGCCGCAGCAGCGAGTTCGGCGTCTACTTCGACAATTACGACAACTTCAACGCCAACCTCACCCTGTTCCACAACAAGTTCGAGGACAAGCTGTCCAGCACCACCGTGGACAACTGCCGGGTGAACAACACCCCCGGTTGCGTGGACATCGGTCCGGGCTGGGAGTCTGCGGCGCCGACCTTCTCCCAGGCCATCAACGTCGACGAGGCCGTCACCGAGGGCGTGGAAGTCGCCGGCCGTTGGCGTTTCGCGCCGGCCTGGAGCCTGAGCGCCAACTACACCTACACCGACACCGAGCAGAAGAGCGGCGTCAACGAGGGCTGGCCGCTCAACAGCACGCCCAGGCACATGTTCAACACCAAGCTCGACTGGCAGGTGAACGACCGCCTGTCCACCTGGTTGCGCGGTGAGTATCGCAGCGAGCGTTTCCGCCGCACCGAGGCGGCGCGCAACTTCGCCTACGAGGCGTTCGGCGACTACAAGGCCTACACCCTGTTCCACCTGGGCGGCAGCTACCGGTTCACCGAGAACTTCGACGTCAGCGCCACCATCTACAACCTGTTCGACAAGGACTTCATCGAGTACAAGCCCTACGTCAGCAACGCCGCCGGCGATATCGCCTACGGCAACGAATACAACAACAACCAGGAACGCCGTCGCCTGTGGCTGTCCGCCACCTATTCCTTCTGATCCGCTGGTGAATCGGGCCGGCCGCCGGGGTAGCACCCGGCGCGCCGGCCTTGCCGTGTCCTGCGGGCACGTCCGGGGTCGTTTCCCCGCGCGGACCTCCCGCACCGCCGGCCGGCGGTTGAGAAGTGTATAAATTGTAAATTAGATTTACTCTCAAATAGGAATGCTTAGCATTTGCGCCGACCCGCGCAGACCGTGGGCGAGCCCAGAAGTTCCTATCCCGCCTCATGCGCCGTTCACCGCGGTCGCCGGACCACCGCTCGCTCCTGCGCTTGTTTCATCTCGCAACTGGAGTGTGACGATGTATCCGCAATTCAAGCTCAGTCACCTGTCACTGGCCCTGCTGGCGGCCTCCGTTCCTTCGCTGGCGCTCGCCGAGCCGCTGGAGCTGGACCCCAACAGTGTGCCGGTAGAATCGACCGACCTGCCGGTTGCCGGTAGCGAACAAGCGCTGGAGCTGGGGGAGACCCACGTGCTGGGCACCGCCGAGCAGGAGCTGAAGCAGGCGCCGGGCGTCTCGATCATCACCGCCGAAGACATCAAGAAGCGTCCGCCGGTCAACGACCTGTCCGACATCATCCGCAAGATGCCGGGCGTCAACCTCACCGGCAACAGCGCCACCGGCCAGTACGGCAACAACCGGCAGATCGACCTGCGCGGCATGGGCCCGGAAAACACCCTGATCCTCATCGACGGCAAGCCGGTCGGCTCGCGCAACTCCGTGCGCATGGGCCGCAGCGGCGAACGCAATACCCGTGGCGACACCAACTGGGTGCCGGTCGACGCCGTCGAGCGCATCGAAGTGCTGCGTGGCCCGGCCGCCGCGCGCTACGGTTCGGGCGCCGCGGGTGGTGTGGTCAACATCATCACCAAGGCGCCGAGCAAGAAGCACAGCGGCTCGGTCACCGCCTACACCAACATCGCCGAGGACAACGCCGAAGGCGATACCCGCCGGCTGGGCTTCAGCCTCGCCGGTCCGCTGGTGGACTCGCTGTCCTACCGGCTGTACGGCAACCTGAACAAGACCGACGCCGACGACCTGTCGCTCAACGAGGAGTTCGCCGCCGGCGTCACTCCGCCCGCCGGTCGCGAGGGAGTGCGCAACAAGGACGTCAACGGCCTGCTGCGCTGGGACCTCGATCCCCGGCAGACCCTGGAGTTCGAAGGCGGCTTCAGCCGCCAGGGCAACATCTACGCGGGTGACCGCGCGGTGAGCTCTTCGGGTTCGGGCCTGCTCACCGAACTGGCCAACGGCGGCAAGGAAACCAACATCATGTACCGCCAGTCCGCCTCGGTGACCCATCGCGGCGACTGGGACTTCGGCACTTCGCAGGTGGTCGCCGCCTACGAGAACACCCGCAACCGCCGCCTCAACGAAGGCCTGGCCGGCGGCAGCGAAGGTAGCATCAACACCAGCGACGACATGTCCACCTCGGAACTGGACAGCTATCGCCTGGCCGGCGAGCTGAACCTGCCGCTGGAAATGGGCTTCACCCAGGTGCTCACCGTCGGCGCCGAGTACACCCGCGACGAACTGAACGACCCCTTCTCCATGAGCCAGGGGACCGGTACCGGTGGCCAGGTGCCGGGCGCCGATACCGGCGTGCGCTCCGGCAAGTCGGACGCCGACAACTACGCGCTGTTCGTCGAGGACAACATCGAGATCGATCCGCGCTGGATTCTCACTCCCGGCTTGCGCTTCGACCGGCACAGCGAGTTCGGCGGCAACTGGAGCCCGAGCCTGAACAGCTCCTACAAGGTGACCGACACGGTCACCGTCAAGGGCGGTATCGCCCGCGCGTTCAAGGCGCCGAACCTGTACCAGTCCAACCCCAACTACCTGTACTTCACCATGGGCAATGGCTGCCCGGTGGACTTCCCGAGCCTGGGCGCCGGCTGCTACGTGCAGGGCAACGACAACCTGGACGCCGAGACCAGCGTCAACAAGGAACTCGGCGTCGCCTACGACAAGGATGGCTGGAACGCGGGGATCACCTACTTCCACAACGACTACAAGAACAAGATCACCGCCGGCATGGAACCGGTCGGGCAGACCAGCGTCAACGGCCGCATCTTCCAGTGGGAGAACGCGCCCAAGGCCGTGGTGGCCGGCTGGGAGGGCAACCTGAACGTGCCGCTGCTGGGCACCATGGGCGAGATCCTGAGCTGGAACAACAACTTCACCTACATGATCGAGAACCACAACAAGGAAACCAACGAACCGCTGTCGGTGATTCCCAAGTACACCATCAACTCGATGCTGGACTGGGCGGTCAATCAGTCGTTCGACCTGTCCTTCAGCATGACCCACTACGGTGAGCAGGAGCCCCGCAAGCTGACCTCCCAGGGCGCTGCAGCCACCAACGACGCCCTGAAGAAGCGTGGCGGCTACACCATTTTCGGGGTTACCGCCAACTACGAGCTGGACGAGACCTGGAGCTTCACCACCGGCGTCAGCAACCTGTTCGACAAGCAGTTGCTCCGCCAGAACAACTCCGGCGGGGCAGGGGCCAACACCTACAACGAACCGGGTCGGGCGTACTTCGCCTCGGTCACCGCCTCGTTCTGAGTCGGGTCGCTCTATCGACTCCGCCAGGCCATGCCTGGCGGAGTCTTGTCATGATGGATTGAACGCATGTCCCTGTGGAACGACGGCTACCTGGCCGACACGCCCTATCCGCACCACGTACACCCCGAGCTGTCGCCGAGCTGGCTGGGCGCGGTGCTGACCGCCCTCGGCCAGCGCGCGCCGGACCTGGCCGCCGGCTTCCGCTATTGCGAGCTGGGCTGCGGCCAGGGCCTGAACAGCCTGCTGCTGGCGGCGGCCAACCCCGCTGGGCAGTTCCTCGCGGTGGACTTCAACGCCCGCCACATCGAACACGGCCGGCGCCTGGTCGAAGCGGCGGGGCTGGGCAACCTTGAGTTCCGCCAGGCGGGTTTCGCCGAGCTGGCCGGGGAGGAGGCCGGAGAGGGCTTCGACTTTATCGTCCTGCATGGCGTGTACTCCTGGGTGTCGCCGGCCAATCGCGCGGCTATCCGTCGTTTCGTCGAGCGCTGCCTGAAGCCGGGCGGGGTGGTCTACCTCGGCTACATGAGCCATCCGGGGATGTCCGCTTTCGTCACGGCCCAACGCTTCCTCTGGCAAACCGCACAGCAGGTCGGGGGCACTCCACAGGCCCGCCTGCGCGCCGGGCTGGATGCCTTGCGCCAGTGGCAGGGCGCTGGCGCCGGCTACTTCGCCGAACACCCGGACGTGGCCCGCCGTCTTGCCCGCGCCGACGACGAGGACCTGGACTTCCTCGCCCATGAGCTGCTTTGCGAGCACTGGGCGCCACTGTATTCGGCCGAGGTGATCGACTCGTTCGCCGCGCTCGGCTGCCGTTTCGTCGGCAGCGCCACGCCGCTGGAGAACATCGATGAGCTGTCTCTGCCCGGCCACTGCCTGCCCCTGCTGCAGGGCCTCGCCGACCCGGCGCGGCGGGAGGCGGCCAAGGACATGGCGCGCAACCAGTCGCAGCGTCGCGACCTGTACCAGCGCGAGCCCCGCGCGTTGAGGGCGGACGAGCATCGCCAGGCGCTGCTCGCCGGCTGCTGGGCCGCGTTGCCGGGAGCGCCGGCCGACGGTGGATTGACCTTCGATACCCGCATCGGTCCGGTGCAGGGCGACGAGCAGTTGTTCGCGCCACTGCTCGCCGCCCTGGCCGAAGGCCCGCAAAGCTTCGCCGAACTGGCGCGCCGGCCGGCCCTGGCGGCGCAGATCGGCAACCTCAGCGCCGCCTTGCAGATGCTGGCCTGGGCCGGCCATGCCCATCCATTGCTGAACGGCGAGGTGGCGGTCGAGCGCTGCCAGGCACTCAACCGGGTGCTCAGCGAAGGGGCCCTGCACGGTGCCGGTTATCGCTACCTCGCCGCGCCGAGCCTGGGCGCACCGCTTGCTGCCGACCTGCTGGAGATGGCGGCGGTGCGGGTGCTGCTGGAACACCCGCACCTGCGCGGCAGGCTGTTCCGGGAAACCGTGCTGGCCGTGCTGCGGCGCGCCGACCTGGCCGCCGGGGACGAGCAGGTGCGCCGCCTGGATGCGTTCGAGGCGCGGACCTTGCCGGCCTGGTTGCGGTTGGGAGTGGTGGGGAGATGAAGCCCGAAGCCTGTCGCTACGCGGAAAGGGCCAGCCACGGCCCGCTGGCCGGTTCGCCTATCGAGGAAAACAGACCATGAATTTCGATCATCCCGCCTGGTCGGTGCTGTCGCGCACCCTGGCCGCACTACTCGGCGGTTACCTGTTCACCTACGCCTTCACCGCCGCCCTGGCGCGCCTGCTGCCGCTGGACAAGGTGGACGCCATGGTGGTCGCCACCCTGCTGTCCTTCGTCCTCTACACCCTGGTCATCCTCTGGGCCTTCGCTTGCCGCAGCGCCTGGCGGGTCTGGGCGGGCCTGGCCCTGGCACTGCCGCTGGGTGCCATCGGCTTCTGGCCGCAACTGCTGGAGAAACTGGGATGAAGCAGCGGACCCTGACCCAATCCATGTCCTGGCTGCATACCTGGGGCGGCCTGATCTTCGGCTGGCTGCTGTTCGCCATCTTCCTCACCGGCACCCTGGCGGTGTTCGACAAGGAGATCGACGGCTGGATGCACCCGGAAGTGCCGGCGCACAACCTCAGCCAGGCCGAGGCCGCGCAGCGTGCCCTTGGCTACCTGGCGACCAACCACCCGCAGGCCAGCGCCTGGAACATCGGCCTGCCCACCGAACGGTCGCCGGCCCTCACGGTATCGGCCGGCGAACAGCGCCGTGGCGGTGGCGAATACCTGGACCCGCACAGCAGCGAGCGCCTGGACGTGCGGGAAAGCGCCGGCGGGCTGTTCTTCTTCCGCTTCCACTTCACCCTCAACCTGCCGCGCAACCTGGGTATCTGGATCGTCGGCCTGGCGGCGATGGCGATGCTCGCCGCGCTGATCAGCGGCATCGTGATCCACAAGAAATTCTTCAAGGAGTTCTTCACCTTTCGCCCGGCCAAGGGGCAGCGCTCCTGGCTCGACGCGCACAACGCCAGCGCCGTGCTGGTGCTGCCGTTCCACCTGATGATCACCTATACCGGGCTGGTGATTTTCTACCTCATCTATATGCCGGCGGCGATGGACGCCCTGTTCGACGGCGACCGCGATGCCCTGATGCGTGCGCTGCGCGGAGCCCCGGCCGAGCAGCAGGCTGGACACGGCGCGCAAGCCGGCCAGCGCGACGGTCGCCCGGGCGAACAATCGCGGGGCCGTGGCGAGTCGTCGGGGCAGCCGGCCGAGCTGGCGCCGCTGACGCCACTGGAGCCCGTGCTGGCCGAGGCCGAGCGGGCGATGGGGCCGGTTGCCGGGCTGTCGATCCAGAACCCGGGACGCAGCGATGCGCGCATCGAAGTGCGCCCGGTGCTTGGCAACCGCATCGAACTGACCAAGGGGCAGAGCATGCTGTTCGACGGCGTGACCGGCAAAGTGCTGCGCCCGCCGGCGGAAAGCCGCCCGAGCATCCTCACCCAGAAGGTGATGTCCGGCCTGCACTTCGCCCAGTTCGGCGGCTACCCGATGCGCTGGCTGTACTTCCTCTGCGGCCTGGCGAGCAGCGCAATGATCGCCACCGGCCTGGTGCTGTTCACCGTCAAGCGGCGGCGTCGGCACGACAGCGAGGGGGTGTTCGGCGCGCTGCTGTATCACGCCGCCGAACGTCTCAACGTCGCCGTGGTGGCCGGCCTGACGGTGGCCTGCGTGGCCTTCCTCTGGGCCAACCGGCTGCTGCCGGTGGAACTGGCGCAACGTGGCGGCTGGGAGGTCAGGGTGTTCTTCCTGATCTGGCTGGCCACCCTGGCGCACGCCATCGTGCGGCCCTGGCTGCGCGCCTGGCGCGAGCAACTCGGGCTGGCGGCGTTGCTGTGCCTCGGCCTGCCGCTGCTGAGCCTGGTCGACGATGTTCGCGGCAGCCATGCCTGGCTGGAGGCTACGTCGGTGGCGCTCGGCGCGCTGCTGGCCTGGACCTGCTGGAAGCTCGGCCAGCCACCGAAAGAGCGCCCGGCACGGCGCGCGGCCAAATCGCTGGCGGAGGCCAACTGAAATGAGCATCGCACTGATCGCCGGCCTGCTGCTGGCCTATGGCGGCATGCTGGCCCTGTGCCTGGGGCTGGAGCGTCACTACAAGCAGGTCTGGAAGCGGCCCTCCAGTACGCTGCGTCGTGCCCTGCGCGCCGCCGGCTGGCTGGCACTGGCCGCCAGCTTCGCCGCCAGCGTGCTGGCCTGGGGCTGGGCCATGGGCCCGGTGGGCTGGTTCGGGCTGATCTCCCTGGCGGGCTTCGCCCTGGTCCTGCTGCTGCCTTACGCCCCGCGCCTGGCGGTGGTGCTGGCTGGCGTCGGTTGGCCGCTGTTGGGTGTCTTGGCGTTGGTGGGGGTGTAGGTAGGGAAAGCCGGTCAGGAGCGCTGGAGGCTGGAGGGCTGGACGAAAAAGCAGCGCGTGGCGCTTTTGTAGGGTGTGCTGTGCGCACCGTTTACCCAGGGGCGGGTAGGGTGGTTCGCTGGAAACGCAGGTGTTGCATCCCCCTCGGTGCGCACGGCGCACCCTACGTATTGGGCTCCCAGCCGAACCGTCATCCCCGCGAACGCGGGGGCCCAGTAAACAGTCTCTCGGATTTCATCCGGGCTACTCGTTCGCTTTTGTAGGAGCCAGCTTGCTGGCGATGCCTTGGACGTTGCCGGGTATCGCGCGCATGGCGCGCTCCTACAGGTCGGCATCGAGGCTGCGTTCGTAGGATCGGCGGGGACGCCCAGTTCCATGGCCGCGAAAAAAGCTTGACGTAGAAGGTGCGTGGCCAACCTCCAGCCTTTCACCGCCCCCCGGGCGCGTTCGGAAATAACCAGCGAACTTCCTGCAATATGGCCAGAGACGGTTTGCCGGTATCATGTGCGCCCCGCTGTCTGATTGCGAACGAGATCATGACCCAGCAGTACCCCACCATCGCCGATTGCATCGGCAATACCCCGCTGGTCCGCCTGCAGCGCCTGCCCGGCGAGACCAGCAATACCGTGTTGGTGAAACTGGAAGGCAACAACCCGGCCGGTTCGGTGAAGGACCGCCCGGCGCTGTCGATGATCACCCGCGCCGAACTGCGCGGTGACATCAAGCCCGGCGACACGCTGATCGAGGCGACCTCCGGCAATACCGGCATCGCCCTGGCCATGGCGGCGGCGATCAAGGGTTACAAGATGATCCTGATCATGCCGGACAACATGACCGAGGAGCGCAAGGCGGCGATGACCGCCTATGGCGCCGAACTGGTCCTGGTGTCGCGCGAGGAGGGCATGGAAGGCGCCCGCGACCTGGCCGAGAGCCTGCAGCGCGGTGGGCGTGGCGTGGTCCTCGACCAGTTCGCCAACGGCGACAACCCGATCGCCCACTACTCCAGCACCGGCCCGGAAATCTGGCAGCAGACCGGCGGTACCATCACCCATTTCATCAGCTCCATGGGCACCACCGGCACCATCATGGGCTGCTCGCGCTACTTCAAGGAACAGAACCCGGCCATCGAGATCATCGGCCTGCAACCGATGGAAGGCTCGGCGATTCCCGGTATCCGCCGCTGGCCGGAGGAGTACCTGCCGAAGATCTACGACGCCGAGCGCGTCGACCGTATCGTCGACATGCACCAGAGCGAGGCCGAGGACGTGATGCGTCGCCTGGCCCGCGAGGAAGGCATCTTCTGTGGCGTGTCCTCCGGCGGCGCGGTGGCGGCGGCCCTGCGCCTGTCGCGCGAGGTGGAAAACGCGGTGATCGTGGCGATCATCTGTGACCGGGGCGACCGCTACCTGTCCACCGGCATCTACGACCTGCCCAACTGATCATGGCCAAGCAGAGGGCACGTCCTGGCGGCCTGCGCTTCCAGCCCAGCGGCGGCGCCCGTACGGGCGGGGTGCCGGTGGGCAAGAAGCAGCGGTTGCAGATCGAGCGCCTGGCCAACGATGGCCGCGGTATCTCCTTCGTCGACGGCCGCACCTGGTTCGTTGCCGGAGCGCTGGCCGGCGAGACGGTGGAAGCCCGAGTTCTGGCCGCGCGCAGCCAGGTGGTGGAGGCGCGCAGCGAGCGCATCCTGACCGCCGTTCCCGAGCGTCGCGAAGAGCCCTGCCGGTTCGCCACCCGTTGCGGTGGCTGTTCGTTGCAGCACATGAGCCACGCCGATCAACTGGCGCTGAAGCAACGCACCCTCGCCGAGCAACTGGAGCGGGTGGCCGGTGTCGAGCCGAGGCACTGGGAGCAGCCGCTGGTCGGCCCCGAGTTCGCCTACCGTCGCCGTGCGCGCATCGCCGTGCGCTGGGATGCCAAGGCCTGCCGGCTCGAGGTCGGTTTCCGCGCGGCGGCCAGCCAGGACATCGTCGCCATCGACGACTGCCTGGTGCTGGTGGCGCCGTTGCAGCCGATCCTGCGTGACCTGCCTGAAGTGCTGCGCAGCCTGCAACGTCCGCAGGCGCTGGGGCACGTGGAGCTGTTCAGCGGCACCGCCAGCGGTGTGCTGGTGCGTCATGTCGCTCCGCTGGGCGCGGATGACCTGGCCCGCTTGCAGGCCTTCTGTGCGGCGCACGACACGCAACTGTGGCTGCACGGCGAAGGCGAGCCGCAACCGGCGGTCGCCGGCCAGAAACTCGGCTACCGGCTGGAGCGCTGGGGGCTGGAGCTGGATTACCGGCCCGGCGATTTCGTCCAGGTCAATGCACCGGTCAACGAGGCGATGGTCGCCCAGGCACTAGACTGGTTGGCAGTGCAGGGTGACGAGCGAGTGCTCGACCTGTTCTGCGGCCTGGGCAACTTCGCCCTGCCGCTGGCCCGCCAGGCGCGCGAGGTGGTGGCGGTGGAAGGAGACGCGGCGATGACCACGCGGGCGGCGGCCAATGCCGCGGCCAACGGTTTGGCCAATGCGCACTTTTTTCAGGCTGACCTGTCGAATCCGCTTGCCGAAGCCCCCTGGGCTGGCCGAGGATTCTCTGCAGTCCTGCTCGACCCGCCGCGCGATGGCGCCTGGCAAGTGGTCCGACAGATCGGCGCCCTGGGCGCCCGGCGGGTGCTGTACGTGTCCTGCAACCCGGCCACTCTGGCGCGTGACGCCGCCGAGTTGGCGAAGCAGGGCTACCGGCTGGAACGTGCCGGAATCCTCGATATGTTTCCGCAGACTGCGCATGTCGAGGCGATGGCGTTATTCGAGGCGGATTAGGCGTGTGTTCCCGGCCTGGTCCGTGCAATCCGAACAGCCCGAAGAAGGCTGGCGATATCCGACGTGTTTGCCATGCGTCGTAGGAAGGTAAGAGATGGTACAGGTTAGAGCGCATCAGCCGATCAACACCGACGGCAGCATCAACCTAGAAGCCTGGCTCGATCACGTGGTGAGTGTCGACCAGGCGCTGGACCGCGTGGCCCTGCGAGAGGCCTGCGAGTTCGCCCGGGAGGCCGAGTCGCAGGCCAACGCCGCGCAGAACCTGTGGGCAGAAGGCACGTCCAGTTTCCAGACCGGCCTGGAGATCGCCGAGATTCTCGCCGACCTCAAGCTCGACCAGGAATCGCTGGTCGCCGCGCTGGTCTACCGCGGCGTGCGTGAAGGCCAGGTGACCCTGGAATCCGTGCAGAAGCGCTTCGGCAGCGTGGTCGCCAAGCTGGTCGAGGGCGTATTGCGGATGGCCGCGATCAGCGCCAGTATCAATCCCCGCGAATCCATGGTGCTCGGTTCCCAGGCGCAGGTGGAGAACCTGCGCAAGATGCTGGTGGCCATGGTCGACGACGTGCGCGTGGCGCTGATCAAGCTGGCCGAGCGCACCTGCGCCATCCGCGCGGTGAAGAACGCCGACGACGAGAAGCGCCACCGGGTCGCCCGCGAGGTCTTCGACATCTACGCGCCGCTGGCCCACCGCCTCGGCATCGGCCATATCAAGTGGGAGCTGGAGGACCTGTCCTTCCGCTACCTCGAGCCCGAGCAGTACAAGAAGATCGCCAAGCTGCTGCACGAGCGGCGGCTGGACCGCGAGCGCTTCATCAGCGACGTGATGGCGCAGTTGAAGAGCGAGCTGGCCGCCACCGGCATCCAGGCCGACATCAGCGGGCGGGCCAAGCACATCTATTCGATCTGGCGGAAGATGCAGCGCAAGGGCCTGGATTTCAGCCAGATCTACGACGTTCGTGCCGTGCGCGTTCTGGTCCCGCAGGTGCGCGACTGCTACACCGCGCTGGGGATCGTGCACACCCTGTGGCGGCACATCCCGCGCGAGTTCGACGACTACATCGCCAACCCCAAGGAAAACGGCTACCGCTCGCTGCACACCGCGGTGATCGGCCCGGAAGGCAAGGTGCTGGAGGTGCAGATCCGCACCCACTCCATGCACGAGGAAGCCGAGCTGGGCGTTTGCGCGCACTGGCGCTACAAGGGGACCGACGTCAAGTCCGGCTCCAACCACTACGAGGAGAAGATCTCCTGGCTGCGCCAGGTCATCGAGTGGCACGAGGAGCTTGGCGACATCGGCGGCCTGGCCGAGCAACTGCGCGTCGACATCGAGCACGACCGGGTCTACGTGTTCACCCCGGACGGCCATGCCATCGACCTGCCCAAGGGCGCCACGCCGCTGGACTTCGCCTACCGCGTGCACACCGAGATCGGCCATAGCTGCCGTGGCGCCAAGATCAACGGGCGCATCGTGCCGCTCAACTACAGCCTGCAGACCGGCGAGCAGGTGGAGATCATCACCAGCAAGCAGGGTACGCCGAGCCGCGACTGGCTGAACAGCAACCTCGGCTACGTCACCACCTCGCGGGCGCGGGCGAAGATCGTCCACTGGTTCAAGATGCAGGCGCGCGACCAGAACGTCGCCGCCGGCAAGGCCATGCTCGAACGCGAGCTGACCCGCCTGGCGCTGCACCACGTGGACTTCGACAAGCTGGCCGAGAAGGCCAACCTGAAGACCGCCGAGGACATGTTCGCCGCCCTGGGCGCCGGCGACCTGCGCCTGGCGCACCTGGTCAACTACGCCCAGCAACTGGTCGAGCCGGAGCGCGGCACCGAGCAACTGGAGCTGATTCCGCGCCGCACCCATCACCATCGTCCGGGCAAGCGCGGCGACATCCAGATCCAGGGCGTCGGCAACCTGCTGACGCAGATGGCCGGCTGCTGCCAGCCGCTGCCGGGCGATCCGATCGTCGGCTACATCACCCTCGGCCGTGGCGTCAGCATCCACCGCCAGGATTGCGCCTCGGTGCTGCAACTGGGTGCCCGCGAGCCGGAGCGGATCATCCAGGTAAGCTGGGGCCCGGTGCCGGTGCAGACCTACCCGGTGGACATCATCATCCGCGCCTACGACCGCGCCGGCCTGTTGCGCGACGTCAGCCAGGTGCTGCTCAACGAGAAGATCAACGTGCTGGCGGTGAACACCCGCTCGAACAAGGAAGACAACACCGCGATCATGTCGCTGACTATCGAGATTCCCGGCCTGGACGCCCTCGGCCGGCTGCTCGGGCGCATCGCCCAGTTGCCGAACATCATCGAGGCGCGCCGTAATCGGGCCAATTGAGCGGCAAGCTTCAAGCGACAAGCTTCAAGAGAAAAGCAGCGGCGTCTTTGCTTGAGGCTTGCAGCTTGAAGCTTGCCGCTACCAAGGACCAACCATGTACAAGCTCGACGATCTTCTGCACCTGATGGCCCGTCTGCGCGATCCGCGGCACGGTTGTCCGTGGGACCTCAAGCAGAGCTACGCGACCATCGTTCCCTACACGATCGAGGAAGCCTACGAAGTCGCCGACGCCATCGAGCGTGGCGATTTCGAGCACCTGCCGGGCGAGCTCGGCGACCTGTTGTTCCAGGTGGTCTACTACAGCCAACTGGCCAGGGAGGAGGGGCGCTTCACCTTCGATGAGGTGGTCGACAGCATCACCCGCAAGCTGATCCGCCGCCATCCCCACGTGTTCGTCGACGGCGACCTGTACGGCGAGCCGGACCCCGCGCGCCTGGAAGAGGCGGCGGTCAAGCAGCGCTGGGAAGAACTCAAGGCCGAAGAGCGCGCGGCCAAGGCGGCGGAGCCGGAACAACTGTCGCTGCTCGACGACGTCCCGGCGGCCCTGCCGGCGCTGAGCCGCGCGGTGAAACTGCAGAAGCGCGCCGCACAGGTCGGTTTCGACTGGCCGGAGGCGCTGCCGGTGTTCGACAAGGTGCGCGAAGAGCTCGACGAAGTCCTCGAAGCGATGAGCGAGGACGACCCGCAGGCGCTGGCCGATGAAGTCGGCGACCTGCTGTTCGCGGTCACCAACCTGGCCCGCCACCTCAAGGTCGATCCCGAAACAGCCCTGCGTGCGGCCAACGGCAAGTTCGAGCGGCGCTTCCGCTATATCGAGCAGGTGCTGCGCGAACAAGGCCGCAGCCCCGAGGCGTGCAGCCTGGAAGAACTGGACAGCCTGTGGAACCGCGCCAAGCGCGAGGAACAGGCTGGTTCGGCTTGTGGTTGAAGAAGAGGGTATTTGGGGGAGTTGGCTGTTCGTTGGTGGGTGGGTCTGGTGTCTGTGGCTTGCCGCGTTCCCTCACCCCAACCCTCTCCCGGAGGGAGAGGGGGCTGTTCGGCGTTGCGGTTTTAGTGCGAGGTTGAACCAACGCACGGATAGCCCCCTCTCCCTTCGGGAGAGGGCTGGGGTGAGGGGCGGAATCGATCATTGACACTCAAACCCACCCCCACTCC
>NZ_CAJFCI010000021.1 GCF_904061905.1 Zestomonas carbonaria
GCTTGCTGGCGATCCCTTTCACTCCCGACGATCGCCAGCAAGCAGGCTCCTACAAAATCCCCCTCACGCCGCCACCACGAACATCGCCACGATCAACCCCACGCCCATGAACCACACCACCGAGCGCACCGGCGCCCAGTCGGCGATATAGCAGCCGATGTAGAACAGCCGACTGATGATGAACGCCACCGCCAGCGAATCGATCAGCGCCTGGCTGGCGCCGCCGGCGAGATGGGCGATGATCACCGCGGCGGCGAACGCCGGAGCGATCTCGAAGCTGTTGAGCTGGGCATGATGGGCGCGCTGGCGCCAGCCGCTGAGGCCGGCGAGGAACTCGCGCGGCGCGTGGTTGGCGCTCGGCCCGTAGTCGCCGCCGCTGAACTTGGCGATGGCGACGCAGGCGTAGGGCAGGATGATGGCGATCAGGACACACCAGAAGGCGACAGTCATGGCAGCTCCGGGTCAGGTTTAGGAAGCTCCAGCCTGCCGGGAAACCAAGCGGCGCGCCTTGGCCGGATCGCCATTCGCCAGCGTCCGGTCAGTCCTTGAACTGGTCCTTGATATAGGTGATCTCGGTCTTGCCGTGGGGCCTGGGCTGGCCATCCTCGCCGAGATTGACGAACACCAGCCTGTCGATGGTCAGGATGCTCTTGCGGGTGATCTTGTTGCGCACTTCGCAGGTCAGGGCGAGCGAGGTGCGGCCGAACTCGGTGGCGGTGATGCCCAGCTCGATGATGTCGCCCTGGCGCGCCGAGCTGACGAAGTTGATCTCGGAGATGAACTTGGTCACCACCTTCTGGTTACCGAGCTGGATGATGGCGTAGATCGCCGCCTCCTCATCGATCCACTTCAGCAGGCTGCCGCCGAACAGCGTGCCGTTGGGGTTGAGGTCCTCTGGCTTGACCCATTTGCGGGTATGGAAATTCATGACAACTCCTGTCTATCCGGTCAGGTTCGGCCGCCATCATCGCAGCCTGCCGGCGCGCTGTCCCTGCAAGGATGTCAATCGGTCCGATAGGCGCCGCGCAAGGCTTGGGCTGCGCCGCGCGACTGGCTATAATCGCCAGGCTTCACGCGTCCGGCTCCGCCCGGGCGTGCCCGCCACCCGTCCGAGGGGCGCTGCAGCAGGGGAAACCTGTCAGGCTCGGATGGGGCGTTACCCAGAACGCATCAACGGCGCCCATTCGCACATAAACGAATGGAGAACTCATTTCATGAGCGCTGTCATGACGCCTGCCGGTTTCACCGACTACAAGGTCGCCGACATTTCCCTGGCCGCCTGGGGCCGCCGCGAGGTCATCATCGCCGAGTCGGAAATGCCGGCACTGATGGGCCTGCGCCGCAAGTACGCCGCCAGCCAGCCGCTGAAAGGCGCGAAGATCCTCGGCTGCATCCACATGACCATCCAGACCGCGGTGCTCATCGAGACCCTGGTCGCCTTGGGCGCCGAAGTGCGCTGGTCGTCCTGCAACATCTTCTCCACCCAGGACCAGGCCGCCGCCGCCATCGCCGCCGCCGGCATCCCGGTGTTCGCCTGGAAGGGCGAGACCGAGCAGGAGTACGAATGGTGCATCGAGCAGACCATCCTCAAGGACGGCCAGCCGTGGGACGCCAACATGGTGCTGGACGACGGCGGTGACCTGACCGAGATCCTGCACAAGAAATACCCGCAGATGCTGGAGAAGATCCACGGCATCACCGAAGAGACCACCACCGGCGTGCACCGCCTGCTCGACATGCTCAAGGCCGGCACCCTGAAAGTCCCGGCGATCAACGTCAACGACTCGGTGACCAAGAGCAAGAACGACAACAAGTACGGCTGCCGCCACAGCCTCAACGACGCCATCAAGCGCGGCACCGACCACCTGCTGTCGGGCAAGCAGGCGCTGGTGATCGGCTACGGCGACGTGGGCAAGGGCTCGGCGCAGTCGCTGCGCCAGGAAGGCATGATCGTCAAGGTCTCGGAAGTCGACCCGATCTGCGCCATGCAGGCCTGCATGGATGGCTTCGAAGTGGTTTCCCCGTACAAGAACGGCATCAACGACGGCAGCGAAGCCAGCGTCGACGCCGCGCTGCTGGGCAGGATCGACCTGATCGTCACCACCACCGGCAACGTCAACGTCTGCGACGCCGGCATGCTCAAGGCGCTGAAGAAGCGCGCCGTGGTCTGCAACATCGGCCACTTCGACAACGAGATCGACACTGCCTTCATGCGCAAGACCTGGGCCTGGGAAGAGGTCAAGCCGCAGGTGCACAAGATCCACCGCACCGGCAAGGACGGCTTCGATCCGCACAACGACGACTACCTGATCCTGCTCGCCGAAGGCCGCCTGGTGAACCTGGGCAACGCCACCGGCCACCCGTCGCGGATCATGGACGGCTCCTTCGCCAACCAGGTGCTGGCGCAGATCCACCTGTTCGAGCGCAAGTTCGCCGACCTGCCGGCCGCCGAGAAGGCCCAGCGCCTGAGCGTCGAAGTGCTGCCGAAGAAGCTCGACGAGGAAGTCGCCCTGGAAATGGTCAAGGGCTTCGGTGGCGTGGTCACCCAGTTGACCCCGAAACAGGCCGAGTACATTGGCGTCACCGTCGAAGGTCCGTTCAAGCCGGATACTTATCGCTACTAATAACAGCAGCCGCAAGCTGCAAGCCTCAAGCTGCAAGCGAGCCCGGCTCTGACTTGCAGCTTGCAGCTTGCGGCTTGTAGCTGAGAAGGGAACCTTCTCCATGTCTCAAGATCGCCGCTACAGCTTCGAATTCTTCCCGGCGAAGACCGAAGCCGGCCATGAAAAACTGCTGGCCACCGCCCGTCAGTTGGCCACCTACAACCCCGATTTCTTCTCCTGCACCTACGGCGCCGGCGGTTCGACCCGCGACCGCACCGTGGCCACCGTGCTCCAACTCGACAGCGAAGTGAAGGTGTCGACCGCGCCGCACCTGTCCTGCGTCGGCGACAGCAAGGCCGAACTGCGCGCCCTGCTGACCCAGTACCAGGAAGCCGGCATCCAGCGCATCGTCGCCCTGCGCGGCGACCTGCCGTCCGGCATGGGCATGGCCAGCGGCGAGCTGCGCTACGCCAGCGACCTGGTCGAGTTCATCCGCGCCGAGACCGGCGACCGCTTCCACATCGAAGTCGCCGCCTACCCGGAAATGCACCCCCAGGCGCGCAATCTCGAGGACGACCTGGCCAACTTCGTGCGCAAGGTCAAGGCCGGCGCCGACAGCGCCATCACCCAGTACTTCTTCAACGCCGACAGCTACTTCTACTTCGTCGACCGCGTGCAGAAACTGGGCGTCGACGTCCCGGTGGTGCCGGGGATCATGCCGATCACCAACTACAGCAAGCTGGCGCGCTTCTCCGATGCCTGCGGCGCCGAGCTGCCGCGCTGGATCCGCAAGCAACTGGAAGCCTATGGCGACGACGCCAGGAGCATCCAGGCCTACGGCGAACAGGTGGTCACCGAGATGTGCGAACGCCTGCTCCAGGGCGGTGCGCCAGGGCTACACTTCTATACCCTGAACCAGGCCGACCCCAGCCTGGCGATCTGGAAGAACCTCAAACTGCCACGCTGACGGCGTCGGCATGCAACCGAAGGCGGGCCGCCGTTGTCTCTGACCGACGAGCCCAGCCTTCCCCTCGATCGGTGCCCGCCTCCCGGGCCCGCTCCAGGCAGTCCCGATGGAGCGCCATAGATGATCCCACGCCCGAAAACCAACGCCTCGGTCAGCCCCAAGGGCAGCCTGGAAACCCTCTCCCAGCGTGAAGTGCAGCAACTGCGCGAAACCGGCTCCGGCAGCGTCTACCGGCTGTTCCGCCAATGCGCCCTGGCGATTCTCAACACCGGTTCGCACAGCGACAACGCCAAGACCATCCTCGAAGCCTATCCGGACTTCGAAGTGCGCATTCACCAGCAGGACCGCGGCATCCGCCTGGAACTGCTGAACGCCCCGGCCGACGCCTTCGTCGATGGCGAAATGATCGCCAGCACCCGGGAAATGCTGTTCAGCGCCCTGCGCGACATCGTCTACACGCAGAGCGAGCTGGAGAACAAGCGCGTCGACCTGGACAGCTCCGAAGGCATCACCGACTACGTCTTCCACCTGCTGCGCAACGCCCGCACCCTGCGCAGCGGCCTCGAACCGAAGATGGTGGTGTGCTGGGGCGGCCACTCGATCAGCACCGACGAGTACAAGTACACCAAGAAGGTCGGCCACGAACTGGGCCTGCGCGGGCTGGACATCTGCACCGGCTGCGGCCCCGGCGTGATGAAGGGCCCGATGAAGGGCGCCACCATCAGCCACGCCAAGCAGCGCATCCACCATGGCCGCTACCTGGGCCTGACCGAGCCGGGCATCATCGCCGCCGAGGCGCCCAACCCGATCGTCAACGAACTGGTGATCCTGCCGGACATCGAGAAACGCCTGGAAGCCTTCGTGCGCGTGGGCCACGGCATCATCGTCTTCCCCGGCGGCGCCGGCACCGCCGAGGAATTCCTCTACCTGCTCGGCATCCTCACCCACCCGGACAACCGCGACCTGCCGTTCCCGGTGGTCCTCACCGGACCGAAGAGCGCCGGGCAATACCTCCAGCAACTGCACGCCTTCATCGGCGCGACGCTGGGCGAGGAGGCGCAACGGCGCTATACCATGATCCTCAACGACCCATCCGAAGTGGCCCGGGAAATGGCCAAGGGCATCAAGGCGGTCACCCGATTCCGCCGGGAACACAACGATGCCTTCCACTTCAACTGGATGATGAAGATCGACGAAGGCTTCCAGCGCCCGTTCGAGCCGACCCACGCCAACATGGCCAGCCTGCGGCTGGGCCGCGACCTGCCGCTGCACGAACTGGCCGCCAACCTGCGCCGGGCGTTCTCCGGCATCGTCGCCGGCAACGTCAAGGAAAACGGCATCCGCCTGATCGAGGAACACGGCCCCTACGAGATCGCCGGCGACAAGGCCGTCATGCAGCCACTGGACGAGTTGCTGCGGGCATTCGTCAGCCAGCACCGCATGAAGCTGCCGGGCGGCAGCGCCTACGAGCCGTGCTACCGGCTGCGGGCCTGAACCCGCAGGGGCGCTTCGTCGCGAAACGGCGCAGGGTTCCCGCTTCGTCACGGCGGTGACGAAGCGGGAACGGCCCCTGGCAGCCCCGGATCACGTTTTTTGCCGTTGGGTCGTCGAAAAAACGCACAACCCCGCGCTTTTGTTATACTCCGGCTTCCCCGCCTGGCTTACGTCCGGATGCCTGGCCCGCAGAGGCCCCGCAGGACCGGACGGGACCACGCCCCTGAACCTGTTCATGATCGCCGCACAAGGCGAGATCGCCGTGCATCGCGAACGGTTCCCGAGTGTGTTTCAGGCCAGGCCCATATCCCCGGGCTACGCCCTAACTAGACAGGATGACTCATGTCCTTTGCCTCCCTCGGTCTCTCCGAGGCTTTGGCCACCGCCGTAGCGGCGGCCGGCTATGCCGAACCCACTCCGGTGCAACAGCGGGCCATTCCCGCCGTGTTGCAAGGCCGCGACCTGATGGTCGCCGCCCAGACGGGTACTGGTAAAACCGCAGGCTTCGCCCTGCCCGTCCTCGAGCGCCTGTTCCCCAACGGCCATCCGGACAAGACCCACCAGCGCCGCCCACGCCAGGCCCGCGTACTGGTGCTGACCCCGACTCGCGAGCTGGCTGCCCAGGTGCACGACAGCTTCAAGATCTACGCCCGCGACCTGCCGCTGGCCAGCGCCTGCATCTTCGGCGGCGTCGGCCTGAACCCGCAGGTGCAGGCACTGGCCAAGGGCCTCGACCTGCTGGTCGCCTGCCCCGGCCGCCTGCTCGACCTCGCCGGCCAGGGCGCCGTCGACCTCTCCCACGTGGAGACCCTGGTCCTCGACGAAGCCGACCGCATGCTCGACATGGGCTTCATCCACGACGTGAAGAAAGTGCTGGCCCTGTTGCCGGCCCAGCGCCAGAACCTGCTGTTCTCGGCGACCTTCTCCAAGGACATCGTCGACCTGGCCAGCAGGCTGCTGCGCGACCCCGAGCGCATCGAAGTGACCCCGCCGAACACCACGGTGGAGCGCATCGAACAACGCGTGTTCCGCATCCCCTCCGGGCACAAGCGCGCCCTGCTCGCCCACCTGATCACCGCCGGCGCCTGGGAACAGGTGCTGGTGTTCACCCGCACCAAGCACGGCGCCAACCGCCTGGCCGAATACCTCGACAAGCGCGGCCTGCCGGCCGTGGCGATCCACGGCAACAAGAGCCAGAACGCCCGCACCAAGGCGCTGGCCGACTTCAAGGCCAACGCCGTGCGCATCCTGGTGGCCACCGACATCGCCGCCCGTGGCCTGGACATCGACCAGTTGCCCCACGTGGTCAACTTCGAACTGCCCAACGTCGAGGAAGACTACGTCCACCGCATCGGCCGTACCGGCCGCGCCGGACGCAGCGGCGAAGCGATCTCGCTGGTGGCGCCGGACGAGGAAAAACTGCTGAAGAGCATCGAGCGGATGACCAAGCAGAAGATCCCCGACGGCGACCTGCTCGGCTTCGACGCCAGCACCATCGAGGCCGAGAAGCCCGAAGTGCGCGAGCCACGCCAGCCGCGCGGCCAGCAGAAGCCGCAGCAGAAGAAGGCCGAAGGCAAGAGCGACGACCACCAGGGCGGCCGCAAGGACAAAGGCAAGGACAAGGGCCGCAACAAGCGCCGCAGCAAGGGCAAGCCCGAGCAAGCCCAGTCCCAGGCGGCAGCCCCAGGCCAACCGCCGCTGCCGCCGAATCGCGATCCCGAGGAGTTCCTCGACGACGAGATCGACAACTTCGGCAACCGCGCCGACTACGTCAGCCCCTACCAGAAAGGCGACAAGCGCCAGGGCTCCGGCCAGCGCGCCGGCGGTCAGCCGCGCCAGGGCCAAGGTCAGGCCCAGGGTGCCGGCAAGCGCGGCCAGGGCCAGCCAGGCAAGGGCAGCAGCGGCGGCGGCCAGGGCCGGCGTCAGGGCCAAGGCCAGGGCAGCGGTCAACCGCGCGGTAATGGCGGTGGCGGCAAGCGCGGCGGACGCCGTCCGGAGTACAAGAGCCTGATGAGCGACGCACCGTTGCGTCCGGAAGGCTCGGCGGCGCCGAAGCCGGCGCGCCAGCCGGTGATCATGCGCAAGGAATCGCGTATCGACCGCTCGCTGACGCCCGAGCAGCTCGAACAACTGGAAAGCCGCAACAACCGTGGCGGCGAGAAGCCGGCCCTGCTGACGCGCAATCGCGCCGAAGCTGAATAGGCCGATATGCGCCGCTGAAAAACAAGAACGCCGGCACGAAGCCGGCGTTCTTGTTTTCAAGCTGCGAAGTTTCCCTCTGTCGTTCCCGCGCACGCGGGAACCCAATTTGCTGGATCCCCGCGTGCGCGGGGATGACGGTGTCCTCGGACCTTCGAGCTTCCTGTGCGATCTCGCGGGCTGGAGCCCTGCGTAACGCTATATGGCCCGCGCGCAATCGATCGCAGAGAGCGCCTTACTGGCGCACGCCTTCCACCGACAGGATCAGCTCGACTTCCTGGGAAGCCGGGCCGAGGTCCTTCTCGATGGCGAAGTCCTTCAGCTTGAGCTTGGTGGAGCCTTCGAAGCCGGCGCGGTAGCCGCCCCACGGGTCCTTGCCTTCGCCGATGAACTTGGCGGCGATCACCACCGGCTTGGTCACGCCGTTGAGGGTCAGGTTGCCGGTGATATCGGCGGTGCCTTCACCGGTGGACTTGACCGAGGTGGACTCGAAGGTCGCGGTCGGGTTCTTGCCCACGTTGAGGAAGTCGCCACTGCGCAGGTGCTTGTCACGCTCGGCGTGGTTGGAGTCGACGCTGGCGGTGTTGATGGTCACCTTGACCTTGCTCTCCTCGGGCTTGGCCGCGTCGAAGCTGAAGCTGCCGTCGAAGTCCTTGAAGGTGCCGTACAGCCAGCTATAGCCCAGGTGGCTGATCTTGAAGTTGATGAAGGCGTGCTGGCCTTCCTTGTCGATGGCGTAGTCGGCGGCCAGCGCGTGACCGGCGCCCAGCAGGGTTCCACCAAGAACGAGGGTGGCGAGGGTTTTCTTCAGCATGGGTCGTCTTTCCTTGTCGGATTGCGGGTTGGTTGAGAAGGATCAGCGCGCGCGTCCGAGCATGCGGCTCAGGGTCACGTCGCGGTCGATGAAGTGGTGCTTCAGGGCCGCCAGGGCATGCAATCCGGAGAAGATCACCAGCCCCCAGGCGAGGTATTCGTGCAACAGGCCGGCGATGTCCTCCTGGTTGGGAATGCCGGTGATCAGCGCCGGCACCTCGAACAGTCCGAAGAAATCGATTCCCCGGCCATCGGCGGTGGAAATCAGGTAGCCGGAAACGACCACCGCGAACAGACCGAGGTAGAGCACGCCGTGGCCCAGCCTGGCGCCCAGGCGGGTCATCGGTCCGTAGCTGTCGAGCAATGGCGGCGGCGGGCTGAGGAAGCGCCACAACAGGCGCAGCAGCATGACCGCGAACAGTGCCAGGCCGATCTCCTTGTGCAGCGTCGGGGCGGTTCGGTACCAACTGCTGTAGTAATCCAGGCCAACCATCCAGATACCGAGACCGAACAGACCGAAAACCACCACGGCCACGCTCCAGTGCATCAGGATGCTGACTAGGCCGTAGCGGGCCGATGAATTGCGCCATTGCATGAAAAAGAGCTCCCAAGGAACGAACGGATAGACTAGCGCCAAATTTATCGGGATAAAGCTGAAAATCCTGCTACGAAATATCGGGAAATACGATATGTCCGCCCCGCAGCGACGGCCGACACCACGAACGATCGTCCTTCCCGGTCAGCGACCCATCGCGGTTGTCGCGCGGGCGTCCTTTGCATAGGCTTGCGCAACCGTTTTCCGGGCGCCCTGCCGCCCGCATGTTTCCAGGAGAATTGCCATGGGCCTGAACGATCAGTGGATGCAACGCGACCTCGCGGTGCTCTGGCATCCCTGCACGCAGATGAAGGACCACGAGCGCCTGCCGCTGGTTCCGATCCGCTCGGCTTCCGGCGTGTGGCTGGAGGATTTCGACGGCAAGCGCTACCTCGACGCGGTCAGTTCCTGGTGGGTCAACGTGTTCGGCCACGCCAATCCACGCATCGGCGATCGCATCAAGGCCCAGCTCGACCAGCTCGAACACGTGATGCTGGCCGGCTTCACCCATCCGCCGGTGATCGAGCTGTCCGAGCGCCTGGCCGCCATCACGCCGGAGGGCCTGTCCCGGGTGTTCTACGCCGACAACGGCTCCTCGGGCATCGAGGTGGCGCTGAAGATGAGCCACCACTACTGGATCAACAGCGGCCAGCCGGGCAAGAAGCGCTTCGTCACCCTGACCAACAGCTACCACGGCGAGACCGTGGCGGCGATGTCGGTGGGCGACGTGGCGCTGTTCACCGACACCTACAAGGCGCTGCTGCTGGATACCCTCAAGGTGCCCAGCCCGGACTGCTACCTGCGCCCCGAGGGCGCCAGTTGGGAAGAGCACTCGCGGGCGATGTTCGCGCACATGGAGCAGTGCCTGGCCGAGCACCACCGGGAGGTCGCCGCGGTGATCGTCGAGCCGCTGATCCAGGGCGCCGGCGGCATGCGCATGTACCACCCGGTCTACCTCCAGTTGCTGCGCGAGGCCTGCGACCGCTACGGCGTGCATCTGATCCACGACGAGATCGCCGTCGGCTTCGGCCGCACCGGGACGCTGTTCGCCTGCGAGCAGGCCGGCATCACCCCGGACTTCCTGGTGCTCTCCAAGGCGCTCACCGGCGGCTACCTGCCGATGGCGGCCGTGCTCACCACCGACACGGTGTACGCGGCGTTCTATGACGACTACGCAACCCTGCGCGCCTTCCTGCACTCGCACACCTACACCGGCAACCCACTGGCCTGCGCCGCCGCCCTGGCGACCCTGGACATCTTCGAGCAGGACAATGTCATCGAGGCGAACAAGGCGCTGGCGGCACGCATGGCCAGCGCCACCGAACACCTCAGGGACCATCCGCATGTCGCCGAAGTGCGCCAGACCGGCATGGCCCTGGCCATCGAGATGGTCCGCGACAAGGACAGCAAAGAGCCCTACCCCTGGCAGGAACGCCGTGGCCTGCGGGTCTACCAGCACGCCCTGGAACGCGGCGCGCTGCTGCGCCCGCTGGGCAACGTGGTGTACTTCCTGCCGCCCTACGTGATCACCCCGGAACAGATCGACTTCCTCGCCGAAGTGGCCACGCAAGGCATCGATATCGCTACCCGAGAGTCGGTTAGCGTGGCGGTGGATGCCGATCTCTATCCGGGGTTTCGGGATCCGGGCTAAAGGCAGCGACAAGCTGCAGGCGACAAGCCACAAGCAAAAGCTGCGTGCCCAAAGCCCAGTGCTTTAAGCTTGCAGCTTTCAACTTGCCGCTTGTAGCTGCCCTTATGCGTCTCTCCCGCTTTTTCATCGATGCTCCCCTCTCCCTCGGCCAGCACGACCTGCCCGAAGCCCAGGCCCACTACATTGGCCGCGTGCTCAGGCATGGCGTCGGCGATGCGGTGCAGTTGTTCGACGGTAGCGGCCGGGAATTCCTCGGTGAGCTGGTCGAGGTCGGCAAGAAGGCCGTACGCGTCGAGCTGCGCGAGCAGTTCGACGGGCTCGCCGAATCGGCGCTGCACATCCATCTCGGCCAGGGCCTGTCGCGCGGCGAGCGGATGGACTGGGCGATCCAGAAGGCCACCGAACTGGGCGCTACGGAAATCACCCCGATCGTCAGCGAGCGCTGCGAGGTACGCCTGAAGGACGAGCGCGCCGACAAGCGCCTGGCCCACTGGCGCCAGGTAGCGATCAGCGCCTGCGAGCAGTGCGGGCGCTCGGTGCTGCCGGTCATCCACGCGCCGGTGACGCTGGACGATTGGCTGGCGCAGGTGGAGGCCGATCTGAAACTGGTCCTGCACCCGGTGGCCGAGCCGCTGGAAAGCCATGCCCAGCCCCGGAGCCTGGCCTTCCTGATCGGTCCCGAGGGCGGTCTGTCCGACGCTGAAGTGGAACAGGCCAAGGCCGCCAGCTTCCACGCCGCCCGCCTCGGCCCCCGCGTCCTGCGCACCGAGACCGCGCCAGTGGTGGCGCTCAGCGTGGCGCAGCAGTTGTGGGGGGATTTTTGAGCGGCAAGCCGCAAGCCACAAGCGGCAAGAAGGGCACTCCTACTGCGGTTTGAGGCTTGAGGCTTGCCGCTTAAATCCCCCGCAACGCCAACCCCGCCAGAACCATCAGCACCACCCCACACAACCCATGGCTGACCCGGTGCCAACGCGGCGAAGCACTGCGGCGCAGCCAATCCACCAGGCCGGCGCACAGGAAGCAACTGAGCAGCGAGGCGAGCATGAAGCCGGCGAAGAACACCAGCGCCTGGGACTGCGTGGGCACGCCATCGACGATGCCTGCCAGGGCGCTGCCCAGTGCGCCCCAGTACACCAGGTTCTTCGGGTTGGACAGCGACAGCGCGGCGCCAGACAGGAAAGCTCCGCGCGCCTGCTCCGGAACGTCTTCGGCAGCCACCGCCGGGCGCCAGGCGTCGCCCAGACTCTGTATGCCCAGCCAGGCCAGGTAGGCGGCGCAGGCCAGGGTCAGCGGCACGCGCAGGCTGTCATGACTGAGCAGCAGGGCCAGGCCGGTGAGTCCGATCAACGCCCACAACGCATCGCCGATCAGTGAGCCGAACTGCACCAGCAGCGCCGGCCGGAAGCCCCCCTTGAGCCCACGGCGCAGCGTTTCGGCCAGCACCGCGCCGGGCGACAGGCAGAACACGAAACCGAACGACAGGGCGGCGAAGAACACGGCAAGCATGGCAAACGACTCCGGCATGGGAACCGCACCAGTGTCGTCGTATCGGGCGAAGCGGGCTTGAACAGGATTGCGGTCGAATGGCTCGTCAGCCACGCAGCGCGCGCTGGAAACGTCCCGGCGAAATCCCGTAGGCCGCGCGGAAATACCGGCTCAGGTGGCTCTGGTCGGCGAAGCCGAGAACATGGGCGACGTCGGTGGCCGGCCGCCCGGCGCGCAACAACGCCTGGGCGCGGCGGGTGCGCAACTGCATCGCCCACTGTCGCGGACTGAGTCCGACCTGCTGCTGGAAGCTGCGCAGCAGGTGGAATTTCGACAGCCCCACATGCGTCGCCATGGCGTCCAGGTCCGGGGTTTCCTGCAGGTCGGCGGCCAGCCATTCCTGCAAGCGCTGCACCGGTCCTCGCCCCGCATCCGCGCAGCCCGGCAGGCGCACGCCGGCGGCACGGGCCACCTCGCCGAGCAACAGGGTCAGGCGCTCCTCGGCGCGCTCGCGCTGGAACGGGTCGGTCTGCAATCCCGCCTGCACCGCGCCGGCCAGGGCCTCGGCCAGCGCCGGCAGGTGACGTAGCGGGCGGGCGAACTCCAGGGTGTCGAGGCCGAGGCTGTCGGCCAACCGGTCGGGCGTGACGTAGAGGCTGACGAAGTGCCAGGGACGGTCCCCGGCCACGCCGCCGCCCTGGATCTGTCCCGGGTTGTAGGTGGTGATCGCCCCGGCGCCGGCTTCGAAGGTGCGGCCATCCAGCCAGACCTGCTCGTCGCCGCGCAGGTTGGCGCTGATCACGAATTCGTCGTGGCTGTGCTTGTCGAAGCGGTGTCCCGGTCCGGCGGCGCTGGCCAGTTCGAGGACACCGAGGCGGGCGTGGCGCAGTTCGGCCACGGGATCAGATCAGGCCCGCGTCGGCCAGCTTCTGTTCGAGACCGAGCAGGTCGGGGATCTTCGCCAGCGTGTCGCCGAGCTTGACCGCTTCCAGTTCGAGAGGCGCCAGGGGCACGTCGGCGCGCGGCAACTGTTCGTCCACCTTCAGCGAACGCGGGATGCCCTGCACCAGCAGGGCGATGAACTTGACCTGCGGCCGCCCGCCAAGGGCGTTGAGTACCGCCACCCGCGCACCGGGACGAACCTGCGCCTCGCCACCGGAAGCGGCCTCGAAGGACAACAGCGGCAGCACCAGGTCGCGCCAGGCGACCTGGCCGAGGAACCAGGACGGCATGCCCGGCGTCACCTGCGGGGCGCGGTAGGCGATCATCTCGGCCACCGCCACGTTGGGCAGCAGCAGGGTGCGGTCGGCCAGCGGCAGGAGCAGCCCGGTGAGGCTGGAGGCGCTGTTCTGGGTGGCGACGGCTTGGCTCATGGGAACTCCGCTAACAGGTATCGGCTCAGGCGCATTGCCCGGCCAGGTGATTGACCAGGGCCTCGGCCAGTTCGCGCGGGTCGCCGCTGAAGGCGCTGTAGCCGCCCTCGCGCAGGCTGTCCGGCATGCTCGGGCAGGCGCAGCTATCGGCGCGCTGGGTCCATATCTCCCCGCCCTGGCGGCGCAGGTAGGCGGCCGCGGCGCTGCCGTCGCTGCCCATGCCGCTGAAGACGACTACCCCGCACTGGGCGCCGAAGTGCTGGGCCAGGTTGAGCATCATCTGGTCGATGGACGGGCTGTAGGGTTCCGGCCAGCCGCGATCGTTCAACTGCATGCCGCCGTCGTCGGCGAACGCCAGCTCGCGCTGGATCGGCACCACGACCACTTCGCCGCAGCGCACCGGATCGCCCTGGCGCGCCGGGTTGACGTGCCACTGGCTGTGCCGGCCGACGGCCTGGGGCAAGGCCGCCTCGAAGCTGGCGTCGATGTGCTGGGCATACAGGAAGCCGATCGGCAGGCCGCCGGGCAGCGCGTCGAGAAACGCCTTGACCGCCGCCGGACCGCCCAGCGAGGCGGCCAACAGCCACACCTGGCGAGCCGGTTCGCCGGCCTGTAGCGGCGTGTCGGCGAGCGCCTTGGGCAGCTCCAGGCGATTCGGACGCTGCGCCTCGGCGAGCAATGCCTCGAGGCTCGGCCCGACCGCCTGCGAGGGATCGCCGACCAGCCGCTTGAGCTTGCCGACCAGGCGCCGTTCCCAGCGCGGGTAATGTTCGGAATGACGCTCCGGCGCATGGCCCTCGCCGAACAGCACCGGCACGGCGGCGCGCTCCAGCAGGCGGTCGACCAGCGGGGAATCCTCGGACTGTGCCAGGTCGACCAGCCACAGGTCGGCGGCGCAGGCATCCAGCGCCTCGTCGTCGAGGCGCGCCGGATCGCTGTTCAGCACCACCTCGTAGCCATTGCCGGCCAGCGCCTGCTGTAGCACATGGCGCTGCAACGAGGTATCGGCGAGTACCGCTATGCGTCCCGTCGTCTTCTCCATCATGGGCGTCTATCCGGGTGGCGCCCCACCAGTTGCACGATGCTTTCGAGCAACTGGGATTCCTGATACGGCTTGCCCAGGTACTCGTTGACGCCGATGTTCATCGCCCGCTCACGGTGCTTCTCGCCGGTCCGCGAGGTGATCATGATGATCGGCAGGTCCTTGAGGCGCTCGTCGTGGCGCACCAGCGTGGCCACTTCGAAGCCGTCCATGCGCGGCATCTCGATGTCGAGCAGCATGATGTCGGGTTTCTGCTCTTGCAGTTGGGAGATAGCGTCGACCCCGTCCTTGGCGGTCAGCACGTTCATGCCGTTGCGTTCGAGCAGGCGGCTGGTGACCTTGCGCACGGTGACCGAATCGTCCACCACCATGACCAGCGGCGGACGGTCGACATCCACCTCCACCGGCTGCTCCAGCAGGTTGGCGCGACGCGGCTGCGCCAGGTTGAGCTGGTGGGCGTGGATCACGCGGATGGTTGCCAGCAGGTCGAGAATCACCACCACCCGGCCATCGCCGAGGATGGTCGCGCCGGAAATCCCGTGCACCCCGGCGAACTGCGCGCCGAGGCTCTTCACCACGATCTCCCGCGAACCGGCCAGGGCATCCACCTGCACCGCCACGGCGTGCTCGCTGGAGCGCACCAGGATCACCGGCAGCGGCAGGCTCTGGCCGACCAGCTTGGGCTGCTGGCCGTTGTTCAGCAGGTCGCCCAGGTAGCGCAGTTCGTAGCTCTGCCCGGCGTATTCGAAGCGCGGCGCGCCCGGCTGGTAGTAGGCCTCCAGCTCGTAGGGCGAGACCCGCACGATACCCTCGATAGTGTTCAGCGGGATGGCGTAGAGGTCCTCGCCGGAGAGCACCATCAGCGCGCGGTTGACCGACACGGTGAACGGCAGGCGGATGGTGAAGCGGGTGCCCTCGCCGGGTTGCGAGTCGATGCTCATCGAGCCGCCGAGCTGCTTGACCTCGGAATGCACCACGTCCATGCCGACGCCGCGCCCGGAAATCTGCGTGACCTTCTCGGCGGTGGAGAAGCCCGGTTCGAGGATGAACTGCAGGACCTCGTGGTCGGTGAGGTCGGAATCGGTATCCATCATGCCGCGCTCGATGGCCTTGCGGCGCACCGCGTCGAGCTTGATGCCGGCGCCGTCGTCGACCAGGGTGAGGACGATGTCGCCGCCCTCGCGGCCGAGGTCCAGGCGGATGTTGCCGTGCTCAGGCTTGCCCGCGGCGCGGCGCGCTTCGAGCGGCTCGATGCCGTGGTCGACGGCGTTGCGCAGCATGTGTTCGAGCGGCGCGACGATGCGTTCCAGCACGGTACGGTCCATCTCGCCGTCGGCGTTGCCGACCTGGAACTCCACCTGCTTGCCGAGTTCGCTGGCGACCTGACGGACGATCCGCCGCAGACGCGGGACCAGGCGGTCGAACGGCACCATGCGGGTGCGCATCAGGCCTTCCTGCAACTCGGTGTTGACCCGCGCCTGTTGCAGCAGCAGGGTCTCGGCGTCGCGGTTGCGCGCGGCCAGGGTTTCCTTGAGGTCGAGCAAGTCGGAGGCCGACTCGAACAGCGCGCGGGAGAGCTGCTGCAATTGCGAGTAGCGGTCCATCTCCAGCGGGTCGAAGTCCTCGTAGCCGGCACGCTCGGCCTCGGCCTGGTAGCGGCTGAGGATCTGCGCCTGGGTCTCGGTGTCGAGGCGGCGCAACTGGTCGCGCACCCGGTCGATGGTCGCTTCCATCTCGCTCAGGGTGAAGCCGAAGTCGCTGACCTGCTGTTCGACCCGGCCACGGAAGATCGAGGTCTCGCCGGCCAGGTTGACCAGCCCTTCGAGCAGTTCCGCCGGCACCTTGACCAGTTCCTGCGGGGCGCGTCGGGCAGCCGCCTCCTGGGCGGCCTCCTGGGCGCGGCGCACGAAGGGCAGCACCCTGGTCTCGCTGACCTGCTGCGGCGCCATACTGGCGGCGACGATCGGGACGGCCGGTTGCGGCGTGTCCAGGTTCGGCAGCGGTTGCTCCTCGACCGGTATCTCTGCCGCCGGCTCGGGCTCCACTGTCTCGACCGGCAGGCTGTCCTGGAGGCGCTGGCGCAATCCGCCCAGCTCCTTGTGCAGGCCCTCGAAACCGGATTGCACGTCGAGGAACAGGCTTTCCGGCCAGGGCGCGCCTTGCTGCTGGGCATCGCTCAGGTGCTGCTCGAGGTCGTGGGTCAGGTCGCCGAGGCGCTTCTGCCCGGCCAGCCGCGCACCGCCCTTGAGGGTGTGCAGGACACGCAGCAGGTCCTCGACGGGGCGGGCGTCGTCGCGCTTCTGCTCCCAGCGGCCGATGGCGCCTTCCATCTCCTCCAGCAGGTCGTCGGCTTCCTCGAGGAAGATGTCGAGGATGTCGGCTTCCGCCTCGTCCTCCACCGGCTCGACGGCCTTGAGCGGCACGCTGGCCGGGATGCTCAGTTGTTCGTCCGGGTTGGAGCGGAAACGACGGATAGCGGCGATCAGGCTGTCGCCTTCCGGCAGCGGACGCTGGCCGCGCAGGGCATCGAGCATCGCCGCCAGGCGGTCGTGGCAGGCCAGCAGCAGCTCGAAAAGGCTGGCGCTGGCGCGCAGGCGGCCGTTGCCGAGGTCTTCGTAGAGGAATTCCAGCTCGTGGGCGAGGTCGCCGATTTCGCGGATTTCGGCCATCCGCGCGCCACCCTTGAGGGTGTGCAGGTCGCGTTGCAGAGACTCTACTTCGAGGGTGTTGTCGCTGTTGGCCATCCAGCGCTGCAAGGCGGCACCGGAGCTGTCGATGATGTCGAAACCTTCTTCGAGGAAGATTTCCACCAGTTCGGGATCGCGCTCATCGTCCAGCGGCGCCGCAGCGACCGGCACGGCGGCTACGGGCGGCTCGACCGGTGCTATCGGCTCGATCGACTCTGCCGCCTCGGGCTCCTGCGGAGTTTCCTCGGCCGGCTCGAACGCAGGTTCGACGACCGGATCGGGCTCGGGCAAGGCCTCGGCGCCGATCTCGATCACCTCGGGGGCCTCGAAAACCTCCGGCAGTTCCTCGACCAGCGGCGCGGGCGCCGGCTCGATGGCTTCGATCTCCTCGAATCCGGCTTCGGCTTCGGCTTCGGCTTCGGCTTCGGCTTCGGCTTCGGCTTCGGCTTCAGGATGTGGCGCTGGTTCGGCGGCTGGCAAGCCTTGTCCACCGCCCTGGCGAAAACTGCGCATGGCTTGCAGCAGGTCGTCCGGATCGCCCAGTGGGCGGCCGTTCTGCAATTGTTCGAGCAGCACCGCCAGGCGGTCGTGGCTCTGCTGCAACAGGGCGGCGAGGGCCGGCGAATGGCTGTAGCGGCGGTCGACCAGCCCCTCGTAGAGGGATTCCAGTTCGTGGGCAAGGTCGCCGATCGGGCGGATCTCGGCCATCCGCGCACCACCCTTGAGGGTGTGCAGGTCGCGTTGCAGGGAAGACAGTGCCGAGTGGTTGTCCGGCTCGTGCAGCCAACGCTCCAGTGCCTGCCCGGCGCTTTCCAGGATGTCTACCGCCTCTTCGAGGAAGATCGCCACCATTTCCTCGTCGAGCGAATCATCCAGGCCCGTCGTGGCGGCATTCTCCACCGGCTCACGGACGCCATGGGAGGCTTCGCCATCCGTCGCGGTTTCGCGCTCCGGAGCCGCCAGTTCCAGCTCGGCGATGGCGCTGTCCAGCTCGCGGACCTGCACGCCGCCGTCGGGGTCCAGGGTCAGCAGTGCCAGGGTATCCGGGTCGAGGGCCTCGTCGAGCAGCGCGCGCAGGGCGGCGACCCGTTCGGGCTGGCCACTGACCTGCAGGCCGGCGGCGACCTGGTCCATCATCCCGATCAGCGCCTCATGGGCCTTCTCGGCTTCGTTGAAGAAGCGCTCGCTGACCGGCAGGCGGCCTTCCTCGACGGAGCCGTAGAGGTCCAGCAGCGCCTCGCACAGCTCGTCGATCTGCGGCAGCTCGGCCATCATCGCGCCACGGCCGAGGGTGGTCAGTTCGTCGAGCAGCGCGCTGAGCTCCTGGCGCTCGGCCGGGTGCTGGTGCCAACGGCGCAGCAGGTCCTCGGCATCCAGCAGGATGTCCATGCCTTCGGCGAGGAAGATGCTGATCAGTTGCGGGTCACGGCTGTCGCCCTGCTCGTCCTTGCGCCTCGCCTCGGCGGCGTCCAGACGCTCCTGATGCAGGTTCTGGATGCGTTCGAGCAGTTCGGCAGCGCCGGGAATCGGCGCCAGCGGATGGCTTTCCAACTGGTCCAGCCCCAGGCGGAACAGTTGTTCGGCCCGTCCGAGCAGTTCGGCCTCGGCGAGATCGACGCGCAGCAGGTTGGCCTTGAACTCCTTGACCAGCCTTTCCAGCGGCGCGGCGATTTCCGCCACCGGCAGGATGCCGGCCATGTAGGCGCTGCCCTTGAGAGTGTGCAGGGCGCGCTGCAGGTCGTCGGTGACCGGCTGCGGCAACTCCCGGGCGCAATCGGCGAGGAACGCGGCCAGGGTGTCGAGGTGGGTTTCCGCCTCGTTGCGGAAAATCTCTAGCAACTGCGGGTCGAGCGCCTCGTCCTGGCCCTCCTCGGCCTCGGCAACCGGCAGTTCGGCCACTGCGTCGGTCGCCGGCTCGGCGGCCGGGGCGTCAGGTTTTGGGCGTGGTTGCCCCTTGGCCAGGGCGTAGGCGCTGGCGGCCAGTTGGTCGACGTCATCGCGCTGGCGCTGGGCCTTGGCAGCGAACTCGTCGCGCAGCTCGGGCATCAGCGCGACCACTTCGCCGACCAGGTCGACCACCGCATCGCTGGCCGGGATGCTGTTGTCCAGCACACGGTTGAGGAGGTTCTCCACCGACCAGGCCAGTTCGCCGATGATCAGCGCGCGGACCATGCGGCCGCTGCCCTTGAGGGTGTGGAAGGCGCGCCGCACTTCGGTCAGCGCTTCGCGGTCGTCGCGCTGCGCCTGCCAGCGCGGCAGGTATTCGCCGAGGGTATCGAGCACTTCGCCGACTTCCTCGATGAACACTTCCAGCAGTTCTTCGTCGATCGGCTCTTCGTCCGCAGGCGGCGGCAACAGGCTGGGCGGTACGTCCTGGGCCGGCGGGTTGATCGCCTGCACCGGCGCGGCCATCACCTCGGCCATCGACATCGGCCGGGCTTCAGGCTCGGCGGGCGCGGGTTCGACCGGCGCGCTCGGCAGTTCGACCTCGGGCAGCTCCAGCGCCTCCAGGTCGACGTCGTCCCAGGCAGGCGCGGCGGCGTCCAGGTTCAGCTCGGTGAGCTCCAGATCGATCGACTCCAGCGCGGGCTCGAAAGCCTCCAACCGGGACTCGCCACCCTGCTCGTCCTGCGGCTCGGCAACCAGTTCGGCGTCCAGATCCCATTCCAGCTCGAATTCGCTCTCATCATTGGCAGGCTGCGCCGGCTCTGGCTGGAGCTCTTCCAGTTGCAGGCCGGCATCCGCTTCGGGCGAGGGTTCGAGCGAGGCCCAGCGCAGTTCGTCGAGCGGCTCGCCCGGCGTCGCGTCCTGCAGTTCCCAGTCCAGTTCGAGCGGCGCTTCGGCTGGGCCCGGTTCGCTCTGCAAGGTTTCCAGGCTGCCGCCGTCGACAGGCTGCCAACCGTCGTCCAGCGACTCCACCAGCGGCAGGCCGGCTTCGCCGGGCGCCTCGGCATCGAACGGCGGCAGCTCTTCGAGATCGACCATGAAGTCATCCGACTCGACGGCGACCGGTGCTTCCTCGACGACATCGGGCTCCGGCTCGGCGGCCAGCACTTCGATGTCGTCCAGCGGATCGTCCAGCGGCGACGGCTCCACGGCCGGGGCATCGCTCGGGAGATCGAGGATCGAAGGCTTTTCCTTCAGCGAGTAGCCCAGGCTGGCAAGGCTCTCCTCGGCCACGTCGAGGATCAGGTCGCCCTGGCTGGCGTGGTCTTCGTTCAGGCGCTCGAGGTAGTACTCGACGCTGGTGATGGCGTCGGCCAGGGTGTCGAGACTCTGCCAGTTGGGCACGGCCTTGCGTGCCAGCAGTTGTTCCTGGATGTAGCGGTTGCAGGCGTTGAGCAGTTCGGCGGCGCGCGCCAGGGGGATCATCGCCAGGCCGCCACGCACCTGGGTGAGCAGCTCCGGCACGCGGGCCAGGTGCTCGTGGTTCCACTGCGAGGCGATGAACTCGATGATCGCGTCCTTGGCCTGCTCGAGACCGGTGCGCGCTTCCTTGATCACCAGTTGGTGGATCTGCGCCACGTCGGTGGTCGGCAGGTGGCTTTCCTCGCTGCCGCCGTCGTCGGCCGGACCGACCATGCCGGCCAGGGTCGCCTCGACGTAGAGCAGCGCGCCGGCAATGTCCATCAGCAGCGCATCGCTGGGCTCGCGCTGGCCGAGGGACAGGCCGTGGACCGCGTCGATCTGGTCGAGGATGACCTTGCGCGGCTGGCCGAAACCAAGCACCGCCAGGGTGTCGGCGATCTGCTTGAGCGGTGCCAGCAGGCCGTCCAGTTCGGTGACGTTGCGGCGGTCGCTGCGCACGAACAGGTCGAGGTTGTCCTTGATGCGCACCAGTTCCTCGCACAGCGCGGTCACCACCGAACGCATGGCGTCGCGGTCCGGGCCAGCCAGGCGGGCGCGTTCTTCGTCGACGATCTCGGTGGCCGGCAGTGCTTCGTCGAGGCGGTATTGCTCCTTGAGGGCGCGGATGCGCGGCGACTGCGCCGGGGCCTTGGCGACGTAGAACAGCAGGTTCTTGATCAACTCGTCCGGCGCGGCCTGGTTGATGCCGTCGGCGCCCTGTTCGAGCAGGCGCTTGAGCTCCTTGTCGATCTGCCGCAGCAGGGTGCGCACCGAAGTGCCGTTGACCACGCTGCCGTTGGCCATGCCTTCGACGATACCCGAGGCGATCCGCCACAGCGGGCCGAGCGGTGCGTCCTGGCAGAGCAGTTCGAGGCGGGCGAAGACCCGTGCCATGTAGCCCAGGTTGGTGGGCAGGTCATGGTTGCGGATCACGCCGACCAGGGCCATCTGCAACATCTGCCGCAGCTTGCGCAGCAGCGCCGGCAGCTCGGCGGTGCGCAGTTGCGCCAGCGCCTCGATGGACAGTTGCGGCAGCGTGGCGGACATGTCCGGGGAGAACAGGCTGGTTTCCGAGAGCAGCTTCTCGCCGCGCGCGGCGCGCAGGTCGTTGAGCAGCGGCAGCACCACCAGCGGCAGGTCGCGGCGCGCGCTCTGCACCCGCTCCAGATAGGCCGGCAGTTGCAGGATCGCCTGCATCAGCACTTCCAGGGCCTCGCCCTGGTTGCCCACCTGACCGTCCAGCAGGGCCTGGGCCAGGCGTTCCATTTCCTCGGCGAGCAGCGCCGCGCCGTAGAACTCGACCATCTGCAAAGTGCCGTGGACCTGGTGCACATAGGTCAGGCAGAAGCGCATGCGCGTCGAATCCTGCGGGTTCTCGACGAACGCCTCGAGAGCCTGCCGCGCCTGCTTCAGCGTTTCCGCGATTTCGCCTTTGACCCACTCCAGGGCGACATAATCGTGCCGATCACCCATAGCCACTCCGCTCATAACCTTGTGTTACCCCTTCCGGGTAAAAGCCAGAACCCGCTCGTCGGCCACCGGTTCCAGCTCCGGATGCTGCCAACCGACCACTTCCCCGACCCCGATCACCAGCAGACCGCCCGGTGCCAGGCGCTCGGCCAGGCGGTTGAGGATCTCGCGGCGGCGCCAGCGACGGAAATAGATCAGCAAGTTCTGACAGAAGATGACGTCCATGCCGGACAGCGGCGCCTTGGCCAGGTCCAGCACGTTGAGGCGGGCGCAACACAGGCGCGCCGCCAGGCTCGGTACCACCTTGAAACGTTCGTCGGCCTGCACCTCGAAGTAGCGCCGCCGCAGCTCCGGCTCCAGCGCTTCCAGGCGCCGGGAGCCGTACACACCGGCGCGCGCCTTGTTCAGCGCGCTCAGGCTGATGTCGGTGGCGGTCACCCCGAACGGTGCGTCGTCGCCATTCGCGCGCAGCGCTTCGGCGGCGCTGATCGCCAGGGAGTAGGCCTCCTCGCCGCTGGAACAGCCGACGCTCCACAGCGCCAGCGGCTGGTCGTCCAGTTGCGCCAGGCGCTCCGGCAGGTAGCGGGCCAGCAGGTCGAAGGACGCCCGGTGGCGGAAGAAGCAGGTCTCCTGGACGGTCAGCCGGTCCAGCAGGGTCGACCACTCCACCGCGCCACGCGGCCCGTCGGTGACCTGCTGGTAATAGCTGGCGTAGTCGTCCACGCCCAACTCGCGCATCCGCGCACTCAGATTCGCCTGCAGAAAGGCACGGCGCTGCTCGCTGATCACCACTCCGGTGCGATCTTCGAGCAGTCCCCGCCAATCATGGAACTCCGCCTCCGACATGTCGGCCAGCGGCTTCAAGGCCCAGACTACGCCTGGCTGCATGCCCTGCCCCTCGCCTTCGCTCATGGCTGTCAAGCGGCGACCCGGCGGATCGCCGCACTCCTATGCTCAGGCCTGTTCCGCAGCGTCGGGCAGGGTGAAGCCGGACACCGACCGACGCATCTCGCTGGCCATCTTGGCCAGGTTGCCGATGCTCTTGGCGGTGGCGGTGGTACCGGCGGAGGTCTGCGAGGTGATCTCCTGGATCACGTTCATGGTGTTGGAGATGTGGCCGGCCGAGGAGGCCTGTTGCCGCGCGGCGTTGGAGATGTTCTGGATCAATGCCGCGAGGGTCTTGGATACCTTCTCGATCTCTTCCAGGGCCACACCGGCGTCCTGCGCCAGGCGGGCACCGCGGACCACTTCGGAGGTGGTCTGCTCCATGGAGATCACCGCCTCGTTGGTGTCGGTCTGAATGGTCTTCACCAGCGCTTCGATCTGCTTGGTCGCCGCCGAGGAACGTTCCGCGAGGCGTTGTACCTCGTCCGCAACCACCGCGAAGCCGCGACCCGCGTCGCCGGCCATGGAGGCCTGGATCGCCGCGTTGAGTGCGAGGATGTTGGTCTGGTCGGCGATGTCGTTGATCAGGCTCACGATGTCGCCGATCTCCTGGGACGATTCGCCGAGGCGCTTGATCCGCTTCGAGGTGTCCTGGATCTGCTCGCGGATGTTGTCCATGCCGGTGATGGTGTTGTGCACCACCTCGTTGCCCTTGTTGGCAATGGCCACGGAACGTTCCGCCACCGCGGAGGATTCCGAGGCGTTCGCCGATACCTGGTCGATGGACACGGCCATTTCGTTGATCGCCGCGGAGGCGCCGGCGATTTCCTGGGCCTGGTGCTCGGAGGCCTCGGCCAGGTGCATCGCCGTGGCCTGGGTTTCCTGGGCGGCGGCGGATACCTGCACGGCGGTCTGGTTGATGGTCGCCACCAGTTCGCGGAGCTGGTCGATGGAGTAGTTGATGGAGTCGGCGATGGCGCCGGTGAAGTCCTCGGTCACGGTCGCGGCCACTGTGAGGTCACCGTCAGCGAGGTCGGCGATTTCGTCGAGCAGACGCAGAATCGCCGCCTGGTTGCGTTCGTTCTTCTCGGCGGTCTCGGCCAGACGGCGGCGGGTGGTCTGCACCATGACCAGGCCGATGAGGATGATCGAGCCCAGCGCCAGGGCGCCCAGCACGTAACCGACCAGGGTGTTCAGGTGACGGCTGCCGGCCAGGTTCTCGAACCCCTCGGCGAGGCTGGAGGCCTTGTCCAACTGGGTCTGCGAGACGCTGAAGATGGCGTTGGCCGATTCACGGACCTGGAACAGTTCCGGCGAGGTCTCGAGGATCTCGTCCACCGAGCCGGAGACGAACTCGAACAGCTCGGAAATCTCGCCCAGGCGGTCCAGCGCTTCCTCGTCGGTCACCCGCGAGATGTTCATCGCCGCGTTGCCTTCGACCATCGCCTTGAGTACGCGACCGAACAGGCTGGCGTCGCGGCCGAACATGTCGGCGGCCTGCACCGAGTCCTCGTCACCGGCCAGTACCTTGTTCACCGAGCCGAGAATCCGTTCGGCGAGCAGCGACTGGCGCTGGGCCACGGACACCTGGGCCGCCGGCGCGCCGCTCTGCAGCAGGATGTCGACCACTTCCTCGTACTCGACCTGCAACTGCGGGATGGTTTCGGCGAGGGTCGCCGCCACCTGGTGCAGGGACAGTACGGTCTGTTCGCTGGCCAGGATGGCGTCGGCGTTCTTGCGCAGGCTGTCCCAGTCCTGTTGCACGGCGGCCATTTCCGCCTGCAACGCCACCGGCGCCGCCGGCAGGCCGGTGGATTCGTCGCCGCCGACCAGGATGTTCCAGCGCGTCTCGAAGTCGTTGCGCGCTTCCTTCAACAGGGCGAAGGCCTCGGCCTTGCCGGCCGCCGCCTCGGTGGCGTTCTTCGCGATCCGCTGGGACAGCACGCGCAGCTCGCCGGCGTGGCTGATGTATTCCTTGTCGTAGTTCGACTGGGTGTTGAGGTAGGCGAAGTTGGCGAACAACAACACGATGGACACGATCAGGACGATGAACAGTCCTGCGATCAGCGTGCTGCTGCGCATACCTGCCAAAAGATTGCCTGCATTGAGTTTTTTCATTATCTGGCCCCCGCCTGGACCTACAGCATTCAGTCCCATCTAACGCCAAAAGGCCGGCAACGCCGACCCCACCGAAAATTCGCGGCTATACCGCCACGTCGAGAAAACCCGGGTGCTGCGCCAGCGCGTGCGGGCTGAACACCAGCCAGGGCTGCTCGCGCTGGAACACGCCGTGGATGAACGGCACGATGGCCGACTCCAGCGGCGGCACCTGCTCGGAGAAGCTATCCACCGGGAAGTGCTGCATGCCGAACACCTCGTCCACCGTCAGACCGGCGAACACTTCCTGGTGATCGACCACCAGCACCCGCCGCTGCTTGCGCAGCGGCGACAGCTCCTGTCCGAAGAAGCCGCACAGGTCCATCACCGGCAACAGCCGGCCGCGCACGTTGGCGACGCCCTTGACCCACCCTTTCACCCCGGGCAACAGGGTGAAGCGCGGCTCGTGCAGCACCTCGCCGACCTCGCCCATGGGCGCCACGAACAGACGCTCGCCCATGCGGAAGCCGATGCCGCTCCAGGTCTGCACCGCCACTTGCTGCGACGGCAAGCCGGCCGCCAGCAGACGACAGCGCTGCTCGATCTCGAGGAGAAGCTGGAAAGGAGTTTGTGCATCCGCCATGCGGGGCCCCGGTTCTTCTTATAGGTTTGCGCGCTGCGACCGGCCGTCAGCCGGCCAGCACCGCGCTCAGGGTTTTCAGCAGTGTGTCTTCGTCCACCGGCTTGGTCAGGTAGTCGCGCGCCCCCTGGCGCTTGCCCCAGACCTTGTCGGTTTCCTGATCCTTGGTGGTGACGATGATCACCGGGATATGGCCGGTCTCGGCGTCCTTGGTCAGTTGCCGGGTCGCCTGGAAGCCGTTCAGGCCGGGCATGACGATGTCCATCAGCACCGCGTCGGGCTTCTCCTGGCGGGCCAGGGCCACGCCATCGGCGCCGTTCTCGGCCTTGAGCACCTGATGCCCGTGTTTCTCGAGCATCTCGGTCAGCTTGTACATCTCGGTCGGCGAGTCATCCACAATCAGAATTCGAGCCATGATCTTCCCCATACGAAAAAAAGCATCGACGGCCGGGCGGCCGGATATCAGGAAGCGTGTTCCACTGGGGCGAACTCGGGCACATGGGCCTTGATCGCTCCCAGCAGCTCTTCCTTGCTGAAAGGTTTGGTGAGGTATTGGTCCGAGCCGACGATGCGGCCCTTGGCCTTGTCGAACAGGCCGTCCTTGGAGGACAGCATGATCACAGGAGTGGACTTGAAGGCGCTGTTGTTCTTGATCAGCGCGCAGGTCTGATAGCCGTCGAGACGCGGCATCATGATGTCGACGAAGATGATGCTGGGGTGGGTATCGGCGATCTTGGCCAGGGCGTCGAAGCCGTCCACCGCCGTGATGACGTCACAGCCCACTTTCTTGAGAAGCGTCTCCGCAGTGCGACGAATCGTCTTGGAATCGTCGATCACCATCACCCTCAAACCATCGGAATGCTGTTCCATGTTTGCCCTACCATCGCCTCGGTGAGTCGTTATTTTCGTGTTATACCAGTGCGCTTCAGGCCCTGTCACCGACGAGCTGCAACCCAATCGTCGGGCCTTTTTAACACAGTCTCCGGATGCAATCTATAAGCCCCGGAAGCCCTCGCTTGTCCTTGACCGAGGGCCGACTCGGCGCCACCCTGACGCCTTCGTTCCCGCCCCGGCAGCCCCCTCGCCGCCGCCTTTTCCGTAGTGGAGGATTCACCCCATGAGCGTTCGCCTTGGCATAGTCATGGACCCCATCGCGCGCATCTCCTACAAGAAGGACAGCTCGCTGGCCATGCTGCTCGCCGCCCAGGCGCGTGGCTGGCCACTGTTCTACATGGAACAGCAGGACCTGTACCAGGCCGCCGGCGGCGAAGCACGCGCACGCGTTCGCCCGCTCAAGGTGTTCGCCGACCCGCAGCGCTGGTTCGAGCTGGGCGTGGAGAGCGACATCGCCCTCGCCGAGCTGGACACGATCCTGATGCGCAAGGATCCGCCATTCGACATGGAGTTCGTCTACTCCACCTACCTGCTGGAACAGGCCGAGCAAGCCGGCGTGCTGGTGGTCAACCGCCCGCAGAGCCTGCGCGACTGCAACGAGAAGCTGTTCGCCACCCGGTTCCCCCACTGCATGCCGCCCACCCTGGTCAGCCGCAGGCCTGACATTCTGCGTGAGTTTGCAAGTCAGCAGCGTGACATCATTCTCAAACCCCTGGATGGCATGGGCGGTTCCTCGATCTTTCGGCACCGCGAGAACGACCCCAACCTCTCGGTGATCCTCGAGACCCTGACCGTCCACGGTACCCAGCAGATCATGGCGCAGGCCTATCTGCCGGCGATCAAGGAAGGCGACAAGCGCATCCTGATGATCGACGGCGAGCCGGTGCCCTACTGCCTGGCACGCATTCCCGCCGAGGGCGAGAGCCGCGGCAACCTGGCCGCCGGCGGGCGTGGCGAGGCGCGCCCGCTGACCGCGCGCGACCGCTGGATCGCCGCCGAGGTCGGGCCGGTGCTGCGCGAGAAGGGCCTGCTGTTCGTCGGCCTGGATGTGATCGGCGACCACCTCACCGAGATCAACGTCACCAGCCCGACCTGCATCCGCGAGATCGACGCCGCCTACGACACCCGCATCGGTGAGCGGCTGATGGACACCATCGAAAACAAGCTGCAGGTCGCAGGTCGGAAACCACAAGTTTGAAGTAGGTGGCAGCTTGGAGCTTGCCGCTTGCAGCCTGCCGCTTTGCGTCGCAGACTGCGCGGCAATCCGAGCCGACCCGACCGCCGATGAACGCAGCCGTCAATATTCCCGCCCTTCCCGCCGCGCGCGTGCGCCCGGCGGATCGGCTGGGTTTTACCCTGTTCGTCGCCGCCGTGCTGCACCTGGCGCTGATCCTCGGCCTCAGCTTCACCCTGCCGGACGTCACCCAGGTCAGCAAGACCCTGGAAATCACCCTGTCCACCTTCAAGAGCCAGGAAAAGCCCAAGGATGCCGACTTCCTGGCCCAGGACAACCAGCAGGGCAGCGGCACCCTGGAGCACAAGGCGGCGCCCAAGACCACCGAGCAGGCGCCGTTCCAGGACACCGAGATCCGCAAGGTGACCCCGCCGGCGGCACCCCGGCAGAGCGCGAAGCAGGAAGCGCCGCAGCCCGCGGTAGCCACCCGCCAGCAGCAACCGCAGAAGACCTCGGTCAAGCGCGAGCGGGTCACTCCCGAACCGCAACCACAGGCCGCGCCGCGCTTCGACAGCGCGGAGCTGTCGGCGCAGATCTCCAGCCTCGAGGCGGAACTGGCCCAGGAGCAGCAGGCCTACGCCAAGCGGCCGAAGATCCATCGCCTGAACGCCGCCTCGACCATGCGCGACAAGGGCGCCTGGTACAAGGACGAGTGGCGCAAGAAGGTCGAGCGGGTCGGCAACCTCAACTACCCCGACGAAGCGCGCCGCCAGCGCATCTACGGCCACCTGCGCATGCTGGTATCGATCAACCGCGACGGCAGCCTGTATGAAGTGCAGGTGCTGGAGTCCTCCGGCCAGCAGGTGCTCGACGAAGCCGCGCGCCGCATCGTCCGCCTCGCCGCGCCGTTCGCACCGTTCACCGGCGACCTGGCGGACATCGACCGCCTGGAAATCATCCGCACCTGGCGCTTCGAGCGCGGTGATCGGCTGTCGAGCAATTAAAAGGCTGGAGGCTGGCCATTCACCTTCTGCGTCAAACCTTTTTTCGCGGCCATGGGACTGGGCGTCCCCGCCGATCCTACGAACACGGCCTCGATGTTGACCTGTAGGAGCGCGCCATGCGCGCGATTGGCGGTAATGCTGTTTACTGGGTCCCCGCGTACGCGGGGATGACGGGGGACGAAACCCCAACGCCAAACCGTCATTCCCCTACGCGGGCCGCCGCTAACGCGGGAATCCAATAAACACGTAGGGTGCGCCGTGCGCACCGATCCGGGGCCAACACCTGCGCTTCCAGCGAAACCCCCTGCTGGCGCCAGGGTGAACGGTGCGCGCGGCGCCCCCTACAAAAGCCGGGCCGCCGTTTCGTCCAGCCTTCCAGCCTCCAGCGCTCTTGTCGGCTTTTCGCCCCCGCTTGCCGCCTGCCGTCTTAAGCCCGAAACTAGCGCCATGAAGAACTCAGACCCCAGCTACCTCAAGCACCACTTCCTGATCGCCATGCCGCACATGGCCGATCCGAATTTCGTGCAGACCGTCACCTACCTGGTCGAACACAACGAACAGGGCGCCATGGGCCTGGTCATCAACCGCCCCAATGGCCTCAACCTGGCCGACGTGCTCGAACAACTGCGTCCCGACGACACTCCGCCGATCCTCTGCCGCAGCCTGCCGATCTTCTCCGGCGGCCCGGTACAGACCGACCGCGGCTTCGTCCTGCACAAGACCGGTGTGCAGTTCCAGGCCACCCTGGAGCTGGGCGAGCTGGCCCTGTCCACCTCCCAGGACGTGCTGTTCGCCATCGCCGACGGCCAGGGGCCGGAGCAGTACCTGATCGCCCTCGGCTATGCCGGCTGGGAAGCCGGGCAACTGGAGGCGGAACTGGTCGACAACGCCTGGCTGACCTGCCCGGCGGACAGCCACATCCTCTTCGACCTGCCCTACGACCAGCGCCTGGCGGCCGCCGCCGAGCGCCTCGGCGTCAATCTCAGCCTGCTCACCTCGCAGGCCGGGCACGCCTGATGAGTGAACGCCCGCTGCGCCTGTTGCTCGGTTTCGACTACGGCAGCAAGCAGATCGGTGTCGCGGTCGGCCAGGTGATCACCGGCCAGGCCCGCGAGCTGTGCGTGCTCAAGGCACAGAACGGGGTCCCCGACTGGCAGCGGGTCGAGGCGCTGATCAAGGAGTGGCAGCCGGACGCCCTGGTGGTCGGCCTGCCGCTGAACATGGATGGGACGCCCAGCGAAATGAGCGAGCGCGCGGAAAAGTTCGCCCGCCGCCTGAGTGGCCGCTTCAACCTGCCGGTACATACCCACGACGAGCGCCTGACCACCTTCGAAGCCAAGGGTCAGCGGCTCGCCCAGGGCCAGCGCGGCGGTTACCGCGAACGCCCGGTCGACGCCCTGGCCGCCGCCCTGCTGCTGCAGGGCTGGCTGGAACAGCATCTGTAATCTTGATCCATGACAGTGGCCAGCCTCGACCAAGCGTCTAGGCTTTGCACCACCTGAAGGAGTGCCCATGAACCTGCCCAATCCCGCCGACCTGCTGCCGCGGATGGCCGCCGACCTGAACGGCCACCTGAATCGCCACCACATCGACAATCCGCGCTTCATCGGCATCCACACCGGCGGCGTCTGGGTGGCCCGGGCGTTGCTCGAAGCGCTCGGCCGCGACGACGAGCTCGGCCTGCTCGACGTATCCTTCTACCGTGACGACTTCACCCAGAGCGGCCTGCACCCGCAGGTGCGCCCTTCGGCCCTGCCGTTCGAGGTGGAAGGCCAGCACCTGGTGCTGATCGACGACGTGCTGATGAGCGGGCGCACCGTCCGCGCCGCCCTCAACGAACTGTTCGACTACGGCCGCCCGGCCAGCGTGACCCTGGTCTGCCTGCTCGACCTCGACGCCCGCGAGCTGCCGATCCGCCCAGACGTGGTCGGCGCCACCCTGTCGCTGGCCGCCGACGAACGGGTAAAATTGCTCGGCCCCGCGCCACTGCGCCTCGAACGCCAGACCCTCGCCCCCGCCGCCAACTGAGACCCCCGCGATGACGCCGAACGCCGCCAAGCGCCCGCTGCAACTCAACGAGCAGGGCCAGCTTTGCCATTTCCTCAGCCTCGATGGACTGCCCCGCGAGCTGCTCACCGAACTCCTCGACACTGCCGACTCCTTCCTCGAAGTCGGCGCCCGCGCCGTGAAGAAGGTCCCGCTGCTGCGCGGCAAGACCGTCTGCAACGTGTTCTTCGAGAACTCCACGCGCACCCGCACCACCTTCGAACTGGCCGCCCAGCGGCTTTCCGCCGACGTGATCACCCTCAACGTGTCGACTTCCTCGACCAGCAAGGGCGAGACGCTGACCGACACCCTGCGCAACCTGGAGGCGATGGCCGCCGACATGTTCGTGGTGCGCCACGCCGACTCCGGCGCCGCGCACTTCATCGCCGAGCACGTCTGCCCGGACGTGGCGGTGATCAACGGCGGCGACGGCCGCCACGCGCACCCGACCCAGGGCATGCTCGACATGCTGACCATCCGTCGCCACAAAGGCGGCTTCGAGAATCTCTCGGTGGCCATCGTCGGCGACATCCTGCATTCGCGGGTGGCGCGCTCGAACATGCTGGCGCTGAAGACCCTGGGCTGCCCGGACATCCGCGTGATCGCGCCGAAGACCCTGCTGCCGATCGGCGTCGAGCAATACGGTGTGCGGGTGTTCACCGATCTTGCCGAAGGGCTGAAGGACGTCGACGTGGTGATCATGCTGCGCCTGCAACGCGAACGCATGCAGGGCGGCCTGCTGCCCAGCGAAGGCGAGTTCTTCCGCCTCTACGGCCTCACCGAGCAGCGCCTGAAGCTGGCCAAGCCGGACGCCCTGGTGATGCACCCCGGCCCGATCAACCGTGGCGTGGAGATCGAGTCGGCGGTGGCCGATGGCCCGCAATCGGTGATCCTCAACCAGGTCACCTATGGCATCGCCGTGCGCATGGCGGTGCTGTCCATGGCGATGAGCGGCCAGGCCGCCCGGCGCCAACTGAATCAAGAATCCGAGGAGCAGAACTGATGCGCACCCATATCCTCGGCGCCCGCATTATCGATCCGGCCAGTGGCCTCGACCAGGTCGCCGACCTCTACATCCAGGATGCCAGGATCGCCAGCATCGGCCAGGCACCGGCCGGCTTCGTCGCCGAACGCAGCCTGGACGCCCAGGGACTGGTCGCCGCGCCCGGCCTGGTCGACCTCTCCGTGGCCCTGCGCGAGCCGGGCTACAGCCGCAAGGGCAACATCGCCAGCGAAACCCTGGCGGCGGCCGCCGGCGGCGTCACCAGCCTGTGCTGCCCACCGCTGACCAAGCCGGTGCTCGACACCCCGGCGGTGGCCGAACTGATCCTCGACCGCGCCCGCGAGGCCGGGCACACCAAGGTGTTCCCCATCGGCGCACTGAGCAAGGGCCTGGCCGGCGAGCAACTGGCCGAGCTGGTGGCGTTGCGCGATACCGGCTGCGTAGCCTTCGGCAACGGCCTCGCCCAGTTCGAGAACAACCGCACCCTGCGTCGCGCCCTGGAATACGCGGCGACCTTCGACCTCACCGTGGTGTTCCATCCCCAGGACCGCGCCCTGGCCGAAGGCGGAATCGCCCACGAAGGGCCGACCGCCAGCTTCCTCGGCCTGGCCGGCATCCCGGAAAGCGCCGAGACCGTGGCCCTGGCCCGCGACCTGCTGCTGGTCGAGCAGTCCGGTGTGCGCGCCCACTTCAGCCAGTTGACCAGCGCGCGCGGCGTCGAGCTGATCGCCCAGGCCCAGGCCCGCGGCCTGCCGGTGACCGCCGACGTGGCGCTGTACCAACTGATCCTCACCGACGAGGCGCTGATCGACTTCTCCAGCCTCTACCACGTGCAGCCGCCACTGCGCAGCGCCGCCGACCGCGCGGGCTTGCGCGAAGCGGTGAAGGCCGGGGTGGTCGGCGCCATCGCCAGCCACCACCAGCCCCACGAGGCGGATGCCAAGGACGCGCCGTTCGGCGCCACCGAGCCAGGGATCAGCAGTGTCGAGCTGCTGCTGCCGCTGGCCATGACCCTGGTGCAGGACGGCCTGCTCGACCTGCCGACCCTGCTCGCCCGCCTGACCCACGGCCCGGCCCAGGCCCTGCGCCTGCCCGCCGGTCGCCTGGCGACAGGACAACCCGCCGACCTGGTGCTGTTCGACCCGGCGGCATCGACCCTGGCCGGCGAGACCTGGTATTCGAAGGGCGCCAACTGCCCGTTCATCGGCCACTGCCTGCCCGGCGCGGTGCGCTATACGCTGGTGGATGGGCATATCAGTTATCAGGTGTGAGTTTTTGGGGGGAAGCTGGAGAGCACGGAGTAGGCTCCACCTCCACCTCCACCTCCACCTCCACCTCCGCCCCTCACCCTCTCCCGAAGGGAGAGGGGACTGTTTGATGGTGCTATCGCGCACGGAGCCTGACCGATACCCCGAATACTCCCTCTCCCCCTGGGAGAGGTCTAGGGTGAGGGGCGGACTTTCGTTCCCTCCTAACGCTCCCCCGTAGGGTGGATGTCGCTTTTCACATCCACCTCCCTCCGGTGGAAAACGCTTCGCGGTTCTCCACCCTACCCCCCTCAAATCCGCGCCAACGCCCGGGCCAGATCGGCGCGCAGGTCCTCGACGTCCTCCACTCCCACCGACAGGCGGATCAACCCATCGCCGATACCAAGCTCGGCGCGGGTCTCGGCCGGGATGCTGGCGTGGGTCATGATCGCCGGGTGTTCGATCAGGCTTTCCACCCCGCCGAGGCTTTCCGCCAGGGCGAAGATGTCCACGGCTTCCAGGAAGCGCCGCGCGCCGGCCAGGTCGCAGTTCAGGTCGAGGGAGATCATCCCCCCGAACGCGCGCATCTGCCGGCGCGCCAGCTCATGCTGCGGGTGCGACGGCAGGCCCGGATAGTGGACGCGCGCCACCTGCGGCTGGCGCTCCAGCCACTGCGCCAGCTCCAGGGCGTTCTCGCAGTGCCGCTGCATGCGCAGCGCCAGGGTCTTCACCCCGCGCAGGGTGAGGAAGGCGTCGAACGGCCCGGCGATGGCACCCACCGAGTTCTGCAGGAAGCCCAGTTGCTCGCGCAGCTCGGCATTGCGCTCCTCGCCGCTGACGATGGCGATGCCGCCAATCACGTCGGAATGGCCGTTCAGGTACTTGGTGGTGGAGTGCACCACGATGTCGAAACCCAGCTCCAGCGGGCGTTGCACCCAGGGGCTGGCGAAGGTGTTGTCGGCCACCGCGATGATGCCCCGCGCGCGGCAGATGCGCGCCACCGCCTCCAGGTCGGTCAGGCGCAGCAGCGGGTTGCTCGGCGTCTCCACCCAGACCATCCGCGTCTCCGGGGTCAGCGCCGCCTCCAGCGCGGCGGGGTCGGCCAGGTCGACGAAGCTGAAGCGATGCCCGGCGCTACGCCTGCGCACCCGCTCGAACAGCCGGTAGGTGCCGCCATACAGGTCGTTGCCGGAAACGATGTGGGCGCCGGCGTCGAGGGTTTCCAGCACGGTGGCGATGGCCGCCAGACCGGAGGCGAAGGCGAACGCCTGGGCGCCGCCTTCGAGGTCCGCCACGCAGCGCTCCAGCGCCCAGCGCGTGGGGTTGTGCGAGCGGCCGTAGTCGAGCCCCTTGTGCACGCCGGGGCTCTGCTGGGCATAGGTGGAGTTGGCGTAGATCGGCGGCATCAGCGCGCCGGTGGACGGGTCCGGCACCTGCCCGGCGTGGATCACCCGGGTGGCGAAGGCGCGCGGCGTATCGTGTTGGCTCATGTCAGGGTCTTCCGCAGATGGTTGAGCAGGTCGAAGCGGGTGATCAGGCCGTGGAAGCCGGCGTCATCGGCGATGATCGCCACCAGGCCGCGATCCAGCACCGCTTCCAGTTCGTGCAGGCTGGCGCTCGGCGCCAGGGTTTCCGGAGTGTCGCACATGGCGCTGTCCACCGAGGCCCGGAAGCGGCCGGCGTCGGCGTGCACGCTGAGCAGCAGGTCGGACTCGTCGATCACCCCGACCAGGTGCCCGTCGTCGAGCACCGGCAGTTGCGAGACATCGGCCAGGCGCATGCGCTGGAAGGCGGTGAGCAGGGTGTCGTCAGACGAGACGCTGACCACCCCGCCCTCCTCGAAGCGCCGGGCGATCAGGTCGCGCAGGTCGCCGTAGCGGGTTCGCTGCAACAGGCCCTGATCGGCCATCCACTGGTCGTTGTAGACCTTGGACAGGTAGCGGGTGCCGGTGTCGCAGACGAAGCTGACCACCCGCTTCGGCCTGGTCTGCTCGCGGCAGTAGCGCAGCGCGGCGGCCAGCAGGGTGCCGGTCGAGGAACCGCCGAGGATGCCTTCGGCGCGCAGCAACTGGCGGGCGTGGTCGAAGCTTTCCTCGTCGCTGATCGAATAGGCCTTGCGCACGCTGGAAAGGTCGGCGATGGATGGGATGAAATCCTCGCCGATGCCCTCCACCGCCCAAGAGCCGGGCGTGCCGAGGGCGCCGCCGCGGCTGTATTCGGCAACCACCGAGCCGACCGGGTCGGCCAGCACCATCTCCAGGTCCGGCTGCACGCGGCGGAAGAAGCGGGTCAGCCCGGTCAGGGTGCCGGCCGAACCGACGCCGACGACGATGGCGTCCAGGTCGTGGTTGGTCTGCGCCCAGATTTCCGGCGCGGTGCTGCATTCGTGGGCCAGCGGGTTGGCCGGGTTGTTGAACTGGTCGGCGAAGAAGGCGCCGGGAATCTCCGCCGCCAGGCGCGCCGCGTAGTCCTGGTAATAGTCGGGGTGGCCCTTGCCGACGTCGGAGCGGGTGATGTGCACCTCGGCGCCCATGGCCTTGAGATGCAGGACCTTCTCGGTGGACATCTTGTCCGGCACCACCAGCACCACGCGGTAGCCCTTGGCACGGCCGACCAGGGCCAGGCCGAGGCCGGTATTGCCCGCGGTGGCCTCGACGATGGTGCCGCCGGGCTTGAGGCGGCCGTCGCGCTCGGCGTTGTCGATCATCGCCAGGCCGATGCGGTCCTTGATCGAACCGCCGGGGTTCTGGCACTCGAGCTTGAGGAACAGCGTGCAGGGGCCGGTATCGAAGCGGGTGACGCGCACCAGCGGGGTGTTGCCGATCAGTTCGAGGACGGCGGGACGGACGTCGCTAGGCATATCGCTACCTCCTTGCGAGGCCCACAATCTGCCCAGCTTGATAGCCAGGCACGGGCAGGGCCTGGGTAGCAACATAGGCCGGAGCGCCCTCGGACGCCACCCGGCGATGGCGCGGGAACGGCTCCGCTTGCGAGGGTTTTGTTTATTGGGTCCCCGCGTTCGCGGGGATCCAGAAAAAACAAGCCCCAGGATCACCCCTGCCTGGCGTTGAGCACCGATATCTGGTCGTTCAGCGTCCAGAAGTCGTAGAGCACACCGATCAGGAAGAAACCGCCGGTCAGCAGGTAGAGGATGCCGGTGATCCACTTGCCCTGGTACATGCGGTGCACACCGAGCACGCCAAGGAAGGTCAGCAGGATCCAGGCGACGTTGTAGTCGGTCGGCCCGGAGGTGAACCGCAGGTCCGCCTCGCGGTCCATCGAGGGGATCAGGAACAGGTCGATGATCCAGCCGATGAACAGCAGGCCGAGGGTGAAGAACCAGATGGTGCCGGTCACCGGCTTGCCGTAGTAGAAGCGGTGCGAACCGAGAAAACCGAAGATCCACAGCAGGTAGCCGATGACTTTGCTGTGGGTGTCCTGACGTACGTCCATGCGAGCCTCCTGGCACAGGAATGATGGGTATCTGACCCCGGGCGGCGACGATTGGTTGCCGTCGCCATGACGATCATGCGCGCGGGGCGTGCGCCTAGCAATAGACGGACCCGCCCCTGGGAAATACGAAAAAGTCGTTATTAGTTCGCGTCTGAAAAGTCACATGGCAGGTGAAAAAATCGACAGATGGTCAAAAAACGAACAAAAAAGCTGTTATAAAGTTTCGCTATTTTGAACGACGAGCCCTGCCAAGATGCGTTTTGTCTACCTGACATGGCTAGCCATCTGCCTTTGCCTACCGCTTTCCGCTCAGGCGAGCAACCGCTACCAGCCGTTACCGAACGGCGCCACCGGTTATACCGCCAAGTCTGGCGCGACCACCGTTGCGCGTTCATCCGCCCGTACGATTTCCGCCGCGCACAGCAGCCAGGTGCTCAGCCGCGCGGTGAACATGCTCGGCACTCCTTACCGATGGGGCGGCACCACGCCCAAGGGTTTCGATTGCAGCGGCCTGGTGCGCTACGCCTTCCACGAGATCGACATGGTCAACCTGCCGCGCACTTCCAGCGCCATGGCCAGCACCGGCGGCAAGAAGGTCTCGCGCAGCGAACTCCAGCCGGGTGACCTGCTGTTCTTCAACATCAAGAGCCGGCGGATCAATCACGTGGCCATCTACCTCGGCAACGACCGCTTCATCCACGCCCCGCGCCGTGGCAAGGCCGTGACCATCGACAGCCTCGAAAAACCGTACTGGCGCCAGCATTACGCATTGGCCAAGCGGGTGCTGCCGGAGACCCAGCACCTGGCGCAGCGCTGAGCGGCTTCCCCGCTGACATCCAAGCTGCACGCAGCCACGGACTGCTCCCGCTCCTATTCATGGGAGAGGGCCGTGGTTTCAGCCAACACCAACCCTCTCCCCCGGCCCCTCTCCCGTAAACGGGAGAGGGGTGACTTGGCCCCACCTCCGTCGCCCGGATGGAATCCGGGGAAAACCGGCAACTCCGCTTCCCGGATTGCATCCGGGC
>NZ_CAJFCI010000022.1 GCF_904061905.1 Zestomonas carbonaria
ACGACGGCAGGAGCGAATACGCGAGATCAACCTGCGTCAGGGGCAACTGTTAATAGCATGAGGCGTGCCGGACAGCAGTGCGCGTTCGTGGGGATGACGGTTGAAGTCCGGAGTTTCCCACCCGTCATTCCCGCGAACGCGGGACGGTGCTTGCACCGAACGCCCTTCAGGGCGGCCCGAAGGGCGAACGAAGCGAGTAATCCAGTAAACAGCCTCACGTAGGGTGGGCCTCAGCCCACCGACCATCTGCGGACTTGCCGCCCCGCGCGCGCTTGGCGTCCAATAGCCGCTCCCAGGGACTGGAGCCCCGTCATGTCGCAACGCCCCGCCACCGCCCGCAAGCCACGCGCCAGCAGCCAGGCGCGCATCGCCGTGATCCTCGATGCCGCGCGTGCCCTGCTCGCCGAACAGGGTGTCGCCGGCCTGTCGATCTACAGCGTGGCGGAACGCGCGCAGATCCCGCCGTCCTCGGTCTACCACTTCTTCGCCAGCGTGCCGGCGCTGCTCGAAGCGCTCACCGCCGACGTGCACGCCGCCTTCCGCGCCGGCCTGCAGGCGCCGGTCGAGCATGCCGCGCTGCACGATTGGCGCGACCTGGCGCGGCTGGTCGAACAGCGCATGCTGGCGATCTACGCCGCCGATGCCGCCGCCCGCCAGTTGATCCTCGCCCAGCACGGCCTCGCCGAAGTGACCCAGGCCGACCAGCGCCACGACATCGAGCTCGGCCAGTTGCTGCAAGCCCTGTTCACCCGCCACTTCGCGTTGCCGCCGCTACCGGAGGACATCGACGTGTTCACCCTGGCCATGGAACTGGGCGACCGCGTCTACGCCCGCTCGGTGCAACTGCACGGCATCGTCACCCCGCGCCTGGCCGAGGAAGGCATGCGGGTGTTCGAGGCCTACCTGGGCCTCTACCTGCCGCCGCACCTGCCCAAGCGCAAGGAGCCCATTGCGTAGACGGGGACGTGGGTGACAGGTGGTGTTCGGAGACATGTGCCGCGAGACACTCCGCCCCTCACCCCAGCCCTGGCTGCGCGCCCCGTTCCTAAGGGAGAGGGAGCCGGCCCGAGTTACCGGTGAGCACGGTACATAATCCCGACGCCGAACAGCCCCCTCTCCCCCTGGGAGAGGGTTGGGGTGAGGGGCGAACCATGGAACAGGCACGAGCGTCGGAATGACCTTCACCGCCCCGTCATTCCCACAGGCGCCGAGCTCCAACAAAAACCGATATTTATCCGCCTTTCAATCGATCAAAAACCATCGATAGATAAAATCACCTTCAAAATTCGATTTTTATCGACTATAAAATCACCATTCGCCGCCTTTCATCGTGGCGTCACCGGTCTCTGCTACGTTCAGTAGACCCCTTCGCAACCGTTCCAACGAGGTCCGACCATGTCCCGCATCGTCACTGTCGCCGCCACCCAGATGGCCTGCTCCTGGGATCGCGCCGCCAACATCGCCAACGCCGAGAAGCTGGTGCGCCAGGCTGCCGCCCAGGGCGCGCAGATCATCCTGATCCAGGAACTGTTCGAGACCCCCTACTTCTGCCAGAAGCCCAACGCCGACTACACCCAGCTCGCCACCTCGGTGGAAGAGAACGAAGCCATCGCGCACTTCCAGAAGGTCGCCGCCGAGCTTCAGGTGGTGCTGCCGATCAGCTTCTTCGAGCGGGCCGGTCGCGCGCGCTTCAACAGCATCGCGATCATCGACGCCGACGGCAGCAACCTCGGCATTTATCGGAAAAGCCATATCCCGGACGGCCCCGGCTACCACGAGAAGTACTACTTCAATCCGGGCGACACCGGCTTCATGGTCTGGCAGACCCGCTACGCCAAGATCGGCGTGGGCATCTGCTGGGACCAGTGGTTCCCCGAGTGTGCGCGCAGCATGGCGCTGATGGGTGCGGAAGTCCTCTTCTACCCGACCGCCATCGGCAGCGAGCCGCACGATGCGACCATCACTTCGCGCGAGCACTGGCAGCGCGTGCAGCAGGGCCACGCCGGCGCCAACCTGATGCCGCTGGTGGCCAGCAACCGCATCGGCAAGGAAGAGCAGGACGGCTACGACATCACCTTCTACGGCTCGTCGTTCATCGCCAACCAGTTCGGGGAGAAGGTCGAGGAACTGAACCAGACCGAGGAAGGCGTGCTGGTGCACAGCTTCGATCTCGACGCGCTGGAGAAGATCCGCACCGCCTGGGGCGTGTTCCGCGATCGCCGGCCGAACCTGTATTGGCCGATCGCGACCCTAGACGGCGAAAACCCTTCGGAGTAATGCCCGGCATTGGATCCCCGCGTTCGCGGGGATGACGTCGCCCCCTCAGATTCCTGTAGGAGCCAGCTTGCTGGCGATCATTGGCAACGCAACAGCATCGCCAGCAAGCTGGCTCCTACCAGAGACCTACGAGTTCATGCTTATGCCCACCCTCACCACCACCCCGCGCGCCGATGGTTTCCGCATGCCGGCCGAGTGGGAAGCGCACAGCCAGACCTGGATGGTCTGGCCGGAGCGCCCGGACAACTGGCGGCTCGGCGGCAAGCCGGCGCAGGCCGCCTTCACCGCCGTGGCCAAGGCCATCGCCCGTTTCGAGCCGGTGACCGTCTGCGTGTCCGCCGGCCAGTACGAGAACGCCCGCGCGCGCCTCGACGCCGACAACATTCGCGTGGTGGAAATCACCACCGACGACGCCTGGGTACGCGACACCGGCCCGACCTTCGTGGTGGACCGCCAGGGCGGCGTGCGCGGCGTGGACTGGACCTTCAACGCCTGGGGCGGCCTCGACGGCGGCCTCTACGCCAACTGGGTGCGCGACGACCAGGTGGCCAGCAAGATCCTCGAGATCGAGCGCTGCGACCGCTACCGCACCGAAGGCTTCGTGCTGGAAGGCGGCTCAATCCACGTCGATGGCGAAGGCACCCTGATCACCACCGAGGAATGCCTGCTCAATCGCAACCGCAACCCGCACCTGTCCCGCGAGGAGATCGAGGCGGTGCTGCGCGAGCACCTGGCGATCGATACGGTGATCTGGCTGCCGGACGGCCTGTTCAACGACGAGACCGACGGCCACGTCGACAACTTCTGCTGCTACGTGCGTCCCGGCGAAGTGCTGCTGGCCTGGACCGACGACCCGGCCGACCCCAACCACCCGCGCTGCCAGGCGGCCATGCGCGTGCTGGAAACGGCGCGCGACGCCAAGGGCCGGCAACTGGTGGTGCACAAGATGCCGATCCCGGGACCGATCCACGCCACGGAAGAGGAATGCGCCGGGGTCGACAAGGTGGCCGGCACCCAGGACCGCGATCCATCGATCCGCCTGGCCGGTTCCTACGTGAACTTCCTGATCGTCAACGGCGGCATCGTCGCGCCCTGCTTCGGCGACGCCAAGGACGCCGAGGCCGAAGCCGTCCTCAAGCGGGTGTTCCCCGAACACGAGGTGGTGATGGTGCCCGGCCGGGAAATCCTGCTCGGCGGCGGCAACATCCACTGCATCACCCAGCAACAGCCGGCGCCGCAGTCCTTGTAGCGACCACTGACCTCGAACGTAGGATGGGTCGAGGAGCGCAGCGACGATACCCATCGGGCCGGCACCGATGGGTATCGCTCCGCTCGCCCCATCCTACGGTACTGTAGCTCTCGCGCCTTCGTAGGGCGGGCTTCAGCCCACCAAAAAGGCTCGACATTCGCTTGGTGGGCTAAAGCCCGCCCTACGGGGCTGGATTACTCGCCCTGAAGGGCATTCGGTGCAAGCGCTTTTCTGGGCTCCCGCGAACGCGGGAATCCAGAAAACGTGTTGCCAGCCGAAACCGGCTGGCCGGTCAGCCCACCACGATCTGGTTCTTGCCCTGGCGCTTGGCCTGGTACATCGCCGCGTCGGCGCGGCTGTACAGGTCTTCCAGCGCCATGTCGTCGGGAGCCAGGCCGGTCAGGCCCTGGCTGACGGTGATCTTGAGAGCCTTGCCGTCGACCCGGAAGCCCAGCCGCTGTATCTCGCGCTGCAGGCGCTGGGCGATCTGCCCGGCGAGGATGGATTCGCAGTGCGGCAGCACCGCGGCGAACTCCTCGCCACCGATGCGCCCGAACAGGTCGCCACGCCGCAGGGCCCCAGCGCCGCACTGGGCGATGCGCTGCAGCACCTGGTCGCCTACCTGGTGGCCGTAGGTGTCGTTGATCTGCTTGAAGTCATCCACGTCCAGCAGCAGGAACGCCAGCGGCGCGCCTGCATGGCGGGCCGCCTCGAACTCCCGCTGGGCGCATTCGAAGAAGTAGCGGCGGTTGCAGCTCTGGGTCAGCACGTCGGTGGTGGCCAGGCGTTGCAGTTCGCCTTCCAGTTGCTTCTTCTCTGTGATGTCTTCGGCGATGCCAACCAGTATCGGTCCCTTGCCGTTGAGCGTGTGGCGGCTGACGAAGCACTTGTCGCTGAGCCAGCGCAATTGCCCGTCGCTGCGCAGGATCCGGTATTCGCGCGTTTCCACCGAGCCCTTCTCCAGCACCTCGGCCAGGCTCTCGGCGGCGTATTCCATGTCGTCCGGATAGATGCTGTTGAGCCACTCGTCGTAGTTGGCCAGCAGCAGCGCGGCGGAACGACCGAAGATGCGCTCGTAGGCAGGGCTGACGTAGATCATCTGGCGGCTCTGCCAGTCGAATGCCCACAGCACCGCGTTGACGCTGCCCAGCAGGCCGCTGATCAACTGCTCGCGCTCGCGCAGGCGCTCGACCTCCGCGCGGCTGTGCAGCAGCGCCAGGGTGAGCTCTTCCAGCTCGCTGGGTACCGACGTTTTCTCGTCCATTAGAGACCAGATCCTTGAAGGTTACGGGGGCTCTGTCGAAGCATACTGCCTCTCGTTACTTGCCAACATATCGCCCGCCGAATGGCGATATGCCGCCATCGGCGAGGAGCATAGACCAGCTCCGGCCTGTGAAAGTTGCAATGAAAAAGGCCGCCTGTCCGGGCGGACAGGCGGCCTGTTTCGACCTCCGAACGGTGCGTCAGGCCGCAGCGGCGGGACGCAGCGAGTAGGTCTTCAGTTGCTCGGCGAAATCGCGCAGCGACTGGATGCCGCTGGATTCCGCGTCATGCACCCACTGCTTGATCGCTTCGAGCATGTCGTGGCCGTTGGCGCTGGTCTTGGCCCAGATCTGCTGCAGCGCCAGGCGCTTCTCGTAGATCACCTGGAGGGCCTGGCTCTGCGCCAGGAGGTCGGCGATGCGGGCCTGGTGGCGTTCTTCCAGCAGGCTCGGCTCGCGCGACAGCAGGCGCTTGGCGCGGCGGAACAGGTGGCGTACCGACTCGTCGGCCTTGGCCAGTTCCTGCTTGACCAGTGGCGCGATCACCAGCTTGCGGTACTGGGCCATGATCTGGAAGCGGTTGTTGAGGATGGCCATGGCGGTGTCCATGTCCAGGTTGCGCTTGCCCTCGACGCGGTGGGCGATGGGCGCGACGCGCTGCACCTTGGCCAGGCCGAACAGGCTGAACAGCTTGATCCACGCCCAGCCCATGTCGAACTCCCACTTCTTCACCGACAGCTTGGCGGAGTTCGGGTAGGTGTGGTGGTTGTTGTGCAGCTCCTCGCCGCCGATCAGGATGCCCCAGGGCACCAGGTTGGTGGCGGCGTCGCGGCACTCGAAGTTGCGGTAGCCGACGGCGTGGCCGAGGCCGTTGACCACCCCGGCGGCCCACACCGGAATCCACATCATCTGCACCGCCCAGACGGTCAGGCCGAGGGCGCCGAACAGGGCCAGGTCGATCAGTGCCATCAGGGTCACGCCGGCGATCGGGAAGCGCGAGTAGAGGTTGCGTTCGATCCAGTCGTCCGGGCAGTTCTTGCCGTAGACGCGCAGGGTCTCCGCGTTCTTCGCCTCCTCCTGGTACAGTTCGGCGCCCTTGCGCAGCACGGTACCGAGGCCCTTGATCACCGGGCTGTGCGGGTCATCGACGGTTTCGCACTTGGCGTGGTGCTTGCGGTGGATGGCGGTCCACTCGCGGGTATTCATCGCCGTGGTGAGCCACAGCCAGAAACGGAAGAAGTGCTTGAGCGCCGGGTGCAGCTCCAGGGCGCGGTGCGCCGAGTAGCGGTGCAGGTAGACGGTGACCGACACGATGGTTACGTGGGTCAGCAGCAAAGTGACGACGACAAGTTGCCAGACCGACAGGTCGAGTAAGCCGTTGTACCACATAGAGCAGGGTGCCTCGGAGGGAGTGATCGGATAGATTTGCCGGACAAACCTGCGGGCATTATCACTGACCCGGGTCAGAAAACCAGCCGATCTTTTCGATCAGAATGTGTCCCGCGATAGTGCCATCTACACTGCCTTGCATCGCCTTGCATCCTATTAAGAACAATTCAGAATGCCCCGTTCCTCCAGCGCCCTGCGCCTGACCTTGCTGTACCTGCTCCTGGCCGGTCTGTGGATCTTCTTGGCCGACTACCTGCTGCGTTCGCTGGCGGTGGCCCCCGAGCACCTCGAAAAGCTGCAACTGCTGCGCCGCCTGGCCTTCGTCGGCATCACCGCCCTGGCGCTGTACCTGATCCTGCGTGCCCACGAGCGGCGCCAGGGCCGCCAGCAGCGCGAACTGCACCACCACAACGAGCGCCTGCGCCAGGCAACCGCGGTGTTCGAGGCCACCCAGGAGGGCGTGCTGGTCACCGATCCGCAGATGCGCATCATCCACGTCAACCCGGCCTTCACCCGCATCACCGGCTACAGCGAGGACGAAGTCCTCGGGAAGACCCCGCGCCTGCTCAAGTCCGGGCGCCACGACACGTCGTTCTACCGGGAGGTCTGGCGCACCATCGAGCAGAACCATGTATGGACCGGCGAGATCTGGAACCGCCGCAAGGACGGCGAGATCTACCCCCAGTGGCAGTGCATCCGCGCCATCCACGACGAGGCCGGCCATACCAGCCACTACGTCGCGGTGTTCTCCGACATCAGCGCGATCAAGCGCTCGCAGCGCGAACTGGACTACCTGGCCCATCACGACCCGCTCAGCGGCCTGCCCAACCGCCTGCTGTTCCTCGACCGGGTCGAGCACGCGCTCGAGCATGGCCGCCTGCGCCAGCACGGCGGCGCGGTGATGCTGCTCGACCTCGACCACTTCAAGTACGTCAACGAGAGCTTCAGCCACAACGTCGGCGACCAGATGCTCAAGGAGGCCGGCCAGCGGCTGCGCCAGCACCTGCGCGGAGGCACCACCCTGGCCCGCCTCGGCGGCGACGAGTTCGCCCTGCTCTGCGAGGACTGCCAGAGCCCGGCACAGGCGGCAGCGCTCGCCGAACGCCTGCTGGAAGTGCTGCACCAGCCCTTCCATGTGAACGGCAAGCCCCTGGTGATCGGTGCCAGCATCGGTATCAGCCTCTATCCGCGCGATGCCAACTCGGTCGATCAACTGATGCGCAACGCCGACTCGGCGCTGTTCAAGGCCAAGAGCGAGGGCCGGAAGACCTTCGCCTTCTACCGCCAGGAGCTCACCGAGCAGTCGCGCCAGCGCCTCGAACTGGACATGGCGCTACGCCGGGCCCTGGAGCTGGGCGAGTTGCGCGTGCACTTCCAGCCGATCATCGACCTGGGCAGCGGCCAGCGGGTCGGCGCCGAGGCGCTGGTGCGCTGGCAGCACCCGCATCGCGGCCTGGTGCCGCCCGGCGAGTTCATCCCGCTGGCCGAGGAAATGGGCCTGATCAGCCTGCTCGACACCTGGGTGCTGGAACAGTCCTGCCGGCAACTGTGCGCGTGGCCGCATCTCGGTTTCATCGCGGTGAACATTTCCAGCCGACTGTTCTGTCGCGGCGAGCTGGATACCCAGGTCGCGCAGATCCTCGAACGGACCGGGGCGGACCCGCAGCGGCTGGAGCTGGAGATCACCGAAAGCGCGGTGATGGACGACCCGGACGCCGCCCTGGACCTGATGCGGCGCCTGCGCCAGCTCGGCGTGCGGCTGTCGATCGACGACTTCGGCACCGGCTATTCGTCGCTGACCCGTCTCAAGGTCATGCCGGTGCACAAGCTCAAGATCGACCAGAGCTTCGTCAGCGGTCTGGCCCACGACAGCGCCGACCTGGCCATCGCCCGATCGGTGATCACCCTGGGCCACAGCCTGGGACTCAAGGTTCTCGCCGAAGGCATCGAACAGCCGGAGCAGGCGGAACTGCTCCGCCAGCTCGGTTGCGACCTCGGCCAGGGCTACCTGTTCGGCCGCCCGCAGCCCGCCGTGGATTGGCCGAGCGCGGCGGCATAGATTAGGCGTAGAGCCTTGTTCATGATCTCGCGAGCTAGAGCAGAATGGTGGCGAGAAGGGCTGAGGGAGCGGAGTTCACGAGTTGTAAATGAGCATCCGAAGCCCTTTTCAACGCCGTTTGGCCGACGCGCAGCAGATCATGGACAGGCTCTCAGAGCTTGGCGATCGAAACTTCGGTCGACTTCACGAAGGCAATCACTTCGCTGCCGACGCCCAGCTCCAGCTCCTTCACGGAACGGGTGGTGATCACCGAAGTGACGATACCGGCGGCGGTCTGCACATCGATCTCCGACAGCACGTCGCCGAGGACGATTTCCTTGATGGTGCCTTTGAACTGGTTGCGGACGTTGATGGCTTTGATGGTCATGGCATTTCTCCTGGGGTCGAAATTAGCGACAAGCTTCAAGCTGCAAGAAAAGCGAGGCGCTTTCACTTGCAGCTTTCCGCTGCTCTAAAGCGCCCAACGCAACTGCGTGGGCAGGGGTGAAACGGGGTCCGGCTCCGGCGGCAGCGCAGGCTGCGCCAGCACCCGGTTGAGCACTTCGGCCTCCAGCGCGGCGAGGCGTGGCGAACCGGCGGAGCGTGGGCGGGCCAGGCCGACCGTCAGGTCGAGACCGATCCGGCCGTCCTCGATGAGGATCACCCGGTCGGCGGTGGCTACCGCCTCGTGCACGTCGTGGGTGACCAACAGCACGGTGAAGCCATGCTGCTGCCACAGGCGTTCGATCAGTTGCTGCATCTCGATGCGGGTCAGCGCATCCAGCGCGCCGAGCGGCTCGTCGAGCAGCAGCAGGCGCGGCTGGTGGATCAGCGCGCGGGCCAGGGCGACACGCTGCTTCTGGCCACCGGACAGCGACGCCGGCCACTCCTGGGCGCGGTCAGCCAGGCCGACCGCCTCCAGCGCCTCGCGCGCCTTGGGCCGCCAGTCGCCGGAAAGGCCCAGGCCGACGTTGTCGATCACCCGCTTCCAGGGCAGCAGGCGGGCGTCCTGGAACATCAGCCGGGTGTCCTCGCGAGCCTCGGCGAGCGGCGCCGATCCGGCCAGCAGCTCACCACCGCTGGGCGCATCGAGACCGGCCAGCAGGCGCAGCAGCGTGCTCTTGCCGCAACCGCTGCGACCGACCACGGCGACGAACTGACCGGCCGGGATCAGCAGGTCGATGTCGTGCAGCACCTGACGCTCGCCGAACGACTTGGCGACCCCGCGCAGGGCCAGCGGGATACCGCGCTTGAGCTGCTGCGGCGGGTTGTTGAAGACGGTCATGCGGCACCTCCCTTGTGCACCTGGTAGGCCGGGTGCCAGCGCAGCCAGACGCGCTCCAGGCCACGGGCGGCGAGGTCGGCCAGCTTGCCGAGCACGGCGTAGAGCAGGATCGCCAGCACCACCACGTCGGTCTGCAGGAATTCGCGAGCGTTCATCGCCAGGTAGCCGATACCGGAGCTGGCGGAAATGGTTTCGGCGACGATCAGCGTCAGCCACATGAAGCCGAGGGCGAAGCGCACGCCGACCAGGATCGACGGCAGCGCGCCGGGCAGGATCACCTGGCGGAACAGGGCGAAGCCGGACAGGCCGTAGCTGCGCGCCATTTCCACCAGCCCGGCGTCGATGCTGCGGATGCCGTGGTAGGTGTTGAGGTAGATGGGGAACAGCGTGCCGAGGGCGACCAGGAAGATCTTCGCGCTCTCGTCGATGCCGAACCACAGGATCACCAGCGGGATCAGCGCCAGGTGCGGCACGTTGCGCAGCATCTGTACCGAGCTGTCGAGCAGGCGTTCGCCCCATTTCGACAGGCCGGTGATGAAGCCGAGCAGCAGGCCCAGCCCGCCGCCGATGGAGAGCCCGACCACGGCGCGCCAGCCGCTGATCGCCAGGTGTTGCCACAGCTCGCCGCTGCTCACCAGCTCCACGCCGGCGGCGAACACCGCACTCGGCGCCGGCAGGATGCGGCTCGACAACCAGCCGGTGGTCACCGCCAGTTGCCAGGCGGCCAGCAGGGCCACGGGCAGGAGCCAGGGGGCGATGCGTGTAGCGAGTTTTCTGTTGAAGGTTGTTGCAGTCATCTTCGTATTCCTGGATCGATGGTGCTTGCTGCTGGTGAGGGGCCCTGACCTCAACTCGCCGACGCCGCCTTCGGCAGAATGTCGTTGGCCACCATCTCCCCGAACGGACTCACATAGCCGCGCGACTCGGGGCGCTGCGGCTGGGCGACGTCCAGGTGCGGGAACAGCAGTTCGGCGACCCGGTAGGACTCTTCCAGGTGCGGGTAGCCGGAGAAGATGAAGGTATCGATGCCGAGGTCCGCGTATTCCTTGACCCGCGCGGCCACGGTCGGGCCGTCGCCGACCAGCGCGGTGCCGGCGCCGCCGCGCACCAGGCCGACACCGGCCCAGAGGTTGGGGGACACTTCCAGGTTGTCCTTGCTGCCGCCGTGCAGGGCGGCCATGCGCCGCTGGCCCACCGAGTCGAAGCGCGCCAGCGACGCCTGGGCGCGGGCGATGGTGTCGTCGTCGAGGTGGCTGATCAGCCGGTCAGCGGCGGCCCAGGCCTCCTCGTTGGTCTCGCGGACGATCACGTGCAGGCGGATGCCAAAGCGCACTTCGCGGCCTTGTTTCGCGGCCTTCTCGCGCACCTGGGCGATCTTCTCGGCCACCGCGGCCGGCGGCTCGCCCCAGGTCAGGTACAGCTCGACCTGCTCGGCGGCCAGGTCCTGGGCAGCCGCCGAGGAGCCGCCGAAGTACAGCGGCGGACGCGGTTGCTGGACCGGCGGGTAGAGCAGCTTGGCGCCCTTCACTTGCAGGTGCTTGCCGTCATAGTCGACGGTCTCGCCTTCCAGCACGCGGCGCCAGATGCGGGTGAATTCGACGGAGGCTTCGTAGCGCTCCTCGTGGTTCAGGTGCAGGCCGTCGCCGGCCAGTTCGTCCGGGTCGCCGCCGGTCACCAGGTTGAACAGCGCCCGCCCGCCGGACAGCCGGTCGAGGGTCGCCGCCTGGCGCGCGGCCACGGTCGGCGAGATGATCCCCGGGCGCAGGGCGACGAGGAACTTCAGGCGCTGGGTCACCGGGATCAGCGAAGCGGCCACCAGCCAGGAGTCCTCGCAGGAACGCCCGGTGGGGATCAGTACGCCACCGTAGCCAAGGCGGTCGGCAGCCTGGGCGACCTGCGTGAGGTAGCCATGGTCGACGGCGCGCGCGCCCTCGCTGGTGCCCAGGTAGTGGCCGTCGCCGTGGGTCGGCAGGAACCAGAAGATGTTGAGGCTCATTGTGGAGTGGTCTCCTTGAAAGGCTGAGTTGCTGCTTCGCTCGTTTGTTTGTTGGGTTCCCGCTCGCGGGAACGATGGAGTCCTGCCCTGTCATCCCCGCGAACGCGGGGACCCAATGACCAGGCTTATTGCGCCGCCTGCGCCACCTTGGCCGGCGGGGTCCAGATCACATCGGCGATGCTGAGTTTTTTCGGGATCAGCTTGAGGTCGGTGAAGGTGTCGGCGATCTTCTGCTGCGCGACGATCACGTCCGGGGTGATGAACTGCGCCCCGTAGCCCTGACGCTTCACCGCGATCGAGGTGATCTCCTTGGACAGGCCGAGCAGCGGCGCGACCTGTTCGGTGACCTTGTCCGGATCGGCCTTGGAGTCTTCACCGACGGCGCGGATTTCCTCGATCAGCGCAGAGATCACTTCCGGGTTCTTCTGTGCGTAGGGCTTGGTGGCCAGGTAGAACTGGTGGTTGTCGACCAGCCCGGTGCCGTCGCGCAGGGTGCGCGCCTGCAATTGCTGTTCGGCGGCGGCCTGGAAGGGGTCCCAGATCACCCAGGCGTCCACGCTGCCGCGCTCGAAGGCGGCGCGGGCGTCGGCCGGCGGCAGGTACACGGGCTGGACATCGCTGTATTTCAGGCCGGCGTCTTCCAGTGCGCGGACCAGCAGGTAGTGCACGTTGGAGCCCTTGTTGAGGGCGACCTTCTTGCCCTTGAGCTCGGCCACCGACTTGAGCGGCGAGTCCTTCGGCACCAGGATCGCCTCGCTGGTCGGCGCCGGCGGCTCATGGGCGACGTAGAGCAGGTCGGCACCGGCGGCCTGGGCGAACACCGGCGGGGTCTCGCCGGTCACGCCGAAGTCGATCGAGCCGACGTTGAGGCCCTCCAGCAACTGCGGGCCGCCGGGGAACTCGGTCCACTTCACTTCGACGCCCTGCTCGGCCAGGCGCTTCTCCAGCGAACCCTTGGCCTTGAGCAGCACCAGGGTGCCGTATTTCTGGTAGCCGATGCGCAGGACGCTCTTGTCCTGGGAAGCGGCCTGCGCCTGGGTGATGGCGCCGAAGGAAATGGCCGCGGCAAACAGGGCGACCAGGCTCCGACGCAGAGTAATGGTGCGCATGGCGCTCTCCTTCTCCGTGTACGTTGTGTTGGTTGCGCCTGCTTGCCCGTTGGCGGGTGAGTAAGGCTTTCTTTGAGCGGCAAGCCACAAGCTTCAAGCTGCAAGCGGTGCAGCGCTGTCACTTGTGGCTTGCCGCTTGAAGCTGCTCCTAGATACTCCAGCGCGCCGTGGCCAGCAGGTTCTTGTCCAGCGCCTTCGGCCGACGCAGCAGCGCGCGGTGGAACTGTTGCAGCGCCTCGTCCAGGCGCTGCAACAGCGCCGGGGCGAACTGTGCCGGCGCGCCGTTCTCGCCGTAGGCGATCTGGCCGTCGTCGGCGAACACGCCGTGCAGCACTTCCTCGGCCTTCAGCGCGCTGAGCACCGGCTTCAGCGCGTAGTCGACCGCCAGCATGTGCGCCTTGCTACCGCCGGTGGACAGCGGCAGCACCACCTTGTGCTCGAAGGCGCGTTCCGGCAGCAGGTCGAGCACCGCCTTCAGCGCGCCGGTGAACGACGCCTTGTAGACCGGCGTGGCGACCAGCAGGCCATCGGCGTTGGCGATCTGGGCGCGCAGGTCGACGATGTGCGGGCTGTCGAAGCGCGCGTGCAGCAGGTCTTCGGCGGGAAATCCGGTGACCCGGTATTCCACCACCTCGATACCCTGCTGCTGCAGCCAGCGTCGCGAACGCTCCAGCAACAGGTTGGAGCGCGACCGCTCGGCGGGACTGCCGCCCAGGGAAACCACCAGCATTACGATCCCTCAGCGGTTGGGTTGCGGAGTCAGGCGCAGGTACGGTTTGACCGCCCGGTAGCCACGCGGGAAGCGACGCTGGATTTCCTCCGGGTCCTGCAGCGAAGGCACTATCACCACCTCGTCGCCGTCCTGCCAGTTGGCCGGGGTGGCGACCTTGTGGTTGTCGGTCAGTTGCAGCGAGTCGATCACCCGCAGGATCTCGTTGAAATTGCGTCCGGTGCTGGCCGGGTAGGTGATGATCAGGCGCACCTTCTTGTTCGGGTCGATGACGAACAGCGAGCGCACGGTCAGGGTGTCGTTGGCGTTCGGGTGGATCAGGTCGTAGAGGCCGGAAACCTTGCGGTCGGCGTCGGCGATGATCGGGAAGTTGACCCGGGTATCCTGGGTCTCGTTGATGTCGTCGATCCACTTCACGTGGGATTCCACCGGGTCCACCGACAGGGCCAGCACCTTGACGCCGCGCTTGGCGAAGTCGTCCTTCAGCTTGGCGGTGAAGCCCAGCTCGGTGGTGCACACCGGGGTGAAGTCGGCCGGGTGGGAGAACAGCACGCCCCAGCTATCGCCGAGCCATTCGTGGAAGCGGATACGGCCTTCGCTGGAATCCTGTTCGAAGTCGGGGGCGATGTCGCCAAGTCTGAGGCTCATGGTGCGGCTCCTGTGCAGAGTGTTCTGTGGCGCTCACTATGCTTAGACTCGGCGCGAATTAAAAAGAATAAATAAAAATTTATTTAGACAATAAAGGAATATAAGAGAGCTGCGGCAACGCGTTCCCAGCGCTAGAATCACCGATCTCCGGCTATAAGAAGCGAATCAAATATTCTTTATCAGAATAAAAAGAAGCTTTTATAGTGCTTCCGTTTTGCCAACACCAAGGACAAAGGACCCATCCATGAAGCGACTGCTGACCACTTCCCTGCTCGCCGCCGGCCTGGCCCTGGCTTCCGGCGCCCAGGCGGCGACCCTGCTGAACGTCTCCTACGACGTGATGCGCGACTTCTACAAGGAATACAACCCGGCGTTCCAGAAGCACTGGCAGGCCGAGGGCAACAAGGCAGTGAACATCCAGATGTCCCACGGCGGCTCGAGCAAGCAGGCGCGCGCGGTAATCGACGGCCTGCCCGCCGACGTGATCACCATGAACATGGCCACCGACATCAACGCCCTCGCCGACAACGGCGGCCTGGTGCCGCAGGACTGGGCCGCGCGCCTGCCGGACAACAGCGCGCCGTTCACCTCGGCCACCGTGTTCATCGTCCGCAAGGGCAACCCGAAGGAACTCAAGGACTGGCCGGACCTGCTCAAGGACGGCGTGCAGGTGGTGGTGCCCAACCCGAAGACCTCGGGCAACGGCCGCTACACCTATCTCTCCGCCTGGGGCTACGTGCTGCAGAACGGTGGTGACGAGAACAAGGCCAAGGAGTTCGTCGGCAAACTGTTCAAGCAGGTCCCGGTGCTGGACACCGGCGGTCGCGCCGCCACCACCACCTTTATCCAGAACCAGATCGGCGACGTGCTGGTGACCTTCGAGAACGAAGCCGAGATGATCGCCCGCGAGTTCGGCCGTGGCAGCTTCGAAGTGGTCTACCCGAGCGTTTCCGCCGAAGCCGAGCCGCCGGTGGCGGTGGTCGACAAAGTGGTCGACAGGAAAGGCACCCGCAAGGAGGCCGAGGCCTACCTGAAGTACCTGTGGTCCGACGAAGCCCAGCGCATCGCCGCCAACAACTACCTGCGCCCGCGCAACCCGGCCATCCTCGCCGAGTTCGCCGACCGCTTCCCGAAAGTCGAATTCCTGCCGGTGGTGAAGACCTTCGGCGAATGGCCGCAGATCCAGCAGACCCACTTCAACGATGGCGGCGTGTTCGACCAGATCTACAAGTAACCGCCCCCAGGCAACACCCGCACATGGCCCGGATCGTTCCGGGCCATGTCGTTTCCGGAGCATGCCGGATCGCCACTACTTCCGGGAATATAGTTATAGATAAATGTTTTTTTATATCCCACCGAAGAGTGTCTAACCTCCTGTGGATAACTGCCAACAGGAGCCACACATCCATGAACCTCAAAGCGTTGCTCGGTGCCGGCCTGCTGGCCGCCGCCACGTTCATCCACACGACGCCGGTACTGGCCGCCAGCGAATACCTGGTCAGCACCGACTGGCTGGAAAAGAACCTAGACAATCCCAAGGTACGCGTCGTCGAGGTCAGCGTGGTGCCCGGCGTCTACGAGCGCGGGCACATTCCCGGCGCGGTGAACTTCTCCTGGCACAGCGACCTGGTCGACCCGGTCCGCCGTGACATCGCCACCCAGGAAAACTTCCAGGCCCTGCTGCGCAAGGCCGGTATCTCCCAGGACACCACCACCATCCTCTACGGCGACAACAACAACTGGTTCGCCGCCTGGGGCGCCTGGGTGTTCGACGTGTACGGCGTGGACAACGTCAAGCTGCTCGATGGCGGCCGCGTCAAATGGGAGGCCGAGGGCCGCGCCCTCGACGCCCGCGCGCCCTCCCCGGCCGCCGGCGACGTGACTGTCAAGGCCGCCAACAAGGACCTGCGCGCCCACCTGCCGGAAGTGCTGGCCGCCGCCGAGAAGCGCAGCGACGTACAACTGGTGGACATCCGCTCGCCGGACGAATACAGCGGCAAGATCTTCGCCCCGCAAGGCGTGCAGGAACTGGCCGTGCGCGCCGGCCACGTGCCCGGCGCGGTGAACGTGCCCTGGGGCCAGGCAGTGGCCGCCGACGGCACCTTCAAGTCGCCCGAGGAATTGAAGAAGGTCTACGCCGCAGTGGGCATCGACGGCAGCAAGCCGATCATCACCTACTGCCGGATCGGCGAGCGCTCCAGCCACACCTGGTTCGCCCTGAAGAAGATCCTCGGCTACGACGTGCGCAACTACGACGGCTCCTGGACCGAGTACGGCAACGCCGTGGGCGTGCCGGTGGTCAACCTGGCCGGTACGGTCTGGGGTGGGCAATAGTCAGCCGCAAGCTGCAAGCCACAAGCTGCAAGATGGAAACGAACAGGGGCCGCCGCGGCCCTTGCTCTAGGCTTGTCGCTTGCAGCTTGAAGCTTGCCGCTCAAAAAGGACTTCCATGACCGCCCGCAGTCTCCCTCGCTCCACCCTGCTCCCCCCTATCACCGCCGCGCTGATCGCCCTGGCCCTGCTGGCAGCCGCCTGGCTGCTCGCCGAGGGCCAGCAGGGCCGCGCCATGAGCTTCTCGCTGCTCAGCGGCGCGCTGTTCGGCCTGTTGCTGCAACGCTCGCGCTTCTGCTTCTTCTGCATCACCCGCGACTTCATCGAACGACGCGACCCCGCCGGCCTGCTCGGCCTGCTCGCCGCGCTGGCCGTCGGCACCCTGGGCTATCACGTGGTGTTCGGCGCCTTCCTGCCCGATCCGTCGGGCGGCCGATTGCCGCCGGATGCCCACGTCGGCCCGCTGAGCTGGGTGCTGGCGCTGGCGGCCACGGTCTTCGGCATCGGCATGGCGATTTCCGGTTCCTGCATCAGCGCCCACCTGTACCGCCTCGGCGAAGGCGCCCTGGCCTCGCTGCTGGCGCTGGTCGGCGCGCTGATCGGCTTCTTCCTCGGCTTCCTGTGCTGGAACACGCTGTACCTGCTGAGCATCCAGCAGGCGCCGGTGATCTGGCTGCCCAACCGGCTCGGCTACGGCGGCTCGCTGCTGCTGCAACTGGCCCTGCTCGGCGCCCTGGCCGCCTGGCTGCTGCGCTACCGCCAGGCGCCGACGACCGCCGAGTCTCCGCCGAACCTGCTGCGCCTGCTGTTCGGCGCCCGCTGGCCGACCTGGATCGGCGGTCTGCTGATCGGCACCCTGGCGGTGCTCGCCTACCTGCGGGTCGGCCCGCTGGGCGTCACCGCCGAACTGGGCAGCCTGTCGCGCACCGCCGCCGACGGTCTCGGCTGGCTGCCGCAGCGCCTGGAGGGGCTGGATGGCTTCTCCGGCTGCGCCACGCTGGTCAAGGACAGCCTGCTGTCGAACAACGGCCTGTTCGTGCTCGGCCTGGTCTTCGCCGCCTGGGCCAGCGCCCTGCTCGCCGGCGACTTCCAGCCCCGTCGTCCCACCGGCGGCGAACTGCTGCGCAACCTGCTCGGCGGCGTGCTGCTCGGCTGGGGCGCCATGCTCGCCCTCGGCTGCACGGTCGGCACCCTGCTCTCCGGCGTCATGGCCGGCGCCGCCTCGGGCTGGCTGTTCGGCCTGTTCTGCCTGCTCGGCATCCTGCTCGGCCTGCGCCTGCGCCGGGTGTTGCGTCTGGGGTGACGACGCCGACGGCAGCGGGCCACGCCCGCAATTTCGCGGCCACGGGCCGCTCCTACAAACACGGCCCCGATGCTGACCTGTAGGAGCGCGCCATGCGCGCGATTCGCGGTCATGGGCCGCTCTACAACACTACCCCGACGCCGACCTGTAGGAGCGGGCCACGCCCGCGATCTCGCGGCCATGGGCCGCTCCTACAAACACGGCCCCGATGCTGACCTGTAGGAGCGCGCCATGCGCGCGATTCGCGGCCATGGGCCGCTCTACAACACTACCCCGACGCCGACCTGTAGGAGCGGGCCACGCCCGCGATCTCGCGGCCACGGGCCGCTTCTACAAACACGGCCCCGATGCTGACCTGTAGGAGCGCGCCATGCGCGCGATTCGCGGCCATGGGCCGCTCTACAACACTACCCTGACGCCAACCTGTAGGAGCGGGCCACGCCCGCGAAATCGCGGCCACGGGCCGCTTCTACAAACACGGCCCCGATGCTGACCTGTAGGAGCGCGCCATGCGCGCGATTCGCGGCCATGGGCCGCTCCTACGGATGGACGTAGCGCGGCATCCCCGGATTGCATCCGGGCTACATCGACCCTCTACCACCCCGGCACGCCGCGCATGTCCGGCAGGTGGTGGGCGATGCCCTTGTGGCAGTCGATGCAGGTCGCCTCGCCGGAAGCCAGCGCGGTGGAGTGCATCTGCCGGGCGCGGACGCTCTGCCGGGTAAAGTCCATGAACTCGAAGTTGTGGCAGTTGCGGCATTCCAGCGAGTCGTTGGCCTTGAGCCGCGCCCATTCGTGCTCGGCCAGTTCGCGGCGGTGTTCGATGAACTTCTCGCGGGTGTTGATGGTGCCGAAGATCTTGCCCCACACCTCCTTGGAAGCCTGCATCTTGCGCGCGATCTTGTCGGTCCACTGGTGCGGCACGTGGCAGTCCGGGCAGGTGGCGCGTACGCCGGAGCGGTTGCTGTAGTGGATGGTGTCCTGCAATTCCACGAACACGTTGTCGCGCATCTCGTGGCAGGAAATGCAGAACTGCTCGGTGTTGGTGGCTTCCAGGGCGGTGTTGAAGCCGCCCCAGAAGACGATCCCGGAGATGAAGCCGGCCAGGGTCAGGAAGCCCAGGCTGTAGTGCACGCTGGGCCGGCTGAGGACCTTCCAGTAGCCCAGGAGCCAGGCGATCAGTGCTTTCATGACGCCTCCTCAGTGCTGGCCGGCCGCGGCGCTGGTTTCCTTCTGCAACAACGTGTCGATGTCCTCGAAGTCGTTGCCGACCGGGGACTGCACGTCGTGCTGCGGCACGTGGCACTGCACGCAGAAGTAGCGGCGCGGCGCCACCGCGGCCAGCGGCTGGCCGTCACGGTCCATGTAGTGGGTGACACTGATCATCGGCGCCTGCATCCGGGCGCTGTTGACCCGGCTGTGGCAGGTCAGGCACTTGTTGCCGTGGGTGTCCACCCGGTAGCCACGGATGCTGTGCGGGATGGTCGGCGGCTGTTCCGGGTAGTTGCGCTCGCGGCGGAGATCCTTGTTCTCCTCGTCGAGCAGGGGCGGCGCGGGCAAGCTCTCAGCCAGGGTTCCGCCGGGACGGCGTCCGTCCGGGGCGGGAGCGTCGAGCGGGTAGCCAGGATCGGCGGCGTAGGACGGCACGACCAGCAGCAAGCCGGCCAGCAGCAGGCAGATACGGTTCATGGCGGTGCTCCTCAAGCCAGGCTGACCAGTTCGATGCGGACCGCGCACTTCTTGTAGTCGGTCTGCTTGGAGATCGGGTCGGTGGCGTCCAGGGTGACCTTGTTGACCAGCTTCGTGGCGTCGAAGAAGGGCACGAACACCAGGCCCTGCGGCGGCTTGTTGCGCCCGCGCGTCTCGACCCGCGCGCGCATCTCGCCGCGCCGGCTGACCACCTTCACCTCGCTGCCGCGCCGTACCTTGAGCGCGCGGGCGTCGTCCGGGTGCATGTACACCAGGGCGTCGGGCACCGCCTTGTGCAGCTCGGGCACGCGGTCGGTCATGGTCCCGGTGTGCCAGTGTTCGAGCACCCGGCCGGTACACAGCCAGAGGGGATATTCCTGGTCCGGCGACTCGGCCGGCGGCTCGTAGGGCAGCGCGAAGACGATAGCCCTCTTGTCCGGGTAGCCGTAGAACTGCACGCCGCTACCCTTCTCGACATAGGGGTCGAGCCCCTCGCGGTAGCGCCAGCGGGTCTCCTTGCCGTCCACCACTGGCCAGCGCAAGCCGCGCGCCTCATGGTAGCTGTCGAAAGGCGCGAGGTCGTGGCCATGCCCCCGGCCGAACTGGGCGTACTCCTCGAACAGCCCCTTCTGGATATAGAAACCGAAGGCATCGGCCTCGTCGTTGGCGTAGCCCTCGGCGACCTCCTCGCTGGGGAAGGCATCCACCTGACCGTTCCTGAACAGCACCTCGTAGAGGGTCTTGCCCTTGAGCTCCGGCGCCTTGGCCAGCAGCTCGGCGGGCCACACCTCGTCGGTGGTGAAGCGCTTGGAGAACTCCACCAGTTGCCAGAGGTCGGATTTCGCCTCACCCGGCGCGGCGACCAACTGGTGCCAGAACTGGGTGCGCCGCTCGGCGTTGCCGTAGGCGCCCTCCTTCTCCACCCACATGGCACTGGGCAGGATCAGGTCGGCGGCCTGGGCGGAAACCGTCGGGTAGACGTCGGAGACGATCACGAAGTTGTCCGGGTTGCGCCAGCCGGGCAGCACTTCCTGCATCACGTTCGGCCCGGCCTGCATGTTGTTGCAGACCTGGGTCCAGTACACGTTGAGCACGCCGTCCTTGAGCATGCGGCTCTGCTGCACGGCATGGAAGCCGACCTTTTCCTGGATGGTGCCGGCCGGCAGCTTCCAGATCTTCTCGGCCATCTCGCGATGCTTCGGGTTGGTCACCACCAGGTCGGCAGGCAGGCGGTGGGCGAAGGTGCCCACCTCGCGCGCGGTGCCGCAGGCCGAGGGCTGGCCGGTGAGCGAGAAGGGGCTGTTGCCCGGCTCGCTGATCTTCCCGGTGAGCAGGTGGATGTTGTAGATCAGGTTGTTGGCCCACACCCCGCGCACGTGCTGGTTGAAGCCCATGGTCCAGAACGACACCACCTTGCGCTTCGGATCGGCGTACAGCTCGGCCAGCGCCTGCAGGCGCTCGGCGGGCACCCCGGTTTCCTCCGCCGCGCGCTCGAGGGTGTAGGGCGCGACGTAGGCGGCGAACTCGTCGAAGGAAATGTCCGTCCAGGTGTTGGCCTTGTCGGCGTTCTTCGCCTTCTGTTCCAGCGGATCGGTGGGGCGCAGGCCGTAGCCGATGTCCTCGGCGCCATGGGCGAACTTCACGTGGCGCTCGACGAAGTCCTTGTTCACCGCGCCGTTCTGGATGATGTGGTTGGCGATGTAGTTGAGGATCACCAGGTCGGTCTGCGGCTTGAACACCATGGGGATGTCCGCCAGGTCGAAGCTGCGGTGCTCGAAGGTGGAAAGCACGGCGACCCTGACGTGCGGCGCGCTGAGCCGGCGGTCGGTGACCCGCGACCAGAGCACCGGGTGCATCTCGGCCATGTTCGAACCCCACAGCACGAAGCTGTCGGTGACCTCGAAGTCGTCGTAGCAGCCCATCGGCTCGTCCATGCCGAAGCTGCGCATGAAGCCCATCACCGCCGAGGCCATGCAGTGGCGGGCGTTGGGGTCGATGTTGTTGGAGCGGAAGCCGGCCTTGAACAGCTTGTTGGCCGCGTAGCCCTCCCACACCGTCCACTGCCCGGAACCGAACATGCCCACCGACTCCGGCCCCTTGGCCTTGAGCGCCGCCTTGAACTTCTCGGCCATGATGTCGAAGGCCTGCTCCCAGGTGATCGGCTGGAAGCTGCCCTGCTTGTCGTACTTGCCGTCCTTCATGCGCAGCAGCGGGCGGGTCAGGCGGTCGCTGCCGTACATGATCTTCGACAGGAAATAGCCTTTCACGCAGTTGATGCCCCGGTTCACCTCGGCCTTGATGTCGCCGTGGGTGGCGACCACCTTGCCGTCGCGGGTGGCGACCATCACCCCGCAGCCGGTGCCGCAGAAACGGCAGGGCGCCTTGTTCCAGTCGAGGGTGGTGACGTCCGCGTCGGTGGCCACGTTGCTGGCGCTGGACAGGATGGGAAGGCCGGCCGCCGCCGCAGCGATGGCGGCGGCGTTGGCCTTGGCGAATTCACGGCGGGTCAGTTTCATCAGGCTTCTCCGGCAGGGACGTCCGCGACTCTGCGGTGCGGTGCGTCCGGTTCTTCGAGCACTTCGTGGTAGACCAGGTTGGCGGCGAGCACGCCCGGCAGCCCCTGGATGGCCGTCAGGCGGTCGAGAATCTGCGCTTCTCGCTCCACTTCCAGGACCACGACCAGCTTTCCCTGCGGGCTTTCCTGGTGCAGCTCCAGCCCCGGCAGGCGGCGCAGGTTGGCCTTCACCGCAGCGAGCAGTTCCGGGCGGACGTGGACGATCAGGCTGGCGATCTGCAGGCTTTCAGGCATCGGGCATCTCCTCCTCGATCAGGCGGATGGCCTGGCTGGGACAGGGCGCCAGGCAGGCGCCGCAACCGGTGCAGGCTTGCGGGTCGAGCTGCGGCAGCGGCGGCGCGCCGAGCCGTGGGCTGAAGCGGATCGCGCGCGCCTCGCAGGCCTCCTCGCAACTGCGGCAGTGAATGCCGGCCAGGGCCAGGCAGTGCGGCTCGATCCGCGCCCGCCAGGGGAAGGCCGGGCGGGAGAGGTCGAACACCCCGGCATCACACGCATCGGCGCAGTCGCCGCACAGCGTGCAGCCGCCGAGGTCGGGCTCGAACCGTGGGAAACCGCCATCGCCGGCCAGCAGCACGCCTTCCGGGCAGGCGCGGATGCAGGCATCGCAGCGCGTGCAACGGTCGGTCAGATCGGCGGCGGTCCACGGCGGACGACGGACCTCCCCCGCGCCACCCAGGCGGCGCAGCAGGGCGCGACGGGCGTACATGACGCCCACCTAGGTCGGTGGACCCGGCGGCCCCGCGATCAATTGGTACATCCAGACGGCGAATCCGTAGCCACCGACGATGGCGACGGACAACAGGGGAAACAGGCAGATCACGAGAAACAGGAACAGCCGGGTTTCCTTGCCTTTATCTACGACAGGTCCGGACTCGGTATTCATGCGTACAGCCTCCAGCCGACGACAGAATTGAGCCTAGACCCTGCTGTTCGTGAGGACAAAAAACCAGAGGTGCATTCCTGCTCGTGAACGGAAAACTCCCCCAAACGGTGGAACCAGCCTGCGTAACGCGGGGCAACTCTCCCGCTCGGCGAACGAGTCGAAGATGGCAGCCCATGGCCATCTTTTCCGCACCGGGCCATTTTTGGCCCGGTCGGGCCAAAAATGGCCCGGTCGTTTCCCCTTATGGATCAGTGACTTACGAGCGACCGAGCCAAAAATGGCCCGCTCG
>NZ_CAJFCI010000023.1 GCF_904061905.1 Zestomonas carbonaria
GCATGGCCAGAACGCTGTCCAGCCTCCAGCCTCCAGCCTCCAGCCTCCAGCCTCCAGCCTCCAGCCTCCAGCCTCCAGCCTCCGCTATCTAGAACAAATCGATCGGCGCCACATCGTCGGCCGGCAGCGGGCCGCCGGGGATATGGCTGCCCGGGTCCAGTTCGCTCATCGGCGGCGGCGAGTCTTCGCTTTTGAACAGCTCGAAATAGGCGTTGGGCGTTCCCGGCGGCGCGGCGCGGCCGCTCAGCGGGTCGACGCGCAGGGTGAGCAGGCCTTCCGGTTCGGCCGGCAGGTGCGGCGGTTTGTCCTTGAGGACGGTGCCCATGTACTCCATCCAGATCGGCAGGGCCACGGTGCCGCCGAACTCGTGCCGGCCCAGGCTTTCCGGCTGGTCGAAGCCGACCCAGACCGTGGTGATGTAGTCGGCGTTGTAGCCGGTGAACCAACTGTCCTTGGACTCGTTGGTGGTGCCGGTCTTGCCGGCGAGGTCGCTGCGCCCCAGGGCCAGGGCGCGGCGGCCGGTGCCACGCTTGATCACGTCCTGCAGCATGCTGGTCATGATGTAGGAGGTGCGGGCATCGAGGATGCGTTCGGCTTCCACCGGTTGCGGTTGTTCGGGATTGGTGCTGACCAAGGTCTTGAGCGTCTCGGCCACTGGCTCCGATTCGGGCTCCTGCGCTGCCTGGCTGTTCGCGGCGCCCGCATCGGGAACGGTGGGCGGGTTGGCGACGTAGAGCGGCTGGCCGAAGCGGCTGTCGATGCGTTCGATCAGGTAGGGCTGGATCTTGTAGCCGCCGTTGGCGAAGGCGCTCCAGCCGCTGGCGATCTCCAGCGGGGTCAGGTTGGCGGTGCCCAGGGCCAGCGACAGGTTGCGCGGCAGGTCCTGGCGGTTGAGGCCGAACTTGGTGATGTAGTTGAGGGTGTAGTCGATGCCGATGGCTTGCAGCAGGCGGATCGATACCAGGTTGCGCGACTTGTACAGCGCTTCGCGCAGGCGGATCGGGCCGAGGAAGGTGTTGTTGTCGTTCTTCGGGCGCCAGGCTTCTTCCATGCCGGCCTCGTGGAACACGATGGGCGCGTCGTTGACCAGGGTGGCGGCGGTGTAGCCGCGATCCAGCGCCGCGGCATAGATGAAGGGCTTGAAGCTGGAGCCGGGCTGGCGCTTGGCCTGGGTGGCGCGGTTGTAGTTGCTCTGCTCAAAGGAGAAGCCGCCGACCAGGGAAAGGATCGCGCCATTGCGTGGATCGAGCGAGACCAGGGCGCTCTGCGCCGCGGGCACCTGGCTGAATGCCAGGCTGCCGTCGTCCTGGCGCCGGACGCGGACCAGGTCGCCGATCTGCACGACGTCGGCCGGCTGCTGGGGACGCGGGCCCAGGCTGTTGGTGTTGAGGAAGGGGCGTGCCCATTTCATGCTTTCCCAGGCCACCGCTTCTTCCTTGCCGCTGCGGGTCAGCACGAGGATGCCGCTCTTCTCCACCTGGGTGACGATGACCGGCTCCAGCCCGCCGATGCTCTTCTGCTTGGCCAGCTCCTTGCGCCAGGTCTCGTGGGTCATGCCCGGCAGGCGGGTTTCCGGTCCCCGGTAGCCGTGGCGCTGGTCGTAGTTGATCAGCCCCTGCTGCACGGAGCGATTGGCCGCTTCCTGCAACTGGCTGGGCACGGTGGTGGTGACGTGGAAGCCTTCCGTATAGGCATCGCTGCCGTAGCGGCCGACCATTTCCGCGCGCGCCATCTCGGCGACGTAGGGGGCGCTGATCTCGGGGCTGGGGACGTGGTAGCTGGCGTCGATCGGCTCGTTCAGCGCGGCCTGGTAGCGCGCCTCGTCGATCTTGCCCAGCCTGTACATGCGGCCGAGGATCCAGTCACGGCGCTCCTTGCTGCGTTCCGGGTTGACCAGCGGGTTGAAGCGCGAGGGCGCCTTGGGCAGGCCGGCGATCATCGCCATCTGCCCCAGGCTCAAGTCTCGGATGGATTTGCCGTAATAGACTTGAGCGGCGGCTTCGATGCCGTAGGCCCGGTTGCCCAGGTAGATCTTGTTGACGTAGAGCTCGAGGATTTCGTCCTTGCTCAGTTCGCGCTCGATCTGCAGTGCCAGGAGGATTTCGTTGATCTTGCGCGAGAAGCTGCGCTCGCTGGTGAGGAAGTAGTTCTTCGCCACCTGCATGGTGATGGTGCTGCCGCCGGTCTGAATCTGTCCGCTCTTCAATATTTGAGTGGCGGCGCGCATTAGGCTGCTAAGATCGACGCCATAATGATGGGCAAAATTGTCGTCTTCAGCCGACAGTAGCGCGTTGATGAAATCTGGGGGAATATCCGCGAAGCGGATGGGGGAACGCCGCATCTCGCCGAACTCTGCGATCAGCTTGGCATCGTTGCTGTAGACCCGGAGGGGGATCTGCAACTGGATGCTGCGGAGCGAATCGACCGAGGGGAGGTTGGGGGCGAGGTAGAGGTAGGCACCGCTGAAACTGAGTAACAGTCCACAAAAAACGGTGACGCAAAACCACCAGACAAACTTCAGCAGGCGCATCGAGACTCGCGGATTTCCAGATAAAAGAACGGGTTAAACGAAAGGTAAGGCTGAAAGAGAAAAACCGTTCACATTATAAGCGCTTTTTCCCCTGGGGAGCCATTTGCGCTTATGTCAAGACTGTTATTTAATGTGGAAAAACATAAATAGTCCGTAAGTCGCGGATGTCAATAGGAAAAAACGGTCGTGCTAGGGCTCTTCAATAAGAAAGCGAATACGCTTCTGGGGATAGACATCAGTTCGACCTCAGTCAAGCTTCTGGAACTGAGTCGCTCGGGTAGCCGCTACAAGGTAGAGGCATACGCCGTCGAGCCACTTCCCCCAAATGCAGTGGTCGAGAAGAACATCGCCGAACTGGAGGGTGTCGGCCAGGCTTTGTCTCGAGTCCTCACCAAGGCCAAGAGCGGCGTCCGCACGGCGGCCGTCGCGGTGGCCGGGTCGGCGGTGATCACCAAGACCATCGAAATGGAGGCGGGTCTCTCCGACGATGATCTGGAGACCCAACTGAAGATCGAGGCCGACCAGTACATTCCCTATCCGCTCGAAGAAGTGGCGATCGACTTCGAGGTCCAGGGTCCGTCGGCGCGCAACTCCGAGCGGGTCGACGTGCTGCTCGCCGCCTGCCGAAAGGAAAACGTCGAGGTGCGCGAAGCCGCCCTGGCCCTGGCGGGGATCACCGCCAAGGTCGTGGACGTCGAAGCCTATGCGCTGGAGCGTGCCTATGGCCTGCTGGCCGCGCAGCTCGGCAGCGGCCATGACGAGTTGACGGTGGCGGTGGTCGATATCGGTGCGACCATGACCACGCTCAGCGTCCTGCACAACGGACGCACCATCTATACTCGAGAGCAACTCTTCGGTGGCAAGCAGCTCACCGACGAGATCCAGCGTCGCTATGGCCTCTCGGTGGAAGAAGCCGGCCTGGCCAAGAAGCAGGGCGGCTTGCCGGACGATTACGAGAGCGAGGTACTGCAGCCGTTCAAGGAGGCCGTGGTCCAGCAGGTTTCCCGTTCGCTGCAGTTCTTCTTTGCGGCCGGTCAGTTCAATGACGTCGATTACATCCTCCTGGCGGGCGGCACCGCCTCCATTCCCGATCTGGATCGCCTGATCCAGCAGAAGATCGGCACCCAGACATTGGTGGCGAACCCGTTCGCCGATATGGCGCTGAGTAGCAAGGTCAACGCCGGCGCTCTGGCGAGTGATGCGCCGGCCTTGATGATTGCGTGTGGTCTGGCGATGAGGAGTTTCGACTGATGGCACGCATAAACCTTCTGCCATGGCGTGAGCAGCTACGGGAAGAACGCAAGCAGCGGTTCCTGGCGACTCTGGTGGGTGTGCTGGTCGTCGCCGCGGGCATGGTGTTCCTGGGCGACCAGTACCTGAACGGGGCGATCGAGCAGCAGAACGCGCGCAACGATTTCATCCGCAAGGAAATCGCGGTGCTCGATGCGCGGATCAAGGAGATCAGCGAGCTCAGGACCCGCCGGCAGCAACTGCTGGAAAGGATGAAGATCATCCAGGACCTGCAGGGGAACCGCCCCATTATCGGGCGGGTATTCGACCAGTTGGTCCGCACCTTGCCGGACGGGGTGTACTTCACCTCGCTCGGTATGAAAGGGAAGAACATCGCCATCCAGGGGGCGGCCGAGTCGAACAACCGGGTCTCCAGCCTGATGCGCAACCTGGATTCCTCGGAATGGCTGGATGCGCCGAACCTCACCGCCGTCAAGGCGGTCACTGCCGGGGCCCTGGACCAGGCCAACGTATTCCAGTTGACCGTCCAGCAGACCCAGCCGTCGGTTGAAGAGGAAGGAGTCAAGAAATGAGCTTTGCCGACTCGTTGGACAGTCTCCGGAAAATCGATATCAACGACCTGGATTTCAACAATCTGGGATCGTGGCCCGCTCCGGTCAAAGTCATCGTTTGTGCGCTCCTACTCATCGTAGTGCTGGCACTTGGTTATAACTTCCATCTCAAGGATCTTGAGGCGCAACTCGACCAGAAACGCGCCGAGGAAACGACACTCAAGGAGCAGTTCTCCAGCAAGGCATTCCAGGCCGCCAACCTGGAAGCCTACAAGGAGCAGATGAAAGAGATGGAAGTTTCGTTCGGCGCACTGCTCCGGCAGTTGCCGAGCGATACGGAAGTTCCGGGCTTGCTGGAAGATATTACTCGTACGGGTCTGGGTAGCGGTCTGGAGTTCGAGGAAATCAAACTGCTGCCTGAAGTGGCCCAGCAGTTCTATATCGAACTGCCGATTCAAATCTCGGTAGTTGGTGCCTATCACGACCTGGCCACTTTCGTCAGTGGTGTTTCGAGTCTGCCGCGGATCGTTACGCTGCACGATTTCGAGATCAAGCCGGTTTCGGCAGACAGCACCAGCAAACTTCGCATGAGCATTCTGGCGAAAACCTACCGCTATAACGATAAGGGGCTGCAGAAGTGAAAAGCTCCCATGTTGCTCTATATGGCGTGATTCTCCTTGGCCTGGCCGGCTGCGGGGGCGGCGGCGACTTCTCGGACCTCCAGGCCTATATGGATGAAGTCCGGGCGCGGCCAAAAGGTTCCATCGAGCCATTGCCCAAGTTCCAACCGTACGAGGCTTTCACTTATAACGCCTCGGCCTTGCGCAGCCCATTCCAGCCGCCGGTCAAGATAGACCTGACCAGCCGGCCCAAGGGCTCCAAGGAAATCAAGCCGGATGAAACCCGGATCAAGCAATTCCTGGAAGGTTTCAACATCGAGACTTTCGAGATGGTCGGAACTCTTTCCAATACGAACGGAAAATATGCCTTGGTCAATGGTGCAGGGGGAGTGCACCGGGTCAAGGTCGGGGATTACCTGGGGCGCAATAATGGCCGCATCGTGTCGATCGACGAAGCCAGGATAGAGGTCGTCGAAATCGTTCCCGATGGCGAGGGTGGCTGGTTGGAGCGGCCGAGAAGCCTCTCTCTGAAAGAGCGCTCTTGAGGAATAGGGTGGGGAAATGAAAAACAATTACCGGTCTGCACAACGGAATTCGAGAATGAACAACTCTCTTTCGCGCCTTTGCGTTTCCTTAATTGCAGCGTTCTTGTCGCCAGCCTTGTTGGCGGCCGACCTGCAGGCGCTGGATGTGGCTGCTCTTCCGGGGGGGAAGGTGGAGCTGAAGTTGGCGTTCGATGAGCCTGTGGCCACTCCCCGTGGCTATACGATCGATCAGCCGGCGCGCATCGCGCTCGACCTGCCAGGCGTGAAGAACAAGCTCGGTACCAAGAATCGTGAGTTGGGTGTGGGCAACGCGCGCAGCGTGACCGTGGTCGAGGCCAAGGATCGCACCCGGTTGATCATCAACCTGGCGACCCTGGTTCCCTACAGCACGCGCAGCGACGGCAGGAACCTCTACGTCGTGGTTGGCGACGCCGCGGGTGCAGCGCATGCCGCCGTCCCGACCACGGCCACGGTGTCCCCGGCGCCGGTCGCGCCCAAGCCGATCTATGCCGCCCAGCGTGGCATCGGCAATATCGACTTCCAGCGCGGCGAGCAGGGTGAAGGCAACGTGGTGATCGAGCTTTCCGATCCGTCGGTGAGCCCGGATATCAAGGAGCAGGGCGGCAAGATCCGTCTGGACTTCGCCAAGACGCGACTGCCGGAAAACCTGCGGGTTCGCCTGGACGTCAAGGATTTCGCAACGCCCGTACAGTTCGTCAGCGCCACCGGCGGCGCGGACAGCGCCAGCATCGTCATCGAGCCGACGGGCCTCTACGACTACCTGGCCTTCCAGACCGACAACAAGCTGACCGTCAGCATCAAGCCGCTGAGCCAGCAGGATGCCGAGCGTCGCAAGGCGGAGAGTTTCGCCTACAGCGGCGAGAAGCTTTCGCTGAACTTCCAGGACATCGATGTACGCTCGGTACTGCAGTTGATCGCCGACTTCACCGACCTGAACCTGGTCGCCAGCGACACCGTGCAGGGCAATATCACCCTGCGCCTGCAGAACGTACCGTGGGACCAGGCCCTGGATCTGGTGCTGAAGACCAAGGGGCTGGACAAACGCAAGGTCGGCAACGTGTTGCTGGTGGCTCCGGCCGACGAGATCGCCGCTCGCGAGCGCCAGGAACTCGAGTCGCAGAAGCAGATCGCCGAGCTGGCGCCGCTGCGCCGCGAACTGATCCAGGTGAACTATGCCAAGGCCGCCGACATCGCCAAGCTGTTCCAGTCGGTGACCAGTGGCGACGCCGGCAAGGATGAGCGCGGCTCCATCACCGTGGACGACCGCACCAACAGCATCATCGCCTACCAGACCCAGGACAAGCTCGACGAACTGCGCCGCATCGTGTCGCAACTGGATATCCCGGTGCGCCAGGTGATGATCGAGGCGCGTATCGTCGAAGCCAACGTCGATTACGACAAGTCCCTCGGCGTCGAATGGCGTGGGGTCAGCGTCGGCGACAACAACTGGGTCGTCGGCGGCACCAACAGCCTGATCAAAGACACCAACCCCCTGGAAATCCAGGGCGGGACCTTCGTCGATCTGGGCGCCAACGCCGCGACTTCCGGCCTGAACCTGGGCTTCATCACCGACAACACCATCCTTGACCTGGAACTGTCGGCGATGGAGAAGACCGGCAACGGCGAGATCGTATCGCAGCCGAAGGTGGTCACCTCGGACAAGGAAACCGCCAAGATCCTGAAGGGCGCGGAGATTCCCTACCAGGAAGCGAGTTCCAGCGGTGCGACCAGCACCTCCTTCAAGGAAGCTGCCTTGTCGCTGGAGGTGACCCCGCAGATCACCCCGGACAACCGCATCATCATGGAGGTCAAGGTCACCAAGGATGCGCCGGATTTCGCCAATGCCCTGAACGGCGTACCGCCGATCAACAAGAACGAAGTCAATGCCAAGGTGCTGATCAGCGATGGCGAGACCATCGTGATCGGTGGGGTGTTCTCCAATACCCAGACCAAATCCGTCGACAAGGTGCCGTTCCTCGGGGACCTGCCGTTCCTCGGTCGCTTGTTCAAGCGCGATACCATCACTGACAGGAAGTCCGAGCTGCTGGTTTTCCTCACTCCGCGTATCATGAACAGCCAGGCGATTGCAGTGAGCCGTTGATCTTCGTGCGAAATTTGATTCTGGTTGGCCCGATGGGGGCTGGAAAGAGCACCATCGGGCGTTTGTTGGCGAAAGAGCTGAAGTTGCCGTTCAAGGATTCCGACAAGGAAATCGAGCATCGGACCGGGGCGGATATCCCCTGGATCTTCGATGTGGAGGGCGAGCAGGGATTTCGTGACCGTGAGCATGCAGTGATTGCCGAGCTCTGCGGCCTGGACGGCGTGGTGCTTGCCACGGGCGGCGGAGCGGTGTTGCGGCAGGACAACCGCCAGGCACTGCGTGCCGGTGGCCGGGTCGTGTACCTGCATACCTCGGTCGAGCAGCAGATCGATCGTACCGCGCGGGATCGTAATCGGCCGCTGCTGCGAACGGCCGATCCCGGCAAGGTGCTTCGCGACCTGATGGCGATCCGCGATCCGCTCTACCGGGAGATCGCCGATCTGGTCATCGAGACCGATACGCGTCCTCCACGCATGGTGGTTCAGGAGATTCTCGAGCGTCTCCAGACGCTGCAGCCGCGTTAATGCCTGGTGGAATTGCGCTATCCTAAGGCCCTTTTCATTGTGGGGGCCGCATGCACACTCTCCATGTAAATCTGGGCGATCGTAGTTATCCCATCTATATCGGTGCCGGCCTGCTGGATCAGCCCGAGCTGTTCGCGCGGCACATCGGCGGCCGACAGGTCGCCATCGTGACCAACGAAACGGTCGCTCCGCTCTACCTCTCCAGATTGACCGAGGCGCTGCAAGGTTTCGAGCTGGCGACCGTGGTGTTGCCTGACGGCGAGGCCTTCAAGAACTGGGAAACGCTCCAGTTGATCTTCGACGGCCTGCTGGGTGCCCGACATGAGCGTGGCACCACGGTGGTGGCGCTTGGCGGAGGCGTGGTGGGCGACATGGCCGGTTTCGCGGCGGCCTGCTACCAGCGGGGCGTGGACTTCATCCAGGTGCCGACCACGCTGCTGTCCCAGGTCGACTCGTCCGTGGGCGGCAAGACCGGCATCAACCATCCCCTGGGCAAGAACATGGTGGGCGCGTTCTACCAGCCGAAGGCGGTGGTGATCGACACCGCCAGCCTGGCGACGCTGCCGCCGCGAGAGCTGTCGGCCGGCCTGGCGGAGGTCATCAAGTACGGCCTGATCTGCGACGAACCTTTCCTCGCCTGGCTGGAAGAGCACATGGATGCCCTGCGCGGGCTCGACCAGCAGGCCCTGAGCGAGGCGATAGAGCGTTCCTGTGCGGCCAAGGCCCGGGTCGTCGGTGTCGACGAGCGGGAGTCGGGGCTGCGGGCAATCCTCAACCTGGGGCATACCTTCGGTCACGCCATCGAGGCGCACCAGGGTTATGGCGTCTGGTTGCACGGCGAAGCGGTGGCGGCGGGAACCGTGATGGCATTGGAGATGTCTAGGCGGTTAGGCTGGATCAGTGCGGAGGAGCGCGACCGTGGGGTACGCCTGCTGCGACGCGCGGGACTGCCGGTAGTGCCGCCGCAAGACATGACGGCCGAGGATTTCCTCGGACACATGGCGGTCGACAAGAAAGTCCAGGGTGGGCGCCTGCGCCTGGTCCTGCTGCGGCGGATGGGTGACGCCGTGGTGACCGCCGACTTTCCGCGCGAGATTCTGGATGCCACCCTGGCGGCGGACTACCAGGGGTTGGCCGAGCAGCTTTAAGACCTATCGAGAGCACCATGACCAGTTTGCATGCCGACGAGGCGTTTCTCAGTCACTACGAGTTCAGTCACGACCCGTTCGCGCCCCGGGTGCCCGGGTTCAAGTTCTTCCCGGCCCAGCGCAAGCCGGTGCTCGGTCAACTGCATCACCTGGCGCGTTACAGCCAATTACTGCTGTTGGTCACCGGGCCGAAGGGCAGCGGCAAGACCCTGTTGCGCCAGGCGCTGGTGGCCAGCACCAACAAGCAGACGGTGCAGAGCGTGGTGGTCTCGGCGCGCGGCGGAATGGATGCCGGCGGGCTGCTGCGCCAAGTGGCGCAGGGGCTGAATTCGCCTCAGGCGGAGCTGCGTGGCATCCAGGCGCAGATCGCGCAGTTGGCGCTGACCGACCAGGAGGTCTACCTGCTGGTCGACGATGCCGAGGAACTCGACGATTCGGCGCTCGATGCCTTGCTGGCCCTCGCGGGTGGGCAGGCCGATGCGCGGCCGCACGTCTTCCTGTTCGGTCATTCGTCGCTGCTGCCGCGTCTCGAACTGCTGGCCGAGGGCGGTGAGCGCTTCCATGCCATCGAGTTGCAGCCCTATACCGAAGACGAGACCGTGGAATACCTGGAGCAGCGCCTGGAGGGGGCTGGGCAGGGGCTGGATGTGTTCAGTGACGAGCAGCTTGCCGATATTCACCTCCAGTCCAAGGGGTGGCCGGGGCTGATCAACCAGGTGGCGCGTGAAACGCTGATCGACGCGATGCTCGCCCAGCGCGGTTCGGAGCGCTCGGGCGGTCTGGCGCTCAAGTTGCCGCAGAAACACCTGCTGGCCCTGGGGATAGTGGTGATCGCGGTACTGGCCGCCTGGTTGATGAAGGGCAGTTCGACGCCCGAGTCGGAGGCTTCGGCGGTTGCCCAGGCTCCTGCCACTAGCCAGCAGGGCGGGGCAACCCAGCCCGCGGCGCCAGGACAGGATGGTCCGGCCATCGAGTTCGCCGGTTCCAGCCAGCCATTGCCGCTGCCTCTGGTGGGCCAGGCCCAGCCGGTGATTCGCCAGCCGCTGGCGCAGGCCGCCGGTCAGGCGGATGGCGAGGAGGCGGGAGTTGGCGAGCCTGTGGCGCCGGTCGTACTGCCGGACCCCGTGCCGACCGCTCCAGCAGTGGCGCCGTCAGCTCCAGTAGCAGCTCCGGCCGCTCCTGCGCCGAGCGTGCCGCCATCCGCCCCGGTAGCGCCGACGCCTGCGCCGAGCGTCGCCAAGCCCGCGGCACCTGTCGCGGCGCCTGCGCCCAAGCCTGCCGCCCCGGCCAAGCCAGCAGCGCCGGCGTCGAGCGGCGACTGGTACGGCAGCCAGGCGGCTTCGCACTATGCACTGCAGATCCTCGGCACCCGCTCGGAGAGCAGCGCCCAGGCATTCGTGCGCCAGCAGGGCAACGGTTACCGCTACTTCAAGAAGATCCACCAGGGGCAGCCGCTGTATGTGGTGACCTACGGTAGCTTTGCCTCCCGCGAAGCGGCCCAGGCGGCGATCCGCACCCTCCCGGCCAAGGTCCAGGCCGGCAAGCCCTGGCCGAAGACCTTCGCCAGCATCCGTCAGGAAGCCCAGGCGCGCTGAGACCCTGCCGCAGTCGTCGGCAGCAGGTTGGGAAACAGCCTGCTGCCGATGCGCGGAGTACTGCTTCCCCATCCGCCTGACTCGCTCCCGGGCGCACCTTCGGCTGTCGCTCCGCTCCTCTGCGTCATGCCTTCCGTCTCTCGAGGTCGTGAGATCGGGCGCCACCTATGTGGCGCTGGAATGGGCGCGGATCGGCTAGCACGGTCGAATGACTTGCTCCTTTCATTTTGGCGACATAAGGTGTCGCTTGTGCGTCATAAAGGGGTTTGTGACCCCCTTATCTGATGTGTACAATGACCCCCCTTTTGCCTGCGCAAAGCTGGCGCTTCGTCCTGCGCGCTTGGTAAGTATTTGAATTAGAAAGTAATTGCCTTGTAAAAAGGCATCCTGGTGAGAGTCCCTATGAGAGCAGGTCTGTACCATCCTGAGGAGTTCAAGGATAACTGCGGCTTCGGTCTGATCGCCCACATGCAGGGCGAGGCGAGCCATCACCTGTTGCAGACCGCGATTGAAGCCCTGACTTGTATGACCCACCGCGGCGGTATCAACGCCGACGGGAAGACAGGTGACGGCTGCGGTCTGCTGATCCAGAAGCCCGATGTCTTCCTGCGCGCCATGGCCCGGGAACACTTCTCCGTCGAACTGCCCAAGCAGTACGCGGTGGGCATGGTGTTCTTCAACCAGGACCCGGCCAGGGCAGAGGCCGCCCGCGAGAACATGAACCGCGAAATCTTCGCTGCCGGCCTGCAACTGGTGGGTTGGCGCAAGGTGCCGGTGGACACCAGCGTGCTCGGCCGCCTGGCCCTAGAGCGCCTGCCGATCATCGAGCAGGTGTTCATCGGCGGCGAAGGTCTCTCCGACCAGGAGTTCGCCATCAAGCTGTTCAGCGCCCGGCGTCGCTCCTCGGTGGCCAATGCCGCCGACACCGACCACTACATCTGCAGCTTTTCGCACAAGACCATCATCTATAAAGGCCTGATGATGCCGGCCGACCTCGCCCAGTTCTATCCGGACCTGGGTGACGAGCGCCTGCAGACCGCGATCTGCGTGTTCCACCAGCGCTTCTCCACCAACACCCTGCCGAAGTGGCCGCTGGCGCAGCCGTTCCGCTTCCTCGCCCACAACGGCGAGATCAACACCATCACCGGCAACCGCAACTGGGCCCAGGCGCGCCGCCTGAAGTTCGCCAACGAGCTGATCCCGGATCTGGAAGAGCTGGGCCCGCTGGTCAACCGTGTCGGCTCCGACTCCTCGAGCATGGACAACATGCTGGAGCTGATGGTCACTGGCGGCATCGACCTGTTCCGCGGCGTGCGCATGATCATTCCGCCGGCCTGGCAGAACGTCGAGACCATGGACGCCGACCTGCGCGCCTTCTACGAATACAACTCCATGCACATGGAGCCGTGGGACGGCCCGGCCGGCGTGGTGCTGACCGACGGCCGCCACGCCGTCTGCCTGCTCGACCGCAACGGCCTGCGCCCGGCGCGCTGGGTCACCACCACGAACGGCTACATCACCCTGGCGTCGGAAATCGGCGTATGGGACTACCAGCCCGAGGACGTGATCGCCAAGGGCCGGGTCGGCCCGGGGCAGATCCTCGCCGTGGACACCGAGACCGGCCAGGTGCTGGACACCGATGCCATCGACAGCCGCCTGAAGTCGCGCCATCCCTACAAGCAGTGGCTGCGCAAGAACGCCCAGCGCATCCAGGCGACCCTGGAAGACCGCGACCACGGTTCGGCTTTCTACGACCCGGACCAGCTCAAGCAGTACATGAAGATGTTCCAGGTCACCTTCGAGGAGCGTGACCAGGTGCTGCGTCCGCTCGGCGAACAGGGCCAGGAGGCGGTCGGCTCGATGGGTGACGACACGCCCATGGCCGTGCTGTCGCAGCGCGTGCGCTCGCCCTACGACTATTTCCGCCAGCAGTTCGCCCAGGTCACCAACCCGCCGATCGACCCGCTGCGCGAAGCCATCGTGATGTCCCTGGAGATCTGCCTGGGCGCCGAGCGCAACATCTTCCAGGAGTCGCCCGAGCATGCCACCCGGGTGATCCTCAGCAGCCCGGTGATCTCGCCGGCCAAGTGGCGCGCGCTGATGAACCTGGACCGCCCGGGCTTCGAGCGCCAGATCATCGACATGAACTACGACGAGTCGATGGGCCTGGAAGCCGCCGTGCGCAACATGGCCGACCAGGCCGAGGAAGCGGTGCGTGCCGGCAAGGTGCTGCTGGTGCTCTCCGACCGGCATATCGCCCCCGGCAAGCTGCCGGCCCATGCCTCGCTGGTCACCGGCGCCGTGCACCACCGCCTGACCGAGAAGGGCCTGCGCTGCGACTGCAACATCCTGGTCGAGACCGCCACCGCCCGCGATCCGCACCACTACGCGGTGCTGCTCGGCTTCGGTGCCTCGGCGGTCTACCCGTTCCTGGCCTACGAAGTGCTGGGCGACCTGATTCGCACCGGCGAAGTGCTGGGTGACCTGTACGAGGTGTTCAAGCACTACCGCAAGGGCATCTCCAAGGGCCTGCTGAAGATCCTCTCGAAGATGGGCATCTCCACCGTCGCCTCCTACCGTGGCGCCCAGTTGTTCGAGGCCGTCGGCCTGTCCGATGAAGTCACCGAACTGTGCTTCCGTGGCGTCGCCAGCCGCATCAAGGGTGCGCGCTTCGTCGATATCGAGACCGAGCAGAAGCTGCTCGCCGGCGAGGCCTGGAACAACCGCCGGCCGATCCAGCAGGGCGGCCTGCTCAAGTTCGTCTATGGCGGCGAGTACCACGCCTACAACCCGGACGTGGTCAACACCCTGCAAGCCGCCGTGCAACAGGGCAGCTACGAGAAGTTCAAGGAATACACCGCGCTGGTGGACAAGCGCCCGGTGGCGATGCTGCGCGACCTGCTCAAGGTCAAGCCGGCCGAGCGGCCGCTGAGCCTCGACGAGGTCGAGCCGCTGGAAGCGATCTTCAAGCGCTTCGACGCCGCCGGTATTTCCCTCGGCGCGCTGTCGCCGGAAGCCCACGAAGCGCTGGCCGAGGCGATGAACCGCCTGGGCGCGCGCTCCAACTCCGGTGAGGGCGGCGAGGACCCGGCGCGCTACGGCACGCTGAAGAGCTCGAAGATCAAGCAGGTCGCCACCGGCCGCTTCGGCGTTACCCCGGAATACCTGGTCAACGCCGAAGTGCTGCAGATCAAGGTGGCCCAGGGCGCCAAGCCCGGCGAGGGCGGCCAGTTGCCTGGCGGCAAGGTCAACGGCCTGATCGCCCGCCTGCGCTACGCGGTACCCGGCGTGACCCTGATCTCGCCGCCGCCGCACCACGACATCTACTCGATCGAAGACCTGGCGCAGTTGATCTACGACCTCAAGCAGGTCAACCCGACCGCGCTGGTGTCGGTCAAGCTGGTGGCCGAGGCTGGCGTCGGCACCATCGCCGCCGGCGTGGCCAAGGCCTATGCCGACCTGATCACCATCTCCGGCTACGACGGCGGCACCGGCGCCTCGCCGATCACCTCGATCAAGTACGCCGGCTCGCCCTGGGAACTGGGCCTCGCCGAGACCCACCAGACCCTGCGCGGCAACGACCTGCGCGGCAAGGTCCGGGTGCAGACCGACGGCGGCCTGAAGACCGGCCTCGACGTGATCAAGGCCGCCATCCTCGGCGCCGAGAGCTTCGGCTTCGGCACCGCGCCGATGGTCGCCCTGGGCTGCAAGTACCTGCGCATCTGCCACCTGAACAACTGCGCCACCGGCGTGGCCACCCAGAACGACAAGCTGCGCAAGGACCACTTCATCGGCACCGTGGACATGGTGGTGAACTTCTTCACCTACATCGCCACCGAGACCCGCGAGTGGCTGGCCAGGCTCGGCGTGCGCAGCCTCGGCGAACTGATCGGCCGTACCGACCTGCTCGAACTGCTGCCCGGCGAAACCGCCAAGCAGGGCAACCTGGACCTGTCGCCGCTGCTTGGCAGCGCGCACATCCCGGCGGACAAGCCGCAGTTCTGCGAAGTCGACCGCAACCCGCCGTTCGACCCGGGCCTGCTCGCCGAGAAGATGGTCGAGCTGGCCAGGGATGCCATCGCCGGCAAGGCTGGTGGTGAGTTCGAACTGGAGATCTGCAACTGCGACCGTTCCATCGGCGCGCGGATTTCCGGCGAGATCGCCCGTACCCACGGCAACCAGGGCATGGTCGATGCGCCGATCACCTTCCGCTTCAAGGGCACCGCGGGGCAGAGCTTCGGCGTGTGGAACGCCGGTGGCCTCAACCTGTACCTGGAAGGCGACGCCAACGACTACGTCGGCAAGGGCATGACCGGCGGCAAGATCGTCATCACCCCGCCTGCCGGCAGCCCGTTCAAGACCCAGGAATCGGCCATCATCGGCAACACCTGCCTGTACGGCGCCACCGGTGGCAAGCTGTTCGCCGCCGGTACCGCCGGCGAGCGCTTCGGCGTGCGCAACTCCGGCGCCCATGCCGTGGTGGAAGGCACCGGCGACCACTGCTGCGAGTACATGACCGGCGGTTTCGTCTGCGTGCTCGGCAAGACCGGCTACAACTTCGGCTCGGGTATGACCGGCGGCTTCGCCTACGTGCTCGACCTGGACAACAGCTTCGTCGACCGTATCAACCACGAGCTGGTGGAGATCCAGCGGATCAATAACGAAGCGATGGAGGCGTATCGCAGCCATCTGCAGAGCGTGCTGGACGAGTACGTGCGGGAAACCGGGAGCGAGTGGGGGCGTACCCTCTCCGAGAACCTGGACGACTACCTGCGCAAGTTCTGGCTGGTCAAGCCGAAGGCCGCCAACCTGGCCTCGCTGCTTTCCAGCACTCGTGCCAACCCGCAATGAAACAGCGGCAAGCGGCAAGCCCCAAGCTGCAAGTCAGAAGCAGCACGGGCTTGCCGGCCCTACGTGATTGTCTTGCGGCTTGCAGCTTGAAGCTTGCCGCCGCTGTTAAGAGGTTTTGAAATGACTGAACGTCTGAACAACGACTTCCAGTTCATCGAGGTCGGGCGCAAGGATCCGAAGAAGAAGCTGCTGCGCCAGCGCAAGAAAGAGTTCGTGGAAATCTACGAGCCGTTCAAACCGCAGCAGGCCGGCGAGCAAGCGCATCGCTGCCTTGGCTGCGGCAACCCGTACTGCGAATGGAAGTGCCCGGTGCACAACTTCATTCCGAACTGGCTGAAGCTGGTCTCGGAAGGGAACATCCTGGCCGCCGCCGAGCTGTCGCACCAGACCAACACCCTGCCGGAAGTCTGCGGCCGCGTGTGCCCGCAGGACCGCCTCTGCGAGGGTGCCTGCACCCTCAACGACGGCTTCGGCGCGGTGACCATCGGTTCGGTGGAGAAGTACATCACCGACACCGCCTTCGCCATGGGCTGGCGCCCGGACATGTCCAAGGTCAAGCCGACCGGCAAGCGTGTCGCGGTGATCGGTGCCGGCCCTGCCGGCCTCGGTTGCGCCGACGTGCTGGTGCGCAACGGCGTGACTCCGGTGGTGTTCGACAAGAACCCGGAGATCGGTGGCCTGCTGACCTTCGGCATCCCCGAGTTCAAGCTGGAGAAGAGCGTCCTCTCGCGCCGCCGCGAAGTGTTCACCGGCATGGGCATCGAGTTCCGCCTGAACACCGAAGTGGGCAAGGACGTGACCGTCGAACAACTGCTCGCCGAGTACGACGCGGTGTTCATGGGCATGGGCACCTACACCTACATGAAGGGTGGCTTCCCCGGCGAAGACCTGCCTGGCGTGCACGACGCGCTGGACTTCCTGATCGCCAACGTCAACCGCAACCTCGGTTTCGAGAAGTCGCCGGACGACTTCATCGACATGAAGGGCAAGAAGGTCGTGGTGCTCGGTGGTGGCGACACCGCCATGGACTGCAACCGCACCTCGATCCGCCAGGGCGCCAAGAGCGTGACCTGCGCCTACCGCCGCGACGCCGAGAACATGCCCGGTTCGCGCCGCGAGGTGAAGAACGCCAAGGAAGAGGGCGTGAAGTTCCTCTTCAACCGCCAGCCCATCGCCATCGTCGGCGAGGACAAGGTGGAAGGCGTCAAGGTGGTCGAGACCCGTCTCGGCGAGCCGGACGCCCGTGGCCGTCGCAGTCCCGAGCCGATCCCCGGTTCCGAGGAGATCCTGCCGGCCGATGCGGTGGTCATCGCCTTCGGCTTCCGTCCCAGCCCGGCTCCGTGGTTCGAGCAGTTCGAGATCCAGACCGACAGCCAGGGCCGCGTGGTCGCCCCGGCCGAGGCCACCTTCAAGCACCAGACCAGCAACCCGAAGATCTTCGCCGGTGGCGACATGGTGCGCGGTTCCGACCTAGTGGTGACGGCGATCTACGAAGGACGCAACGCCGCCGAGGGCATCCTCGACTACCTGGGCGTCTAAGCGCCGCAGGATGGGTGCAACCCATCATGACGCGTACGTCTTCAGGCTGCGGCAGATCGTCGCTCTGGACAAAAGGCACGGCACTCGCCGTGCCTTTTGCTTTGCGCTTTGCGAAAATGCCCGCACTTTTTTGCCGCTTACTCTGCTGAAGAAGCCTGCCATGACCGTCCTGAAGAACGACCGTTTCCTCCGTGCCCTGCTCAAGCAGCCCGTCGACGTCACACCCGTCTGGATGATGCGCCAGGCCGGTCGTTACCTGCCGGAGTACCGGGCCACCCGCGCCAAGGCCGGCGACTTCATGAGCCTGTGCATGAACCCCGAGATGGCCTGCGAGGTCACCCTGCAGCCGCTGGACCGCTACCCGCAACTGGACGCGGCGATCCTGTTCTCCGACATCCTCACCATCCCCGACGCCATGGGCCAGGGCCTGTACTTCGAGACCGGCGAGGGGCCGCGCTTCAAGAAGGTGGTCAGCAGCCAGGCCGATATCGATGCCCTGCCGATCCCCGACCCGGAAGCCGACCTCGGCTACGTGATGGACGCAGTGCGCACCATCCGCCGCGAACTGAACGGCCGCGTGCCGCTGATCGGCTTCTCCGGCAGCCCCTGGACCCTGGCCACCTATATGGTCGAAGGCGGCTCGTCGCGCGACTTCCGCAAGTCCAAGGCGATGCTCTACGACAACCCGCAGGCCATGCACGCGCTGCTCGACAAGCTGGCCCAATCCGTCACCGCCTACCTGAACGGCCAGATCAAGGCCGGCGCCCAGGCGGTGCAGATCTTCGACTCATGGGGCGGCGCGCTGTCGGCGGCGGCCTACCAGGAATTCTCCCTGGCCTACATGCGCAAGATCGTCGACGGGCTGATCCGCGAGCACGACGGCCGTCGCGTGCCGGTGATCCTGTTCACCAAGGGTGGCGGCCTGTGGCTCGAATCCATGGCCGATAGCGGCGCCGAGGCCCTGGGCCTGGACTGGACCTGCGACATCGGCAGCGCCCGTGCCCGCGTCGGCGGCAAGGTCGCCCTGCAGGGCAACATGGACCCGAGCGTGCTGTACGCCAGGCCGGAAGCCATCCGCGCCGAAGTGGCGCGCATCCTCGCCGCCTATGGCGAAGGCACCGGCCACGTGTTCAACCTCGGCCACGGCATCACCCCGGAAGTCGACCCGGCCCACGCCGGCGCGTTCTTCGAGGCGGTGCACGAGTTGTCCGCGCAGTACCACCGCTGATACGACAAGGGCGCCAGTCGGCGCCCTTCGCGTGACGCTTCGTAGGATGGGTGCAACCCATCGAAACGTCGTGATGGGGTCTGCGTGATCAATGCGCCGGCTGCGCCCCGAACCGGCTCGGCAGCGCCGGCACCCGCGCCAGGTGCAGCGCGGTCAGCAGGGCCAGCACCAGCAGGCCGCCGATGAACGCGCCGACCCCGTGCCAGCCGTAGTGGTGCCAGAACACCCCGCCGAGGGTGCCGGCCACGCTGGAGCCGAGGTAGTAGCTGAACAGGTAAAGCGCCGAGGCCTGGCCCTTGTTCCTTTGCGCGCGGCGGCCGATCCAGCTACTGGCCACCGAGTGGGCGCCGAAGAATCCGAAGGTGAACAGCAACAGGCCGGCCAGCACCAGTGCCAGCGGGGTGAACAGGGTCAGCGCCAGCCCGGCGATCATCAGCAGGATCACCGCCTTGAGCACCTTGCGCCGGCCCAGGCGATCGGCCAGCGAGCCGATCCAGGCCGAGCTGTAGATGCCCGACAGGTAGACCACCGACAGCAGGCCGACCAGCGTCTGGCTGAGGTGGTAATCGTCGAGCAGGCGATAGCCGATGTAGTTGAACAGGGTGACGAAGGCGCCCATCAGCAGGAAGCCTTCGAGGAACAGCCAGGGCAGGCCGCGATCGCCCAGGTGGGCGCGGAAGCCGGCGACCAGCGCGCGCAGGTTCAGTGGCGCGGGCCGGAAGTTGCGCGACTCCGGCAGGATGCGCCAGAACAGCAGCGCGGCGGCCAGCGACAGGCCGCCGAGCACGGCCAGCGCGGTCTGCCAGGACACGAAATCGATCAGCACGCCGGTGATCAGCCGCCCGCTCATCCCGCCAATGGCGTTGCCGCCGATGTACAGGCCCATCGACAGGCCCAGGTGCAGCGGGTGGATCTCCTCGCTCAGGTAAGTCATCGCCACCGCCGCCAGGCCGCTCAGCGCCAGGCCGAGCAGCGCGCGCATCAACAGCATGCCGTGCCAGCTCGGCATCACCGCGCTGCCGAGGGTGAACAGCGCGGCGCACACCAGCGAGGCGACCATCACCTTCTTGCGGCCGATGGCGTCGGAAATCGGCCCGAGGATCAACAGGCCGATCGCCAGCATGATGGTCGAGATCGACAGCACCAGGCTGCTCTGCGCGGCGGTCAGGTCGTAGGCGCGCGACAGCACCGGCATCATCGGCTGCACGCAGTAGAGCAGGGCGAAGGTGGCGAAGCCGCCGGAGAACAGCGCCAGAGAAGTGTGCAGGAAGGCCGGTGTGTCTTTCTCGATGTAGCTTTCGAGGGTTTCTGCCGCGATCACGACGTCCCGGTTGGCGTCATGGGCGGCCTGCAGCAAGGAAGGTTCGCCGGATGGGGCGGAGCGACTCACAACTCACCTCGTAAATCGGGCCGGGAGGGCGAACGAAGTCAGTCCGCAAATGCTCGCCGGCAGTAGCTGGGAAAGGTGTTGTTGGGGTTATGTGACAAGGATATGGAGCGCGCTTTGGTATTTCCAATATATTGTTTGACACGTTTGATATGTTTTAGAGATCAATCGAGGCAAGCATGGAACTCCGTCACCTGCGCTACTTCGTCGCGGTCGCCGAGGAGCTGCACTTCGGCCGCGCCGCCGAGCGGCTGGGCATTTCCCAACCGCCGCTGAGCCAGCAGATCCAGGCGCTGGAGGAAGAACTCGGCGCCCGTCTGCTGGAGCGCACCAACCGAAGGGTGGCACTGACCGAAGTGGGGCGGCTGTTCCTCGACGAGGCGCGCCAGGTGCTGGCGCAATCCGACAAGGCGGTGCAACTGGCGCGCCGGGCGCAGCGCGGCGAGCTGGGCGAGTTGAAGATCGGTTTCACCTCCTCGGCCCCTTTCACCTCGACCATCCCGCGCAGCATCTTCGCCTTCCGCCAGGCCTACCCGGCGGTGCATCTCGATCTGCTGGAGATGAGCAGCCGGCAGGTGGCCGAGGCGCTGCTGGAGGAACGCGTGCAGGTGGGCGTGATCCGCCCGCTGGCGCTGCCCGACGGGCTGGAGAAGATCGAACTGTTCCGCGAACCGCTGGTGGTGGTGCTGCGGGCCGACCACCCGCTGGCCACGGGCAGCGAGGCGGGAATCCTCGTCGCCGCGTTGGCCGAAGAACCGTTCGTGTTCTTTCCGCGCAGTTTCGGGACCGGCCTGTACGATCAGTTGCTCGACCTGGCCCGCCAGGCCGGTTTCACCCCGCGCATCGCCCAGGAAGCCGGCGAGGCGATGACCATCATCGGACTGGTGGCGGCCGGGCTGGGCGTATCGGTGCTGCCGGCCTCGTTCCGCCGCATGCGGGTCGACGGCGTGGTCTACCGCGAACTGCTGGACCCCGAGGCCACCACCGCGGTCTGGCTGGTGCGCCGCCGCCGGGAGCATTCGCCCCAGGCGCAGGCGTTCATCGAACTGGTGACGCGGGAGGCGATTTCGTAGCGCCCCGGAGGGGAGTGTCCGGCCCCTCTCGTGGCGGGAGAGGGGGCGGGTCGCAGGGCTTACTTGACGTTGGCGATCTTGCCCTTGAGGGCGACGCCGGCAATGACGGCGCCAGCGTGGCACTCGTACTTCTGCGGGTCCTTGAACTCGTTGCGCTTGTAGTAGCTGACGATGTCCACCACGGCATTGGCGCCGGCCCGTTTGGCGGCGTCCTGCAGGGTGATCAGCGCCGATTGCAGCACCCAGGAGCAGGCTTCCTCGTCGCTCTTGTTGAAGGCGTTGGTCTTCTTGTTGGTGACCGCTTCGTTCAGCGTGCTGACCTTGCCGGGAACCTTCTCGCCAGCCAGGTAGAACTTCACGCTGCCGTCCAGGCGGCCGGCCTGGGTGGCTTCGGCGACGACGCTGTCGAAGTCCAGGAACAGGGTCGTGTCGCGCGCCTGGCTGACGGCGGGAATGGCGGCGAGGACGAGCGCGGCGAGGGTCCAGTTTTTCAGTTGCATTGGTCTTCTCCTTGACGGGTGGGGTTACTGCGCGTTGGTGGCGGTGGTGAGGTTCTGGCGGATGGTGTTGCTCAGGTTGGCGACCCAGCGATTGTAGTTGCGGTGGATCTTGCCATCTTTGTAGTCCAGGCCGCTGCTGTTCACGTACTGGATCTGGTAGTCGAGCGGGCTGTAGTTGATGGCGATCTGCGCGCGGTGGCGGTTGCGCACGGTGATCGCGGCGCGGATGTCGGTCGGCGTGACCTGCTGCACGGTCCAGCCCCGGCTGGTCAGGGCGTCGACGATGGCCTTCTGCATGGTGGCCTGGTCGGCGTGCACGTTGGCCGGCACCTGTTCGCTCGGGTTGAGGACCGGTTTGCTGGTGCAGCCGACCAGCAGTGTGGCGCAGAACAGAAGGGCGAAGAGCTGTTTCATTCGAGCGTTTCCTTTCTCTCGGTGGGATCAGCGCCAGCGGCGGAAGATCAGCGAGGTGTTTACCCCGCCGAAGGCGAAATTGTTGTTCATCACGTACTCGTGGCTCATCTGCCGCACCTCGCCACTCAGGTAGTCGAGCTCGCCGCAGCGCGGATCGACGGCATCGAGGTTGAGGGTGTGGATGTAGCGGTCGCTGTTCAGCATCTCGATGCTGAACCAGGATTCCAGCGCGCCGCAGGCGCCGAGCGTGTGGCCGAGGAAGCTCTTCTGCGAGCTGATCGGCATGCGGCTGCCGAACAGCTCGGCGGTGGCCAGGGTCTCGGCGATGTCGCCCTGCTCGGTGGCGGTGCCGTGGCCGTTGACGTAGCCGATGGCGTCCGGGCTCAGGCCGGCGTCGTCCAGGGCCAGTTGCATGGCGCCGCGCATGGTCAGTTGTTCGGGCTTGGTGATGTGCGCGCCGTCGGCGTTGCTGCCGAAGCCGACGATCTCGGCATGGATGGTCGCCCCGCGCGCCAGAGCGTGCTCCAGCTCCTCGAGCACCAGCATGCCGGCGCCTTCGCCGATCACCAGGCCGTCGCGGCCGCTGTCGTAGGGGCGTGGCGTGGTCTGCGGAGCCTCGTTCTTCAGGCTGGTGGCGTACAGCGCGTCGAACACCATCGCCTCGGTCGGGCACAGTTCCTCGGCGCCGCCGGCGAGCATCAACGGCAGGCGGCCGAACTTGATCGCTTCATAGGCGTAGCCGATGCCCTGGCTGCCACTGGTGCAGGCGCTGGAGGTAGGGATCAGGCGGCCGGTGAGGCCGAAGAAGATGCTGATATTGGCCGCCGTGGTGTGCGGCATCATGCGGACGTAGGAGTTGGCGTTGAGGCCATCGGCGACGGAGTTGAGCAGCATGTTGCCGAACGCCTTGATCTCGTCGGTGCTGCCGGTGGACGAGCCACAGGCCACGCCCATGCGGCCGTCCCGGATGCTGTCCTCGCCGAGCAGGCCGGCATTCTCCAGCGCGCGCTCCGAGGCCGCCACCGCCAGGCGCGACACGCGGCCCATGCTGCGGAGCTGCTTGCGCGTCCAGTGCCGGGGAGCGGCGAAGTCGTCGATCGGCCCGGCCAGGCGGGTGTTCAGTTCGCTGAAGCGGTCCCATTCGTCCATGCGGCGGATGCCGCTGCGGTTGCTGCGGAACGCCGCCTCGATGCTCGCCCAGTCGTTGCCGAGCGAGGTGATGCCGGCCATGCCGGTGACGACCACGCGCTTCATCAGCAGAGTCCTCCATTGACTGCGATGACCTGTCGGGTGATGTAGGCGGCTTCCTCGGACATCAGGAAATTCACCACGCCGGCCACTTCTTCCGGTGTGCCCAGGCGCTGTGCCGGGATCATCTTGAGGATTTCCTCGACTGGCACCTGCTCGTCGAGAATCTCGGTATCGATCAGCCCTGGCGCCACACAGTTGACCGTGATCCTGCGCTTGCCCAGCTCGATGGCCAGCGACTTGGCGGCGCCGATCACCCCGGCCTTGGAGGCGCTGTAGTTGGCCTGGCCACGGTTGCCGATCAGCCCCGACACCGAGGTGATGCAGACGATGCGTCCCGGCTTGCGGCGGCGGATCATCGGCATGGTCAGCGGTTGCAGCACGTTGTAGAAGCCGTCGAGGTTGGTGCGCAGGACCAGGTCCCAGTCTTCGTCGGTGAGCGCCGGGAAGGCGCCGTCGCGGGTCAGGCCGGCGTTGCACACCACACCGTAGTAGGCGCCGTGCGCTTCGACGTCGGCTTCCAGGATGGCGCGGCAGGCAGCGCGGTCGGCGACGTCGAACTGCAGGATGCGGGCGTTCTGGCCGAGCGCTTCGATTTCGGCCTGGACCTTTTCCGCCTCGTCGCGGCGGCTGCGGCAGTGAAGGACGATATCGAAGCCGGCGCGCGCCAGGCGCAGGGCGATGGCGCGGCCGATGCCGCGGCTGGAGCCGGTGATCAGGATCGGGTCGGTCATGCGGGGGAGTCCTGGGCGGGTTCTTGCAGGTAGCCGTCCGGGTTCGGCGGACGGAATACGTTCAGGCGCGCCTCGGCGTGGATGCCGGGGCCGTCGAGGTGGCATTCGAAGACGCCCATGCCGTTGTCGTCCTGCAGCGAGCGCAGGCCGCGGATGCGCAGTTCGCTACCGGCGGGGAAGCGCTCGACGTTGCAGTCGAACTTGCGGGTGCCGAGCAGGAAGCCAAGCTCCACCGGCTGCCCGGCCTGGCGTGCGTGGTAGCCGGCGTAGGCGGCGACGCTCTGCGCCATCAGTTCCAGGGCGACCCAGGCCGGCAGGCTGCCGTCGACGTCGTTGAACGGGCCGCCGGGGCGCACGACGAGGCGGGTTTCCACGTTGTCTTCGTCGCAGGCGAGCAGTTCGTCGACGAGGATCATGTCGCCGGCATGGGGCAGCAGTTCGGCGATGGGCCAGGTCATGGGAGGTCTCCGAGGATCAGCGACAGGTTGCTGCCGCCGAAGGCGAAGGAATTGCTCATCAGCCGGCGGCCGCGTGGCTTGTCCAGGCGGCGGCCCGGTTCGACCAGGTCCAGGCGCGGCAGCGTGGGGTCGGCGACGCCGTCCCACAACTGCGGCGGCAGCCGGCGCCCGGTATTGTAAGAGCTCAGTGTCAGCCAGCAGAAGGCCGCCTCCAGCGCGCCGGCGGCGCCCAGGGTGTGGCCGCTGAGCGGTTTGGTCGACGAGCAGGGCACGCCGTCGGGGAACAGCGCGGCGACCGCCAGGCTTTCCATGGCGTCGTTGTGCGCGGTGGCGGTGCCGTGCAGGTTGAGGTAGTCGATGTCGCCCGCCGCCACGCCAGCGCTGGCCAGTGCCTGGCGCATCGCCGCCTGGGCGCCGAGGCCCCCGGGTTGCGGCGCGGATATGTGGTGGGCATCGGAGCTGGCGCCGCCGCCGAGCAGGGCGATGGCGTGTTCGTCGCCGGGCTCCCGGGTCATCAGGAACAGGGCCGCCGCCTCGCCGATATTGATGCCACGGCGATTGGCGGAGAACGGGTTGCAGCGCTCGGCGGCCACCGCCTCCAGCGCGGAGAAGCCGTTCAGCGTCAGGCCGCACAGGCTGTCGACACCGCCGACCAGCACGGCGTCGCAGAAACCCTGTTGCAGCAGCCGGTGGGCGCTGAGCAGGGCGCGGGCGCTGGAGGTACAGGCGGTGGACAGGCAATAGCTCGGCCCGGCCAGTCGCAGCCAGTCGCCGAGGAAGGCCGCGGGCGCCACCATTTCCTGCTGGGCGTAGCGGTAGGCGGCCGGCAGTTCGCCGTCGACCTGCCAGGCGGCGATGTGCTGGCCGGCCTCGTGGATGCCCGAGGTGCTGGTGCCGAGCACCACGCCGACACGAGAGGCGCCATGCCGCTCGATGGCGGCGCGGATCGGCGCTTCGATCTGCCGCGAGGCGGCCAGCAGCAACTGGTTGTTGCGGCTGTGTGCCGTTTCCAGGCCGGCCGGCATGGCCGGCAGCGCGGAATGGACGGCGCCGACCGTCAATGCCTGTCCGGCGACCCAGCCGGGCTGCGCTCGCATGCCCTGGGCATCGCCGGCGAACAGGGCGTCGGCGACCGCCTGCTTGCCCTCGCCGAGGGCGCAGATCACACCGAGCGCGTTGAGGTAACTGGGCATCAGGAGTCGGAGTCCGGGATGAGTGCGGTGACCCGGTAGCGCGGGCCCTCGACGCGGTTCAAGGTGAAGTTCAGCGGCGCACGGTAGCCGATCCGCCAGTCCGGGTTAAGCCGGCGCTGACCGTCGGCCGCCGTCCACTCGCCCGGCGGGTAGGTGTGCGCCAGTTGCTGGGCCGGGACAAGGGCGAACAGCAGGGCGGCGAACAGTTGGCGTGCCTCGGCGTTCGGCGGCAGCAGGCCGTCGTTGTGCCATTCGCCATCGATCAGTTGCTGGCGCGCCAGCGGCACGCCCAGCGGATCGAACAGCGACCAGCGCAGCGTATCGGCCTCCTCCTGGACCACCAGCAGCCAGTCCTGGCTGGTCGCGCCGTCGTCGCGTTGGACATGCAGAGACAGCGGCAGGTCCAGCTCCGGCACGCTGCTCGGTAGCGGCGTCGTGGTGGCGCAGGCGGTCAGCAGCAGGCTGAGGCCGAGCAGTAGCGCGCGAATCATGATGCGGCGGTCTCCAGCGGCTTGCGCGCGGCGACGTTGACCAGGGTCTCGTCGCGCTGGCCGAACGGCTTCGGCCGCACCAGGCCCCAGCGTTCGAGCAGGCCGAAGTCCTTGGCGCGGCTCCACCAGAGGTAGGGGTAGGAGACGTTGCGCTCGGCGAACTGGAAGCCCTGGCCACGCAGCATGGCGAGGTATTCCTCGGCGCTCTTCTGTACTTCCATCGGGTGGCGGAACAGCCAGCGGATCACCCAGGTGTCGATGTAGAACTTGGTCGATTCGGCGAACAGAAGCAGGCCGCCGGGCTTGAGCACGCGCCAGAACTCGGCCAGCGCCTTTTCCTGTTCGACCAGGTGGTGGAAGGTCTGGTGGCAGAACAGGATGTCGACGCAGGCGTCCGGCAGGCGGATCTCCGCGCAGTCGCTGGCGATCAGCTCGACGTCGAGACCCAGGTGCCCGGCCTCGGCACGCGAGCGGTCGAGGCTGTGCGGGTCGGCGTCCAGGCCGATCAGCCGCGCCGGGGCGAAGGCTTCATGGAGCAGGCGGAACGAGCGCCCCTGGCCGCAACCGGCGTCGAGCAGCACCGGCGCGGCCGGTGGCGGTGAATCGATCAGCCCGCACAGGTCGTTGATCGCCACGCGCAGCACGTGATGCTGCCAGATGTGGCTTTGCAGGAACCAGAAACCGAATCCGGTTTCTTCGACGTAGGTGGCGGCGGCACGGGTCATGGGACGTCCTTTTCCATCTCAGGCGGGCTGGGCGCAGAGTTCGGCCAGCACGCGCAGGCGCCGTTTCGGTTCGGCGACGTAGGGGTTGCGCTCGTCCCAGGCATAGCCGGCGAGGATCGAGCAGATCATCCGGCGGATCTCCGGCGCGGCGTTCTCGTGGTAGATCACGTCCTGGAAGGAGCCATCGTACCAACCCTCGACGTAGGCGCGGAATGCGTCGACGCCACGTTTCAGCGGCACGGCGAACTCCGTTTCCCAGTCCACCGTCTCGCCGCCGAGCTGGCGGTGCAGCAGGCCGGCGGCCATGCTCGCCGAGCGCATGGCGATGGTCACTCCGGAGGAGAACACCGGGTCGAGGAACTCGGCGGCGTTGCCGAGCAGGGCGAAGCCCGGTCCGTGCAGGCGCTTGACGTTGGCCGAGTAGCCGTGGATTTCGCGAACCGGCGTGTCCCACCGCGCATGCTCCAGCACCCGGGACAGGCTCGGCGTGTCGGCGACGAACCGCTTGAGGCAGGCATCCAGGTCGGCATCGTGGCCCGCATAGCGCGTGGCGTCGGCGACCACGCCGAGGGAGCTGCGGCCGTTGCTGAACGGGATGGTCCAGAACCACACGTCGCGCAGTTCGGGGTGGGTGGTGATGAGGATCTTCTCGCGGTCGAAGCCCGAGGTCGGCGCGATGCGGTCCTCGACATGGGTGAACAGCGCACGGCGTACCGGGAAGTTCGACGGCTGTTCGAGGTCGAGCAGGCGCGGCAGCACCCGGCCGTAGCCGCTACCATCGAGGACGAAGGCGCACTCGACCCGGTACACCTGGCCGTCGGCCAGGCGGCGCACGGTGAGGCACGGGCAGGCGCCGGAAAAGTCGGTTGCGACGATCTCTTCCTCGTAGCGGATTTCCACACCCTGCAGCTCGGCCTGGTCGGCCAGCAGCTTGTCGAAGTCGGCGCGCACCACCTGGTAGGTCGAGCCCTTGCCGGCGGTGAACTTGTCGCGGAAGTCGAACTCGCTGGTGCGCTCGCCCCAGGCGAAGGCCGCTCCGTGCTTGGTCTGGAAGCCGGCGGCCTGGACCGCTTCGAGCATCCCGGCTTCCTCGACGAAGTCCAGGCAGTGCGACAGCAGGCTCTCGCCGATGGAGAAGCGCGGGAAGCGCTGGCGTTCCAGCACCAGCACGTCGTGGCCGTTGCGCTTGAGCAGGGCGGCAGCGATGGCGCCGGACGGGCCGGCGCCGATTACCACGATCCGGCGTTGTTCGACTTCAGGGGATTTCATAGCGGCTCCTTGCCTCGATATCGGTCTGAGCGGAGTGGCGCGTGCCGAGCAGGGCCGGCAGCAAGGTTGAGAACAGGCTCATCAGCAGCAGACCGAAATACACCAGCGAATCGATCAACTGCAATTGCAGGAGCAGGTTGAGGAAGACCACTTCGGTCAACCCGCGAATGTTCAGCAGCAGGCTTTCCCGCCACTTGACCTGTGCAGGCGCGCCCGGAGCGGCCCAATGCAGGCCCAGCCAACTGCCGGCGACCTTGCTCAGAACCGGCAGCACCAGCAGCGCGCCGAGGTAGAGCCAGGAATAGTGTTCGGCGACCCCGTGGAAATCCACGCGCAGCACGCCGCAGGTGAGGATCAGCGGCACCGCCAGGCCGTTGAGCAGGCCTTTCCAGTGGCGTTCGGGCAGCGGCAGTTGGAATGGCTGCCGCACCCAGGCCAGACACAGCATGTAGCCGATGCCGAAGACCAGTGCGTTGAGCTTGAGCGTCTGGAACAGCAGCATCAGGGCGAAGAACGGCAGGCTGTAGCAGAGCCCGTGACGCAGGCGCAGGCCGTACAGCAGCAGCGGCAGGCCGGCGGCCAGCAGCGGCCAGAGCAGGCTGGCCGGATGCGCGCTGCCCTGGGCCAGGCCGAACAGGCTCCAGCACAGGAAGTCCATGAGGATCGCCGCGTGCAGCAGGCGCCTGGTCGCCGCCGGCGGGTAGTCGATGCTCTGCAGGAACAGGTAGAGCACCGGGATCGCGGTGATCGAGAACAGCAGGCCGATGCCCAGCGCACCCAGCCAGCCGTACTCGCCGGGCAGCAGCCAGGCGGTGCAGGCCAGGCCGGCCAGCAGCGGGACGAGGAAGCTCGGCAGGGCGATCTTCAGGCTCGCCGCGCTGATCTCCAGGTCGATCACGTCGCTGAGGATGTAGCCCAGCAGCAGGGCGAAGCACAGGCCGTAGAGCAGGTCCAGCCAGAGCGGCGCCAGCAGGGTCTGGGCGTCGAGTTGCCAGTGCGGTTCGGCCCAGCCGAGCAGCAGCGCGGGAATCGCCAGGCTGGCGACCAGCAACTGGCCGACGATGGGAAGCAGCCGGCGCCTGCCGAGTATCGCGACCAGGGCGTAGAGCGCCAGGGCCAGCAGCCAGAAGCCGAGCACGTTCATGCCGGTTCTCCTGCGGCGAGTCCCGGCACGGCCTGTCGCGGTGTGCCGGCCCAGGGCGATAGCAGGAAGGCGAACAGCAGGCCGAGGCTGATCGCCAGGCCGAAGTTGGCGATGGCCGGGGTCTGGCTGACCAGCAGCAGGCCGAACGACAGCCAACTGGTCAGCGCCGAGAGCAGGGTGCCGAGCAGGCTGACCGCCGGGCCGCCGATGTTCTCGCGCATGAGGATCGCGTAGTCGACGCCGATGGCGGTGATCAGCAGCAGGCCGAACAGGCTGAACAGGGTCAGCGGCTGTCCCAGCCAGCCGAGGCAGGCCAATGCGGCCAGCGCGGCCAGCAGCGGCAGGCTGACCACGCGCAGCGCGCCGCCGAGCCCGAACGGCAGGCACAGCAGCAGGAGGATGGCCAGGCTGGAGAGCAGCTTGAGCTCGGCGGCGCTGAGCTGGGTGGCGGCGAAGAGCTGGTTCAATTCGCCGAGACGGTCGACCAGTTGCACGCCGTCGAGACCTTCGGCGATGGCGCGCAGGCGAGCGGCATCTGCCTGTCCCTGCAAGCTGACCAGGCCGGCCACGCCGTTGGCGTCGGCGCCGAGCCAGAGCGGCCGCCAGGGCTCGCCGAGCGGGCCGGCCAGGATCTGGTTGAGGCGCGGCTGGGGGCTGTTCAGCAGCGCATCGAGCTCCTGGCGCAGCGCCGTTTCCGGCAGGCCGGCGGTGAGCAGCGGCTGCCAGTGCTCCGGCAATTGGCGCAGCGCGGCACGTAGCGGCTCCAGGGCCGAGGTCGGCGCGGCCAGTTGGCTGAGCGCGCGATAGCCGTGCAGGCTGCCATCGGTCAGCAGCGGGGCCAGGCGCCGGGTCAGTTCGGCCTGGCGTTCCAGCAATTGCGCTTCGTCGGTGGCGCGCACCAGGAAGAACTGGCTGGTCGGCTGCTGACCGGTCAGCTCGGCGATACGTTGCGCCTCGGCCTGCAAGCGCGGCTCCTGGCCGAGCCACTGGCGCAGGTCGTTCTGCGTGTTCAGTTGCCACAGGCCGCCGGCGCAGAACGCCAGCAACAGGGCGAACAGCGGCCAACTGCCGGTGCGGCCCAGCAGGTGCGCCCGCAGCGCCAGCAGACGCTCGCAGAAGCGCAGCACGGCGGGTGGCGGCGACAGGCGCAGGGGGCTGAGCCAGGCCGGCAGCAGGCACACCGAGCAGAGGTAGGCGCCGATCAGCCCGGCGGCGGAAAACAGGGCGATCTGGGTCAGCGCCGGGAACGGTGTGAAGGCCAGCGCCAGGTAGCCGATCAGGTTGGCGCCGAGGCTCAGGCTCAGTCCCGGCAGGGTCGCGCGCAGGGCGCTCCAACTGCGCCAGTCGGTCCCGGCCCAGCTCTTGCTCAGGTAGTGCTGCGGGTAGTCGGCGGCCACGCCGATCAGGCTGGCGCCAAGCACTAGGGTCAGCGCGTTGATCTGGCCGAACACCAGCACGCAGGCGGTGATGCCGGCGAGCAGCGCGACGCCGATCGGCAGCAGGCTGAGCAGGACCCGCGCACGGCGGAAGGCGAACAGCAGCAGGCACAACGTACCGAGCGTGGCGCCGCCACCGATCACGGTGATTTCGCGGGTGGCCTTGGCCTGGCCGGCCGCGGCGTAGAGCACACCGCTGGCGGCGAGCAACTGGCCGCCAGCGGCTTCGATCTCTTCGCGCGCGCGTTCGACCTCGGCGGCGATGTCCGGCGGCGCCTGCATGTCGAAAGCGTCGCCGTGGGTGCGTGCGCGCAGCAGCGCCCAGGTGATGCCCCGGTCCTCGAGCAGCAGCGCGCCGCTGGCCAGGTCGGCCTGGACCCGGCTGTGGGGATTAAGCGCCTGCTGGGCGCGGGCCCCGAGGCCGAGCCAGTCCTGGTCGGTGGGCAGCAGGGCGACGTGGGCGAAGGTGTCGAACAACTGTGCGGCGCGCTGCCGGATGAAGTCGTCGGGGTGGTCGATGAGCGACTGGCGGTCGGCGGGCGGCAACAGCGCCAGGCGGCTGGCCCGCAGTTGTTCGCGCACGGCGTGCAGGTCGGCGTCGAGGTTCCATTGCACGCGTTCGAATAGGCGCTCCGCCTGCCAGCGCTGACCGATTCGCTGCACCAGGGCGATCGCCCGTTCGCGCTGCGCATGGCCGACCAGCACCAGCAGTTCGCGATTGAGCGGTTCCCGCATGCGCTGCTCGGCCTGTTGGACACGCGCGTCGCCAGCACCGTGGGGTAGCAGGCCGAGCATGCCGGCCTCGACCGGTGCGCCGGCCCGCCATTGCCAGGCGGCCAGCGCCAGCAGCCCGGCGAGCAGGATCAGGAACAGGCGCGGCAGGAGGCGTTCAATCGGCAGCAAAGTCGGACCGCTCCGTGTCGCTCAGTTCAGCGCCAGGCTGGCTCTGCGGCAGGCGCAGCACGCTGCGGTCGCCCTGGGTTTCGATCAGCTCGATACGCTCGACCAGATCGCCGCCATCGATCTCGATGGCGGTGAATATCTGCTTGAGTAGCAGCGAACGCGGGATCAGGTGCAATTGCCAGGCACCTGCATCGCCGCTCAGTTGCAGTTCGAAGTCGCGTTCGAGGCCTGAGCGGTCGCCCTTGAGCACGGCGAGGAACAGCCGGCTCTGCTGGGCGGCGACGTCCTGGCCGGGCTGGGTCTGCCAGCCGTCGTCGGTACGCTTGGCGATGCCCTGGGCGTCGATGCGGTAGTCCTGCTGCAACGGCGTCTGCAACTGCCAGAGCAGGCCATGTTCGCGCGACAGCACGAACCGGCCCTTGCTGGTCAGTGGCTGCGGCAGGGCGCGCAGGTGCTTTTCCTGCACGAACGGGCCGCGCACCACCGCCGGCTTGGCCAGTTGCGCGCTGAGCTGGGCGAGGTCGAAGGCCTGGGCCAGCGGCGCGCAGAGCAGCAGGGCAACGGCGAGCGCGTGCTTCATGCCAGCGCCTTTTCCACGGCGGCGACGAACACTCCGGGGGAGGCCAGCAGCATCTCGCGGGTAGCGATTTCCACCGCCACCTGCACCGTGCTGGCGCGGGTCATGCGCTCGCCGGTTTCGGCGTCGAGGATCAGGTAGTTGATCTTCAGGCGGTTCTCCCACTCGACCAGGTCGGCGCGCACCGTCAGGCGCTGGCCGAAGGTGGCGCCCCGGATGTAGCGCAGTTGCAGGTCGATGATCGGCCAGGCGTAGCCGGCATCGCGCATCTGCGTGTAGTTGTGGCCGAGCTTGTCCAGCAGGGCGCAGCGGGCGACTTCCAGATACTTGACGTAGTGCCCGTGCCAGACGACCTCCATCGAGTCGACGTCGAAGAACGGCACGAGGATTTCGACCTCTGCCTGGAGAACGCCTTGGCTACGCATGGTGGATCGCTCCTGAGCCATGGGCCCGGCTCCGTTCCCTCACCCCGGCCCTCTCTCGGCGGGAGAGGGAGTAGCCTGTGCGGGTCGGAGCGAAGTTCCCCCCAGGGGCCGCAACGCCGCTACGGTTCAGCTCAACCATAGAGCCTCCAGTGCTGCGCGCGGATGCGTTCCAGGCACAGGCGCAGCTCGCCCTCCAGCGCGCGGTCTTCGATCACCGGCGGGAAGTCGGCGGCCAGTTGCTCGTGCATCGCCGCCAACGGCTCCGGCAGGCTGCGCGCTTCCTCGCGCTGGCGCAGCCAGACGCCCTGGTTGGCGGCGAGCAGGGTGGCGGCGGCGACCTGTTCGGCCAGTTCCAGGCTGCGCAGGGCGTCGCGCGCGGCGATGGTACCCATGCTGACCTTGTCCTGGTTGTGGCACTCGGTGGAGCGCGAGAATACGCTGGCCGGCAGGGTGTTCTTCAGCGCTTCCGCGGTCCAGGCGCTGGCGCCGATCTGTACCGCCTTGAAGCCATGGTTGATCATCGCCGTTTCGGCCGGCGCACCGGACAGGTTGCTCGGCAGGCCGTGGTTGTAGCGCACGTCGACCAGCAGGGCGAACTGACGGTCGAGCAGATCGGCGAGGTTGCCGATCAGGTTCTTCAGGCTGTCCATGGCGAAGGCGACATGCCCGCCGTAGAAGTGCCCGCCATGCAGCACGCGGCCGGCGTCCGGGTCGATCAGTGGGTTGTCGTTGGCGCTGTTCAGCTCGGTCTCGATGAACTGGCGCAGCAGGCCCAGGCTGTCCGCCAGCACGCCGAGCACGTGGGGGGCGCAGCGCAGGGAGTAGCGGTCCTGCAGGCGGTGCAGTGGCGGCGTCGGGCCGTCGATGGCGAGGTCCTGGCGCAGCCAGGCGGCGACCTGCATCTGCCCCGGGTGCGGTTTGGCGGCGAACAGGCGTTCGTCGAAGTGTTCCGGGTTGCCTGCCAGCGCCACCACGTTGAGCGCGGTGATCCGCGTGGCCAGTCGCAGCAGGTAGTCGGCGCGGCCGTAGGCCTGGCAGGCCAGCGCGGTCATTACCGCGGTGCCGTTCATCAGCGCCAGGGCTTCCTTGGGCCGCAGGGTCAGCGGCGTCCAGCCGAGTTCGGCGTGAACCTCGGCGGCGCTGCGGCGTTGTCCCCGGTACAGCACTTCACGCTCGCCACTGAGGGTGGCGGCGACGTAGGAGAGCGGCGTCAGGTCGCCGCTGGCGCCGACCGAGCCTTCTTCCGGAATCAGTGGCAGCACGTCGTGGTCGAGGAATGCCTGCAAGCGTTCCAGCAGCTCCATGCGCACCCCGGAGACGCCCTGGCACAGCGACTGCAATCGGGCCGCCAGCACCGCGCGGGTGCTCGCTTCGTCGAGCAGCCTGCCCAGGCCGCAGCCGTGGAAGGTGTACAGATGGCGCGGCAGCGCCTCGACCTGGTGCGGCGGCACGCTGACCACGCAGGAGTCGCCGTAGCCGGTGGTCACCCCGTAGATGCTGCCCTCGCGGTCGAGCAGGCTGTCGAGGAACTGCGCGCCGCGGGCGATGCGCGCGCGGTAGGCGTCGTCGTTCTGCAGGCAGGCGCGTGCACGGCGCTGGCTCAGGGCGACGACGGACTCAATCGTCAGTGGCCGTTCGCCAAAGATCACGGGTTCAGGTTGCGGTGTCGTCATGTTCATTCCAGAACGGGTAGAAGTTGAACCATTGCTGTGGCGCCAGCAGGCACAGTTGGCCGAGGCGTTCGGCATAGCGTTGCACCCAGGCGCGAATCACTGCGTCGCGCTCGCCGCGCTTCCACTGCACGTGTTCGGCGAACGGCTCCAGGTACACGCGGTAGCGGCCATCCTGCTTCACGCAGGTCATCAGGTTGAGCGGGCAGCGCAGGAGTCCCGCCAGCAGCCAGGGCCCCTGCGGGAACGCCGCCGGGTGGCCGAGGAAGTCGACGATGACGTTGCGTCCGCCATGCAACGGCACGCGGTCGCCGGCGATCGCCAGCCATTCGCCGCGCTCCAGGCGCTCGGACAGTTGCAGCATGATCGCCGGGTCCAGCTCGCTGACCTGGATCAGCCGCAGGTGACTGGCGCCGGCCTCGCCGAGCAGGCGGTTGAACTGCTCGGCGTGCCTGGTGTGCACCAGCACGTTCATCTGTACTTTCTCGCCGAGCTCGGCCAGCGCGCGGCAGACCTCGAGGTTGCCCAGGTGCGCGCCGACCAGCAGTTGGCCGCGTTCGCCGTGCAACTGGCCGCGCAGGTCGTGGGGGTCGATCAGTTCGATGTGTGCCACATCGAGGCGGCCACTCCAGATGTCCAGCTTGTCGAGCAGGGCGTCGGCGAAGGCCATGAACTGGGCGAACACCGAGCCACGGCGCGGGCGCAGTCCGTCGCGGCCGCTCCAGGCGGCCAGGTGTTGCTGGTAGACGCGGATGCTGCGCCGCGCCCTGGCGCCGAACAGGAAGAAGTAGCCGACGACCAGGTACAGCAGCGGCGCCAGGGCACGGCGGCCGAGATGGCGGGCGAGGCTGGAGGTGAGCTTCATCAGCAGATAGCTGCCACGCTCGCGCTGGGTGGCCCAGTGCTGCGCGCTCATGATTGCCACCTGCGCCAGAGGATCAGCGGCAGGCGTATGAGCATGGCGAAGAACAGCTTGGCGTGCATCTTCGAGATCAGTGCGTTGTCGTGCCACAGGCGGAAATGCGAGAGGCCGTCGAGCGGGTAGTGCACGCGGGTCGGCAGCCAGCGCATCGGCTGGTTGCGCCAGGCCAGGCGGACGAGGATTTCCGGGTCGAAGTCCATGCGCCGGCCGAGCCGCGCCGAGTCGAGCAGGGCCACGCTGGAGGCCAGCGGGTAGACGCGGAAGCCGCACATGCCGTCGCGGATGGACAGCGACAGGCTGTTGATCCAGACCCAGACGTGGGTCAGGTAGCGCGCGTAGAGGCGGCTTTTCGGCACGCTGGAGTCGTACTGCGGGTAGCCGCAGACCAGCGTCTGCGGCTCGGCCTGGGAGGCTTCGAGGAAGCGGGCGACGTCGGTGAGGTCGTGCTGGCCGTCGGCGTCGACCTGGAGGGCGTGGCTGAAACCCAGGCGCTGGGCTTCGCGCAGGCCGGCCATCACCGCGCCGCCCTTGCCCTGGTTGACCGCCAGGCGGACGAGGAAGGTGCCCGCCTGCTCGGCCAGGCGATCCATGACCGCCGCACAGGCCGGATTGGACGCGTCGTCGACCAGCACGCACGGCAGCCCGGACTCACGCAGTGCGGCGACCACACGCGGCAAGGCGTGCTCATGGTTGTACACCGGGATGACCGCGCAGGGCTTATGCATGGCCGTCCCCCATTCTCCCCTCGGGAGAGGGTTGGGGCGATCCACCGGATATCGCTGCGCCCAGCGCCAACCCACCCGGACCGTCGGCAACGCCAAGGCCCGTGCAGGATGGGGCGAGCACCTCGATACCCATCAGCGGGCGGCCCCGAGCAGAATCCGCCCCGACGAGCAGGCCGCCTCGCCATTGCGGAAGGCGAAGTACAGCTTGCCGCGCGCCGCGTCGAAGCGCAGCGACAGTTGCAGGCGGTCGCCGGGGCGTACCAGTTGCTGGAACTTCAGCACTTCCATGCCAGCGAAGCGCGGCGGCAGGTCGGCGATCAGTTGGCGGGCCAAGCGCTGCGCCCAGTCGATCTGCACCACGCCGGGCAGCACTGGCGTTCGCGGGAAATGCCCGGCGAAGTGCGCCAGGTCCAGCGGCACCTCCAGCTCCAGTCGCCATTCGCCATCCTGCTCGACGGCGCTCAGTGGCTCGACCTGGGTCGGCCGCGATGCGGCGAGCAGCGCCTCGACCTGCGCCTGGGCCAGCTTGCCCTGGCTGCTGTAGGGCAATTGCGCGAGCAGACGCCAGCGGCGCGGCAGGGCGATGGCCTCGCAATGGCCGGCAAGGTGCCGGCGCAGGCTGTCGGTGAACGCGCGGCGGCCCTGGTTGCGCAGCGCATGGATGCCGGCCGGGCTCGGCGCGACCAGCGCGCCGAGAAAGGCGCGGCCTTCCTGGATCACGCCCAGGCGGGCATCGGCGACCCAGGCATGGCTCTGCAGTGCCTGTTCCAGGGCCGGCAGAGAAATGCGCTTTTCTTCCAGCTTGACGATACGGTCGAGGCGGCCGCGCAGGACGAAACGGCCATCGGCGCCGAACTCGACCGCGTCGGCGGTCTGCTCGACCTGCCCGGCTGGCAGGTAGGGCGAGGCGACCCGTAGCGCTCCCTCGTCATTCATATCCAGCTCGACCCCGGCGAACGGCGTCCACGACTCGCCGCCCTGGCGCCAGGCGATGCCGCCGGTTTCCGAACTGCCGTAGATTTCCGTCGCCGCCTGGCCGAGGCGTGCGTGCAGGGCGGTGCCGGCTTCGGTCGGCAGCGCGCCGCCGGAGGAGAACACCCGGCGCACCGCGCGCAGCGCCGGCCAGTCGAGGTTGTCGCCCATGCGTTTCAGCAGCGCCGGGCTGGCCACCCAGGCAAACCCTGGCTGTTCCAGGCTGACGCGCTGCATGTCCTCGGGAAACGGTTGGGCGTGGCGTACGAATGGCCGGCCGGCGCACAGCGGCCAGAGCACGCGGAACAGCAGGCCATAGATGTGCTGGGTGGCGACGCTGCCGACGATGGTGGCGTCGCCGAGGTCGGCACCCCACAGGCGTTCCAGGGCATCCACTTCGTTGGCCAGTTGGCGCAGGGTCTTGCCGATCGGCTTGGGGGCGCCGCTGGAGCCGGAGGTGCAGAGCACCAGGCGGCAGGCGTCGAGGTCGAGTTCGGTGGCGGGCAGCGCTGCGCTGGCGTCGACCGGGAGCGCATCCAGCCACAGGTCGGTCTCTTTGCCCAGGCGCTTGCGCGTCTGCTCCTGGGCATCGGCCGGCAGCAGCACTTCGACGCCGGCGCGCCAGGCACCGAGCAGGGCGATTGCCAGCTCGCCGGCGTCGTCGAGGTGCAGGGCCAGGCGCTGTACGCCGCGCGCCTGAAGGCTGGTGGCGAAGCGCAGCGCGCGGTCGCACAACGCGGGGTGATCGAGGCCAACGCAGACCGGGCGCCGCGGCTGGGCGAACAGCAGCCGGTCGAGGTCGATCCAGCTCACGCGAACCTCCGCACACGCTGGCGTACCAGCCACTCGCCGGCGAACAGCAGGCCCATCAGCAGGTAGGAGATCAGGCCGTTGTAGAGCAGCCACCAACTGGTCGGCGCCCACAGGGTCAGCGCCGCGGCGACCAGCCCGTTGGCCAGGAAGAACAGCGCCCAGACGCCGGTGACCTGGCGCGTGTAGCGCACCGCCACGGCCGGCAACTCGGGTTCGCGCAGGCGCGCCAGGCGTTCGACCAGCGGCATGCCGATGCGCAGGCTGAGGCCGAACAGGACGAGCAGCAAGGCGCTGATCAGCACCGGATACCAGTGCAGCAGCGCAGGTTGGTCGAGCACGCCGAGCAACGCGCAGAAACCCAGCGCCGCCAGCGCCATCCAGCGGCTGCCGGGGCGCGCGTCGCGGCTCAGCAGGCGCGCCAGCCAGAGACCGCCGAGCAGCAGGGCGAAGAAGCGTGGCGACAGGTGATCGAGGCCGTAGTAGACGGCGAACGGATAGGCCAGGCCGGCCAGGAGCAGCACCAGGCCGAGCAGGCGGCTCATAGGGCTTCCGCGGACACCAGGCGGTGGACGGCTTCGACCACGTCGCCGACGGTGCGCACCGACTTGAAGTCCTCGGCGGCGATCTTCTTGCCGGTCTGGCGCTTGATGTGGTCGATCAGGTCGACGGCGTCGATGCTGTCGATCTCCAGGTCCTGGTAGAGGTTGGCTTCCAGGGTGATCTGCGCCGGGTCCAGCTCGAACAGCTCGACCAGCGTGTCGCGCAGGGTGGCGAAAATCTCATCACGGTTCTGCATGGTGCTGTCCTTCACGCGGCTTTCTGGGCGCTGACGAAGGCCGCCAGGCTGGCCACGTTGGCGAAGTGCTTGCGGGTGTCCTTGGCTTCGGCGTCGATCTTGATGCCGAAGCGCTTCTGGATGGCCAGGCCGAGTTCCAGGGCGTCCACCGAGTCGAGGCCGAGTCCGTCGCCGAACAGGGTCAGGTCGGCTGCCAGGTCGTCGGCGGTGAGGTCTTCGAGGCCGAGGGACTCGATGATCAGGTTTTTGATCTCAAGCTGCAGATCGCTCATCTTCGGCGAGCTCCTTCATGAAGTGCTGGTGCAAATGCTCGTTCAGCTTGCGCGAGGCCACTGGGGCCGGGCCAAGGGCACTGAAATGGAGAGGGTCGATATCTTGACCGACACGCAGGCGGAAGTGGAAACGCCGCGACGGAATGCTGTACCAGGGTTCGGCCTTGGTCAGGGTGGTGGGGGTGACGCTGATCACCACCGGGGTGACCACCCGCGCGCCGCGCAGGGCGATGGCGGCGGCGCCGCGATGGAACTGCGGCGGCTGGCCCGGCGTGGTGCGCGTGCCTTCGGGAAAGATGATCAGGGTCTCGCCGGACTGCAGCGCGGCGGCGGCCTCGTCGAGCATGTCCATGCTGCCGCTGTTGCTGATGTAGCCGGCGGCGCGGATCGGCCCGCGCATGCAGGGGTTGTCCCACAGGCTCTGCTTGACCACGCAGTTGGCGTCGCGGATGAAGGCGACCAGCACCACCACGTCGATCAGCGAGGGATGGTTGGCGATCACCACCTGTCCGGGCCGGCCGAGGCGTTCGGCGCCTTCCACCTCGTAGGTGAGCACGCCGCTGCGGAACATGAATTCGACGAACCAGCGGAAGCTCAGGCTGACCACCGTACGGGCCCGGGTACGGTGGGCCAGGGCGTCGCCCGGCAGCAGGGCCAGCAGCGGGAACACCAGCACCCGCAGCAGCACGCCGCCGATGCCGAAGATCGTGAAGCTCAGCGCGGTGGCTACCAGACGCCACCACCAGGGCGCGCTGTAGCGGCTCATGCCCTGTTGCGTGACCAGTTCCATTGGCGGTGTTTCCAGTGATGTTGAAGGGAGTGCTGCTCCAGGCACAGCGCACGCACCAGTTCCAGGGCGTGCGGCCAGCGGCTGCGCGGGCCTTCGGCCCGGGCCAGTTCGAGGCGCCAGTCGGTGCCGGGACGGAGCAGCAGGGCCACGGCATAGGAGAACGGCACATCGTCTATATAGGGCTGGTAGAGCGCCGGCGGGTTTTCCTCGGCGACCACCAGCAGCACCGCCGGGGCTCCATCGCCGATCAGGGTGGCGGCTTCCAGCATGGCCTGTTCGAGGCCGTCGCCTTCGGCGGCCAGGGCGCTCATCTCGCTGGTGTCGCTGCGCAGGATCGACCACAGGCCGATGATCGCGTTGTGCACCGAGAGGCTGAACTGGGTCGGTGACAGCGGTTCGCCGCGGCCGAGCTCTTCGAGCACCGCCAGGGTGCGCGGTGTCTCGCCGTGGCGCGAAACGAACACCAGCGGCAGCGGGTCCTGGCCTTCGGCCAATGGCCAGGCGACATGGAACATCATCCGCGCCAGGCGGCTGAGGCGACGGCGTTGCATGGCCGGGAGGAAGCCGACGTCCGGTTGCCGGCCGTCGTCAGCCACGGCCTCGGGAGCCTGGCTCCAGGCGTACCAGTCGGCCGCGCTATCCAGGGCGGGGGCCCAGGCACGCCATTGTTCGATCCTGAAATTCATAACTTGAGAGCTCTTTGCGGCCCTTCTCGGGCATCCCTTCCGCAGGCTTTCCTACCCGTCTGGCCTGTCGAGGGAGCCGTGGCAGACTGCCGGCATTATCCAGAGCGAGCCGGGGTCAGGCAAATCCGGTTACATTGTCGGGCGAATCGCCATCTACCCTCTCGCCCTTGTCACGGGCTTTGCATAGACTCCAGTGCTATCCAAGAAGGCGGGGGAGGTGTGTGATGCGGCGCGTGGTATTCAACCAGAAGGGTGGGGTGGGCAAGTCCAGCATTGCCTGCAACCTGGCGGCGGTCAGTGCGACGGAGGGCTACCGCACCTTGCTGGTGGACCTCGACTCCCAGGCCAACTCCACTCATTACCTGACCGGGCTGAGCGGCGACGAGATTCCCATGGGGATCGCCGATTTCTTCAAGCAGACCCTGTCTTCCGGGCCGTTCTCCAAGAAGGGCAAGGTGGACATCTACGAGACGCCCTTCGAGAACCTGCACGTGATCACTGCCACCGCCGAGCTGGCCGAGTTGCAGCCCAAGCTCGAGCAGAAGCACAAGATCAACAAGCTGCGCAAATTGCTGGAAGAACTGGACGAGGACTATGACCGGATCTACCTGGATACTCCTCCGGCCCTTAACTTCTATGCAATTTCGGCACTGATCGCCGCTGATCGCTGCCTGATTCCCTTCGACTGCGACAGTTTCTCCCGCCAGGCGCTGTACGGGCTGATGCGCGAGATCGAGGAGCTGAAGGACGACCACAACAAGGATCTGGAGATCGAGGGCATCGTGGTCAACCAGTTCCAGCCGCGCGCCAGCCTTCCGCAGCAGCTTCTCGACGAACTGATCGCCGAGGAATTGCCGGTATTGCCGGTGTACCTGATGAGTTCGGTGAAGATGCGCGAGTCGCACCAGGCCTGCATGCCGCTGATCCACCTGGACCCGCGCCACAAGCTCAGCCAGCAGTTCGTCGAGCTGCACCGGTTGCTCGACGCCTGACCGGCCGTCCCCCGGATGTGCTCCGGGGCGGCCGTCGCTTCGCTTTCCCGGATTGCATCCGGGCTACGGAGTGGCCTTTTACGCGCCGCGACTGATCAGCACGTCGCAGGGCGGTTGGCGCATCAGGCTCTGGGCCAGGCCGCCGAGCAGCGCCTCGCTGAGCACGCTGCGGTTGTGCTGGCCGAGGGCGACCAGTTGCGGACGCAGCTCGTCGATGGCGGCCTGGAGGCAGCTCATCCGTTCGCCCATGCGCAGGCCATGGCGCAGTTTCGCGCCGGCGGGCAGCCTGGCGCTTTCGTCGGCTATCAACTTTTCGAACAGCGAACGCTGGCAGGCCAGGTCCTGCTGGGCGGCTTCGGCGTGGATCGGCGCCACCTCGCAGATGTGCAGCGCGAACATGTCGGCTTCTTCCGGGAGCAGGCGCCGGCTGATCTGCATGGCGTTGCAGGCGCTGAGCGAGAAGTCCACGGCGACCAGCGCCTGGGTATAGGGCGCCACCGGTTCGTGGACGGCCAGCAGCACCGGCACCTGGCTCTGCCGGGCGACGCGTTCCAGGGTGGTGCCGGCGAACAGCTCGGGGCGGCCCTTGTGGTGGGCGCCGAGCACCAGCAGGTCGGCCTGCTGTTCCTTGAGATGCAGGGAGATCACTTCGTGCGGGGTGCCTTTGGCCAGCAGCAAGCGGCTGTCGATTCCGGCGAAGGTGGCCAGCCGGCGCGCCAGGTGCTGTTCGGTGGCGTCGAGTAGGTCGGGGTGGTCGAGAACGTGCAGCAGGGTCAGGCGGGCGCCATGCTGTCTGGCCAGTTGGGCGGCGCGCTGCAGCGCCACTTCGGCTTCTCGGCTGAGGTCGTGGGCGATCAGAATGTGCTGGAACATGGCGCGTCTCCTCCGGCGGGATGCAAGCAGTCTGGCGCGCCTTGGCGGTTCCGGTGTTGCGCTGGATCAACGGTGCGACGGGAGGTACTGCCGATCCGTTCCCCTGGCGTGCCGCTCAGTGGCGGCGCAACTGGTAGAGCGCCTGGCTTTCGGCCACCACTTCGTCGCTGGCGTCGCGCAATTGCAGTTCGAGCGTGTAGTCGACCTTGCCGTGCAACTCGGCCTCGCGCTGGATGCGCTCGATCTCCTCGGCGGACAGCCGCGCCTCGACGTGGATGTCGCCGGTCGCCGGGCGGCGGAAGCGCAGGTTGAGTTCCTTGACGATGGGGTAGAAGCGCTCGTGGTCGAAACTGGTGGCGAACAGCGCGCCGCCGGGCACTTCGGCGAGGGTGAACAGGGCGCCGGCGTACATGGTGCCGATGTGGTTCTCGTTGCCGGCCAGCGGGGCGCGCAGGCACACGTAGCCGGGCTCGAGCACTTCGGCCTTGAGGTTCATGCGCTTGACGAAGGCGATCTTCTCTTCGGTGAGGAGACGGGCAAGTTCGGCGGGCAGGGCCATGGCGGGGTTCCCTTTCGTTGTCATTGTCGTCGTCCAGCCTAAACGTCCGGGTTGGCAAGGCAATGGCCGGAGCGCCTGCGGTGATTGACCGAAGCGCTCAGGCGCCCCTCATTCGTCCATCTCCGCTTCCAGCTTGCGGGCGCGGCGGCCGTCCTCGCCGGTGAGCTGGAGGAAAATCGCCGCCGCCAGCATGGTCAGCACGCCAACGCACAGGAAGGTGGCCTGGAAGGCGCCGAGCACGCTGCCGGTCCCGGCGTCGATGGGCGCGCTGAAACCGCCGAGCAGCGCCGCCGCGCAGGCCACGCCGAGGCTCAGCGAGAGCTGGGCGACCACCGACAGCAGGCTGTTGCCGCTGCTGGCCGAGCGGTCGTCGAGGTCGATCAGGGTGACGGTGTTCATCGCGGTGAATTGCAGCGAGTTGATACCGCCGAGGATGGCCAACTGGATCAGCAGCAGCCAGTAGGGATAGTGCGGCCCGGCCAGGGACAGGCTGGCCAGCCCGATGCCGAGCGCCAGGGTGTTGCCGGTCAGCACCGTGCGGTAGCCGAACCGTTCGATCATCCGCCGCGCCAGGGACTTGGCGAGCATCGCCGCCAACGCCAGGGGGATCATGCTCATCCCCGCCTGGGCCGGCGAGTAGCCCAGCGCCACCTGCAGCAGCAGCGGCACCAGGAACGGCAGGGCGCCGCTGCCGAGGCGGGCGAACAGGTTGCCGATGATGCCGACCGCGAAGGTGCGGGTGCGGAACAGGCCGGGGGCGAACAGCGGTGTCTCGATGCGCACCGCGCGCAGCCAGTAGGCGGCGAGGCAGGCCATGCCGGCGAACAGCAGGATCATTACGCGCAGGTGCGGCAGGTGCAGTTCGCCGAGTCCTTCCAGGGCGATGGTGATCAGCACCATGGCCGCGCCGAACAGCAGGAAACCGAGGCTGTCGAAACGGCTGCGCTCCGGGCCGCGCAGGTCGGGCATCAGGGTCAGTGCGGCGATGCAGCCGAGCAGGCCGACCGGCAGGTTGATCAGGAAGATCCAGTGCCAGCTTGCGTATTCCACCAGCCAGCCGCCGAGGGTCGGGCCGATCAGCGGGCCGAGCAGGCCGGGGATGGTGATGAAGCTCATGATCCGCACCAGCTCGCTGCGCGGGTAGGCGCGCAGCACGGTCAGGCGGCCGACCGGCATCATCAGCGCGCCGCCGAGCCCCTGCACCACGCGGGCGGCCACCAGTTGGGTGAGGCTCGAGGACAGCGCGCAGAGCAGCGAGCCGATGCTGAACAGCAGGATTGCGCTGAAGAAGATCCGCCGTGTGCCGAAGCGGTCGGCGATCCAGCCCGAGGAGGGGATCAGCAGAGCCACGGTGAGCATGTAGGAGATCACCACCGACTGCATGCGCAGCGGGTCTTCGGCGAGGTCGCGGGCCATCGCCGGCAGCGCGGTGTTGAGGATCGTGCCGTCGAGGGTCTGCATGAAGAAGGCGATCGCCACGATCCAGGGCAGCAGGCGGGCGGTGCGGGCGTCGAGCAGGAGCGGGCTGGGCATGACTATCCTTGGTACGGCTTCCTGGGGGCGTTGGGGCCGGGCTGCTCAGCCCGGCGCCGGGATCGGCAGGTGTCAGGCCATGCGAAACAGCTTCCGCGCCCGCTCCGCCAGGCGCTTGACCGGACCCTTGCGGCCGGTCGGCGGCAGGTTCTGCTGGGCCACCCAGTCCTTCCAGCGAATGCGTTCGTCGCGTACCAGCCAGCCGTCCTGCGGGGCGAAGCTTTCCGCCAGCCACAGGCCGCGGGTCGAGGCGGTCTTCAGCTTGCCGTTCTTCAGGGTGAACAGTTCGGCGGTGGGGCGGCCCTGTTCCAGTGGGATCAGGTAGAGGTCGGGGTGGCGGCGGTCGAGGCGGGCGACCAGTTGGTCCTCCTCCAGGCGCTCGTCGACGTGCAGCAGGCTGAGGTGGCGGACTTCCTTGGGCAGTTCCAGGCGCAGGTCGTAGACCAGTTGCAGCGAGGCGGTCGGCAGGTGCACGTAGGCGCGCGGCCGCTCGAGCAGCGCCAGGTTGCCGCAGCGCACCTGGCGCGCCGAGCCGGACAGGGGGCTGAGGCGGAAGTGCACGCTTTCCCGGTAGCGCTGTACGCTCTGGTAGGGCGCCGGCAGCCAGGTGTCGCCGAAGCGGCCGCTGAGCCAGCCCTCCGGGGTTTCCAGCAGGCATTCCTCGGCGACCTCGTGGATCGCGGTGAGCAGCGGCAGGTTCAGCTCGTGGGCCGGCACGTAGCCGGAGATCAGCTTGAGCACCACGTCGCCGCGATCTTCGCGGCGCTGGCGGACCAGTACCCAGTAGTCGCGGCCTTGCCAGCCCAGGGTCACGCGCACCGAAACGCCGAGATTGGCCAGTTCGGCGGCGAAATGCTCGGCATCGGCCACCTCGATAGGGCGGCGACGTTCGAGCATCTGGGTGAAATTCAACGGCCGGCCGAGGCTCTGGTAGCTCAGGCTTTCGGCGTTGGCCTCGACGAACAGCGGCAGTGTATGGAAGGTGCTGGGGGCCTTGCGGGCCAGGACTCTCGACATCTCTGCTCCTTGGCTGGCCGTCGTGCGGCCCTTAGGGTCTGGTTCTGATCACGTTTGCGGCGGTCGCGACATTATGGGCCAGATGCAACGGGTTGATGGTTCCGACTATCGCGGCGCCGACAGCGGGGTGGCCGAACACCAGTTCGAAGCTGGCGCGCACCGGATCGACGCCGGGCGCCAGGCAGGCGTGCCCGCTGGCCAGCGCCTTCTTGATCAGGATGCCCTTGCCGTGGGCGGCGGCGTAGTCCAGCACCGGGCGTTCGGCCTGTTCGTTGAGGTTGTAGGTGACCATCGCGCAGTCCCCGTCGCGCAGGGCCAGCAGGCCGCCGTCGACGGTCTTGCCGGAGAAGCCGAAGGCGCGGATCTTGCCCTCGGCCTTCAGCGCGGCGAGGGTCGGGTAGACCTCGGTGTTCTCCAGCACGGCCAGGTCGTTGCCGTCCGAATGTACCAGCAGCAGGTCGAGATGATCGGTCTCCAGGCGTTGCAGGCTGCGCTCCACCGAGCGGCGGGTATGCGCGGCGGAGAAGTCGAAGTGCGAAAGGCCGTTCTCGAACTCCTCGCCGACCTTGCTGACGATCACCCAGTACTGGCGCTGGCCGCGCAGCAGCGGGCCGAGGCGTTCCTCGCTGCGCCCGTAGGCCGGCGCGGTGTCGAGCAGGTTGATGCCGAGTTCGCGGGCCAGGTCGAGCAGCGCGCGGGCGGCCTGGTCGTCGGGGATGGTGAAGCCGTTGGGGTACTTCACGCCTTGGTCGCGGCCGAGCTTGACGGTGCCCAGGCCGAGCGGGGAGATCGTCAGGCCGGTATCGCCCAGCGGGCGGTGCAGGTCGTGCAGGGTCTCGTTCATGGCAGCAGTTCCTCCCAGACCGGGCGGGCCAGCGGCGGGCGCGGCAGCTCCGGCAGCGGTGGCCGTTCGCCGGGCTGGATGCCGGCGCGCTCCAGGCTGGCCAGCACGCGGTCGGCGAAGTCCGGGGCCAGGGCCAGCTTGGTCGGCCAGCCCACCAGCAGGCGGCCCTGCTCGGCGAGGAAGGCGTTGTCCGGGCGGACCAGGCCGGATTGCGCCGGCTCGGCGCGGTCCACGCGCAGGGTGGCGAAGCGTGCGTCGGAGAGGTCGATCCACGGCAGCAGGGCCGCCAGCTCCTTGCGCGCGGCGGCGATCTGCGCGGCTTCGTCGCGGGCCACCCCGTCCGCTTCGGCGATGTCACCGCCCAGGTACCAGACCCATTGGCCGTCGGCGGCCGGGTGGCTGGTCACGGTGATCCGTGGCTTCGGTCCGCCGCCCAGGCAATGGGCGTACAGCGGCTTCAGCCCGGCGCCCTTGACCAGCACCATGTGCAGCGGGCGGCGCTGCTGGGCCGGCTGGCGCAGGTCGAGCCCGGCCAGCAGCGCCTCGTTGCCGGCGCCGGCGCTGAGTACGATGCGCCGGGCGTGGATGTCGCGGCCATCGACGCGCAGGCCGACCAGTTCGTCGCCGTCACGCAGCGCTTCGATGTGCGAGCCGGCCAGCAGGCTGTCGCCGGCCAGCCCGGCGAGGCGGGCGATCAGGCTGGGCACGTCGAGCACCAGTTCGTTGAGGCGGTAGACCTTGCCCTTGAAGGCCGGGTCCTGCAGCGCCGGCGGCAGTCGTTCGCCCTTGACCTGGTCGACGCGGGTACGCATCGCCTTGCTGGCGAAGAAGCTGGTCAGGTTGCCGGCCAGGGTGCCCGGCGACCACAGGTAATGGGCGTCGGAGAGCAGGCGCACGCCGGACAGGTCCAGGTCGCCGCCGCCGGCCAGCGCCTCGCGCCAGCGCCGCGGCATATCGCCGATCGCCTCGGCCGAGCCGGTCAGCGCGCCATGCAGGGCGTACTTGGCGCCGCCATGGATGATGCCCTGGGACTTGACGCTCTGCCCGCCGCCGAGGCTGGCGCTTTCCACCAGCAAGGTGGCGAAGCCCAGGCGACGCAGGCGCGCGTTCAGCCACAGGCCGGCGACGCCGCCGCCGATGATCAGCACGTCAGTGGAAAGGGCTTGGGGCATGGTGGACCGTCCGGCTGGATATACAGGCCGGCAAGTATATCTTGGTACCGTTCCGCGTACCTTGCGGGAGCGTTTTCTGGGTCCCCGCGTTCGCGGGGATGACGGTTGGGCGCCGGGGGGGCGGGCGTCCGAGCCGGGAATTCAGTCCGTAGGGTGCGCCGTGCGCGCCGGGAAGATCGGTGCCTCAATCCTTTCGGTGCGCGCGCACCCTACATGAACCTAGTGCCCGGTGCTGCTGGAGAACATATTGATCACCACCACTCCGCTGATGATCAGGCCGATGCCCAGCATGGCCGGCAGGTCCAGGCGCTGGCCGTAGAGGAACAGCGCGGCGATGCTGACCAGGACGATGCCGAGCCCGGACCAGATGGCGTAGACGATGCCCACCGGCAGGCTGCGCATGACCAGGATCAGCATCCAGAAGGCGATCGCGTAGCCGACGATCACCAGCAGCAGCGGCAGCGGTGTGGAGAGGCCCTTGACCGCTTTCAGCGAGCTGGTGGCGACCACTTCGGCGGCGACGGCGATGGCGAGGTAGGCGTATGGGGTCATGGCTGGGCTCCAGAAACTCTGCCGCGGATTCTAGGCATCCTGGCGATGAGGTAAAGTGACTACCTATCTGTCTGGAAGATAGGTTGAACGCCATGCAATGGAACCTCGAACAACTGCGCCTGTTCGTCAGCGTCGCCGAGCTCCGCTCGTTCTCGGCGGTGGCGCGTGAGTCGCGGCGCGCGCAGTCGGCGGTGAGCCAGGCCATCGCCCTGCTCGAAGCCGACCTCGGTGTGCTGCTGTTCGAGCGCAGCAGCGGTCGCCAGCCACAGCTCACCGAGGCCGGCGCGGCGTTGCTGGAGGAGGCGAGGGCCGTGCTGCAGCAATGCGAGCGCCTGGAAGGACGGGCACTGGGGCTGGCGCGTGGCGAGGAAGCGCGCCTGCGCCTGGCCCAGGACGAGGCGATGCCCTACCAGCCGGTGCTCGTCAGCCTGGAGGCGCTGGCACGGGCCTTTCCGCTGCTCGAAGTGCAACTGGCCAGCGGTGCCCAGGGCGACGTGGCGCGCAAGCTGCTGGAACGGCGTGCCGACCTCGGCCTGCTGTTCCACCACGAGCACATGCCCGCCGAGCTGGAGCGCCAGCGGCTGGGCTCCATCGAGATGGTCACGGTATGCGGCGCCGGTCATCCGCTGGCCACGCAGGCTTATGTCGAACGGCAGCGGCTGGCCCGGCACCGCCAGTTGCTGATGGCGCCCCAGGGCAACCGCTATCCCGGCGGCGAGCAGATCAGCCCGCTGGTGTGGCGTGCCGACAGCTTCTACGCCATGGCCGAGCTGGTGATGCGCGACCTCGGCTGGGCCTGGCTGCCGCGCCACGTGGCGCGCTACCCGGCCTACCAGGGGCAACTGGTGGAGTTGCGCAGCGACTGGACGCCGCCGCCGCTGGTGGTGGAACTGGTGTGCCGCCGCGACGAGAACCTCGGGCCGGCGGCCAACTGGCTGGCTGATTGTCTGGCGCGAGAGTTGTTGGCACAGACCTGAGCCGCCGTTCGTCGCAGGCTCGACTCGCCCAGGGGCGCCCCCTAAACTGCCGGCCCATGAATCGACACCTCTATACCCTGCTGTTCCACCTCGGCCTGCCGCTGGTCGGCCTGCGCCTGTTCCTCCGCTCGCGCAAGGCGCCGGCTTATGCCAGGCGCATCGGCGAGCGCTTCGCCAGCGGGCTGCCGGTGCTCGAGCCCGGTGGCATCTGGGTGCATGCCGTCTCGGTGGGCGAGAGCATCGCCGCCGCGCCGATGGTGCGCGCGCTGCTCGAACGCCATCCGGAGCTGCCGATCACCATCACCTGCATGACCCCGACCGGTTCCGAGCGCATCCAGGCGCTGTTCGGCGATCGCGTGCAGCATTGCTACCTGCCCTACGACCTGCCCTGGGCGGCCGGGCGTTTCCTCGACCGCATCCGGCCGAAGCTGGCGGTGATCATGGAAACCGAACTGTGGCCCAACCATATCCACCAGTGCGCGAAGCGGGGCATCCCGGTGGCCCTGGCCAATGCGCGGTTGTCCGAGCGTTCGGCGCGCGGCTATGCGCGCTTCGCCGGGCTGACCCGGCCGATGCTCGGCGAGCTGAGCTGGCTGGCGGTGCAGACCGAGGTCGAGGCCGAGCGCTTCCGCCAACTGGGGGCGCGGCCCGAGCGGGTGACGGTGACCGGCTCGATCAAGTTCGACCTGCATATCGATCCGACCCTGACCGAGCGCGCCACCGCCCTGCGCGCGGAGTGGGGGATAGATGGCCGGCCGGTGTGGATCGCCGCCAGCACCCATGCCGGCGAGGACGAGATCGTCCTCGATGCCCACCGCCAGTTGCTCGACCGGCATCCCGACGCGTTGCTGATCCTGGTGCCACGCCATCCGGAGCGCTTCGCCGGCGTCCATGAGCTGTGCCGCCAGCGCAACTTCGCCACCCGGCGCCGTTCCACCGGCGAGACGGTGGACGGGCAGACCCAGGTGCTGCTCGGCGACACCATGGGCGAGTTGCTGTTCCTCTATGCCTTGGCCGACCTGGCTTTCGTCGGCGGCAGCCTGGTGGCCAACGGCGGCCACAACCTGCTGGAGCCGGCGGCCCTCGGCAAGCCGGTGCTGAGCGGACCGCACCTGTTCAACTTCCTGGAGATCGCCGCGCAATTGCGCGAGGCCGGCGCGCTGCTGGAGGTCGAGGAGGCCCCGGCACTGGCCGAGGCTCTGCTGCGCCTGTGGGCCGAACCGGCCAGCGCGCAGTCGATGAGCGACGCCGGCCTGTCGGTGCTGCGCGCCAACCAGGGGGCGCTGGAACGGCTGCTGGGCGGCCTGGACCGCCTGCTTGTGTAGTAGCTTCGTAGGATGGGTCGAGGGGCGTAGCGACGATACCCATCGAGCCTGTGCCGATGGATGAGCCCGACGTGCGCACCCTACCCGCCGCACCATGAAAAAGCCCGACTGGACGTCGGGCTTTTTCGTTCACTCCGGGCGAACGCTGCGGATCTGCGCCTCGGCGGCCGAGGAGAGGTCCGGCGGCAGGAAGTCCTTGTCCGGGTTGTAGTCCGGCTTGAGGTACTGGGCCAGGGCTTCCAGGTCGCCCGGATTGAGGGTGCCGGCGGCCTGCTTGAGGCGCAGGTTGTCGAGGATGTAGTCGTAGCGTGCGTCGTTGTAGTTGCGCACCGAGCTGTAGAGCTGGCGCTGGGCATCCAGCACGTCGACGATGTTGCGGGTACCGACCTGGTAGCCGACTTCGGTGGCTTCCAGGGCGCTCTGGTTGGAGATGATCGACTGCTTGCGTGCCTGCACGGTTTCCACGTCGGTGTTGACGGCGCGGTGCAGGTCGCGGGTGTTCTGCACGATCTGCCGGCGCAGGCTCTCGCGCAGTTGCTCGGTCTGGTTGAGACGCTGGTGGGCTTCGCGCACCTGCGAACTGGTCAGCCCGCCGCTGTAGATCGGGATGTTCAGTTGCAGGCCGATGCTGCGCTGCTCGACGTCGCCGCTGTAGGTGACGCCGCTGCCCGCCGTGTTGGTGAAGCCGAGGGCGTCGTTGTCGCCCTTCTGGTACTGGGCGATGGCGTCGAGGGTCGGTGCGTGGCCGGACTTGCGCTGGCGCACGGTTTCCTCGGCGGCGTCGACCGCGTAGTTGCTGGCCAGCAGGTTGAGGTTCTGGCGCGCGGCGGTGTCGACCCAGGCCTTGGCGTCGTTCGGCGACGGCGCCAGCACCGGCAGGCTGTGGCGGATGCCTTCCACGGAGCTGTATTCGCGGTTGGTCAGGGTGGTCAGGGCCTGGAAGGCGTCGTCCACCTGGCGCTCGGCGATGATCCGGTTGGCTCGCGCGGTGTCGTAGCCGGCCTGGGCTTCCAGCACGTCGGTCTTGTCCGAGAGGCCGACGTCGAAGCGCTCGTTGGCCTGGTCGAGTTGGCGCTTGAACGCCGCTTCCTCGGCCTTGGTCGAGGCCAGGTTGTCCTGGGCGCGCAGCACGGCGAAGTAGGTTTCGGCGCTCTGCAGGATCAGGTTCTGCTCGGTGGCCGAGAGTTGCAGCGCGGCCTGTTCGTCGGTGGCCTTGGCGGCCTGCAACTGGAACCAGCGATCGGCGCGGAACAGCGGCTGGCTCAGGGTCGCCTGGTAGACGGTGCCGCTGCGGTCGGCCCTCACCGAGGGCGAGTCCACCTCGGTGCGCGTATCGGTCAGGTTGGCGCCGGCGTTGATCTGCGGCAGCAGGCCGGAGCGGGCCTGCGGGACCACTTCCTTGCGTGCCGCGTAGTCGGCGCGGGCGGCGGCAAGATCGGCGTTGTTGTTGACGGCTTCCTGATAGACGCTGACCAGGTCGGTCTTGGTGCTCAGGGGGGCGGTTTCTGCCCAGGCCAGTCCATTGGATGCGGCGGCCACGGCGAGTGCCAGGGAGAGTCTGCGCAGCATGTTGGGGCAGTCCTGCTGATGAGGGAGATAGGCAAGGCTAAGGGGCGCCGGTAAGGGGGTCAAGCGTCGCCACGCGCGCCGTGCGGCCTGCAGCGTTTCCTGTCTGGAACAATTCGTTTCCGTGACCCGTCGGTCGGCTTTATCTGACTGGCGGGTTGGTTTTCTCCGTTCGCCTTGTTTAGACTGGCCGCGTTCTTGTCGGGGTGCCTCGAATCGGAGGCTGAGATCGGACAGTTCCGGATCCCGTTGAACCTGATCAGGTTAAGGCCTGCGTAGGGAACAAGATGTCCTCGCCAAATCCCTCGGCGAGTCCCTCTCCACACCGTTCGCGGTGTGCCTTTCGCCTTCAGGTTCGCTCCGACATCCACCCCGGAGACAGCCGATGAGCGTGCAAAACCATAAGAAACTGAGCGAAAGCGCCCAGGTCGACCAGCAGTCCGTCCAGCCCTTCCCGCGTTCCCAGAAAGTCTACGTGCAGGGCTCGCGCCCCGATATCCGCGTGCCGATGCGCGAGATCAGCCTGGACGTCACTCCCACCGCGTTCGGCGGCGAGATCAACCCGCCGGTCACCGTCTACGACACCTCCGGCCCCTACACCGACCCCAGCGTGAAGATCGACGTGCGCGAGGGCCTGGCCGACATCCGTTCGGCGTGGATCGACGAGCGCGGCGACACCGAGCGCCTGCCGGGGCTGAGTTCCGAGTTCGGCCAGCGCCGCCTGGCCGATGCCGAGCTGGCCACCATGCGTTTCGCCCACGTGCGCAACCCGCGCCGCGCCAAGGCCGGGCAGAACGTCAGCCAGATGCACTACGCGAAGAAAGGCATCATTACCCCGGAGATGGAGTTCGTCGCCATCCGCGAGAACATGAAGCTGGCGGAAGCCCGCGAAGCGGGGCTGCTGAACGAGCAGCACGCCGGGCACAGCTTCGGCGCCAACATTCCCAAGGAGATCACCCCCGAGTTCGTCCGCCAGGAAGTGGCGCGCGGCCGGGCGATCATCCCCGCCAACATCAACCACGTGGAGCTGGAGCCGATGATCATCGGCCGCAACTTCCTGGTGAAGATCAACGGCAACATCGGCAACTCGGCGCTCGGCTCGTCCATCGAGGAAGAAGTGGCCAAGCTGACCTGGGGCATCCGCTGGGGCGCCGACACCATCATGGACCTGTCCACCGGCAAGCACATCCACGAGACCCGCGAGTGGATCATCCGCAACTCGCCGGTGCCGGTCGGCACGGTGCCGATCTACCAGGCGCTGGAGAAGGTCGGCGGTATCGCCGAGGACCTCAACTGGGAGCTGTTCCGCGACACCCTGATCGAGCAGGCCGAGCAAGGCGTGGACTACTTCACCATCCACGCCGGCGTGCTGCTGCGCTACGTGCCGCTGACCGCCAAGCGGGTCACCGGCATCGTCTCGCGCGGCGGTTCGATCATGGCCAAGTGGTGCCTGGCGCACCACAAGGAGAATTTCCTCTACACCCACTTCGAGGAAATCTGCGAAATCATGAAGGCCTACGACGTCAGCTTCTCGCTGGGCGACGGCCTGCGTCCGGGCTCCATCGCCGACGCCAACGACGCCGCGCAGTTCGGCGAGCTGGAAACCCTTGGCGAACTGACCAAGATCGCCTGGAAGCACGACGTGCAGACCATGATCGAAGGCCCCGGCCACGTGCCGATGCAGTTGATCAAGGAGAACATGGACAAGCAGCTCGAATGCTGCGACGAGGCGCCGTTCTACACCCTCGGCCCGCTGACCACCGACATCGCCCCCGGCTACGACCACATCACCTCGGGCATCGGCGCGGCGATGATCGGCTGGTTCGGCTGCGCCATGCTCTGCTACGTGACGCCCAAGGAGCACCTCGGCCTGCCCAACAAGGACGACGTGAAGACCGGCATCATCACCTACAAGATCGCCGCCCACGCCGCCGACCTGGCCAAGGGGCATCCCGGCGCGCAGATCCGCGACAACGCGCTGTCCAAGGCGCGCTTCGAGTTCCGTTGGGAAGACCAGTTCAACCTCGGCCTCGACCCGGACACCGCGCGCAGCTTCCACGACGAGACCCTGCCGAAGGACTCGGCCAAGGTGGCGCACTTCTGCTCCATGTGCGGGCCGAAGTTCTGCTCGATGAAGATCACCCAGGAAGTCCGTGACTACGCCAAGGACAACGGCCTGACCGACGAACAGAAGGCCATCGAGGCAGGCTTCAAGGAGCAGGCCGGGCGCTTCAGGGACGAGGGTTCGGTGATCTACAAGCAGGTGTGACACGAGGGCTTCCCTCCGTCGTTCCCGCGTTCGCGGGGACGACGGGGCGGGCCAAGTCTGGAACGTCTCCAATCAAGCTGGACCTCCGCGTGCGCGGGGATGACGGCTTTGCGGACCATCCCCGATCCAACGAACCTTTTCGCGAGATGCCCACATCGTGACCACTCCCAGCCCCTACGTTCCCGATCTCGCCGTACCCGCCGATCGCCGACAGTTCGGCGCGCGCGACCTGTTCTCCCTGTGGTTCTCCCTCGGCATCGGCCTGATGGTGCTGCAACTCGGCGCGCTGCTGGCGCCGGGACTGGGCATGGCCGGGGCGCTGACGGCGATCCTCGCCGGCACCCTGGTCGGCGTGCTGCTGCTCGGCGCGGTGGCGGTGATCGGCACCGACACTGGCCTGGCCTCGATGGCCGCGCTCAGGCTCAGCCTCGGTTCGCGCGGCGCGACGCTGCCGGCGGTGCTCAACCTGCTGCAACTGGTCGGTTGGGGCGCCTTCGAGATCATCGTCATGCGCGATGCCGCCAGCCTGCTGGCCGGCAGGGCCTTCGGCGCGGACAGCGCGCTGACCAACCCGCTGCTGTGGACGCTGTTCTTCGGCGCCCTGGCGACCTTCCTGGCGGTGGCCGGTCCGCTGACCTTCGTGCGCCGCGTGCTGCGCAAGTGGGGCATCTGGCTGCTGCTCGGCGCCTGCGCCTGGCTGACCTGGAACCTGTTCGCCCGCGCCGACCTCGCCGCGCTGTGGGCCAGTCGTGGCGACGGCTCGCTGCCGTTCGCCCTGGGTTTCGACATCGCCATCGCCATGCCGCTGTCCTGGCTGCCGCTGATCGCCGACTACTCGCGCTTCGGCAAGCGTCCCGGCGGAGTGTTCGCCGGCACCGCCATCGGTTTCTTCCTCGGCAACGTCTGGCTGATGAGCCTGGGCGTGGCCTATACCCTGGCGTTCGCCACGAGCAGCGCCGAAGCCAACGCCTTGCTGCTGGCGCTGGCCGGCGCCGGGCTGGGCATTCCGCTGCTGCTGATCCTGCTCGACGAGTCGGAGAACGCCTTCGCCGACATCCACTCGGCGGCGGTCTCGGTGGCCATCCTCGCGCCGCTCAGGGTCGAGCACCTAGCCCTGGCCATCGGCCTGCTGTGCACGGTGATCGCCGGGCTGGCGCCGCTGGCCGAGTACCAGAACTTCCTGCTGTTGATCGGCTCGGTGTTCGCCCCGTTGTTCGGCGTGGTGCTGGTCGATCATTTCGTCCTGCGCCGTCGCCGCGTGGACCTCGCTCCGCGCCAGGCGCTGCGCTGGGACACTCTGCTGGCCTGGGGATGCGGCGTGCTGCTGTACCACCTGCTGGCGCACTTCGCCCCGCAGATCGGCGCCAGCCTGCCGGCGTTGCTGCTGGCCGGCGGCCTGCAGTTCGTACTCGGGCGTTCCGCGGCGGCTGTTGCGGCTCGCGTGGTGGATTAACCGTAGCCCGGATGCAATCCGGGCTACGTGGGGGTTCAGCCGCGCCTGGGGATGTACTGCGGCTTGAACACGCCGTCGAGCTGCGCATAGGGAATCGTCAGCTCGGGATGGCCGCTGGAGTAGGGCGCCAGGGTGTAGACGTCGTACTTGAGCAGCAGCGCGCCACGGGTCAGGGCGATGTTCTCGGTCTTCTGGAACGGCCAGGTCTGAAGGTAGTCGGCATCCCCGTCGAGCTGCCCGGCGGCCAGCCAGCGGCGGTGCGCCTGTTCGGCCAGCTTCCAGAACGCCTCTTCCTGGCCGGGTAGCAGCATGTCGCGCAGGCTCAGCGGCTTCTCCAGTTCACGGTCGTAGTTGATGAAGCGCCGCCCCGGCATGCCGTGGGCACCGCCGGTCGCCAGGTAGCTGGACAGTTCGAGGACCAGCAATCCGTCATGCTGGTCGCGTATCTTGGCCTGCAGGTAGCTGACCCAGCCGGGGCGTGCCTCGGCGAGGAAGTTGCGTTCGTAGGCTTGCAGCGATGCCGGCAGCGGCGCGCCGGGGGCGTCGGCGGTCATCTCCAGCAACTGGCGCTCGATCAGCGCGTTGAGCTGCGGTTGCCCGGCGAATTCCAGGGTATCGATGTTGACCAGCGGGCACCGCTCGCCCTGGCAGCCGTCCGGGGTGTGTTCCCAGGCGATGCGTCGGGCTTCCAGCAGAGGGGGTTGCATCAGGGATTGGCAGCCGCCCAGCAGGAGCAGGGCGCAGAGCAGGGAGTAGTGGAGCGGGCGCATGGACATCCTTGGCGGAAAGATGGGACAGGGCTTCGACTGCCGGCGGCGCGGGGAGTTCGGCGCGGGCGGCACAGCCATCTATCCTGGCAGCCTGAGAGGGCGCTGGAAAGGGGCTGCACCCGGACCGGGGGCGCGCTAGGATGGCGGGAAGTCGAGGCCCGGAGCGATCGGGCCGACAGTGGGGGAAACGATGAGCGAAACCTTCAAACCAGATGCCGAGGCGGTGGAAGTCCTCAAGCGGGAAGCGTGCTTCCAGGGCTTCTACCGGCTCGACCGGGTGGAGCTGCGGCACCGCCAGTTCGCCGGCGGCATGGGGCCGACCATCAGCCGCGAACTGTTCGTGCGCCACGATGCGGTCTGCGTGCTGCCTTACGATCCGCAGCGCGATTGCGTGGTGCTGATCGAGCAGTTCCGCGTCGGCGCCATGAACAAGGCGTCGAATCCCTGGCTGCTGGAACTGGTCGCCGGGCTGATCGATACCGACGAACAGCCCGAGGAGGTCGCCCGTCGCGAAGCGCAGGAAGAGGCCGGGCTGGAGCTCGGCGCGCTGTGGCCGATCACCCAGTACTTCCCGTCGCCGGGCGGCAGCGACGAACTGGTCCACCTGTTCGTCGGCCGCTGCGACAGCGAGGGCGCCGGCGGCGTGCACGGCCTGGCCGAGGAGGGCGAGGATATCCGGGTCCATGTCTGGCCACTGGAAGATGCCCTCCAGGCGGTCAAGGACGGATTGATCAACAATGCGGCGAGCATCATCGCCCTGCAATGGCTGGCGCTCAATCGCGCCGAGGTCCGGGGATTATGGGTGTAGTCCTGCTGCGCGAGCGCTATCGGGTCGACCTGGCTGGCCTGCAAGCCGCCTGCGAGGCCAACTATGCGCGGTTGATGCGCCTGCTGCCGGCCATGCGCGTCGAGCGCAGCTCGCGGCGCGTGGCGCTCAGCCAGGGCGAGCGGCTGCTCGGCGTACTGGCCCTGGACGTGATCGAGGCCTGTCCCTACACCACCACCCTGCAGGTCACCCAGGAGCACAGCCTGCCCTGGCTACCCGTGCCGCGCCTGGAGGTGCGGGTCTACCACGATGCACGCATGGCCGAGGTGATCTGCGCCGAGAACGCGCGGCGCTTCCGCAGCATCTATCCCTATCCCAATGCGGCCATGCACCAGCCGGACGAGAAGACCCAGCTCAACCTGTTTCTCGGCGAGTGGCTGAGTCATTGCCTGGCCTGCGGGCATGAACTGGAGCCCTTGCTCTGACCGCGCAGAAAGCTGCCACTCTGTGATCTGGGTCTAGAACTTGGCTTTCACTGTGTCCGGGCAGCCACCATAATCGTCTGAGATCGTCCGAATTCTCCGGCATCCAAAGGGAGTCGTTGCCTTGCCGAGCCCGCCGCATTCCTCCGCCGATTCCTCGGTGCTGCTGGTGCAGCTTACCGACAGCCATTTGTTCGCCGAGGCGGATGGCAAGCTGCTTGGCCTGGCGACCGAAGACAGCCTGCGACTGGTGATCGACAAGGTGCGCGAGGAACAGCCGCACATCGACCTGATCCTCGCCACCGGCGACCTGTCCCAGGACGGCACGCCAGCTTCCTACCAGCGCTTCGAGGAGTTGATCTCGACCCTCGACGCGCCGGCGCGCTGGACGCCCGGCAACCACGACGAAATCGAGATCATGCGCGAGGTCTGTAACGGCAACGACCGCCTCGATCCGGTGGTCGACATCGGTGCCTGGCGTATCGTCCTGCTCGACTCGGCGGTACCCGGCGCGGTGCTCGGCCACTTCGACGACAGCCAGTTGCAACTGCTCGAACGGGCCCTCGGCGAGGCGCCCGACCGTCACCACCTGATCTGCTTCCACCATCATCCGGTCTCCATCGGCTGCGCCTGGATGGACCCGATCGGCCTGCGCAACGCCGATGCGCTGTTCGCCGTGACCGATCGCTTCCCGCAGGTCCGCGCGCTGCTCTGGGGGCACGTGCACCAGGATTTCGATCGCCAGCGCAACGGCGTGCGCCTGCTCGCCTCGCCATCCACCTGCGTGCAGTTCGCTCCCGGCAGCGAGGAGTTCAAGGTCGGCAGCGAGGCCCCCGGCTATCGCTGGCTGCGCCTGCATGCCGACGGGCGCATCGACACCGGTGTGTCGCGGGTCATCGGCATCGATTTCGAGATCAACTACAGCGTCAAGGGCTATTGAGCGGTAGCGAAGGCCTGTTTGCCGGTGTGGTGGGCTGAGGCAGACAGCGGCGCTCGAACTTCCTCTCCCTCCGGGAGAGGGCCGGGGTGAGGGAGCGGATCCCAAGGTGACGACCGGGCCGAGGAAACCCCGCCAGCCTGCGCCAGGTCACAGGGACGACGTCCCCGCAGCCGGGCTGGCTTGCAGCCTGTAGCCTGTAGCCTGTAGCCTGCCGCCCCATGATTCCCAGCATCCTCTATATCCACGGACTGAACAGTTCGCCGACCTCGCGCAAGGCCAGCCAGCTCGCTGCGCTGATGCAGCGCCTGGGGCGGAGTGACGGACTGCGCGTCCCGGCCCTGCACCACCAGCCCCGCCAGGCCATCGCCCAGTTGGAAGCGGCGATCGGCGAGCTCGGCCGGCCGGTGCTGGTCGGCAGTTCCCTGGGCGGTTACTACGCCACCCACCTGGCCGAGAAGCATGGTCTCAAGGCCCTGCTGATCAACCCGGCGGTCAACCCGCATAGGCTGTTCGACGGCCACCTCGGCCCGCAGACCAACTACTACACCGGGGAGACCTGGGAACTGACCGAAGACCACGTCGCCGCCCTCGCCGAGCTCGAGGTGCTGCCACCACGGGACCCGACACGCTACCAGGTGTGGCTGCAGACCGCCGACGAGACCCTCGACTATCGCCATGCCCAGGACTTCTACCGGGCCTGCGCGCTGCGCATCGAGGCCGGTGGCGACCACGGTTTCCAGAACTTCGCCGCCCACCTGCCGGCGCTGCTGGCGTTCGTCGGCGTGCCGGCCGTGGAGTGGCGTGACATCGACTTTTCCACCTTCGACTGAACGGAGCGCTATGGCCACTTACAACGCGGATGCCATTGAAGTCCTCTCCGGCCTCGACCCGGTGCGCAAGCGCCCGGGCATGTACACCGACACCACCCGGCCGAACCACCTGGCCCAGGAAGTCATCGACAACAGCGTCGACGAGGCGTTGGCCGGCCACGCCAGGTCGGTGCAGGTGATCCTTCACGCGGACAACTCGCTGGAAGTGCTCGACGACGGCCGCGGCATGCCGGTGGACATCCACCCGGAAGAAGGCATTCCCGGCGTCGAACTGATCCTCACCAAGCTGCACGCCGGCGGCAAGTTCTCCAACAAGAACTACCAGTTCTCCGGCGGCCTGCACGGCGTCGGCATCTCGGTGGTCAACGCCCTGTCCACCCAGGTGGAAGTGCGCGTCAAGCGCGACGGCAGCGAGTACCGCATGACCTTCGCCGACGGCTACAAGTCCACCGACCTGGAAGTGGTCGGTACGGTCGGCCGGCGCAATACCGGCACCAGCGTGCGCTTCTGGCCGGACGGCAAGTACTTCGACTCGCCGAAGTTCTCGGTCAGCCGCCTCAAGCACGTGCTCAAGGCCAAGGCGGTGCTCTGCCCGGGCCTGGCGGTGAGCTTCGAGGACAAGGGCAGTGGCGAGCGCATCGAGTGGTTCTACGAGGATGGCCTGCGCTCCTACCTGGTCGACGCCGTGCGCGAATTCGCCCGCCTGCCCGACGAGCCGTTCACCGGCAGCCTGGCCGGCAACACCGAGGCGGTCGACTGGGCGCTGCTGTGGCTGCCGGAAGGCGGCGAATCCCTGCAGGAAAGCTACGTCAACCTGATTCCCACTGCCCAGGGCGGCACCCACGTCAACGGCCTGCGCCAGGGCCTGCTCGACGCCATGCGCGAGTTCTGCGAGTTCCGCAACCTGTTGCCGCGCGGCGTCAAGCTGGCGCCGGAGGACGTCTGGGAACGCATCGCCTTCGTGCTCTCGATGAAGCTGCAGGAGCCGCAGTTCTCCGGGCAGACCAAGGAGCGCCTGTCGTCCCGCGAGGCGGCGGCATTCGTGTCCGGCGTCGTCAAGGACGCCTTCAGCCTGTGGCTCAACCAGCATCCGGACATGGGCCTGCAACTGGCCGAGCTGGCCATCAGCAACGCCGGTCGTCGCCTCAAGGCCGGCAAGAAAGTCGAGCGCAAGAAGATCACCCAGGGCCCGGCACTGCCCGGCAAGCTGGCCGACTGCGCCGGGCAGGACCCGGCGCGCGCCGAGCTGTTCCTGGTCGAGGGCGACTCCGCCGGCGGTTCGGCCAAGCAGGCGCGCGACAAGGAGTTCCAGGCGATCATGCCGTTGCGCGGCAAGATCCTGAACACCTGGGAAGTGGACGGCAGCGAAGTGCTGGCCAGCCAGGAAGTGCACGACATCGCCGTGGCCATCGGCATCGACCCCGGCTCGAGCGACCTGTCGCAACTGCGCTACGGCAAGATCTGCATCCTCGCCGATGCCGACTCCGACGGCCTGCACATCGCCACGCTGCTCTGCGCCCTGTTCGTCCGCCACTTCCGCCCGCTGGTGGAGGCCGGCCACGTCTACGTCGCCATGCCGCCGCTGTTCCGCATCGACCTCGGCAAGGACGTGTTCTATGCCCTCGACGAGGCCGAGCGCGACGGTATCCTCGAACGCCTCGTCGCCGAGAAGCGCCGTGGCAAGCCGCAGGTCACCCGCTTCAAGGGCCTCGGCGAGATGAACCCGCCGCAGTTGCGCGAAACCACCATGGACCCGAATACCCGTCGCCTGGTGCAGCTCACTCTCGAGGATTTCGAACTGACCCGGGAAATCATGGACATGCTGCTGGCCAAGAAGCGCGCCAGCGACCGCAAGTCCTGGCTGGAGACCAAGGGCGACCTGGCCGAGGTGCTCGCTTGACCCGTGCCTGGCTCGCCGCGCTGCTGCTGGCCGGCCTGCCGGCCTTCGCCCAGGAGCAGCCCGCGCAACCCGAGGAACTCAAGTTGCAGGCCGAGTACCCTGTCGAGGGCATGGCCGTCGGCAACCTGTCCGGCCTGGCCTGGTGCAGCGACGCGCTGTGGGCGGTGTCCGACCGCGAGGATGACCGTTTGTACCGGCTGACTCCGGCCGACAACCTGCTGCTGGCCGAGGCCGAGACCTTCGAGGCGCCGCCTGTGACTGACAGCGGCCTGCCCTGGGGACTGCGCACGCGGAGCTGGCTGGCCAGCCAGGTGCGCGGCGGCGAGCTGGATTTCGAGGGGCTCGCCTGCGACGCCGAAGGTAACCGCTACCTGGTCAGCGAGGCGCATGTCTCGGTGCTCAGGCTGCCGCCGGCGGCGACCGGCGGCGAATGGCTGGCGCTACCGTCGGGGATGGTCCGCCAGGCCCGTGCCAGCGGCATGCTGCTGCGTTTCAATGCGCTGCTCGAAGGTATCTCCGTCAACCCGGAAGGCAGCCGCCTGTGGCTGGCCGCCGAGCGCGAGCGCCGTGGTCTGCTGGTGCTGCACCGGGAACAGACCAAATGGACCTGCGCCGGCGGCTGCGTGCTGTTCAGCGAAGGCGGCAGCCAGGTGGCGCCTCCCCAGTTGGATGTGCCGGCGCAGCCACGCGATTTCTCCGACCTGACGTTCTTCGCCGGCCACCTGTTCACCCTGGAGCGCCAGGCTTACCGCGTCTGCCGCCGCAATCCGGGCAACGGCGAGGTCGAGCGCTGCTGGTCGTTCGCCGGGGAGGCGCTGCAGGAGCCGCGCCGCTATGGCATGCAGACGTTCGGCCTGGCCGAGGGCCTGGTGATCGACGAGAAGGGCGCCTGGATCGGCCTGGACAACGGCAGCGTCGCGCGCAACGACGGCGAGCAGCGGCCGATCGTCTGGCGTTTCGCCGCACCGAGCGGCGGCTGGAGCGCCAAGTGAGCGAGCAGACCGCCGGGCGGCGTGCCGGACGGGTCATGCTGGTGCTCGCCTGGGGTGCCGGCCTGCTGTTGGCCACGCATTACTTCGGCGTCTGGGAAGAGCGCCGCGAGCATCCCAATCGCCAGCCGCAGTCGCTGCATGGCGACGGCTACATAGAAGTACGCCTGGCCAGCAGCCGTGGCGGGCACTACCTGCTCGATGGCCAGATTAATGGCCAGGTGGTGACCTTCCTGCTCGACACCGGCGCTACCGCCGTGGCCGTGCCCGCCGGCCTGGCCGAGCGGCTGGGCCTGCAGCCCGGCGCACCGGTGCAGGTGCGCACCGCCAACGGCACGGTGACCGCCCACCGCACCCGCCTGGGCACGCTGAACCTCGGCGACATCGAACTGCGCGACGTCGCCGCGCTGATCACCCCGGGCATGGAAGGCGACGAAGTGCTGCTCGGCATGAGCGCATTGCGCCAACTCGAATTCACCCAGCGCGACGGCACCCTGGTGCTGCGCCAATCCACCGTACGATGAGGCCCGCATGAGCGAATCCCTCGACCTGAGCCTGGAAGGCGTGGAGCGTCGCTCCCTCGCCGATTTCACCGAGCAGGCTTATCTCAACTACTCCATGTACGTGATCATGGACCGCGCCCTGCCGCATATCGGCGACGGTCTCAAGCCCGTGCAGCGGCGTATCGTCTACGCCATGAGCGAACTGGGCCTGGATGCCGACGCCAAGCACAAGAAGTCGGCGCGTACCGTCGGCGACGTGCTCGGCAAGTTCCACCCGCACGGCGACTCGGCCTGCTACGAGGCCATGGTGCTGATGGCCCAGCCGTTCAGCTACCGCTACACCCTGGTCGACGGCCAGGGCAACTGGGGTGCGCCGGACGATCCCAAGTCGTTCGCCGCCATGCGCTACACCGAGGCGCGGCTGTCGCGCTATTCCGAGGTGCTGCTGTCCGAACTGGGCCAGGGCACCGTGGACTGGGTGCCGAACTTCGACGGCACCCTCGACGAGCCGGCGACCCTGCCGGCGCGGCTGCCCAACCTGCTGCTCAACGGCACCACCGGCATCGCCGTGGGCATGGCCACCGACGTGCCGCCGCACAACCTGCGCGAGGTCGCCACCGCCTGCGTGCGTCTGCTCGACGAGCCGGGCGCCACGGTCGAGCAACTGTGCGAGCACATTCCTGGCCCGGACTTCCCCACCGAGGCGGAAATCGTCACGCCGCGCGCCGACCTGCAGAGGATCTACGAGACCGGCCGTGGCTCGGTGCGCATGCGCGCCGTGTATCGCGTCGAGGATGGCGACATCGTGGTCACCGCGCTGCCGCACCAGGTTTCCGGCGCCAAGGTGCTGGAACAGATCGCCGCGCAGATGCAGGCCAAGAAGCTGCCGATGGTCGCCGACCTGCGCGACGAGTCGGACCACGAGAACCCCTGCCGCATCGTCATCATCCCGCGCTCCAACCGCGTGGACGCCGACGAACTGATGCAGCACCTGTTCGCCACCACCGAGCTGGAATCCAGCTACCGGGTCAACCTCAACGTCATCGGCCTGGACGGCAAGCCGCAGGTCAAGGACCTGCGCACCCTGCTCACGGAGTGGCTGACCTACCGCGTGCGCACCGTGCGCCGCCGCCTGCAATTCCGCCTGGACAAGGTGGAGAAGCGCCTGCACCTGTTGGAAGGCCTGTTGATCGCCTTCCTCAACCTCGACGAGGTGATCCGAATCATCCGTACCGAGGATCATCCCAAGCCGGTGCTGATGGAGCGTTTCGGCCTGACCGACATCCAGGCCGACTACATCCTCGACACCCGCCTGCGCCAACTGGCCCGCCTGGAAGAAATGAAGATCCGTGGCGAGCAGGACGAACTGGCCAAGGAGCGCGAGAAACTGCTCGCCCTGCTCGGCAGCGAAGCCAAGCTGAAGAAGCTGGTGCGCAAGGAAATCCTCGAGGACGCCGAGAAGTACGGCGACGACCGCCGCTCGCCGATCGTCGCCCGCGCCGAGGCGCGCGCCCTGTCGGAAACCGAGCTGATGCCCACCGAGCCGGTCACCGTGGTGCTCTCCGAGAAAGGCTGGGTGCGGTGCGCCAAGGGCCACGACATCGATGCCGAAGGCCTTTCCTACAAGGCCGGCGACAGCTTCAAGGCCGCCGCGCCGGGGCGTTCCAACCAGTACGCGGTCTTCATCGACTCGACCGGGCGCAGCTACTCCCTGGCGGCCCACTCGCTGCCGTCGGCGCGTGGCCAGGGCGAGCCGCTCACCGGCCGCCTGACCCCGCCGCCGGGCGCCAGCTTCGAATGCGTGCTGCTGCCCGACGACACGGCGCTCTACGTGATCGCCTCGGACGCCGGCTACGGCTTCGTGGTCAAGGGCGACGACCTGCAGGCCAAGAACAAGGCCGGCAAGGCCCTGCTCAGCCTGCCGGCCGGCGCCCGGGTGGTAGCGCCCAAGCCGCTCGCCAGCCTGGAAGAGGACTGGCTGGCGGCGGTCACCACCGAAGGCCGGCTGCTGCTGTTCCCGGTGCGCGACCTGCCGCAACTGGCCAAGGGCAAGGGCAACAAGATCATCGGCATCCCCGGCGATCGGGTCGCCAGCCGCGAGGAATACCTGACCGATCTGGCAGTATTGCCGAACGGCGCGACCCTGGTCCTGCAGTCCGGCAAGCGTACCTTGTCGCTCAAGCCCGAGGATCTGGAACACTACAAGGGCGAACGCGGACGGCGTGGCAACAAGCTGCCACGGGGCTTCCAGCGGGTCGAAGGCTTGCGGGTGGAGTGAAACCAGGGCGCGGCTCCGGAGCTTTTGGGCTGGAGTCGCGCCGCAGTTTCACGGATGATACACACCTGCCTGAGCGTCCCCGGCGCCGTTTGCCCCCGGCCGGTCATGCTGGCCGTTTGAGATGAGAGACATGAGTGCATTGCGTATCCCCCTGCTCCTGCTGCTGACCGGCGTGCTCGGTCTGTCGGGCTGTGTCAGCTTCCAGCCCGTGCCGCTGTACAAGCTGGACAGCGGCAACCCAGGCGTTCCCGCGCAGAAGAACGGGCCGGCGGTCCTTCTCGGCCCGGTGACGGTGGCCGACTACCTGCAACGCGAAACCCTCCTGCAACGCCAACCGGATGGCAGCCTGCTGCCGTCCAGCACCGGGCGCTGGGCCGGTAGCCTGAGCGCGGACATCGACCAGGTGCTGGTACGCCAGCTCGCCTGGCGCCTGGACACCCAGCGCCTGGTGCTGGCGCCGGCCGCTTCGGGTTTTACCCCGGACGTGCAGGTATTGCTGAACATCAGCCGCCTGGATTCCGGCCCACAGCAGCCGGCGGTGCTGGAAGCCGAATGGCGCCTGCTGGACAAGCAGGGGCAACTGCGTGACAGCCACCTGATCCGCTTGCAGGAAGAACACCTCGGCACCTCGGCCGACCAGGTGCGTGCCCAGAGCCTGGTGCTGCAACGCCTGGCCGAGCAGATGGCCACCACCGTGCAGCCGTTGCTCAAGGAGCCGCCGGTCGCCGAGACCCCGCGCAAACCGGCCGCCAGCAAGCCCCAGAAGGCTCGCGAGCCGGCGGAAGAGCCAAAGATCCCGATGGCCGCGCCGGTGCGCACCGATGTGGAAGTGTTCCGCTTCTGACCGCATAGCCGCCTCGATAGCAAAAAGCCCGCACTGGTTGCGGGCTTTTTTGTGGCCGTTCCGAAAGTCGATAAGAGCGCTGGAGGCTGGAAGGCTGGACGAAAAGGCGGTCCGGCTTTTGTAGGGTGCGCGCACCGTTGACCCTGGCGCCAGCAGCGTGTTTCACCGGAAACGTAGGTGTTGGCCCCGGATCGGTGCGCACGGCGCACCCTACGTGGAAGCCTCTTCTCCGGTCGTCATCCCCCTACGCGGCAGCGAATCGCGCGCATGGCGCGCTCCTACGGGTCGGCATCGAGGTAGGATCGGCGGGGACGCCCAGTCCCATGGCCGCGATCAGTGCGCCCGGCTTTCGTGCATGCGCGTGAGCTGGCGCTCCAGCAGGGAAGGGTAGGGTTCCAGCAGGCGCTCGACGCAGCAGGCGCCTTCCGGGCTGGCGATGCCGCGGATACGTGCGCGCTGGCGCAGCAGCTCGTCGTCGCCGACGCTGCGCTCGACCAGCAGCAGGTTGCGGCTGTGCTGCGAGAGGGCCAGGGCGTCCTGGGTGATGTCGTCGAGCAGCAGGTCGCCCTGGCTGAGGCCCTTGAGGTCGTCGCCCTGGGTCAGGCCGAGTTGCAGTTGCAGGGTGATGCCGCTGTCGGCGACCTCCACCTGCAGGGCGTGGCCGAGGGCGCGCATCAGCTCGCCGCAGCACACCGCGTGGGTCAGGTAGTCTTCGCCGCTTGTCTGGCTATGGAACAGCATCAGGCTGCTGCCGTCGTTGAGGGTGTGCAGGTCGGCCTTGTACAGGGTCGCGGCCTGGTCCAGGCAGTCCCGATAGCGCTGCAACAGGTCCATCAGGCGCGTGCGCGGCAGGCGGCGCAGTTGTTCCTGGGCGCCGAGCTGGATGGCCAGCACCGCGCTGTACTGCGGCTCGCTCGTTGCGGCAGGCGCCGGGGCGGCCTGCGGCTCGTCGTCGAGCAGCGGTTCGCTCAGGTCGGCGAACGGGTCGTCCTCATCGATGCTGGTGCGCCGGCTCGGTGGCGCGTAGTCGTCCGCGTCGGTCTCCTCGCTGTCGAAGGAGGGATCGGCGAGATCGCGGACCTCGAAGGTCTCTTCGGGAGCCTCGTGTTCCTCGGCGAGAAAATCCGGGTCGTCGTCCTCGATGAGGTCTTCGTCGTCCGGCAGCGGCTCGGGCTCCACGGGAACGGGCTTCTCCGGCACCAGGCGTGCCTGGAGCTGGCGGGCCAGGTCGCCGATCTCGTCCTGGCGGCCGGCGGCGGGGGCCGGATCGTCCGGGTCGCGCAGCCACAGGCGCAATTGCAGCAGCGGAGTGGACAGGTGGCGGCCGAGGCGCAGGCTGAGCGACAGGGTCAGGGCCAGCAGGATCAGGCTGAGCAGGCCCATGCTCTGCAGGCTGATGGTCATCGGCTGCTGGAACTGCTGCATGTCCAGGCTGATGCGCAGGTGGCCGGCGATTACCTCCTGGAAGGTGATCGGTGTCGAGAACAGGCCATCGGACTCGCCGAGCATGTTCTGCTTCGGCCGCGAGCCGGCCTCGGCGAGGATGCGGTTGTCCACGCTGTAGATCGCCGCGTGGGCCACCAGCGGGTTCTTCGCCAGGTTGTTGAGCAGCACGTTGAGGCTGAGGATGTCGTTGGACACCAGTAGCTCGGTGGCCGAGGCCGCGGTCTGGGCGGTGAGCGCCTGGCCCAGGGCGTCGGCCTGCTGCTGCATGGCCTGCTTGAACTGCAAGCCCATGACCAGGGCGTAGATCAGCAATGCCAACGCCACCAGCAGCAAGCTGTGGCTGGCGATGCGCAGTGCGATCGGCACGCGCCGCTGGCGCAGGGCATGGAAGATCAGCAGGAAGAAATTGTCGGGCTTGACGGGCGCTGGCCGGTTCACAGAGCGCGGTTCTTCTGGAATGGAGTTGCCGCGCAGTATAACGAGCGACCTGTGGCCGGCAAAGCGGCGGGCGTGCCCGTGCGGCGGGGAAAGCGGGTAGAATGTGCGCCTTTTACACAGCGAGGGTTGCGCCTTGCGCGAAATCGTTCTGATCAATATCACCGGCGAGGACCGCCCGGGGCTGACTGCCGCCATCACCGGCGTCCTTGCGCAGGGCGGGGTGAATATCCTCGACATCGGCCAGGCGGTGATCCACGACACCCTGTCGTTCGGCATCCTGGTGGAGATTCCCGATACCGAGCAGGCGTCCTCGGTGCTCAAGGACGTGCTGTTCACCGCCTATAAGCTCGACCAGCAGGTGCGTTTCACCCCGGTTTCCGAGTCCGACTACCAGCAATGGGTGGGTGGCCAGGGCAAGCCCCGGCACATCGTCACCCTGCTGACCCGCAAGGTGACCGCCGAGCAGTTGCAGCGGGTCAGTTCGATCACCGCCAAGTACGGCCTGAACATCGACCATATCGACCGCCTGTCCGGACGCATGCCGCTGGACACCCCGGCCGAGCTGAGCAAGGGCTGCATCGAGTTCTCCGTGCGCGGCGAGCCGGCCGATCCGGTGGCGCTGCGTGCCGAGTTCCTCAGCGTGGCGCAGGAGCTCAACGTCGACATCGCCTTCCAGCAGGATACGGTGTTCCGCCGCAATCGCCGGCTGGCGGTGTTCGACATGGACTCGACGCTGATCGAGGCCGAGGTGATCGACGAGCTGGCCAAGGCCGCCGGCGTCGGCGAGCAGGTCGCTGAGATCACCGAGCGGGCGATGCGCGGCGAACTGGACTTCCGGGCCAGCTTCAAGGAGCGCCTGGCGCTGCTCAAGGGGCTGTCCGAGGATGTGCTCGAGGATATCGGCGCCTCGCTGCGCCTGACCGAAGGCGCCGAAACATTGTTCGCCGAACTCAATCGCCTCGGCTACAAGACCGCCATCCTGTCCGGCGGCTTCACCTATTTCGCCAGGCAGTTGCAGGCCCGGCTGGGCATCGACTACGTGTTCGCCAACGAGTTGCAGATCGTCGATGGCAAGGTCACCGGCGTGGCCGTCGAGCCGATCGTCGACGCCCAGCGCAAGGCCGACCTGCTGCGCGAACTGGCGGCGAAGGAGGGCCTGCAACTGGAGCAGACCATCGCCGTCGGCGACGGCGCCAACGACCTGCCGATGCTCGGCCTGGCCGGCCTCGGCGTGGCCTTCCGCGCCAAGCCGCTGGTCAAGCAGTCGGCCAAGCAGGCGATCTCCACCCTGGGGTTGGATGGCATTCTCTATCTGCTCGGCTATCGGGATCGCGACGGGCAGGCCTGAACACGGCCAAGAACGAAAAAGCCGCCTACGGGCGGCTTTTTCGTGTCTGTTTCCTGGCTCGGTGCCTGGGTTGGTGATGGGTTGTCACCCATCCTACGGAAAGGCCGATAAGAGCGCTGGAGGCTGGAAGGCCGGACGAAAAAGCTTTTGTAGGGTGCGCCGTGCGCACCGTTTACCCTGGGGCGGGCAGGGTGGTTCGCCGGAAATGTAGGTGTTGATCCTGGATCGGTGCGCACGGCGCACCCTACGTGGAAGCCTCGTTCTCCACCGTCATCCCCGCGAACGTGGGGACCCAATAAACAAGCCACGTAACCCGGATTTCATCCGGGCTACTCGTCCGCTGTTGTAGGAGCCAGCTTGCTGGCGATGCTTTGGCGTTGCCGGTGATCGCGCGCATGGCGCGCTCCTACAGGTCGGCATCTAGGCTGCGTTTGTAGGATCGGAGGGGACGCCCAGTTCCATGGCCGCGAAAAAAGGCTTGACGTAGAAGGTGCATGGCCAGAGCCCTGTCCAGCCTCCAGCCTCCAGCCTCCAGCCTCCAGCCTCCAGCCTCCAGCCTCCAGCCTCCAGCCTTATTCGTCGCCGGCCGAGAAGTCGTAGTCCATCGACTGGCTCGGGCCCTGCAGGTAGTAGCCCTGGATGTAGTTGACCCCGGCCTGCCACAGGGTGGCCAGCACGCTGGCGCTCTCCACGAAGGGCACGATGGTCAGCTTGGCCTGGGCGTGCAGGCTGGCCAGCAGGGTCTTGAGGGCTTCCTGGCTCTCCGCCGAGGCCAGGTCCTGGGAGAACGAGCCGTCGACCTTCACGAAGTCGACGCTCAGGTGCTTCAGCGTGTTGAACGGGTTGAGGGCGCAGCCGAACTGGCTCAGGGCGACCTTGCAGTGCAGCTCGGTCAGCCCCTGGGTGAGCGCCTTGGCCTGCTTGAGGTAGGCGATGGCATCCGGCTCGTTGATCTGGAACGCCAGGGCGTCGGACGGCAGTCGCGCGGCCTTGAGCGCCACGCTGAGCCAGGGCAGCAGGGTCTGGTCCTGCAGGCTGGCGCTCGACAGGTGGATGAACAGGCAGGTGTTGTGGCCCTTGGCGCGATGGTCGGCGAGCAGCTTGATGGAATTGAGGATCACCCAGCGATCGATCTTTTCCCCCAGGCCAGCGTCCCGCGCGGCGCCGAGGAATTCAGCCGGCGGCACCTCTTCGCCTTGGGCGTTGAGCAGGCGCAGCAGCACTTCGTAGTACTCGTTGCTGTCGCCACGCAGGCTGATGATCGGCTGGAACAGCAGGCGGAAGGCGTTGGTCTCCAGGGCATGCTGGAGCATGGCGAGCATGTTGCCTCGGCTGGCGGCGGCGGCGAGCTCGTCGGCCGGGCTGTACAGCTTCACGGCGTTGCCGTCCTTCAGCTCGTCGGCGCAGCGGTGGGCGCGGTCGATCACTTCCTGCGCCTTGACGGTGGTTTCGTTGATGCCCGCCACACCGATGGTCAGGGTGGTCTGCACGGTGCGTCCGGCGACGTCGAACAGGTAGCTTTCGACCTTCTTCAGCAGGACCTGCAGGCTGTCCGCGCTCTGTTCGGGGGTGATCCCCGGTTGCAGCACGCTGAACACGTCGTCGCCGAAGCGCGCCAGTTGCGCGTCGCTGGGGAAGTGGGCGCGCAGCAGGTTGGCCAGGTCGGCGAGCAGCAGGTCGATGCCGGCCAGGCCGACGTCGGCGAGCAGCGTCGGATAGTGGTCGATGCGCACGTAGGCCAGGCTGGAAGGTTGGCCGGCGTTGACGGCTCGCTCGGCGGCGTCGTCGAGCAGTTCCAGGAAGTGGTTGCGGTTGAACAGGCCGGTGACCAGGTCCTGGCTGCTGATCTCGCGCAGCTTCTCTTCCAGTTCGGCGTTGTCGGTCTCGGCGCGGATCACCACCTGGATGCACGGTTCACCGTCGTAGGTGGCCGGCGAGAAGCTCATCCGCGCCTCGAAGCTCTGGCCGTTGGCCTTGACTCCGGCGCAGGTCAGTTCGACACCGCCTTCGCTGCCCTGGTAGCTCTTCAGGAAATCCTTGAACTTGCCCTGGTCGGTGTTGCCGATCAGGTCGATCATCGGCATGCCTTCCAGCTCGTCGGCGTCTTCGTAGCCGAACATCTGCAGGTAGGCGCGGTTGGCGTAGATGTGCATGCCGTCGTGGACGTAGGTGATGGCGTCCACCGAGCTGTCGAGCAGCAGTTGGCAGCGTTTTTCCGCTTCGCGCAGGGCGACTTCGGCGGCGCGGCGGGCACGGCGTTCGTCGAGGTTGGCCAGTTCGCGGTTGGCGACCAGGACCAGGCGCTCGTCCTCGCCTTGCGGCAGCGCGTCCTGGGCGCCGAGGGCCAGGGCTTCGGTGATGGAGTCGGAATCGTTGTCGGCGACCAACTGGATCACCGGGATGTCCTTGGCCTGGCGGCGGATCGCGGAGATTGCCTCGCCGGGGTCGAGGTTTTCGCTGCTCGGCGCGGCGATCAGCAGGTCCCAGCTCTGTTGCAGGGCTTCGGCGAGATCATCGCTGGAGGTGACGCGGTGGACCCGGGTGGCGCGACCGGCGTTGCGGAACAGGCTGACGAGGCGTTCGGCCTCGTTTTGAGAGTCTTCGAGAATCAGCAGGCGGATGGTCTTTTTTTCGATGGCCATGGAATGTGCTTAACAACCTGTTCTGATCCGTTGTGTGGCGTTGAAAGAACGCTCCCGGATCGCGCCAGACGGGCGCTAAATCCCGACAAATGGTAGTGGTTTTGGAGCCTACAGCGACTTCCAGAGCGAGTCAAAATCTTCCTCGCCGCCGAATTTCTGGCTTGTCGACGATGTGACGGGCTTCCCTGGATCGCTCGGCCCCTGCTCGATCGGCCGGTATTCGAACTGGTTGAAACTGCCGCTGCCGGTCTGCTTGCGGCTGAGCACCGCACGACGTTCCTCTCCGTTGAGGTTGATCAGTACCTTGTTGCCTTCCTGGAAAGGCAGGCGCGGGGTGATCAGGGTCGCCGGGCGGGATATCGCGCTGATTTCCGGGAGCAGCAGGGCGCGCAGGAACTGGCTGTTCTGCTCGTCCTTGCGCAGCAGTTGCAGGCCACAGGGCTGTGCATGCGGAGCGATCAGCTCGATGCCCATCTGCGTGCCGCCGCCACGGACCTGGCGGATCCAGCGCACCAGGGCGATGCTCCAGCTCTGCTCCGGGGTGTCCTGGATGCCGAGCAGTTCGCCGGCCTGCAACTGGCTGGGCACTTCCTTCGGCCAGCTCAGGCAGTAGCCGCCCGGACTGTGGTTGATGATCGCCAACTCGTAGCTGAGGTAGCTCTCGCCTCCGCTGTCGCCCTGTTCGGCGGGGCTCTGCTCGGGGCGGCTGTACTGGATTTCCTCGAACGGCAGGCCCTTCTCCCAGTCCTGGGTCGGTTGCGCGTCGAAGGCATTGCGCCAGACATCGCTGACTTGGGTGGCGAGCGGCTTGAACACCGCGCTCTTGTGTTCGTCGGGGCGCTTCAGCACTTCGCTGAACGGTTTGCGCCCGGCCAGGAAGTAGTGCAGTGCGCTCATGCCGATGCACAGGATCAGGTTGCCCTGGCCGGCGGTGCGCTGGAAGGTGCGTTCGGCGATGTCGCCCCAGGCCGAGGCGAGGTGCTGGAGCAGGTCGATGCTGAAGTTGTCCGGGACCGGCAGGCGCGCCTTGCTTCGATCGCCTTCCGGCAGGAGCAGGTATTCCTTGATGGCGTCGACCAGCGGCTGTGGGTCGATGCCCAGCAGGTTGTGCGGTTCGCCTGACTGGAACAGCGACTTGTAGCGCGGCGGGCCGTCCACCTGCGGGGCCACGATGAACAGCGTGCCCGGCGCATCCGCAGCCTGTAGGCGGACCATGGGGCTCCAGGATTCGAGCACTTCGGCCAGGCGGGCGATGCTGTTCTGGCGCATCTGGTTGCAGCGCGAGCAGCCCAGCAGCAGGGCGACCAGGTAGGTCTGCTCGACGCTCAGCCCCTGGGTGTGGCGGGCCAGTTTGTCGCGCACCACGATGCCGTGCAGGCGGCGCGCATGGGCGATCTGGTAGATCTGGTGGAGCTCCAGCCAGAGACCTTCGGGGATCGGGCAATACAACTGGTTGGCGCGGATCAGCGGGCCGCACAGGCTGTGGGTGGCGCGCTGCAGGGCGACCACCAGCAGTTCGTCCTGCTCGCGGCGGCGTTCCCGGCTGCGTGGCAGTTCCTGGGTGATGATCAACTTGTAACCGGCGGCCAGGTGGTTCTGCAGGGCCTGGCAGAGGTTGGCGATCTTGCGCGGGCGTTCGTCGAGGACGATCGCCTGGTTGAGAAAGTGGCGTTCGAGATGCTGGCAGACGAAGTACACCTCGATGCGCAGCAGTTCGAGCAATTGCAGGCGGTTGTCCACCGGCGTGATCAGGTGGTTGACCTCGATCAGGCACTGGTAGAGCTGGCGCGCGGTTTCTCCCAGGTTGGCCTTCGGCAGTCCTGCGATCCAGCGCTTGAGGTCACGGGGGGTGGGCTCGCAACAGGACAGGCTCTGCTTGTCGGGAGTGGGCACGCGTAGCAGCAGATGGAGACTCTGTTTATCCATGTATCTCGTTATCCGCGGGGCTGGAAACGCCAACGGCGATAAGGGGAGATTCTCGCGAAAGCTTTGCGACACTCTAGCAGCATCTGCCTGCGCTGGCAGCCTATCCAAAAGGCCTGCGCTGCTGGTGGCAGAGGGCCGGCGAGGGTGGTGCGCACCCTCGCGACAGTGTTCAGGCCCTGGCGCTGGCCAGGCGTTGCCCCATGCGTACGGGGCTGTTGGCGGTGAGCTCTTCGGCCCACTGCACCTGCTCCGGGCCGAACAGCACGATGGCGGTGGAGCCCAGCTTGAAGCGTCCCAGTTCGGCGCCTTTTTCCAGGTGGATCGGCGCACGCGCGGCTTCGTCGTAGCGCACGCTCTTCAGCTCGCGCTTGGGCGGGGTGACCAGGCCGGCCCAGACGGTCTCGACCGAGGCGACGATCATCGCGCCGACCAGCACCACGGCCATCGGCCCGCGCTCGGTGTCGAACAGGCAGACCACCCGCTCGTTGCGGGCGAACAGTTCGGAGACGTTCTCGGCGGTGAGCTGGTTGACCGAGAACAGTCGGCCCGGCACATAGACCATCTCGCGCAGGGTGCCGGCCAGCGGCATGTGCACGCGGTGGTAGTCCTTCGGCGACAGATAGACGGTGGCGAAGCTGCCGCCCATGAACGGCGCGGCGCGCTCGGCATCGCCGCCGAGCAGCTCGACGGCGCTGAAGCCGTGACCCTTGGCCTGGAAGATGCGCCCGTGCTCGATGCGGCCGAGTTGGCTGATGGCGCCGTCGGCTGGGCAGAGCACCGCGTCGGGGGCTTCATCCAGTGGCCGCGCGCCATCCTTCAGGGCGCGAGTGAAGAAAGCGTTGAAGTGCTCGTAGGCGTGCAGGTCCTCGACCCGCGCCTCGCTCATGTCGACCTGGTAGCGGCGCGCGAACCAGTCGATCAGGCGGTTCTTGAACCAGGCCGCGCGGCATTCGGCGGCCAGGCCGATCAGGCGCGACAGCAGGTGGTGCGGCAGCAGGTACTGGGCGAGCAGGAACAGGCGGTCTTTGAACGGCATTCGTCAAACCTCTACGGGGGTGTCTGGATGGTTGCCCCACTCGGACCATGAGCCGGCGTAGCCCTTGACGCGCGGGTAGCCGAGCGCCTTGGCCACCAGGTAGGTGAAGCCGGAGCGGTGATGGGTCTGGCAATGGGTGATCACTTCCTTGTCCGGGGTGATGCCCAGGTCGGCGAGGATGCTCGCCATGTCTTCGCGGATGCGCAGCGCGCGCGCCGGGTCCATGCCGGCGGTCCACTCGAAGTTGACCGCGCCGGGCACGTGTCCGCCCTTGGCCGCGAGGACTTTTTCGCCCCGGTATTCGCTGGGGTTGCGGGCGTCCCACACGGCCAGGTCGGCGGCGCCCAGGCGGCTTTGCAGGTACTCGCGGGTGGCGGTGGGTTCGTCGTGCAGGGTCAGCGGCAGCGGGCCGCCGGCCGGCGCGGGGACGTCTCTGTCCAGGGCGCGGCCATCGGCCAGCCAGGCATGCAGGCCGCCGTTCAGGTAGTGGTAGCGGCCGTGGCCGATCACGTCGAGCAGCCAGATGAAGCGCCCGGCCCAGCCGCCGCCTTCGTCGTCGTAGACCACGTAGACCGCTTCAGGACGATGGCCGAGTTCGCCGAACAGTGCTTCGAGCTGCGCCTGCTCCGGCAACAGGCCCGGGGCTGGCGGCTGGCCGAGCTGGGTGCGCTTGGGATCGACGAAGCGGGCACCGGCAATGTGGCCTTCGACGTAGCGCGCGGCATTGGTGAGATCGACCAGGATCAGTTCAGGCGCATCGAGGCGGCTGGCCAGGTCGGCCGGTTCGATCACCAGCGGCAGGGTGGAGAAGGCGGACATGGGAAAGCCTCCGGAAACGGAAAAGGGCGGATTGTAGCGGAACTGGCCGTATGCGCGGATGGAGAGCTGTAAGTGCGGGTTACCGGCCGCGTTGGCTGAACTGCTCCAGGGCCCGCTCGATGCATTGCGACGTCTTGGCGAAGGCTTGCGCGTGGATATCGTCCAGCACCAGCCCTTCGCGGTCGGCGACCAGCAGCATGACCACCCGGCCGTTGTGGGCCAGCGAGCGCAGCAGCAGGTGCTCGCTGGGGAACAGCGCCTTCAGCGGGCCGGGCAGCAGCGCGGAGTATTGCGCCATGTTGGCCGGACTCAGGCGCAACTGCGCGGGTCGTTCGAGCAAGCGGCGCAGCAGCGGGCTGGGCGCCGGGTCCAGCTCGAAGCCGGCGATCGTCCCGTCCAGGCCGCTGGCCTGTTGCGCGCGCAGCCGGCTGTGTTGGCGATCGGCGAGCAGCAGCAGGATGCGCGGCAGGCCGCAGGCGTTCAGGGCTTCTCGGGCGCGGCTGGTGAGCTGTACCACGTTGAGGAACGGGCTGGGCGCGCGCAGCAGTTCGGCGCAGTGCGCTCGCCAGTCCTGCAACGTGGTCGGGGGTGGCGCGGCGGGTTGTTCGGGCGGGCGCAGGTGGTTGGCCGACCAGGGCCAGAGCAGGGCGATGGCCGGATGCCAAAGGTCATGGGGCGCCAGTTCGCGGGCGCTCAGCGCGGCCTGCTGGTGGACCAGTTGCTGCACTTCGCCCAGCGGCAGTTGCAGGTGCAGGCCGGTCAGCCGTTGCCAGCGCAGGCTGTGCTCGCAGCCCCAGCCGACATGCGCGGACAGCGCCAGGCTATTGGCCAGCAGCACGCTGTTGGCCGGCTGGGTCAGCCAGCGGCGCAAGACGGGCTCGGCGTCGAGTTGTTGCTGCTGGTGCAGCGGGTGCTCGTTGTCGCGGGCGATGCGCAGGGCCTTGACCAGCAGGCGGCGGTCGTTCAGGAGCAGGTGGTAGCTGTGCGCGATCCAGTCGGGCAGGCGCCAGTGCTCGGCCAGGCGCGAAGCCAGGTGCAGCAGCGGCACGCCGAACAGCTCTTCCTCGACCGCGAGCGCAGGCTCGCCATGGGCCAGCACGCGTTGCTCCCAGGTCTCCAGCAGCCCTGGGTATGCGGCCGCCAGTGGCCATAGCGGGGCGAGCAGCAACAGGCTGCCGCAGTGGATTTCCTGCCAGAGCCGCGCCAGGCGCGCACCGAACAGGCCGCTGGCCTGCTGCGAGGCGTGCTGGCTGATCAACAGCAGTTGGCCCAGGGCCCTGGGGATCGTCGCCGCATCGCCGGCCGGCAGGCGGCCGAGCAGTTCCGCGCTGCGTTGCAGGCCGAGCCGGGTGAGGGCGACCTCCAGGCTTTCCGCCGGCTGGCTCAGCCCACCGCCGTGACGGTTGGCTTCGCGAAGCAGGGTCAGTGCCGCAACGGGGCTCCGTTGCAACTGGTCGGCGATGTCGCGCAGCGAGCGGCGGTTGTCGTGCAGCACATGGCCGAGCTGGCTGTGCAGGTCTGCGGAAATCGGCAAGGGGACCCTGTCCAGTTCCTGGACCCAGGCTTCCAAACTACGGGGAGAGGGCGTCTGCATGGGCGTGCCGGCTGTGCTGAATGGATTTTCGACCTGCCAACCTATAGTCTGGCGCACATCTTCCGATAAAGAGAAGGGCGGCCTCATTCAGCCCTTCACCAGCGACTCGTAATCTCATGGCAAAAATTCTCGGCATCATCGTCGTATTCGCCAGCGTGCTCGGCGGATACGTTCTTTCCCATGGCAAGATCGCCGCGCTGATCCAGCCCTTCGAAGTGCTGATCATCGGCGGCGCGGCGTTCGGCGCCTTCCTGCAGGCCAACCCCGGCAGCACCACCATGCACGTCTTCAAGAAGTCGTTGAAGATGTTCGGGTCGCGTTTCACCCACGCTTTCTACCTGGAGGTGCTGCGGCTGCTCTACGAAATCCTCAACAAGAGCCGCCGCGAAGGCATGATGGCGGTCGAGGCGGATATCGAGGAGCCGGCGTCCAGCCCGATCTTCAGCAAGTACCCCGGCGTACTCAAGGATGAGCGGATGACCGCGTTCATCTGCGATTACCTGCGCATCATGTCGTCCGGAAACATGGCGCCGCACGAGCTGGAAGGGCTGTTCGACATGGAGCTGTCCAGCCTCAAGGAGGAACTCGAACATCCCGCCCACGCGGTCACCCGCGTCGCCGACGGCCTGCCCGGCTTCGGCATCGTCGCCGCGGTGCTCGGCATCGTGGTGACCATGGCCATGCTCGGCGAGGCCGAGCAGGCCGCGCTTGGCCAGCATGTCGGCGCCGCGCTGGTGGGGACCTTCCTGGGGATTCTCGCCGCCTACGGCTTCGTCGGTCCGCTGTCCAACGCCCTGGAGCACGATGCCAAGGAAGAGCTGAACCTGTTCGAGGCGATCAAGGCCTGCCTGGTCGCTTCCGCCTCCGGCATGCCGCCGACCCTGGCTGTGGAGTTCGGCCGCAAGGTGCTGCTGCCGGCCCATCGGCCGAGCTTCAGCGAACTCGACCAAGCCATGCGCGGTAGCTGACGGATAGGCGATGGACAATAACCAGCCGATCATCGTCAAGCGCGTCAAGCGCTATGCCGCCGGCCATCACGGAGGTTCCTGGAAGATCGCCTTCGCCGACTTCGCCACGGCGATGATGGCGTTCTTCCTGGTGCTGTGGCTGATGTCCTCGGCCACGCCGGAACAGAAGAAGGCGATTTCCGGCTATTTCCAGGACCCGGTCGGCTTCACCGAGAGCGCCAGCCCCTACGTGATCGACCTCGGCGGCACGCCAACGCCGGCGCCGGACAAGACCCTCAACCCGGAAATCCAGAACCTGCCGGACGACCAGGACCGCAGCAAGATGGACCCGACGCAGGCCGAGGACATCGCCGACCGCCTGGAGCGCGAGCGTCTTGAACTGCTGCTCCAGGAATTGCAGAACAAGATCGACGAGAACCCGCAACTGCAGCGTTTCAAGGACCAGATTCTCCTCGAGATCACCCAGGACGGCCTGCGCATCCAGATCATGGATGCCGAGAACCGGCCGATGTTCGACCTCGGCAGCGCGCGCCTGCAACCGTACTTCGAGGACATCCTGCTGGCCATGGCCGACACCATCAAGGAAGTGCCGAACAAGATCAGTGTCAGCGGCCACACCGACGCCAAGCCGTTCTCCGGCGCTGGCGACTTCGGCAACTGGGAGCTTTCCGCCAGCCGCGCCAATGCGGCCCGGCGCGCGCTGGTCGCCGGCGGCTACCCCGAGGAGCAGGTGGCGCGGGTGGTCGGCTACGCGTCGTCGGCGCTGTTCGACCGCGTCGATCCGTTCAACCCGGTGAACCGGCGCATCGACATCATCGTCCTGACCAAGAAGGCCCAGCGCGCCATCGAAGGCGAGCAGGGCGACGGTGCGGAGGCGCCGTCGGCAGAGCAGTCGCTCCCGGTCGTGCCGGCGGAAGAGTTGCCCAGGCAGCTCAACATCTTCGACGACGGGCCGCTCAGGCTCGATCGGTAGGACTGGTCTAGTGGATCCCCGCGCACGCGGGGATCCAGAAACCCCGTACCTCAGTACTCCTCTTCCGGCAGGCTGGCGAGGATATGCCGGTAGCTGGCCAGCCGCTGCGGCTGGATGCGCCCGTCTTCGAGGGCGGCGAGCAGCGCGCAGCCCGGCTCGCGGTCGTGCTTGCAGTCACGGAAGCGGCAGTGGCCGAGCAGGTCGCGGAACTCGATGAAGCCGTCCTCGATGTCCGCGCGGCTGACGTGCCCCAGGCCGAACTCGCGGATGCCCGGCGAATCGATCAGGTCGCCGCCGCCGGGGAAATGGAACAGCCGCGCGGTGGTGGTGGTGTGGGTGCCCTTGCCGGTCAGCTCGGAAAGGGCGCCGACGCGGGTGTCGACGTCCGGCAGCAGGCTGTTGACCAGCGACGACTTGCCGACCCCGGACTGGCCGACGAACACGCTGACGTGGCCGTCGAGCAGGCGCTGCAATTCCTCCATGCCGCCACCCTGGTGCGCCGACACCTCCAGCAGCGGATAGTCGAGCTGGCGATAGACCGCCAGCAGGCGGTCCAGCGCGGTGGCGTTGGTGTCGTCGATCAGGTCGGCCTTGTTGAGCAGCAGCAGCGGGCGGATGCCGGCGTGCTCGGCGGCTACCAGGTAGCGGTCGATCAGGTTGGCGTGCGGTTCCGGCAGCGGAGCGAAGACGATCACGATCAGGTCGACGTTGGCCGCCACAGGCTTCAGCAGGCCACGGTTGTCCGGGCGGCACAGCTCGCTGCGGCGTGGGAGCTGGGCGACGATCACCCCGTTGTTCCGGTTGCCGGCGCGCCACACCACGCGGTCGCCGGTGACCAGCGGCGGCAGGTTGGCGCGCAGGTGGCAGCGATAGAGCAGGCCGTCGTCCTCGGCTTCCACTTCGACCGTCACCCCGAAATGTGCGATCACCAGGCCGTATTGCTCGGGGCCCAGGTCGCCGCCTTCCAGCGCTTCCAGGGCCTGGGACTCGCGTTTCGCCGCACGGGCGGCGCGTTCGGTCTGGATTTTTTCGATGCGCCAGCTCTGGCGGCGGTTGAGTTGGCGTTTGGCCATGCTGGGTTCCGGGCGATGCGGTCGGGGGCGGCGGCGAGTTTAGCACGGCCATCCGGCGCGCCTGCGGCTCCGGCTGGGCTAAACTGCGCAGCCTAGCCGAGGAGCTTCATCATGCCGAATCCGCAGAACCTGATCTGGATCGACCTGGAAATGACCGGTCTCGACCCCGAGCGCGATGTCATCATCGAGATCGCCACCATCGTCACCGACAGCGACCTCAACGTGCTGGCCGAAGGGCCGGTGATCGCCGTGCACCAGAGCGAGGACGTGCTCGCCGGGATGGACGAGTGGAACACCCGCACCCACGGCCAGAGCGGCCTGACCCAGCGGGTGCGCGAAAGCCGCATCGACACCGCCGAGGCCGAGGCACGGACCCTGGCCTTCCTCGAGCAGTGGGTACCGGCCGGCAAGTCGCCGATCTGCGGCAACAGCATCGGCCAGGACCGCCGCTTCCTCTACCGCTACATGCCGAAGCTGGAAGCCTACTTCCACTACCGCTACCTCGACGTCTCGACCCTGAAGATCCTCGCCGAGCGCTGGGCGCCGCAGGTCAAGGAAAGCTTCCAGAAGAAGGGTAGCCACCTGGCGCTGGACGATATCCGTGAATCGATCGCCGAGCTGCGCCACTACCGCGAGCACTTCCTCAAGGTTTGACAGGCAGCCACAAGCTGCAAGAAGAGGCTTGGCGTGCCGGTTGGAGCGACCTCCATCCTGATCGAGCTTGCAGCTTGCAGCTTGCAGCTTGCAGCTTGCAGCTTGCAGCTATCTTCCATGCCGTCGAAGCGCCCATTCCACATGCTCGCGCACCAGCGCCGAGGGATGCCCGCGGCGCGCCTCCAGTGCTTCGAGCACCGGGATGCTGGTCGGCGCATTGCCCAGTCCCACCGCCAGGTTTCGCAGCCAGCGCTCGTAGCCGGCGCGGCGTAGCGGCGAGCCCTCGGTGCGGCTGAGGAATTCCTCCTCGCTCCAGCGGAACAGGGTGGCCAGTTCGGCGTTGTCCAGGCCGTGGCGCGGCTGGAAGTCGCCCTGGCCGCTGGGGCGGGCGAAGCGGTTCCACGGGCAGACGATCTGGCAGTCGTCGCAGCCGAACACCCGGTTGCCGATCAGCGGGCGCAGCTCCTCCGGAATCGAGCCCTTCAGCTCGATGGTCAGGTAGGAAATGCAGCGCCGCGCATCCAGCAGGTACGGGGCGACGAAGGCGGCGGTCGGGCAGATGTCCAGGCAGGCCGTGCAGCGCCCGCAGTGTTCGCTGGCGTGCGGGGCGTCCACCGGCAGCGGCAGGTCGACGAACAACTCGCCGAGGAAGAAGAAGCTGCCGGCCTTGCGGTTCAGCACCAGGGTGTTCTTGCCGATCCAGCCCAGCCCGGCCTGCTCGGCGATGGCCTTTTCCAGCACCGGCGCGCTGTCGACGAAGGCGCGGTAGCCGAACGGGCCGATTTCCTGCTGGATGCGTTCGGCAAGCTGTTGCAGGCGCTTGCGCACCAGCTTGTGGTAGTCGCGGCCGAGCGCGTAGCGCGACACGTAGGCCTTCTCCGGCTCGGCCAGCCGCTTCGACATCTCGGTGTCGCCGGGCAGGTAGTCCATGCGCAGCGACACCACCCGCAAGGTGCCCGGCACCAGCTCCTGCGGCCGCGAGCGTTTCGTGCCGTGCGCGGCCATGTAGTCCATCTCGCCCTGGTAGCCAGCCTCCAGCCAGCGTTGCAGGTGAGCCTCGTGCTCGGCGAGATCGAGCCCGGCGATACCGACCTGCTGGAAACCCAGCTCGCGGCCCCAGTCTCTGATCGACTGAGCGAGGGCGGCGAGATCGAGATTGCCGGAAGCGAGGGCGGGGCTGGACATATCGAGGCGGAAACCGGAGGCGGGTGGGTATAATTCTGCCAGACATTGGAGCCGACGCATGCCGCCCTCAGCCGACGACCTTCCCCTGCCTCTTTATACAGCCGCCCAGGTGCGTGACCTGGACGCCCGCCTGATTGCCGCCGGAACGCCGGGTTTCGAGCTGATGCAGCGCGCCGCCCATGCCGCCTGGCGTGCCCTGCGCCAGCGCTGGCCGGATGCCGGTGCGCTGAGCGTGCTGGCCGGGCACGGCAACAATGCCGGCGACGGCTACCTGGTCGCCGCCCTGGCCCAGCGTGCCGGCTGGCAGGTCGAGGTGCTGGCCGTCGGCGACCCGGCGAAGCTGGCCGGCGATGCCGCCCAGGCCCATGCCGAGGCGCTGCGTGCCGGCGTGCCGGTACGGGCCTGGAGCGAATGTGCGGCGCTCGACGGCGTGCTGGTCGACGCCCTGCTCGGTACCGGCCTCGGTGGCGCGGTGCGCGAACCCTTCGCCCAGGCGATCCGCCTGATGAACGCCAGCGGCCGCCCGATCCTGGCGATCGACATCCCTTCCGGCCTGTGCGCCGACACTGGCCGCGAACTCGGCGTGGCGGTGCGGGCGGACCTCACGGTGACCTTCATCGGTCTCAAGCTCGGGCTGTTCAGCGGCGTCGGCCCGGATCGCGTGGGCGAATTGCGCTTCGACGATCTGCAGGCCGATCCGGGGATCGTCTCCGGGCAGCCTGCGCGCGCGCAGCGGCTGACCGGTGCCGTGCTGCCCCACCTGGCGGCCCGTCCGCGCTGCGCTCACAAGGGCCAGTTCGGACACCTGCTGGTGATCGGCGGCGACCGGGGATTCGGCGGCGCGGCGCTGCTCAGCGCACAGAGCGCCCTGCGCGCCGGCGCCGGACTGGTGTCCCTGGCGACCCGCGAGGAGCATGTGGCGGCGTCGCTGGCACGGCTGCCCGAGGTGATGGTCCAGGCCGTCGCCTCCACCTATCAGTTGCCGGACCTGGCCGCGCGCGCCGACGTACTGGTGGTCGGTCCCGGCCTCGGCCAGGCGGCGTGGGGTCGCAGCCTGCTGTCGGTGGCGGCGGCCAGCGCCGGGGCGCAGGTCTGGGATGCCGACGCGCTCAACCTGCTGGCTGCCGGCGAAGTGGCCGCGCCGGACGACCTGATTCTCACCCCGCATCCCGGCGAAGCCGCACGCCTGCTCGGCTGCTCGACCGCCGAGGTGCAGGCCGACCGCGCCGCCGCCGCACAGGCTCTGGCGCAGAAATATGCCGCGGTGGCGGTGCTCAAGGGCGCCGGCACCCTGGTGGCCGCGCCCGATGGTCGGCTGGTGTTGTGCGATCGCGGCCACCCGGCGATGGCCGGCGCCGGGCTGGGCGACGTGCTCGCCGGGCTGGTCGGTGCCTTGCGCGCCCAGGGGATGGTGGCGTTCGAGGCGGCCTGCCTGGGCGTCTGGCTGCACGCCCGTGCCGGCGAGGCGCTTGGCGCACAAGGACGCGGCCTGGCCGCCAGCGACCTGATTCCTCGTATCCGCGAACTGCTGGAGGCGCATAGCCCATGTCTGGCCTGACCCTGTTCGCCGCCGACGAAGCGGCCATGCTCGAGCTCGGTGCGCGTATCGCCAGGGCGACCGCCGGTCGGGGCGTGATCTACCTGCACGGCGACCTGGGCATGGGCAAGACCACCCTGTCGCGCGGCATCATTCGCGGTTTCGGTCATGTCGGTGCGGTGAAGAGCCCGACCTTCACCCTGGTCGAGCCCTACGAAATCGGCGAGTGGCGCATCTTCCACTTCGACCTGTACCGGCTGGCCGACCCGGAGGAACTGGAGTTCCTCGGTATCCGCGATTACTTCGAAGGCGACGCGCTGTGCCTGATCGAGTGGCCGCAGCGCGGCGCCGGCGTTTTGCCAAAGGCCGACCTGACCATTACCATTAGCGTCCATGGAGGCGGCCGTTCGCTGCATTTGGCGCCACATGGCCCACGGGGTGAAGCCTGGTGCGCCGCCCTGGCGGCTGAACGGCAACATCAATAAGAGAGTGGGGATTTCTATGCGCATGCGCGCGCGGGCGTTTGGGGTGGGTGTGCTGCTGATGGCCTTGGCCGCGGACGTGTTCGCCGCCGCCCAGGTCAAGGGTGTGCGCCTGTGGCGCGCGCCGGACAACACACGGCTGGTGTTCGACCTGTCCGGCCCCGTCAAGCACAGCGTGTTCACCCTGGCTGCGCCCGATCGCATCGTCATCGACGTCACCGGCGCGCAACTGGCCACCAAGCTCGATCAGTTATCGCTGACCAATACCCCGATCACCGGCGTGCGCTCGGCGCAGCGCAGCCCCAACGAGCTGCGCGTGGTCATCGATCTCTCCGCGCCAGTCACGCCGAAGAGCTTCAGCCTGGCACCCAACCAGCAGTATGGCGACCGCCTGGTGATCGACCTGTTCGACCAGGGGGCCGACAGCTCGCCCAGCCTGCCGCCGAGCAACGTCGCCGGGAAACCGGTAGTGCCGGTCACCCCGACCCAGCCGGTTCCCAAGCCGGTCCCGCTGCCGGGCGGCAAGCGCGACATCGTCATTGCCATCGATGCCGGCCATGGCGGCGAAGACCCGGGCGCCATCGGGCCCAAGGGGCAGCACGAGAAGAACGTCACCCTGGCGATCTCCAAGGAGCTGCAACGGCAGATCAACCGGGAAAAAGGCTTCCGCGCCGAACTGGTGCGTACCGGCGACTACTTCATCCCGCTGCGCAAGCGCACCGAGATCGCCCGCAAGAAGGGCGCCGACCTGTTCGTCTCCATCCATGCCGACGCCGCGCCCAACCGCAGCGCGTTCGGCGCTTCGGTATTCGCCCTCTCCGAGCGCGGCGCGACCTCGGAGACCGCGCGCTGGCTGGCCGACAACGAAAACCGTTCCGACCTGATCGGTGGGGTCGGCAGCGTCAGCCTCGACGACAAGGACCGCGTGCTCGCCGGCGTGCTGCTCGACCTGTCGATGACCGCCTCGCTGTCTTCCAGCCTCAACGTCGGCCAGAAGGTGCTCAGCAACGTCGGGCGCGTTACCTCGCTGCACAAGCGGCGCGTCGAACAGGCCGGCTTCATGGTGCTGAAATCCCCGGATATCCCGTCGATCCTCGTGGAAACCGGGTTCATCTCCAATCATAACGAGTCGCAGAAGCTGGCCAGCGCCAGCCACCAGCAGGCATTGGCGCGGGCGATCACCAGCGGGGTCACGCAGTTCTTCCAGCAGAGCCCGCCGCCGGGCACCTACATCGCCTGGCTGCGTGACCAGGGCAAGCTTTCCGTCGCCCCGCGCGAGCATGTGGTGAGTTCGGGCGAGAGTCTGGCGCTGATCGCCCAGCGCTACGACGTGTCGCTGGCCGCCTTGCGCAGCGCCAACAGCCTGAAGAGCGACACCATCAAGGTTGGCCAGGTACTGAGCATTCCAGCCACCACCTTGGCGGCCCAGCCATGAGCGAAGCGGCACGTATCCAACTGCTCAGCCCAAGGCTGGCCAACCAGATCGCCGCTGGCGAGGTGGTCGAACGCCCGGCCTCGGTGGCCAAGGAACTGCTGGAGAACAGCCTGGACTCCGGCGCGCGGCGCATCGAGGTGGATGTCGAGCAGGGCGGCGTCAAGCTCCTGAAGGTGCGCGACGACGGTTCCGGCATCGCTGCCGAGGACCTGCCGCTGGCCCTGGAGCGTCACGCCACCAGCAAGATCCGCGACCTGGAAGACCTCGAGCGGGTGATGAGCATGGGCTTCCGTGGCGAGGCTCTGGCTTCGATCAGCTCGGTGTCGCGGCTGACCCTCACTTCGCGCACCGCCGACGCCGAGCAGGCCTGGCAGGTGGAGACCGAGGGCCGCGACATGCAGCCGCGCGTGCAGCCTGCGGCGCATCCGGTGGGTACTTCGGTGGAAGTGCGCGATCTGTTCTTCAACACGCCGGCGAGACGCAAGTTCCTGCGCGCCGAGAAGACCGAATTCGACCATCTGCAGGAAGTCATCAGGCGTCTGGCCCTGGCGCGTTTCGACGTGGCCTTCCACCTGCGCCACAACGGCAAGAGCGTGCTCGCCCTGCACGAAGCCAGCGACGCCGCCAGCCAGGCGCGACGGGTGGCCTCGGTGTGCGGCCCGGCCTTCCTGGAGCAGGCCCTGCCGATCGAGATCGAGCGCAACGGCCTGCATCTGTGGGGCTGGGTCGGCCTGCCGACCTTCTCGCGCAGCCAGGCCGACCTGCAGTATTTCTACGTCAACGGCCGCATGGTGCGCGACAAGCTGGTCGCCCACGCGGTTCGCCAGGCCTACCGCGACGTGCTGTTCAACGGCCGCCATCCGACCTTCGTGCTGTTCCTCGAACTCGATCCCGCGCTGGTCGACGTCAACGTGCACCCGACCAAGCACGAGGTGCGCTTCCGCGACAGCCGCATGGTCCACGACTTCCTCTACGGCACGCTGCACCGCGCGCTCGGCGAAGTGCGCCCGGAGGACCAGTTGGCGGCGCCGGCGGCGGTCGCCGAGATCGTCCGGCCTACCGGCCCGGCGGCCGGCGAGTTCGGCCCGCAGGGCGAGATCGGCCTGGCCGCAACCGTGCTGGAAACGCCGTCGGCCGCCCCGGCGTGGCGCGGAACGGGTTCCGGCTACCAGGCGCCCAGGCCGGCTTCGTCGGGTGTTCCGGCCGGCGAGTCCGCGGGTGTCTACCGCGAGTACTTCTCGCCGCTGGCCAACACTACGCCGACGCCGCTGCCGGACGACCAGGGCGACATCCCGCCGCTCGGCTATGCCCTGGCGCAGCTCAAGGGTGTCTACGTGCTGGCCGAGAACCGCCACGGCCTGGTATTGGTGGACATGCACGCGGCCCATGAACGGATCACCTACGAGCGTCTCAAGGTGGCGATGGCCAGCGAGGGGCTGAGCGGCCAGCCGCTGCTGGTGCCGGAATCCCTGGCGGTCAGCGAGCGCGAGGCCGACTGCGCCGAGGAACACGCCGAATGGTTCCGCCGCCTGGGCTTCGAGTTGCAGCGCCTGGGCCCGGAAACCCTGGCGGTCCGCCAGATTCCGGCCCTGCTCAAGCAGGCCGAGGCCAACCGCCTGGTGCAGGACGTCCTGGCCGACCTGATGGAGTACGGCACCAGCGATCGCATCCAGGCCCATCTCAACGAGTTGCTGGCGACCATGGCCTGCCACGGCGCCGTGCGCGCCAACCGCCGCCTGACCGTGCCGGAAATGAACGCCCTGCTGCGCGACATGGAGCACACCGAGCGCAGCGGCCAGTGCAACCATGGCCGTCCCACCTGGACCCAGTTGGGCATGGATGACCTCGACAAGCTGTTCCTCAGGGGGCGGTGAAGCCGACAAAAGCGCTGGGGGCTCGACGGCTGGACGAAAAAGCCGCCTTTCGTTCAGCCTTCAGCCTTCAGCCTATCTTTCCGAGTCCGCCGATGTCCCTCTTCCCCCCCGCCATCTTCCTGATGGGCCCGACCGCTTCCGGCAAGACCGACCTGGCCATCGAACTCGCCCGCGTGCTGCCCTGCGACCTGGTCAGCGTCGATTCGGCGCTGGTCTACCGGGGCATGGACATCGGTACCGCCAAGCCCTCGGCCGAGGTGCTCGCCGAGTTCCCGCACCGCCTGATCGACATCCGCGACCCGTTGGAAAGCTATTCCGCGGCGGAATTTCGCGCCGACGCCCTGGCCGCCATGGCGGAGATCAGCGCCTGCGGCCGCATCCCGCTGCTGGTCGGCGGCACCATGTTGTATTACAAGGCGTTGCTGGAAGGGCTCGCCGACATGCCCAGCGCCTCCCCCGAGGTGCGTGTCGAACTGGAGGCCTGGGCCGCCGCTGAAGGATTGGAGGCGCTGCACCGGGAACTGGCGCGGGTAGACCCGCAGTCGGCGGCGCGCATCCATCCCAACGATCCGCAGCGGCTGGTGCGGGCGCTGGAGGTTTTCCGGGTCAGCGGCCGTTCGATGACCGAACACCGCGAGCTCCAGGCCAGGGAAAGCGCAACGGCAGGGGCTTCGGCGGTGGGGCAATTACCCTATACTGTCGCCCAACTGGCCATCGCTCCTGCTCAGCGCCACATTCTTCATGGGCGTATCGCGGAAAGATTTCAGTACATGTTGGAACAGGGCTTCGTCGAAGAGGTCGAAGCCCTGCGCCGTCGTGGCGACCTGTACGCAGGCCTGCCGTCGATGCGAGCAGTGGGTTACCGCCAGGTGTGGGATTACCTGGACGGCAAGCTGTCGCGGGCGGAAATGGTCGAGCGTGGTGTCATCGCCACCCGGCAACTGGCCAAACGACAGTTCACCTGGTTGCGAGGCTGGGCTGGATTACACTGGTTGGACAGCCTGGCTAGCGACAATCTGCCGCGTGCCTTGAAATACCTGAACTCGGTCTCCATATTGAGCTGAGACCTCGGCTGTGGCCGTCTATCCTTGGGGGTGAGGCGGTCCTAATGTCATTTGATTCTTAAAAACTATCCTCAAAGGAGTGCGGCACATGTCAAAAGGGCATTCGCTACAAGACCCTTACCTCAATACACTGCGTAAGGAACGCGTCCCGGTTTCCATCTATCTGGTCAACGGCATCAAGCTGCAAGGTCAGATCGAGTCCTTCGATCAATTCGTCATCCTGCTGAAGAACACTGTCAGCCAGATGGTCTACAAACACGCCATTTCCACCGTGGTGCCCAGTCGCCCGGTGCGTCTGCCCAGCGCGTCCGACAGTGAGTCGTCCGACGTAGAGCCGGGTAACGCCTGATAGGAGTTCGTCTTGTTCTTTGAGCGTCACCAAGGGGGGGAACGGGCCATCCTCGTCCATTTGGAAGGTCAGGATCCCGAGGTGCGCGAAGACCCGCAGGAATTCCAGGAACTGGTGGCGTCGGCAGGCGCGGAAACGATGGCTCTGGTCAACGTTCCGCGTCATCGCCCGAGCGCAAAGTTCCTGATCGGCAGTGGCAAGGTCGACGAACTGTGCGACCTAGTCAAGGCCGAGCAGGCCGAACTGGTGATCTTCAATCACGTCCTGACACCCAGCCAGGAGCGCAACCTCGAGCGCGCCTTCGAATGCCGGGTGATCGACCGTACCGGGCTGATCCTCGATATCTTCGCCCAGCGCGCGCGCACCCATGAAGGCAAGCTGCAGGTCGAACTGGCCCAGTTGGAGCACATGAGCACGCGCCTGGTGCGTGGCTGGACCCACCTGGAGCGGCAGAAGGGCGGTATCGGCCTGCGTGGTCCCGGTGAGACCCAGTTGGAAACCGACCGGCGCCTGCTGCGTGTGCGTATCCGCCAGATCAGGCAACGCCTGGAGAAGGTGCGCAGCCAGCGCGAGCAGGCGCGGCGTGGCCGCAAGCGCGCCGATATCCCCTCGGTTTCCCTGGTCGGCTACACCAACGCCGGCAAATCCACCCTGTTCAACGCATTGACCGCTTCCGAGGTCTATGCCGCCGACCAGTTGTTCGCCACCCTGGACCCGACCCTGCGCCGGCTCGAGCTGGACGACCTCGGGCCGGTGGTGCTGGCCGATACCGTGGGGTTCATCCGCCACCTGCCGCACAAGCTGGTCGAGGCGTTCCGCGCCACCCTGGAGGAATCCAGCAATGCCGACCTGCTGCTGCACGTGATCGATGCCCACGAGCCTGAGCGCGACCAGCAGATCGAACAGGTGCTGGCCGTGCTCGACGAGATCGGCGCCGGCGAACAGCCGCAGCTCGAGGTGTACAACAAGCTGGACCTGCTCGAAGGCGTCGAGCCGCAGATCCAGCGCGATGCCGAGGGCCGGCCTCAGCGCGTCTGGCTGTCGGCCCGCGATGGTGTCGGCCTGGATCTGTTGCGGCAGGCGATCGCCGAACTGCTTGGCGATGACATCTTCATCGGTACTCTATGCTTGCCGCAGCGCCTCGGGCGTTTGCGGGCGCAGTTCTTCGCCCTGGGCGTGGTTCAGAGCGAAGGGCACGACGAGGATGGTGATAGCCTGCTCTCCGTGCGCCTGCCGCGCGTCGAGCTGAATCGACTGGTCAGCCGGGAAGGCTGGCAGCCGGCCGAGTTCCTGGAGCAACACACTTTGCAATAAAGCCTGCCACCGTGTTTTTGCGGCTGATGGCGGGCATTCGGTAGCATTGGCGGGCGCGTCTTCCGACGCGTCTTTGCTTGATCAGTATGGAGAGCGCTATGGCTTGGAATGAGCCGGGGGGCAACTCGAACAATCAGGACCCCTGGGGAGGGCGCCGCGGTGGTGGCGACCGTAAGGGGCCGCCGGATCTGGACGAGGCCTTCCGCAAGTTGCAGGAGAGCCTGAACGGGCTGTTCGGCAACAAGAAACGGGGCGGCGGCGATGAGCAGCGCCCTGGTGGCGGCTACAGCCTGCTGGCCATCGGCCTGGCGGTACTGGCCGCGATCTGGCTGTACAGCGCCATCTATGTCGTCGACGAGCAGGAACAGGCCGTGGTGCTGCGCTTCGGCGAATACCACGAGACCGTTGGTCCGGGCCTGAACTTCTACTTCCCGCCGATCGACAAGAAATTCCAGGAGAACGTCACCCGCGAGCGTGCCTACAGCAAGCAGGGGCAGATGCTCACCGAGGACGAGAACATCATCGAGGTCCCGCTGACCGTGCAGTACAAGATCAGCAACCTCAAGGACTTCGTGCTCAACGTCGACCAGCCCGAGCTGAGCTTGCAGCAGTCCACCGACAGCGCCGTGCGCCACGTGGTCGGCTCGACGGCGATGGACCAGGTGCTGACCCAGGGCCGTGAACTGATGGCCAGCGAGGTCAAGGAGCGCCTGCAGAGCTTCATGGACACCTACCGCACCGGTATCACCGTGACCCAGGTGAACCTGCAGAGTGCGGCGGCGCCGCGTGAAGTGCAGGAAGCCTTCGACGACGTGATCCGTGCCCGCGAGGACGAGCAGCGCGAGAAGAACCAGGCGGAAAGCTACGCCAACGGCGTGGTCCCGGAAGCACGCGGCCAGGCTCAGCGCCTGCTCGAGGATGCCAGCGGTTACCGCGACGAGGTGATCGCCCGCGCCACCGGTGAGGCCGACCGCTTCGGCAAGCTGCTGACGGAATACCGCAAGGCGCCGGATGTGACCCGCGAGCGCCTGTACCTGGAGACCATGCAGGACCTGATGAGCAGCACCAGCAAGGTGCTGGTATCCGGCGACAAGGGGCAGAACAATCTGCTCTACCTGCCGCTGGACAAGATGATCGACAGCCGCCCTGGCGGCTCCAGCGCGTCGGGCGTGCCCGCCGCCGCGGGCAGCGATCTGGGCGCGCGGATCAACTCGGATCTGCAGCAACGTGATCCGCGGACGAGGGAGAGTCGTTGATGGGCAATAAATCATTGATCGCCCTGATCGTCGGCGTGGTTGTCGCGCTGGTCGCCTGGAACAGCTTCTATATCGTGCTGCAAACCGAGCGCGCCGTGCTGCTGCGCTTCGGTCGCGTGGTCGAGCCGGATGTGAAGCCGGGCCTGCACGTCAAGGTGCCGTACATCAACCAGGTGCGTAAGTTCGACGGGCGCCTGATGACCCTGGACGCTTCCACTTCGCGTTTCCTCACCCTGGAGAAGAAAGCGCTGATGGTGGATGCCTTCGCCAAGTGGCGGGTGCTGGATGCCGAGCGCTTCTACACCGCGACTTCGGGCATCAAACAGATCGCCGACGAGCGTCTGTCCCGGCGTCTCGAGGCTTCCCTGCGCGACCAGTTCGGTAAGCGCACCCTGCACGAATCGGTTTCCGGCGAGCGCGACGCGCTGATGGGCCAGGTCACCGCCTCGCTGAACCGCGCGGCGCAGCGTGAGCTGGGCATCGAGGTGATCGACGTGCGGGTCAAGGCCATCGACCTGCCGAAGGAAGTCAACCGCAGCGTGTTCGACCGGATGAGTTCCGAGCGTGAGCGGGAAGCTCGCGAACACCGCGCCAAGGGTAAGGAGCTGGCCGAGGGGATTCGCGCCGATGCCGACCGGCAGAAGCGGGTGATCCTCGCCGAAGCCTATCGCGAGGCGGAGGAGACCCGTGGTGATGGCGATGCCAAGGCGGCGGAGATCTACGCCAGGGCCTACTCCCAGGACCCGGAGTTCTACGCCTTCTACCGCAGCCTGCAGGCTTATCGGCAGAGCTTCTCCGACAAGCGTGACGTGCTGGTGCTGGACCCGAAGAGCGACTTCTTCCGCTATCTGGAGAAGTCCAGACAATGATCAGCACCCCGGCGGACGCCAGTCGTCCGCCGGGGTGACCGATCCGGGAAACGTGTTATGATGGGCCAGCCGGGAAAATCCCGGCTTTTTTGCGTCTGTGGGAATCATGTGGCAGGAACTCGGCATAGCGGTGTGTCTGATGCTGGTGCTGGAAGGCATCCTGCCCTTTCTCTATCCGCGACGCTGGCGCGAGACGATCGTCCAGGTGGCACGGCTGCCTGATCGTCACCTGCGCCTCATCGGGCTGGCCAGCATGCTGCTGGGTACCGCCCTCCTGTATCTGCTTCACTGAAGGCTTGCCGCCCGTACCGAGAGGGGAATGGCGAAATGGCAACGGTAGACCGCTGGCTGCTGCCAGATGGCATCGAGGAAGTACTGCCGCCGGAGGCGGCGCGCATCGAAGCGGCGCGTCGTGAGGTGCTGGACCTGTTCCAGCGCTGGGGCTATGAGTTCGTCGTAACGCCGCACATCGAATACCTGGAATCCCTGCTCACCGGTGCCGGTCAGGACCTGGAACTGCGTACCTTCAAGGTCACCGATCCGCTGTCCGGCCGGCTGATGGGCTTCCGTGCCGACATCACTCCACAGGTGGCGCGTATCGACGCCCACACCCTGCGTCGCGAGGGGCCGAGCCGCCTGTGCTACGCCGGCAGTGTGCTGCACGCCAAGCCGCGCGCGCTGTCCACTTCGCGCAGCCCGATCCAGCTCGGTGCCGAGCTGTATGGCGACGCCAGCCCGGCCAGCGACATCGAAGTGATCAGCCTGATGCTCGACATGCTCGCGCTGGCCCGCGTGCCGGACGTGCACATGGACCTCGGCCACGTCGGCATCTACCGTGGTTTGGCGCGCGCCGCCGGGTTGTCCGGGGAGGTCGAGCAGCAGTTGTTCGACGCCCTGCAGCGCAAGGCGGTCGACGAGGTCGCCGCGCTCACCGAAGCGGTGCCGGCTGATCTGGGCAAGATGCTGCGTGCGCTGGCCGAGTTGTGCGGTGGCCGCGAAGTGCTCGACCTGGCCCAGGCCGCGTTGGTCGAGGCCCCGGCCGAGGTGCACGCGGCGCTGGACGAGCTGATCGCCATCGCCGACGGCCTGGGTCGCCGCTATCCCGAGCTGCCGCTGTATTTCGACCTTGGCGAACTGCGCGGCTACCACTATCACACCGGCGTGGTGTTCGCCGCGTTCGTTCCGGGCGTCGGCCAGTCGATCGCCCAGGGCGGTCGCTACGACGACATCGGCGCCGACTTCGGCCGCGCCCGTCCGGCCACCGGCTTCTCCACCGACCTGAAGACCCTGGTCAGCCTTGGCCAGATCCAGGTCGATGAGGTGCCGCCGGGCATCTGGGCGCCGGACAACCACGACCTGCTGCTCTGGCAACAGGTACAGCGCCTGCGCCGCGACAGGCAGCGCGTGGTTCAGGCATTGCCCGGGCAGGACGTGCAGGCTGCGCGCGCCGCTGGCTGCGACCGCCAGTTGGTCCTGGTCGATGGCGGCTGGCAAGTGGTGCCGCTGGCTTCTTGAGTTTTCCCGCCGGCCCGCGCCGGCATCGAGCTTCCGCAAGAGGGTAAGAATCATGGGTAAGAATGTCGTCGTCCTGGGCACCCAGTGGGGTGATGAGGGCAAGGGCAAGATCGTCGACCTGCTGACCGAGCAGGCCGCGGCGGTGGTGCGTTACCAGGGCGGCCACAATGCCGGCCACACGCTGGTGATCGACGGCGAGAAGACCGTCCTGCACCTGATCCCGTCGGGCATCCTGCGCGAGAACGTGCAGTGCCTGATCGGCAACGGCGTGGTGGTAGCCCCCGACGCCCTGTTGCGCGAGATCACCAAGCTGGAAGAGAAGGGCGTGCCGGTGCGCGAGCGCCTGCGCATCAGCCCGGCCTGCCCGCTGATCCTTTCCTACCACGTGGCCCTCGACCAGGCTCGCGAGAAGGCTCGTGGCGACGCCAAGATCGGCACCACCGGTCGCGGCATCGGCCCGGCCTACGAAGACAAGGTGGCGCGTCGCGGCCTGCGCGTCGGCGACTTGTTCCATCGTGAACGCTTCGCCGCCAAGCTCGGCGAACTGCTCGACTACCACAACTTCGTGCTGGTGAATTACTACAAGGAACCGGCGATCGACTTCCAGTCGACCCTCGACGAATGCATGGCCTACGCCGAGCAACTGGCGCCGATGATGGCCGACGTTACCGCGCTGCTGCATGACATGCGCCACGAGGGCAAGGACATCATGTTCGAGGGCGCCCAGGGCTCCCTGCTGGACATCGACCACGGCACCTATCCCTACGTGACCAGCTCGAACACCACCGCGGGCGGCATCGCCACCGGTTCTGGCTTCGGCCCGATGTACCTGGACTACATCCTCGGTATCACCAAGGCCTACACCACCCGTGTCGGCTCCGGTCCGTTCCCCACCGAGCTGTTCGACGACACCGGCGCGTACCTGGCCAAGCGTGGCCACGAGTTTGGCTCGACCACCGGCCGCGCCCGCCGTTGCGGCTGGTTCGACGCGGTGATCCTGCGCCGCGCCATCGAGATCAACAGCATCTCCGGCCTGTGCCTGACCAAGCTGGACGTGCTTGACGGGCTGGACACCGTGCGCCTGTGCGTGGCCTACGAAGACCAGGATGGCAACCGGATCGAGGCGCCGACCGATGCCGACAGCTACATCGGCCTGAAGCCGGTGTACGAGGAAATGCCGGGCTGGAGCGAGTCGACCGTCGGGGTGAAGAGCCTGGATGAACTGCCGGCCAATGCCCGTGCCTACATCAAGCGCGTGGAAGAGCTGGTCGGCGCGCCGATCGACATCATCTCCACCGGCCCGGACCGCAACGAGACCATCGTGCTGCGCCATCCGTTCGCCTGAGCTGGGTGATGGAAGAGAGAAGGGCCGCCATGTGCGGCCCTTTTTCTTGGGCGTCTTTATTGGTTCCTCGCGTCCGCGGGGATGGCGAGTGTGTGCCCTGAACCCCAGTCATTCCCGCGAACGCGGGAATCCAATAGAGAACCAGCAAATCGCAGGCATAAAAAAACCGAGCCATTCGGCTCGGTTCTTTGAAATTGGTGCCCAGGAGAAGACTCGAACTTCCACGGTGTTGCCACCACTGATACCTGAAACCAGCGCGTCTACCAATTCCGCCACCTGGGCACAGCACGACGATCGCTCATCGCTTGAACCAGTGTTTCGCCGTTGCCGGCACGGAGCACTGTCTCCGTTAAACGATAAACCGAGCCATCAGCTCGGTTCATTTGAAATTGGTGCCCAGGAGAAGACTCGAACTTCCACGGTGTTGCCACCACTGATACCTGAAACCAGCGCGTCTACCAATTCCGCCACCTGGGCACTGAAACGAATGATTGCTCATGTCGTTCCGTGTTACAACGTCTCCTCGACGCTGTGGGCGCGAACTATACGGGCGCCTATTTGGCTTGTAAACCCCTGATGGCGAAAAAATTATTGTCGCCTGAAAAGCTGCGTCGACAGGCAATTTCGCGCTTCAATAGACGAATGACGCATCTATTTGTGCAAAAACAAAGGTAACCCCACTTAAATGGCCGATTGGCAATCCCTCGATCCCGAGGCCGCGCGTGAAGCGGAAAAATACGAAAACCCCATTCCCAGTCGCGAGCTGATCCTTCATCACCTCGCCGAGCGCGGCTCGCCGGCGAGCCGTGAGCAGCTCCTCGAAGAATTCGGCCTGACCGAAGAGGAGCAGGTCGAAGCACTGCGCCGCCGTCTGCGCGCCATGGAGCGCGATGGGCAACTGATCTATACCCGTCGTGGCACCTACGCGCCGGTGGACAAGCTGGACCTGATCCGCGGCCGCGTCAGCGGGCACCGCGACGGCTTCGGCTTCATGGTCCCGGACGACGGCAGCGACGACCTGTTCCTCAGTCCGGGGCAGATGCGCCTGGTGTTCGACGGCGACATCGTGCTCGCCCGGGTCTCCGGCTTCGACCGGCGTGGCCGCCGCGAAGGCGCCATCGTCGAGATCCTCGAACGTGCCCACGAAACCGTGGTCGGCCGTTATTTCGAGGAAGGCGGCATCGGCTTCGTCACCCCGGACAATCCCAAGGTCCAGCAGGAGGTGCTGGTCACCCCTGGACGCACCGCCGGCGCCAAGGTCGGCCAGTTCGTCGAGATCAGGATCACCCACTGGCCGACCGCGCGCTTCCAGCCGCAGGGCGACATCGTCGAGGTGATCGGCAACTACATGGCGCCGGGCATGGAGATCGACGTCGCCCTGCGCAGCTATGACATCCCCCATGTCTGGCCGCAGGCGGTGATCCGCGAGGCGCGCAAGCTCAAGCCGGAAGTCGAGGAGAAGGACAAGGAGAAGCGCATCGACCTGCGCCACCTGCCGTTCGTCACCATCGACGGTGAGGACGCGCGCGACTTCGACGACGCCGTGTACTGCGAGAAGAACAGCAGCCGCTGGAAGCTGTTTTCCGGCGGCTGGAAGCTCTACGTGGCGATCGCCGACGTGTCGCACTACGTCAAGGTCGGTTCGGCGCTGGACGAAGAGGCGCAGGTGCGCGGCAACTCGGTGTACTTCCCCGAGCGCGTGGTGCCGATGCTGCCCGAGGAGCTTTCCAACGGCCTGTGCTCGCTGAATCCGCACGTCGACCGCCTGGCGATGGTCTGCGAGATGAGCCTTTCCAAGACCGGCAAGCTGGTCGACTACCAGTTCTACGAGGCGGTGATCCACTCCCATGCGCGGCTGACCTACAACAAGGTCAGCGCCATGCTCGAACAGCCGAAGAGTGCCGAGGCCAAGAAGCTGCGTGGCGAGTACGCCGAGGTGGTGCCGCATCTCAAGGAACTCTACGCGCTGTACAAGGTGCTGCTGGCGGCGCGCCACGAGCGTGGCGCCATCGACTTCGAGACCCAGGAGACGCGCATCATCTTCGGCTCCGGGCGCAAGATCGCCGAGATCAGGCCAACCCAGCGCAACGATGCGCACAAGCTCATCGAGGAATGCATGCTGGCCGCCAACGTGGCGACCGCGCGTTTCATGCAGGATCACGACATTCCGTCCCTGTACCGCGTGCACGACGGTCCGCCGCCGGAGCGCCTGGAGAAGCTGCGCGCCTTCCTCGGCGAGCTGGGCCTGTCGCTGCAGCGTGGCAAGAAACCCAAGGAAGGGCCGTCGCCGAAGGATTACCAGGCCCTGCTGGAAACCATCCAGGACCGCCCGGACTTCCACCTGATCCAGACCGTGATGCTGCGCTCGCTGAGCCAGGCGGTGTACAGCGCCGACAACAACGGCCACTTCGGTCTCAACTACGAGGCCTACACCCACTTCACCTCGCCGATCCGCCGCTATCCGGACCTGCTGGTGCATCGCGCGATCCGCAGCGTGATCCGCTCCAGGCGCGAGACCCCGCACGTCAAGCGGGCCGGCGCGCCGAGCATGCCCAAGGCGCGCATCTATCCGTATGACGAGGCGGGCCTGGAGAAGCTTGGCGAGCAGTGCTCGATGACCGAGCGGCGCGCGGACGAGGCCACCCGCGACGTGGTCAACTGGCTCAAGTGCGAGTTCATGCAGGACCGCGTCGGCGAGGTTTTCGACGGCGTGATTACCGCGGCGACCGGTTTCGGCATCTTCGTCGAGCTGACCGACATCTTCGTCGAGGGTCTGGTGCACGTCACCGCGTTGCCGGCCGACTACTACCACTTCGACCCGGTGCACCATCGCCTGTCCGGCGAGCGCAGCGGCCGCAGCTTCCGCCTCGGCGACAGCGTGCAGGTCAAGGTCATGCGCGTCGATCTGGACGAGCGCAAGATCGACTTCGAACTGGCCGAAGGCGTGCAGGGCAAGGCCTCGCCGAAGCGCAGCCGCGGTGCCGAGACCCCGGCGAAGCGTGGGGGCAAGACCGGTGGCGCGGAACTCGGTAATACCGACGTGCAGAAGAGTCGCGCGGTGAAGCAGGCGCTGCTCGCCGAAGCCAAGTCGGGCGGACGCGACAAGGGCCGGCCGGCGGCGAATGCGAAGCAGCCGGCAAAGCCGAGCAAGCACCGCAAGGGCGGTAAGCCCAAGTCGGCTGCGCCGGCGCCTGCCGCGAGCAAACCCCGTAAACGCAAGGCCAAGTCATGAGTCAGTGGGAAAAGATCTACGGCGTGCATGCCGTGGAAGCGTTGCTGCGTCACCATCCCAAGCGCGTCAAGCGCATCTGGCTGGCCGAAGGGCGGCGCGACCCGCGCGTGCAGACCTTGCTGGACCTGGCCGGACGGGCGCGGGTCGAGGTCGGCCAGGTCGACCGCCGTGAGCTGGACGAATGGATCGAGGGCGTGCACCAGGGCGTGGTGGCGGAGGTCAGCCCCAGCCAGGTGTGGGGCGAGGCGATGCTCGAGGAACTGCTCGACCGCACCGAGAGCGTGCCGCTGCTGCTGGTGCTGGACGGCGTCACCGACCCGCACAACCTCGGCGCCTGCCTGCGTACCGCCGATGCCGCCGGGGCGCTGGCGGTGATCGTGCCCAAGGACAAGTCGGCGACTCTCAACGCCACCGTGCGCAAGGTCGCCTGCGGCGCCGCCGAGGTGATTCCACTGGTCGCCGTCACCAACCTGGCGCGCAGCCTGGAAAAGCTCCAGCAACGCGGCCTGTGGGTGGTCGGCACCGCCGGCGAGGCCGAGCAGGAGCTCTACCAGCAGGACCTCACCGGGCCGCTGGTGCTGGTGATGGGCGCGGAAGGCAAGGGCATGCGCCGGCTGACCCGCGAGCACTGCGACTATCTCGTCAAGCTGCCGATGGCTGGCAGCGTCAGCAGCCTCAACGTCTCGGTGGCCACCGGGGTGTGCCTGTTCGAGGCGGTCAGGCAGCGGCAGGTTGTGGGCAAGAGCCGATAAAAGCGCTGGAGGCTGGAGGGCTGGACGAAAAGGCGGCCCGGCTTTTGTAGGGTGCGCCGCGCGCACCGTTTACCCTGGCGCCAGCAGGGTGTTTCGCCGGAAACGTAGGTGTTGGAACCGGATCGGTGCGCATGGCGCACCCTACGTGAAAGCCTCTCCCTCGACCGTCATCCCCGCGAACGCGGGGACCCAGTAAACAGCCTCCCGGATTTCATCCGGGCTACTCGTTCGCTGTTGTAGGAGCCAGCTTGCTGGCGATGCTTTGGCGTTTCTGGGGATCGCGCGCATGGCGCGCTCCTATAGGTCGGCATCGATGTTGACCTGTAGGATCGGCGGGGACGCCCAGTTCCATGGCCGCGAAAAAAGGTTTGACGCAGAAGGTGAATGGCCAGCCTCCAGCCTGCTCAAATAATCGCCAGTCCGCCTTGCGCCGGCCGGGCTGCTTCCCTAGAATGTCGCCCCTTGCCGCGCTGGCAGGCCTTTGCGCGCCTCCGGCCCGGCAAACCAAGAAGAGTCATTCACTCCTTGCCTGACCGCTCCGGTGGCAGGCTACAACCCGTAAGGAGCATTTATGCGTCATTACGAAATCGTCTTTCTGGTTCACCCGGACCAGAGCGAGCAAGTCGGCGGCATGGTCGAGCGTTACACCAAGCTGATCGAAGAAGATGGCGGCAAGATCCACCGCCTGGAAGACTGGGGCCGTCGTCAACTGGCCTACGCCATCAACAACGTCCACAAAGCCCACTACGTGCTGATGAACGTTGAGTGCACCGGCAAGGCGCTGGCCGAGCTGGAAGACAACTTCCGCTACAACGATGCCGTGATCCGTAACCTAGTCATCCGTCGCGACGAAGCCGTCACCGGTCAGTCCGAGATGCTCAAGGCCGAGGAAAACCGCAGTGAGCGTCGTGAGCGTCGCGAGCGCGTCGAGAGTGCTGAAACCGCCGAGGGCGAGGACAGCAGCGACAGCGAAAACGCTGACGAGTAATCCACGGATCTATTGAGGAGCCACTGTCATGGCACGTTTCTTCCGTCGTCGTAAGTTCTGCCGTTTCACCGCTGAAGACGTGAAAGAGATCGACTACAAGGATCTCAACACCCTGAAGGCCTACATCTCGGAAACCGGCAAGATCGTTCCTAGCCGTATCACCGGTACCAAGGCTCGCTATCAGCGTCAGTTGGGCACCGCTATCAAGCGCGCCCGTTTCCTGGCCCTGCTGCCCTACACCGACAGCCACGGCCGCTGAGAGCGGACGGTCGACAAGCAGTAAGGATTGAATCGCATGCGTGCCCTGGCTGAGTTCATCATGCGCGGACGTATGCAAGCCACCCTCGTGGTGGTGGGGTCTGCGGCATTGCCGCTGTTGTTCTGGTTGAGCGCCGCCGCCGGCAGCCTGGTATTGCTGCGGCGCGGTCTGAACGATGCGTTGGGCATCGTGCTCTGGGCCATACTGCCGGCCGTGGGCTGGTGGTATTTCGGCGAGCCGCGCACCGTGCTGGTGCTGGTGGGTACGCTGGTCCTGGCGTTGTTGTTGCGCGCCAGCGAGTCCTGGGTACGGGTATTGCTGGCCAGCGTGGCGCTCGGCGTGGTGTATGGCGTGGTATTGGGCTCGGCGTTTCGCGAACCCATCGAGGCGATCGCGGCGGAGTTGCAGAAACTCATGCCGCAGATGCTCGGTGGACTCCACCAGCAGATGGGGGAGGAAGAGCAGGCGCGGCTGAATGCCTTGCTGGCACCGGTGCTGACCGGATTGATGGCGGGTCTGCTGCAAGCGGCCAGTCTGCTGAGCCTGATGCTCGGGCGTTACTGGCAGGCCGCGTTGTACAACCCCGGTGGTTTCGGCCGCGAGTTCCGCGCGCTGCGACTGCCGCTGGCGCTGGCGCTATTGCTCCTGGCCGGCATGCTGCTCGGCCCCAACCTCGGGGTCCAGGCCGCGATGCTGACGCCGCTGTGCAGCGTGCCGCTGGCGTTCGCCGGGCTGGCCCTGATCCATGGGCTGGTGGAGCAAGGCAAGCTGGGCAAGTTCTGGCTGGTCGGGCTGTACGTGACCCTGTTGCTGTTCATGCAACTGATTTATCCGTTACTGGTGGTGTTTGCCATTGTCGACAGTCTGATTGATTTTCGCGGTCGCCTGGCGCGCAAGAACGGCGCCGGACCCGCGAACGGTGAAGGTTAAAAGTTAAGAGGTAAGACCCAAATGGAAGTCATCCTGCTGGAAAAAATCGCCAATCTGGGCAACCTGGGCGACAAGGTGAGCGTCAAGTCCGGTTACGGCCGTAACTACCTGCTGCCGCAAGGCAAGGCCACCGCCGCTACCCCGGCCAACATCGCCGCGTTCGAAGCCCGTCGCGCCGAGCTGGAAAAAGCCGCTGCCGACAAGAAGGCCGCAGCCGAAACCCGCGCCGCGCAACTGGCCGAGCTGGAAGTCACCATCACCGCCACCGCTGGCGATGAAGGCAAGCTGTTCGGCTCCATCGGCACCCACGACATCGCCGACGCGCTGACCGCCGCTGGCGTCGAAGTGGCCAAGAGCGAAGTTCGCCTGCCCAACGGCACCATCCGCAACGTTGGCGAGTTCGACATCGCGCTGCACCTGCACACCGACGTCGAAGCTTCCGTCCGCGTCATCGTGGTGGCTGCCTAAGCAATACCGATCGCCTTTGCACCTTCGGGTGCGGGCGGTAACATCGGGCACGGTCCTGCGTGAGCGGGCCGTGCCCTTTGTTTTTGGGTTATATCCCCGCCTCCCGAGAGAAGAATGGGGAATGCCCGCCAGGGCACCGTTTGTGTCTGTCCAATCCGAATTATGTCCGCCGAGCCCATGAACGATATCAGCGTCCCCGAGCAATACGATCTGCAGACCGCCGCCCTCAAGGTGCCGCCGCATTCGATCGAGGCCGAACAGGCCGTGCTGGGCGGCTTGATGCTCGACAACAACGCCTGGGAGCGGGTGCTCGACGCGGTGTCCGATGGCGACTTCTACCGCCACGACCACCGTCTCATCTTCCGGGCCATCTTCAAGCTGGCCGAGCGCAACCACCCGTTCGACGTGGTGACCCTGTCCGAACAGCTCGACAAGGAAGGCCAACTGTCCCAGGTCGGCGGCCTGGCCTATCTCGGCGAGCTGGCCAAGAACACCCCGTCGGTGGCCAACATCAAGGCCTACGCGAGCATCATCCGCGAGCGCGCCACCTTGCGGAAGCTGATCGGCATCAGCAACGAGATCGCCGACAGCGCCTACGAGCCCCAGGGCCGCAGCGGCGAGGAAATCCTCGACGAGGCCGAACGCAAGATCTTCGAGATCGCCGAGGCGCGGCCGAAGACCGGCGGGCCGGTGGGGATCAACGACATACTGGTCAAGGCCATCGACCGCATCGACAGCCTGTTCAACGCTGGCGACGCGATCACCGGCCTGTCCACCGGCTTCAACGACCTGGACAACCTGACCAGCGGCCTGCAGCCGGCCGACATGATCATCGTCGCCGGCCGTCCGTCGATGGGTAAGACCACCTTCGCCATGAACCTGGTGGAGAACGCGCTGATGCGCAGCGACAAGTCGATCCTCGTCTACTCGCTGGAAATGCCCTCGGAATCCATCGTCATCCGTATGCTCGCCTCGCTCGGGCGCATCGACCAGACCAAGGTGCGTTCCGGTCGCCTCGACGACGACGACTGGCCGCGGCTGACCTCGGCGGTCAACCTGCTCAACGACCGCAAGCTGTTCATCGACGACACCGCCGGCATCAGCCCCTCGGAGATGCGCGCGCGCACCCGCCGGCTGGCCCGCGAGCACGGCGAGATCGGCCTGATCATGGTCGACTACCTGCAGTTGATGCAGATTCCCGGCTCCAGCGGCGACAACCGGGTCAACGAGATCTCCGAGATCTCGCGCTCGCTGAAGGCGCTGGCCAAGGAATTCAACTGCCCGGTGATCGCCCTGTCGCAGCTCAACCGCGGCCTCGAACAGCGGCCGAACAAGCGCCCGATCAACTCCGACCTGCGTGAGTCCGGGGCCATTGAGCAGGACGCCGACATCATCCTGTTCGTCTACCGCGACGAGGTGTATCACCCAGAGACCGAGTTCAAGGGCGTCGCCGAGATCATCATCGGCAAGCAGCGTAACGGCCCGCTGGGCACCGCGCGGCTGGCCTTCCTCGGCAAGTACTCGCGCTTCGAGAACCTGGCGCCGGGTAGTTACCAGTTCGATGACGAATAAGGGCCGATAAGGGCGCTGGAGGCTGGAAGGCTGGACGAAAAGGCGACGTGGGGGGCGTCCCCCTCGCTCCTACATGTTTATTGGGTCCCCGCGTTCGCGGGGACGACGGGGACGAAACCCCAGCGCCAGACCGTCATTCCCCTACGCGGGCCGCCGCTAACGCGGGAATCCAATAAACAGCCACGTAGCCACTCGTCCGCTGTTGTAGGAGCCAGCTTGCTGGCGATGCCTTGGACGTTGCCGGTGATCGCGCGCATGGCGCGCTCCTACAGGTCAGCATCAATGCCGTGTTCGTAGGATCGGCGGGGACGCCCAGTTCCATGGCCGCGATAAAAGGTTTGACGCAGAAGGTGCATGGCCAGCCTCCAGCCTCCAGCCTGTTAGAATGTCCCCTGTTTCCGTGGAGTCTTTCCATGCGTCCGCTCGTCGCCACCATCGACCTGGCTGCCATTCGCCGCAATTACGCCCTGGCCAAGCTTTGCGCTCCGGGTCGGAAGGCCTTCGCCGTGGTCAAGGCCAATGCCTATGGGCATGGCGTCCGCGAGGTGGTCGCGGCGCTTGCCAGGGAGGCCGACGGTTTTGCCGTGGCCAGCCTGGAGGAGGCGGTCGAGGTGCGCGCGGTGCAGGCCGGGGCGCGTCTGTTGTTGCTGGAGGGCTGCTTCGATGCCGGCGAGTTGCCGCTGGTTTCGCGGCTCGGCCTGGACGTGGTGGTGCAGGACGACCGCCAGGCCGAGGCGCTGTTGACCGCGTCGATCGATCGGCCGGTCAACGTCTGGCTCAAGCTGGACAGCGGCATGCACCGCCTGGGGCTGACCCCGGCCGGGGTGCGCCACTGGTTCACCCGCTTGCGCGCGGCGCACCAGGTCGCCGAGGTGAACCTGATCAGCCACTTCGCCTGTGCCGATGAACGCGGCCACAGCCTCACCGATCTGCAACTGGAGCGTTTCCTCGATCTGCTCGACCTGGACTTCGACCTGCGTTCGTTGTCCAACTCGGCGGCGGTGCTGACCATCCCGGCGGCGCACATGGACTGGCTGCGTCCCGGCATCATGCTCTACGGCGCGACGCCGTTCGCCGAGCTGTCCGCCGTCGAGCTGGGCTTGCAGCCGGCGATGAGCCTGACCGCGCAAGTGATTTCCGTGCGCGAGGTACCGGCCGGGGATAGCGTGGGCTATGGCGCGGCCTGGATCGCAGCGGGGCGGGCGCGGATCGGCACGGTCAGTTGCGGCTACGCCGATGGCTATCCCCGGCATGCGCCGTCCGGCACCCCGATGGTGGTGCGCGGCCGCCGGTTGCCGCTGGTCGGGCGGGTGTCGATGGATATGCTCACCGTCGATCTCACCTCGCTGCCCGAGGCGCAGGCCGGCGACAGCGTGGAGCTGTGGGGCGCGCAGTTGCCGGTCGACGAGGTTGCCCATGCCTGCGGCACCATCGGCTACGAGTTGCTGACCAAGGTCACCGCGCGGGTGCCCAGGATCTACCTCTGCGCCGATTGAGCGCTGCCTTCAAGCCCGAGCTCCATGGTCGGACTTGTTTACTTTTTGTGCTATATTCCGCGCCCCCGTGATGTCCGACTGATCAAAAAACATGCAAGCCGCCAAGCCGCTGTTCGACTATCCCAAGTACTGGGCCGAGTGTTTCGGGCCAGCACCCTTCCTGCCGATGAGCCGGGAGGAGATGGATCAACTCGGCTGGGATTCCTGCGACATCATCATCGTCACCGGCGACGCCTACGTGGATCACCCGTCCTTCGGCATGGCGATCATCGGCCGGCTGCTGGAGGCCCAGGGCTTCCGCGTCGGCGTCATCGCCCAGCCGGACTGGCGTTCGAAGGACAACTTCATGAAGCTCGGCGAGCCGAACCTGTTCTTCGGCGTCGCGGCGGGCAACATGGACTCGATGATCAACCGCTACACCGCGGACAAGAAGATCCGCAGCGATGACGCCTACACGCCGGGCGGCCTGGCCGGCAAGCGCCCGGACCGCGCCAGCCTGGTCTACAGCCAGCGCTGCAAGGAGGCCTGGAGCCACGTGCCGGTGGTGCTCGGCGGCATCGAGGCGTCGCTGCGCCGCATCGCCCATTACGATTACTGGCAGGACAAGGTGCGCCGCTCGATCCTGATGGACGCCACCGCCGACATCCTGCTCTATGGCAACGCCGAGCGCGCCGTGGTGGAGATCGCCCAGCGCCTGGCCTTCGGCGAGAGCATCGACAGCATCACCGACGTGCGCGGCACCGCGTTCGTCCGCCGCGACACCCCGCAAGGCTGGTTCGAGATCGACTCTACGCGCATCGATCGTCCGGGAAAGATCGACAAGATCATCAATCCCTACGTCAATACCCAGGACACCGCCGCCTGCGCCATCGAGCAGGAGAAGGACCCGGTCGAGGACCCGCAGGAAGCCAAGGTGGTGCAGTTGCTGCCCAGTCCGAGGCTGACCCGCGACAAGACGGTGATCCGCCTGCCGTCCTTCGAGAAGGTGCGCAACGACCCGGTGCTCTACGCCCACGCCAACCGCGTGCTGCACCTGGAGACCAACCCGGGCAATGCCCGCGCCCTGGTGCAGAAGCACGGTGACCTGGACATCTGGCTGAACCCGCCGCCGATCCCGATGAGCACCGAGGAAATGGACTACGTGTTCGGCATGCCCTATGCGCGTGTGCCGCACCCGGTCTACGGCAAGGAGAAGATCCCGGCCTACGAGATGATCCGCTTCTCGGTGAACATCATGCGCGGCTGCTTCGGCGGCTGTACCTTCTGCTCGATCACCGAGCACGAGGGCCGGATCATCCAGAACCGTTCCCACGACTCGATCCTCCGCGAGATCGAGGAGATGCGCGACAAGGTGCCGGGCTTCACCGGGGTGGTCTCCGACCTCGGCGGGCCGACCGCGAACATGTACCGCATCGCCTGCAAGAGCCCGGAGATCGAGAAGCACTGCCGCAAGCCGTCGTGCGTGTGGCCGGGCATCTGCGAGAACCTCAACACCGACCACAGCTCGCTGATCGAGCTGTACCGCAAGGCCCGCGCGCTGCCGGGGGTGAAGAAGATCCTGATCGCCTCGGGCCTGCGCTACGACCTCGCGGTGGAGTCGCCGGAGTACGTCAAGGAACTGGTCACCCACCACGTCGGCGGCTACCTGAAGATCGCCCCGGAGCATACCGAGGACGGCCCGCTGTCGAAGATGATGAAGCCGGGCATCGGCAGCTACGACCGCTTCAAGCAGATGTTCGAGAAGTACTCGAAGGAGGCGGGCAAGGAGCAGTACCTGATCCCGTACTTCATCGCCGCGCATCCGGGGACCACGGACGAGGACATGATGAACCTCGCCCTGTGGCTCAAGCGCAACGGCTTCCGCGCCGACCAGGTGCAGGCGTTCTATCCCTCGCCGATGGCCACCGCGACGGCCATGTACCACTCGGGCAAGAACCCGCTGCGCAAGGTCACCTACAAGAGCGACGGCGTGAAGATCGTCAAGAGCGACCAGCAGCGCCGCCTGCACAAGGCCTTCCTGCGCTACCACGATCCGAAGAACTGGCCGCTGCTGCGCGAGGCGCTGGAGCGCATGGGCCGCGCCGACCTGATCGGCAGTGGCAAGCATCAGTTGATCCCGGCCTACCAGCCGCAGGTCGACGGCTACCAGAGCGCGCGCCGCAAGAACTCCACCCCGGCCGGCAGCAAGAAGGTGGGCAAGATCCTCACCCAGCACAACGGCCTGCCACCGCGCGCCAGTGACGGCGGCAAGCCCTGGGACAAGCGCGAGCAGGCCAAGGCCGCCGCTTTCGCCAAGCTCCAGGAGCAGAAGAAGGCCGGCAAGGGCGGTGGCAAGAAGAAGCCCCGACCGGTCGCGCCGCGCTGATGAAAACGCCAGCCCCGGGGCTGGCGTTTTTCGTTGGGTGGCCCGGATGCTCTGACCTCCCACGCCCTCCGGGAGAGGGCCGGGGTGAGGGGCGATGTTTTCGGCCACCCCAGAACTTCCCTTTGTTCCCCTGCATCCAGGGAGAGTAACCAACCACATCAGGCAGACGCCTTGTAGGGTGCGCGGTGCGCACCGTTTACCCTGGCGCAGGTAAGGTGTTTCGCTGGAAACGTAGGTGTTGGCACCGGATCGATGCGCACGGCGCACCCTACGGGATGAAATCGAGTGCTTGGCTCGACGTTATTTTGGCACTAAAGTACCAAAATAACGATAATGCTGGAGCCCGCCATGCGTACCGCCGCCCTGACCCTGGTCGCCCTCTCTGCCCTGCTCGCCGGTTGCGGCGAAGAACCGCAGGCGCCGCCGCCGACCACTCATGTCGATTTCCAGAAGGACCTGCAGACCCGCCTGATCAAGGCCAAGCCCGGCGAGGTGATCGAGATTCCCGCCGGCACCTATCACCTGGATCGCAGCCTCAGCCTGAAGGTCAGCGGGGTGACCCTCCAGGGGGCCGGAATGGACAAGACCATCCTCAACTTCAAGGGCCAGAAGAGCGGCGCCGAGGGCCTGCTGGTGGATGCCTCGGACTTCACCATCCAGGACATCGCCCTGGAAGACACCAAGGGCGACGCCCTCAAGGTGGTCGGCGGCAAGAACATCGTGATCCGCCGGGTGCGCACCGAATGGACCAACGGCCCGGCCACCGAGAACGGCGCCTATGGCATCTATCCGGTGCAGACCGAGAACACCCTGATCGACGAGGTGGTGGCCATCGGCGCCTCCGACGCCGGCATCTACGTCGGCCAGTCGCGCAACGTGGTGGTGCGCAACAGCCGCGCCGAGCGCAACGTCGCCGGTATCGAGATCGAGAACACCATCGGCGCCGACGTCTACGACAACGTCTCCACCGGCAACACCGGCGGCATCCTGGTGTTCAACATGCCCAACCTGCCGCAGCCGGGCTATGGCACGCGGGTCTACCGCAACAAGGTCGAGGACAACAACCACGCCAACTTCGGCCACAAGGGCACCCCGGTGGCGAGCATCCCGGCCGGCTCCGGGGTGGTGATCAACTCCAACGACCAGGTGGAAGTCTTCGACAACGACATCGGTGGGCACCGCACCGCCAACGTCATCGTCAGCAGCTACTTCAGCACCGGCTACAGCGACCAGTCCACCGAGGAGGACTTCGACCCCTACCCGGAAAGCATCTACATCTATGCCAACCGCTTCGGTCCCGGTGGCGACAGCCCGGACAACCTCGAACTGAAGGCCCTGCGCCTGGCCAAGTTCGGCATTGGCGGCCGTCTGCCGGACATCCTCTGGGACGGCTACGTGAATCCCGCGAAGCTGGTCGACGGCAAGCTGCCGCCGGAGCTGGCGATCTGCATCGACAACGGCGCGGCCGGCATCGTCAACGTCGACGGCCCGAACGGCTACAGGAACGTCAGCACCGACCTTGCCCCGCACCGCTGCAATCTGCCGAAACTACCCGCCGTGCAACTGGCCCTGGCCGAGGAAGGGCAGGGCGCATGATCCGCCTGTTGTGGCTGGGCCTGGCGCTGCTGCTGGCCGCTTGCGGCAAGCCGGCGGCGCCGCTGTACCTGCCGGAGGGCGAGGACTATCCCGAAAAGCTCGGCGACTGGCGCCTGTTGCAGCGCGAAAGCGGCTGGCTGCGTCCGGCCGACGGGGTGCTGCCCTACGACCTCAACACCCCGCTGTTCAGCGACTACGCGCACAAGCTGCGCACCCTGTGGATGCCGGAGGGGCAGGCGGCGCGCTACGCCGAGGAGCATTTCGAGTTCCCGGTCGGCACCCTGCTGAGCAAGACCTTCTACTACCTCAAGGACGACCAGGGCCGCCTGCTGCTGAGTGATGCCGATGGCCGCGATCCGCAGCGCGGCCTCGACCTGGACCGCGTGCAACTGATCGAGACGCGAATCCTGCTCAGGCAGAAGGACGGCTGGGTGACGCTGCCCTACGTGTGGGACGCCGAACAGCGCGAGGCGACCCTGGAGTGGGCCGGCGCCAGACAGGACCTGACGCTGCGCGACGAGAGCGGACGCGAACTGGCGGTCGCCTATCAGGTGCCCGACGCCAACCAGTGCGCCGGCTGCCACGAGGAGCGCCATGGCCAGGGCAGCCATCCGCTGGGCCCCAAGGCGCGGCATCTGAACAAGGACTTCGCCTACCCCGACGGCACTGCCAACCAGTTGCGGCGCTGGGCCGAGCGCGGTTTGCTGGACGGCTTGCCGGAAGACCTGGCCGGCGTGTCGCGCAACACTCTGTGGGGCCATCCGCGCGCCGGTGAGGGGCTGGAGCAGCAGGCGCGCAGCTACCTGGACGCCAACTGCTCCCACTGCCACAACCCGCAGGGACCGGGGCGCACCTCCGGGCTGTACCTCGACCCGGCCACCCCGCTGGGCATCGGCTACGGCCTGTGCAAGCAGCCGGTGGCCGCCGGCAAGGGCTCCGGCAACCGCCTGGTGGATATCCACCCCGGCGCGCCGGAAAAGTCCGTGCTGAGCTTCCGCATGCACAGCACCGACCCCAGCATCATGATGCCCGAGCTGGGACGCTCCACCGTGCACCGCGAGGGCCTGGAGCTGATCGATCGCTGGATCGCCAGCCTGGATGGGGAATGCTGAGGGGCTTTTTCCAAGGGCCGTAGGGTGAGCTTCAGGCCACCGAGCGGAGTCGAGCCTTGTCTGGTGGGCTGAAGCCCGCCCTACATCTTGCTGACACACGGCGAACCATTCTGGTGCGCTACAGTCGCACCTGTGCGGGCGAAGCCCAGTTCCGGTGCCTGGGCCCTCTGGAAGCCCCCGGAAAGCCCGTCCGGCGCGCTGGCATAAGTCTTGCGCGCTCCCCTGCATCGTTCCGGTTCGCGGGAGGCCCGCTGTGTCCATCCATGTCGCGCTGCACCATGTCAGCCACTACCGCTACGACCGCGAGGTCAGCCTCGGTCCGCAGATCATCCGCCTGCGCCCAGCGCCGCACAGCCGCACGCGGATCATTTCCTATGCGCTGAAGGTCGAGCCCGGCGAGCACTTCATCAACTGGCAGCAGGACCCGCAGGGCAACTACCTGGCGCGTCTGGTGTTCCCGGAGAAGACCCGCGAGCTGAAGGTGGAGGTCGACCTGGTCGCCGAGATGGCGGTGTTCAACCCCTTCGACTTCTTCCTCGAACCCTACGCGGAGAAGTTCCCCTTCGCCTACACCGACGCCGAGCAGCGCGAGCTGGCGCCCTACCTGATCAAGCAAAGCGCCGAGCCGCGCTTCGCCGAGTACCTGGCGAGCATCGAGCGCACGCCGACGCCGAGCGTCGATTTCCTGGTCGCCCTCAACCAGCGCCTGAGCGAGGACATCCGCTACCTGATCCGCCTCGAGCCGGGCGTGCAGAGCCCCGAGGAGACCCTGGTCAAGGCGTCCGGCTCGTGCCGCGACTCCGGCTGGCTGCTGGTCCAGTTGCTGCGTCACCTGGGTCTCGCCGCGCGCTTCGTGTCCGGCTACCTGATCCAGCTCACCGCCGACCAGAAGTCCCTCGACGGCCCTTCCGGCACCGAAGTGGACTTCACCGACCTGCACGCCTGGTGCGAGGTGTACCTGCCCGGCGCCGGCTGGATCGGCCTCGACCCGACCAGCGGGTTGTTCGCCGGCGAAGGCCATATTCCCCTGGCCTGTAGCCCCGAGCCGTCCTCGGCGGCGCCGATCAGCGGCATGGTGGAAGAGTGCGAGTGCGCGTTCAGCCACGAGATGCGCGTGGACCGCGAATGGGAGGCGCCGCGCGTCACCAGGCCGTACAGCGAGGAGCAGTGGCAGGCGATCCGCGCCCTCGGCGAGCTCATCGACGCCGACCTGGCCAGGGGCGACGTGCGCCTGACCATGGGCGGCGAACCGACCTTCGTGGCCATCGACCACCTCGACGACCCGGAGTGGAACACCGACGCGCTGGGCCCCAACAAGCGCCGTCTGGCCGCCGGGCTGTTCCATCGCCTGCGCGAGCACTATGCGCCCCATGGCCTGATGCATTTCGGGCAGGGCAAGTGGTACCCCGGCGAGCAGTTGCCGCGCTGGTCGCTGAACTGTTTCTGGCGCAAGGACGGCGAGCCGATCTGGCAGGATCCGGCGCTGTACGCCGACGAGACGCGCTTCTACGGTGCCGACGCGCGCCTGGCCGGGCGTTTCCTGGCCGCCGTGGCCGAGCGCCTGGGGGTTGCCGCCGAGAACGCCTTCCCGGCCTACGAGGACTGGTTCTACTACCTGTGGCGCGAGCGGCGGCTGCCGGCCAACGTCAGCCCCGAGGACGCCCGCCTGGCCGACCCGCTGGAGCGCGAGCGGCTGCGCAAGGTGTTCTGTCGCGGGCTGGGCGAGGTGGTCGGGCATATCCTGCCGGTCTCGCGCAGCGCCGACGGCAACGAATGGCTGAGCGGCCAGTGGTTCCTGCGCGACGAGCACTGCCGGCTGATCCCCGGCGATTCGCCGCTCGGCTACCGTCTGCCGCTGGACTCGCAACCCTGGGCCAGCGAGGCCGATTACCCCTACGTGCAGGCGCCCGACCCCAACCAGCCGTTCCCGCCGCTGCCGGCGCGCCAGCACATCCAGCGCCAGTTGCGCGTTCCGCTGTTTCCGCAGCAGGGCGTGCAGGAGCAGGTGCCGCCGTCACCGTTCGAGTCGGCCGCCGGCATCGTGCGCACCGCGCTGTGCGCCGAGCCGCGCGATGGCCGGCTGTACATCTTCATGCCGCCGATGGCCGAGCTGGAGCACTACCTGGAGCTGGTCGCCGCCATCGAATCGACGGCCGCCGAGCTGCGTTGCCCGGTGCTGCTGGAAGGCTACGAGCCGCCGGGCGATCCGCGCCTGGGCAACTTCCGCGTGACCCCGGACCCGGGCGTCATCGAGGTCAATATCCACCCATCGAGCAGTTGGGAGGAGCTGGTCGAGCGCACCGGGTTCCTCTACGAGGCGGCCCGGCAGAGCCGCCTTTCCAGCGAGAAGTTCATGGTCGATGGCCGCCATTCCGGAACCGGCGGCGGCAACCACTTCGTGCTGGGCGGCGCCACCCCGGCGGACTCGCCGTTCCTGCGCCGCCCGGACCTGCTGCGCAGCCTGATCAGCTACTGGCACAACCATCCGTCGCTGTCCTACCTGTTCTCCGGGCTGTTCGTCGGCCCGACCTCGCAGGCGCCGCGCGTGGACGAGGCGCGCAATGATGCGCTCTACGAACTGGAGATCGCCTTCGCGCAGATGCCCGAGCCGGGCGCCGACTGCCCGCCCTGGCTGGTCGACCGTCTGCTGCGCAACCTGCTGGTGGACGTCACCGGCAACACCCACCGTGCCGAGTTCTGCATCGACAAGCTGTATTCGCCGGACTCCGCTTCCGGGCGCCTCGGCCTGCTCGAACTGCGCGCCTTCGAGATGCCGCCCCACGCGCAGATGAGCCTGGCCCAGCAACTGCTGCTGCGCGGCCTGGTGGCGCGCTTCTGGGATGAGCCCTACCGGCCGCCGAAGTTGGCGCGCTGGGGCACCGAACTGCACGACCGCTTCCTGCTGCCGCATTTCGTCGCCCAGGACTTCGCCGATGTGCTGGAGGAAATGCGCCGCGCCGGCTACGCGTTGCAGGACGACTGGTTCGCCCCGCACTTCGAGTTCCGCTTCCCCAAACTGGGCGACTTCGAGGTCAAGGGCATCGACCTCGAGCTGCGCCAGGCCCTGGAGCCCTGGCACGTGCTCGGCGAGGAGGGCTCCGCCGGTGGCACCGTGCGCTATGTGGACTCTTCGCTGGAGCGGGTGCAGGTCAAGCTGGCCGGCCTGGCCCCGGATCGCTACGTGCTGACCTGCAATGGCCAGCCGGTGCCGATGCGGCCCACCGGCACGGTCGGTGAATTCGTCGGCGGCGTGCGTTACCGCGCCTGGCAGCCACCGAGCTGTTTGCAGCCGACCATCGGCGTGCACGCGCCGCTGGTGTTCGACCTGGTCGATACCTGGATGGGGCGCTCGCTGGGCGGTTGCCAGTATCATGTCGCCCATCCCGGCGGTCGCAACTACGAAACCCGCCCGGTCAATGCCTATGAGGCGGAAAGCCGGCGCCTGGCGCGCTTCTTCCGGCATGGGCACACCCCTGGCAGACTGGCGGTGGCGGCGCCGATCGACAATGCTGAACTGCCGATGATCCTGGATTTGCGGCGCGGTTAGCCGCTCTCTCCCGCGCAGGGGAGGCGGGGGCGAGGCTCCCGCCGGTTCCTCTCCCATCAACGGGAGAGGAAACTTGCCGATAATTAGAAGTACCGCCGCCTGCCTGCCGAGTGCCCGATGTCCGATCTGCTAGCCCACTACCCGCCGACCACGGCGGCCTATGACGAACTGCTCGATGCCACAGGCGGGGTGCGTCCGCACTGGCGGCGCCTGTTCCAGCAGCTCCAGCGCAGCGGGACGGGGCAGTTGCGCCAGCGCCAGGCGCTGGTGGCGCGGCAGATCCAGGAAAACGGCGTCACCTACAACGTCTATGCCGATCCCAAGGGCACTGACCGCCCCTGGGAACTGGACTTGCTGCCCAACCTGCTGTCCGCCGACGAGTGGCAGCCGATCGCCGCCGGCGTGGCGCAGCGCGCGCGCCTGCTCAACGCGGTGCTGGCCGACCTCTATGGCGAGCAACGCCTGCTGGCCGAAGGGCTGCTGCCCAGCGAGCTGGTGTTCGGCCACCCGAACTTCCTCTGGCCGTGCCGGGGCGTGCAGCCGGTCGGCGGGGTGTTCCTGCACAGCTACGCGGTGGACCTGGCGCGCGACGCCGATGGCCGCTGGCAGGTCCTGGCCGACCGCACCCAGGCGCCATCCGGGGCCGGCTATGCCCTGGAGAACCGGCAGATCGTCTCGCGCGCCTTCCCCGAGCTGTACCGCGACCTGCGCGTGCAGTACCTGGCCGGCTACTTCCGCACCCTGCAGCAGACCCTCAGCCGCCAGGCGCCCAGCGATGGCGAGACGCCGCTGGTGGTGCTGCTGACGCCCGGGCGCTTCAACGAAACCTATTTCGAGCATCTGTATCTCGCCCGCCAGCTCGGCCTGCCGCTGGTGGAAGGGCATGACCTCACGGTGCGCGACGACACCCTCTACCTGAAGACCCTCGACGGCCTCAAGCGTGTCCACACGGTGCTGCGCCGCCTCGACGACGACTTCTGCGATCCCCTGGAACTGCGCACCGATTCCGCCCTCGGCGTGCCCGGCATGCTCGCCGCGGTGCGGCGCGGCCGGGTGCTGGTGGCCAACGCGCTGGGCAGCGGGGTGCTGGAGTCGCCCGGCCTGCTCGGCTTCCTGCCGAGGGTCAGCCAGCGGCTGTTCGGCGAGGACCTGCTGCTGCCTTCGGTGGCCACCGGCTGGTGCGGCGAGCCGGCGGTGCTGGCCAACACCCTGGCGGAGCTGACGCAGCGGGTGATCAAGCCGGCCTTTCCGTCGCAGAGCTTCGAGCCGCTGTTCGGCCACACCCTCGATGCCGCCGGCCTCGCCGCCCTGGGCGAGCGCCTGAGCGCGCGGCCGCACGCCTATGTGGCGCAGGTCCAGGCGCAGCTCTCCCAGGCGCCGGTGTGGCAGGCCAGCGGTCACGGCGGAGAATTGCAGTCGCGGGCCATCGGCATGCGCGTGTTCGCCGTGGCCAGCGCCGACGGCCAGTACTGGGTGATGCCCGGCGGCCTGACCCGGGTGGCCGCGCGGGCCGGTGCCGAAGTGGTGTCGATGCAGCGCGGCGGGGCGAGCAAGGACACCTGGGTGCTCACCGACCAGCCGGTGCACGGCGAGCCGCTGCACCCGCGCAACCTCGGCGTGCGCGACCTGATCCGCCAGGACCCCTACCTGCCGTCGCGGGTGGTGGAGAACCTGTTCTGGTTCGGTCGCTACAGCGAACGCTGCGACGACGGCGCGCGGCTGCTGCGCGTGGTGCTGTCGCGCTATGTCGATGCCGATGGCGACGACCTGGCCCTGCAGGCCGCCCTCGACCTCGGCGAACGCCTCGGCCTGCTGCCGACGGACAGCGAGATGGGCCTGGAACGCCGCCTGCTCGAAGCGCTGTGCGGCGACGAGTGGACGTTCAGCCTGCGCGCCAACCTGCGCCGCCTGCACTGGGCCGCTGCCCAGGTGCGCGGGCGGTTGTCCCAGGAGAACTGGAACGCGGTGCTGGAGTTGCAGCACGAGGCGCACAGCCTCGATCCGGATCGCGCCGACCTCGGCGAAGGGCTGGACTGCCTGAGCCGCCTGGTGATGTCGCTGGCCGCGCTGTCCGGTTTCGCCCTCGACGACATGACCCGCGACGACGGCTGGCGCTTCCTGATGATCGGCCGGCGCATCGAGCGCGTGCAGTTCTTCGCCGACAGCCTGGCGGCCTTTCTGCGCGGCCGCGCGGTGTGGGACGCGGGCAGCCTGGAGTGGCTGCTGGAACTGGGCAACAGCACCATCACCTACCGTTCGCGCTACCTGGCCTCGCCGCAGTTGATCCCGGTGCTCGACCTGCTCCTGCTGCACGACCAGAACCCCCACGCCCTGTGCTTCCAGTTGCAGGCCCTGCAACGCTCGCTGGAGCGCCTGCACGAGACGTTCGGCACGCCCCGGGAGACCCAGTTGAGCGGCCTGATCGCACGCCTGCTGGCCTTCGACCTGGCGACGTTGGAAAATCCGTTGTTCGGCGCCGCCAGCCTGGGCGAAGTGCTCGTTGGCCTGGCCGACCTGCTGGAGCAGATCGGCCAGGCCGTCGGCCAGCTCTCCGAGCGCCTGGAGCTGCGCTACTTCGCGCATGTCGACGATGTCAGCCAGCAAACGGTGTCCGCATGACGATCGCCCGCTACGAGGTGTTCCACGACACCCATTACCGCTACGCCGCGCCGGTCTCGCTGGCCCAGCAGCTCGCCCACCTGTGGCCGCGCGATTGCCCCTGGCAGCGCTGCCTGGGCCAGAGCCTGGAGATCAGCCCGCTGCCGACCCGGCGCAGCGACGGTTTCGACGTGTTCGGCAACCCGCTGACCCGCCTGGCCTTCGAACGCCCGCACGACGATCTGCAGGTCAACGCGCGGCTGCGTATCGACGTGCTGGCGCGGCCCCTGCTGATGCTCGACGACTCGCCGGCCTGGGAGCAGGTGGTCGCCGCCCTGGCCTTCTCCGGGCGGGCGCTGGATACCGTGGAGCTGGAGGCCTGTAGCTACCGGGTCGAATCGCCCTACGTGCGCATCAAGCGCCAGTTCGCCGCGTTCGCCGCCGATTGCTTCCCGGCCGGCCGGCCGCTGCTGGCCGGCGCGGCGGCGCTGATGGCGAAGATCCACGCCGAATTCGCTTTCGATGCCGAGGCGACCCATGTCGCCACGCCGCTGGTCGAGGTGCTGCAGAGCCGGCGCGGGGTGTGCCAGGACTTCGCCCACCTGATGCTTGCCTGCCTGCGCTCGCTGGGCCTGCCGGCGCGCTACGTCAGCGGCTACCTGCTGACCCAGCCGCCACCCGGCCAGCCACGGCTGATCGGCGCCGACGCCTCGCACGCCTGGGTCTCGGTGTATTGCCCGCGCCACGGCTGGGTCGACTTCGACCCCACCAACGACGTGCAGCCCAACCTGGAGCACATCACCCTGGCCTGGGGCCGCGACTTCTCCGACGTGTCGCCGCTACGCGGCGTGATCCTCGGCGGCGGCAGCCACGACCTGGACGTGCGGGTCACCGTCCAGCCGCTGGTGGAGTTCGCCTGCTGAGCCCCAGGGGCGCATGACTTTCCTCGCGGAAGCGGGCGTCCGGAACATGTGCGCGCCAGCCCGGTCCAATTCCCGCGCCTGTCGCGCTACAAGGAGTATCGTCATGAACACATTTTCCTCCCGCATTCTCGTCGCGTCCCTCGTGCTCGCCGCCGCCCCGGCCTTCGCCTTCAATCTTGGCGACGCCGCCAAGGCGGTCACCGGCGCGAGCCAGGGAGTCGATGTCAGCCAGGTGGCGACCACCCCGCAGACCAGCGGGCTGCTCAACGCGCTGACCGGCCAGTTGGGCGTTTCTCCGGAGCAGGCGGTGGGCGGCACCGGCGCGCTGCTCGGCATGGCCAAGAACAATCTGTCCAGCACCGACTATTCGCAACTGCTGAGTGCCGTACCGGGGCTGGACAAGCTGTCCGGCGGCAACGCCCTGGCCAACATCGGCGGACTGGGCAGCGTGCTCGGCGGCCAGGGCGCGGCCGGCGGCTCTCCGCTCGGCAACCTCTCCAACCTCGGCGACGTCAACCAGGCCTTCGGCGCTCTGGGCATGGATGGCGGGATGACCAGCCAGTTCGCCCAGGTGCTGCTCGACTACTTCGGCAAGCAGGGCCTCAACAGCGACGTGCTCGGCAACCTGGGCAACCTGTGGGGTGTGGCGGCGGGTTGACGCCGCGCGAGCGGCCCATCGCGGCCATGGGCCGCTCCTACAGACCCGATCCGGTGCGCACGGCGCACCCTGCAAATGGGGTGTCGCCGAACTCTTCCCGCAGCGCCGCCAGGCGCGCGTCCTTCTCGGCCCACAGGTTACTGACCCAGTCCTGCACGAACTGGCGGAACTGTGGGTCGTCCTCGTAGTTGCCGGCCCACAGCGCCGGGTCGAGGGTGTGGGTCCGGATGTCCACCACCACCGTTTCCACCTGCCCGCTGGCCAGCTCCCAGAAGCCCGGCACCCGGCCGCCCGGGTAGTAGACGGTGACGTCGAGCAGGGCGTCCAGTTGCTCGCCGAGGGCGGCCAGCACGAAGGCCACGCCGCCGGCCTTGGGCTTGAGCAGGTAGCGGTAGGGCGACTGTTGCCGATCATGCTTGGCGGGGGTGAAGCGGGTGCCTTCCAGGTAATTGACCACGGTGACCGGCGAGCGCTTGAACTTCTCGCAGGCCTGGCGGGTGATCAGCAGGTCCTGGCCCTTCTTTTCCGGGTACTTGGCCAGGTAGGTCTTGGAATAGCGCTTCATGAAGGGGTATTCGAGCGCCCACCAGGCCAGGCCGAGGAAGGGCACCCAGACCAGCTCCTTCTTGAGGAAGAACTTGAAGAACGGCGCGCGGCGGTTGAACACCTGGATCAGCGCGGGGATGTCGACCCAGCTCTGGTGGTTGCTGACGATCAGGTAGGAGGTGTCGCGGCGCAGGTTGGCGGCGCCGCGGATGTCCCAGCGGGTCGGGGTGAAGGTGGTGAAGATCCACTTGTCGATCTCCGCCCAGGTCTCGGCGATCCACATCACGCCGAACGAGCAGGCATCCGTCAGCCGCCGTCCCGGCAGGATCAGCTTGAACACGGCGATCAGCATCATCGGGCCGATCAGCGCCAGGGTATTGACGAGCAGCAGCAGGCTGACGGTCAGGCCGGTGATCAGGCGGCGCATAGGCATTCCCCGTAACAAAAGGCCGGCCATGATAGCAGGCGAGCGGCGTGCCACGTTCCGGCCGGCTATAACGAACGAAGCAGCGCGGCGCTGGTCCATGCCGTGACGATTCCGCCTGAAAGGAGTGCCGTGTGAAAGCCCTTGTCGTCCTGCTGACCCTGATCGCTCTACCGGTGCTGGCCGCCGAACCGACCCTCTACGGCCGCTACGAATACATCCGCCTGCCGGAGCTGAAACAGACCTTCAAGTCCAAGCTGGACACCGGCGCGCTGACCTCCTCGCTGTCGGCCAGGGACATCGAGCGCTTCGAGCGTGACGGCGAGGAGTGGGTGCGTTTCAAGCTGGCCACCAAGGGAGCCGACGGCACCGTCTACGAGCACCGGATCTCGCGCATCAGCAAGATCAAGAGCCGCGCCGAGGAAGAGGACGAGGAGATAACGCCGGAGGCCGCCCGGCGTCCGGTGATCGACATGCAGATGTGCCTGGATGGCGTGACCCGCGTCATCGAGGTCAACCTCGCCGATCGCAGCCGCTTCAACTACCCGTTGCTGATCGGCGCCAGCGCCCTGGTCGAGTTCGGCGCCGCGGTGAACCCGGCGCGGCGTTTCACCGCCGGCAAACCCAAGTGCGATTGACGCCCGGGCGGGCATGCGGCAAGTTCCGGGGATTACTTCCAGGAGCGCAGGGATGGCCGCGCACATTCTCATAGTCGAAGACGAAGCGGCGATCGCCGACACCCTGGTCTACGCCCTCCAGGCCGAGGGCTTCGCCACCACCTGGCTGAGCCTCGCCGGCGCGGCGCTGGAGTTCCAGCGGCAGACCCCGGCGGACCTGCTGATCCTCGACGTCGGCCTTCCCGATATCAGCGGCTTCGAGGCCTGCAAGCGGCTGCGGCGCTTCTCCGAGGTGCCGGTGATCTTCCTCACCGCGCGGAATGCCGAGATCGACCGTGTGGTTGGCCTGGAGATCGGCGCCGACGACTACGTGGTCAAGCCGTTCAGCCCGCGCGAGGTGGCGGCGCGGGTCAAGGCCATCCTCAAGCGCGTGGCGCCGGCGGCCACCGCTGCGGCGCCGGCGCAAGGCGGGCCGTTCGAGGTCGACACCCTGCGCATGCGCATCGACTATCGCGGCCAGCCGCTGGCCCTGACCCGCCACGAGTTCCGCCTGCTCGAACAGCTACTGGCCCAGCCGGAGCGGGTGTTCAGCCGCGAACAACTGCTCGACGGCCTCGGCGTGGCGGTGGATGTCGGCTACGAGCGCACCATCGACAGCCACATCAAGAGCCTGCGCGCCAAGCTGCGCCAGGTCGCCGCCGATGCCGAGCCGATCCAGACCCATCGCGGCCTCGGCTACAGCTACGCGCCGGAGCAGGCCTGATGCCGCTCGGCGTCCGCATCTTCCTGGTCTACTTCGTGTTCGTCGGCCTGACTGGCTGGTTCGTGCTGAGCACGGTGATGGACGAGATCCGCCCGGGCATGCGCCAGTCCACCGAGGAAACCCTGGTCGACACCGCCAACCTGCTCGCCGAGCTGCTGCGCGACGACGTCCAGGCCGGCACCCTGGCGCAGAGCCGCCTGCCCGAGTTGTTGACCGCCTATGGCCAGCGCCAACCGCAGGCGCGCATCTGGGGCGTGGAGAAGAGTGCGGTCAGCCACCGCATCTACGTCACCGACGCCAGGGGCATCGTCCTGATCGATTCCAGCGGGATCGGCGTCGGCCAGGACTACTCGCGCTGGAACGACGTCTACTTGACCCTGCGCGGCCAGTACGGCGCGCGCTCCAGCCGCGAGGACCCGGACGACCCTGAGTCCTCGGTGATGTACGTGGCGGCGCCGATCGTCGCCGATGGCGAGATCCTCGGCGTGGTCTCGGTGGCCAAGCCGAACCGCACGCTGCAACCCTACATCGAGCGCTCGCAGCGGCGCCTGGCCTGGTTCGGCGCCGGGCTGATCGGCCTCGGGCTGCTGGTCGGCGGGCTGCTGTCCTGGTGGCTGAGCCGCGCCCTCGGCCGCCTGACCCGCTACGCCCAGGCGGTCAGCGCCGGCGAGCGTGCCGAGCTGCCGCACTACCGGGGTGGCGAGCTGGCGCAACTGGCCGGCGCGGTCGAACACATGCGCACCGAGCTGGAAGGCAAGGCCTACGTCGAGCACTACGTGCACAGCCTGACCCATGAGCTGAAGAGCCCGCTGGCGGCGATCCGTGGTGCCTCCGAGCTGCTGCGCGGCGAGATGCCGGCCGAGCAGCGCGCACGCTTCGTCGACAACATCGACAGCGAGAGCGAGCGCTTGCAGCAACTGGTCGAACGCTTGCTGGCGCTGGCCCAGGTCGAGCAACGCCAGGGTCTCGAGGAGCGCGTGGCGGTGCCGCTGCATGGGTTGATCGAGGAGCTTTGCCAGGCCCAGGCGGCACGCCTGCAACGCGCGGGCGTGCTGGTCGACGACCGCGTCGATGCGCAACTGGCGGTCAGCGGCGAGCGCTTCCTGCTCAAGCAGGCGCTGGCCAACCTGCTCGACAACGCCCTGGACTTCACCCTGCCCGGCGGCACCTTGCGGTTCTCCGCCAGGCGACAGGGGGAGCGGGTCACGCTGTGCCTGTTCAATCCCGGCCCGGCGATCCCCGACTATGCGCTGGGCCGGCTGACCGAGCGCTTCTACTCGCTGCCGCGCCCACAGACCGGGCGAAAGAGCACCGGGCTGGGGCTCAACTTCGTGCAGGAGGTGGCCGAACTGCATGGCGGCCTGTTGCAGGTGGTCAACGCCGACGGCGGCGTCGAGGCCAGGCTAGAGCTGCCGGTGCATCCCGACTGAGGAGCGGTTGGCGAGACGGCACGCAGCGTGCTTGGCTTCGATGAAGGGCTTTGACCCTTCTACAAGAAAGCCTGTTTCGAGGATCGGACTCATGAAGACTGTCGGCGACATCCTGCGCGGTAAACCCAGCTCCCACCTCTATGCCGTCGGCCCGGAGACCAGTGTGCTGGAGGCCGCCGAACTGATGGCGGAAAAAGGCATCGGCGCGGTGCTGGTGCTGGAGGACGGCCAACTGGCCGGCATCGTCACCGAGCGTGACTACGTGCGCCGGGTGGTGGTGCTGGAACGTTCGGCCTACGCCACCACGGTCGCCGAGATCATGACCCGCAACCTGTTCGTGGTCGGCCTGCGTGACAGCAACCAGTACTGCATGCAACTGATGACCGAGAAGAACCTGCGCCACCTGCCCGTGCTGGAACAGGGCGAACTGGTCGGCCTGCTGTCGATCCGCGACCTGGTGCGCGACGTCACCAGCGAGCAGGAAAACCTGATCGAGCAGTTGCAGCACTACATTCGCGGCGATTGAACGCTCGACCGTAGGGTGCGCCTGTCTGTAGGAGCCAGCTTGCTGGCGATCAGGAGGCTTCGGGAAAATACGGATAGCCAGCAAGCTGGCTCCTACAGAAGCGGAGTTTCATCCTGCGTTGCTGCGGTTGGACGCCGCTTTGCTCCCTCTTCCCTCGAGAGAGGGAGTGGATGCGAGGTAGACGACTGGCTCCGGGGCATGACTGTCACACCGATCAGCCCCCTCTCCCTCCGGGAGAGGGCCGGGGAGAGGGGCGGACTTCCCCGGCGCCACGCTCAACACAATTCCCACGCAATCTCCACACGGCGTCCACGGCCACTCCACACGGGCAGCCCAGACTCGCCCCATTCATCCCGAATGGAGAGTCGCCATGAGCCGTACCCTGGGTTTCAAGCTGGGCGCCATCGCCCTGCTGGTCGTCCTGTTGATGATTCCGCTGTCGATGATCGATGGCCTGGTCAGTGAGCGTCAGCACCTGCACGATGCCGTGCTCGACGACATCGCCCGCAGTTCCAGCTACAGCCAGCAGATCACCGGCCCGCTGCTGGTGGTGCCGTACCGGCGCACCGTGCGCGAGTGGAAGACCCACGAGAAGTCCGGCGAGCGCTTCCTGGAGGAGCGCGAGGTCCGCAGCCGGCTGTACTTCCTCCCCGAGCGCTTCGTCCTCGACGGCGAGGTGAAGACCGAGCTGCGCTACCGGGGCATCTACGAGGCGCGGCTGTTCCACAGCGCCAGCCGGATCAGCGGCCGTTTCGAGCTGCCGGCGCAGTTCGGCATCCGCGAGCACTTCGCCGATTACCGTTTCGAGCCGGCCTTCCTCGCCGTCGGCATCAGCGATATCCGGGGGATCAAGAACGATCTCAAGCTGCGCCTGGACGACCGCACCCTGAGTTTCGCCCCCGGCAGTGGCGACACCTACCTGGGCAACGGCGTGCATGTGCCGCTGGCGGTTCTCGACGGCAAGGGCGCGCAGGCTTTCGACTTCGCCTTCGACCTGCAACTGCAGGGCACCGGCCAGCTCGACGTGATCCCGGTCGGCCGGGACAGCCGGGTCACGCTGCAATCCGACTGGCCGCATCCGAGGTTCTTCGGCAACTACCTGCCGAGCGAACGTGAGATTCGCCCCGACGGTTTCAGCGCGAACTGGCAGACCAGTTTCTTCGCCACCAACATGGAAGAGGTGCTGCGCAACTGCGTGCGCAGTCCGCATTGCGAAAGCTTCGGCGGGCCGAGCATCAGCGTCAGTTTCGTCGACCCGGTGGACCAGTACCTGAAGAGCGATCGGGCGATCAAGTACGCGCTGCTGTTCATCGCCCTGACCTTCGCCGCGTTCTTCCTGTTCGAGGTGCTCAAGCGCCTGGCCGTGCACCCGGTGCAGTACGGCCTGGTCGGCCTGGCCCTGGCGCTCTTCTACCTGCTGTTGCTGTCGCTCGCCGAACACCTCGATTTCGCCCTGGCCTACGGAATTTCCGCCAGCGCCTGCGTGCTGCTGATCGGCGTGTACGTCAGCAGCGTGCTGCGCAGTTGGCGGCGCGGCGGCGGTTTCACCGCGTTGCTGGCGGCGCTCTACGCGATGCTCTATGCGGTGCTCAGCGCCGAGGACTACGCGCTGCTGATGGGCTCGCTGCTGGTGTTCGGCCTGCTCGCCACGGTCATGATGCTGACCCGCAAGCTCGACTGGTACGGCGTCGGGCGCGGCGACACCCTGCGCCGGGTGGGGGCGGGCCCGGATGCTGCGTGAGGACCGCGCCCTCGGGGCCTGGCTGGCGCGGCGGATCGCCGCGCTGTTCCCGAGCCGGCGGTCGGGACCGGGCCTGTACGGCGAGAGCGGCCGTCACGCTGACCTGGCGCTGCTGAAGCAAGGTCACTCGCTTCGGCAGGATGGGCGTTTCAGGCTGCCGGCGGTTCGGTGGCCTTGAGCGATGGCCGCTGGCTGACTTCCGCGTACCAGGCGGCCAGGCGTGGATGGCGCTGGCGCCAGCCCAGTTCGGGCTGGCGGAAATCCAGGTAGCCGAGCGCGCAGGCGGCGCCGATGGAGGCCACGTCGAAGTGGCAGGTCAGTTCGGTCACGGCGTCCCGTTCCAGGGCGGCGAGGCCGCGCTCGATCTTCTCCTGCTGGCCGTCCAGCCACTCCGCCCACTGTTTCCCGGCCGGACGCAGGAAGGTTTCGTAGCGGATCAGCACAGCCGCGTCGAGGATCGCATCGGCCAGCGCCGCCAGGGTGAGGCGTCGCCAGCGCGCGCTGCCTTCGCGGGGGATCAGCGGTTCGCCGACGTGCTGCTGGTCGAGGTAGTCGAAGATGACCCGGCTGTCGAACAGCACCTGCCCGTCGGCCAGGCGCAGGGCGGGAATCTTGCCGGCCGGGTTGCTGGCGTTGACCGCTTCGCTGGGGCTGGTCGGCGCCAGTTGCACCGTCTCCAGGGCGACCCGGCCCAACTGGCCGGTCTCGTGCAGCAGCACCATGATCTTGCGCACGAAAGGGGAGCTGGGCGAGTGGAGCAGGGTCATGCTGGGGCTGGACATCGGCGAGTCTCCGCGGGAACGGTCGGTTTGCCGCAGTCTACCGCCTGTCGCGCGCTTTGCGTGGCAGCAACGGCCAGAAACCGAGCAGCGCTGGCAGCCCCAGGCCGATCCAGGCCAGGGCGTCCCAACCGCCATCGCCGAGCAGCGCGGCGAACAGCCCGACGGCGCTGAGCAGGGCGAGGACGGTGGGGATGGCGAAGGTCGAATCGCGCCAGCGCTTCATGCCGTCGCCTCCTGGCCGGACTTGACCGGGGCGGAGGCGCGCCGGCGCACCCACCAGAGGTACAGGCCGCTGCCCAGGACGATGATGGTCAGCACGTCGAGCAGCGCCCAGAGGATCTGCATCGGCCGGCCGCCGTAGTCGCCGAAGTGCAGCGGCTGCGACATGGCCAGGGCGTCCATGTACCAGGGGCGCTCGCCGACGGCGGTGACTTCGAGGCTCTTCGCGTCGATCAACACCGGCGTCCACAGATGCGAGGTGAGGTGCGTGCCGCCCTTCATGAACACCGTGTAGTGGTGCTCGCTGGAGAAGCGGGTGCCGGGGAAGGCGATGAAGTCCGGCTTCATCCCCGGTGCGGCGGCGCCGGCGATGCGCAGCACGTCGCTGGCCGGTGCGCGCTCGGTGAGCGGCGGGGCGTCGCGGTACGGCTCGACCAGCGCGGCGAGCGTGTCGTTGCGCCAGGCGGCGATCAGCAGGTCGGCGCAGGCGCTGATCACCCCGGTGACGCCGACCACCAGCGCCCAGGTCAGGGTGACGATGCCGATCAGGTTGTGCAGGTCCAGCCAGCGCGTGCGGGTCGACTTGTGCTGGCGCACCTCGGCGAATTTCAACCGGCGCATGAAGGGCGAGTAGAGCACCACGCCGGAAACGATGGCCACCACGAACAGCAGGCCCATGAAGGCCAGCAGCAGCTTGCCCGGCAGGCCGGCGAACATGTCCACGTGCAGGCGCAGCATGAGCATCATGAAGCCGCCGTTGGCCGCCGGCATCGCCACCGCCTCGCCGCTGCGCGCGTCGAGCATGAAGGTGTGCGACGAGTTGGGCTCGGTGCCGGCCGTGGCGGCGGTGATGGCGACCACCCCGTTGGGCTCGTCCTCGTCGTAGCCGATGTACTGCACCACTTCGCCGGGGCGATGGCGCTCGGCGGCCTCGACCAGGCGCTGCAGGTCGAGGTGCGGAGTGCCGGCCGACAGTTCGCGCAACTCGGGCGCCTCGCCCAGCAGGTGCTCTATCTCGTGGTGGAAGATCAGCGGCAACCCGGTCAGCGCCAGGAGCAGCAGGAAGGCGGTGCAGATCAGGCTGGTCCAGGTGTGGACGACGGACCAGCGGCGGATGGTGGCGGATTTCATGAGTACCTCGTAAAAGCAGAGGACCGCCCGGGGGCGGTCCTCTCAGGCGTCAACGATTCACCACTTGTAGGTGACGCTGGCGACCACGTTGCGCTGGTCGCCGTAGTAGCACCAGTAGCCGTCGCAGGTGGACAGGTATTCCTTGTCGAACAGGTTCTTCGCGTCCACCGCCAGCGAGGCGCCTCTCAGCGCGCTGCTCAGGCGGCCGAGGTCGTAGTGCATCGAGGCGTCGTAGACGGTGTAGGAACCGGTGTGGCCGAGCCAGGTGTTGGCGGTGTTGCCGTAGCTGTCGCCGACGTAGCGCGCGCCGAAGCCGACGCCGAAACCGTCGAGCAGGCCAGCGCGCCAGGTGTAGTCGGCCCACAGGGTGGCCTGGTTGCGCGGCATCTGCTGCATGCGGTTGCCCTTGTCCTGACCTTTCCTGATTTCCGAGTCGTTGTAAGCGTAGGAGGCGACCAGCTTGAGGTTTTCGTTGACGTCGGCGCTGGCTTCCAGCTCCAGGCCGCGTACCTTCAGCTCGCCGATCTGGCGGGTGATGCTGCCTTCGGTGACGCTGACGTTCTGCTGGGTCAGGTCGAACACCGCGGCGCTCAGCAGCGCATCGGTGCCCGGCGGCTGGTACTTGACGCCGATCTCGTACTGCTTGCCTTCGGTCGGCTCGAACGAGGTGGTGCTGCTGACGTTGGCGCCGATCGCCGGCTGGAACGATTCGGCGTAGGACACGTAGGGCGTCACGCCGTTGTCGAACAGGTAGCTGAGGCCGACGTTGCCGCTGAAGGCCACGTCGCGCTGGGTGTTGGTGACGTCGCCCTGGTTGTGGAAGGTGGTGCCGGTGTGCACCCAGTCCTCGCGGCCGCCGAGGGTCAGGCGCCAGTTGTCGAGGGCGATCTGATCCTGGATGTAGAGGCCGGTCTGGTGGGTCTTCTGCTGGTAGTCCTGCATCGCGAAGTAGGTGACGCCGGAGAGATCGGCGCCGTACACCGGGCGGACGACGCTGATCGGCGGAACGCCCATGCCGTACAGCCACTGGTAGTTGGTGTTGGCGCGCTGGTGGTCGAGGCCGATCAGCAGGGTGTGGCGCAGCGCGCCGGTCTGGAAGTCGGCCTGGAAGTTGTTGTCGACGGCGAACTGGCTGATGTCTTCGTTGACGATGCCCGATTCGCGGCTGACGTTGCCGCCCGCGTCGATGCTGTTGAAGGTGCTGACCTGGACCGCCTGGAATTCCAGGTCGCTCTTGGTGTAGCGCAGGTTCTGGCGGAACTGCCAGACGTCGTTGAAGCGGTGGTCGAAGGCGTAGCCGAGCGCGTAGTAGGTACGGTCGTAGAAGTCCCAGTCCGGTTCGCCGAGGTTCTTGTGGTGCGAGATCTTGCCCACCGGCGAGGGCAGCTTGGTGCCTTGCAGCGGCAGGAACTGGCCGGTGATGCCGGTATCGTCGCGGGTGTATTGCGACAGGAAGGTCAGGTGGGTGTCGTCGCCGATATTCCAGGTCAGGCTCGGGGCGATGTTGTAGCGCTTGTCCTGGATGTGGTCGATCGGTGTATCGCTGTCGCGCACGGTGCCGCTGACGCGATAGAGGACGCGGGCGTCATCGTCGATGGCGCCGGTGCTGTCGAAATTGATCTGCCGATGGTTGTTGCTGCCGGCCTGGACCTGGACGGCCTGGCTGCTCTCGGCTTGCGGACGGCGGCTGACCATGTCCAGCAGGCCGCCGGGCGGGGTCTGGCCATAGACCGACGACGCCGGGCCGCGCAGGACGGCGATGCGTTCCAGGTTCCAGGGCTCGATCTTCGGGTTGGCGAAGGAGCCGACCGGCAGCGGCAGGCCGTCGAGGAACTGGGTCGGGACGAAGCCGCGCACCTTCAGCCAGTCGGCACGCGAGTCCGAGCCATAGCCGCTGCTCATCACGCCCGCGGTGTAGCGCAGGGCGTCGTTGAGATTGAGGGTCTGGCGGTCGTCGAGCTGGTCGCGGGTGATCACCGAGATCGAGCGCGGGATCTCGGCGATCGAGGTATCGGTCTTGGTGCCGGCGGCGCTGCGCGTGGCGACGTAGCCTTCGACCGGTCCCCAGGCGCTTTCGTAGCTGCGGTTGGCGTCGATGTTGGTGGTCGGCAGGGTCAGCGCGTCCTGGGGCAGCGGCTCCAGGCTGTAGGTGCCGGCGTCGCTGCGCACCAGTTGCAGGCCGCTGCCGCGCAGCGCGGCGTTCAGCGCGCCAAGGGCATCGTAGTCGCCCTGTACCGGCTGGGCGGTCTTGCCGGTGGTCAGCGCCGGGTCGATGCTCAGCACGATGCCGGCCTCGCTGGCGATGCGGTTGAGGGTGCTGGCCAGCGGCCCGGCGGGCAACTGGTATTGCTCGGCGCTGGCTGCCAGCGGCAGGCCGGCGATGGCGATGGCGGCCACCAGCAGGCGGGGGCGGAACAGGGGCGTGGTGCGAGGCATTGCAAACGTCTCCTAAGCGAGAATCTGTCTCAATGCCCTATTGCCGAACCAGAATCGAAAAGTGACAGGGGCGGGAGAAAATTTTTTCGCACCGCTGTCCGCGCAGGGCGATTGCCTTGTTTCCTGGTTCCCCGCGTTCGCGGGGATGACGTTCGAGACCACGAGGAACCCAAACCCGCAGGGTGGGCTTCAGCCCGCCAGCCAATGCCGCGCGGTGGGCCGAAGCGAGTCGCCGCCCGGCCCACCCTGCAAACTGCGACCTACGGCGCGTCGTTCGGCACCACGCGCACCCACCAGTCGGTGTAGCGCTCGATGCGCACCGGCAGGCTGGGGGGCAGGGCGGCCAGGGCCAGGTCGCTGTCGTTCAGCGGGAAGCTGCCGCTGATGCGCAGGTCGGCGATGCGCGGGTCGGTGCCCAGGTAGCCACGGCGGTATTCGCCGAGGGTTTCCAGCAGATCGCCCAGGCGCTGGTTCTCGACCACCAGCATGCCGCGGGCCCAGGCGTCGGCGGCGACCGGCGCGGCGGCCTCGTCATCGAGCCGGCCGGCATGCATGAGGACTTGCTGGCCGGCGGGGATCACCTGCTCGGCGGCGCTGGCCAGCGGATTGGCGGCGACCGCCGACTGCAGGACGATCAGCCGCGTGGCGTCGCCTTCGCGGCGCACCAGGAAGCGCGTGCCGAGGGCGCGCAGGCGGCCCTGCTCGGTATCCACCACGAAGGGGCGCGGATCGCCGTGGGCGGTCTGCACGAGGATTTCGCCGCTGCGCAGGTACAGGCGCCGCTCGTCGGCGGTGAAGTCGATGTCCAGGGCGCTGCGGCTGTTCAGGCGCACCAGGCTGCGATCCTCCAGGCGCAGTTCGCGCTGCTCGCCGCTGGCGGTCCTCTGGTCGGCCAGGTAGTCGCCGAGTGGGCGCTGCTGGGCGATCAGGCCGAGCGCCAGGCCGACGCCGAGCAACAGGCCGAGCGCCGTACCGCCCAGGCGGCCGCGCCGGCGCCGGCTCTCGGCACTCTGCAGCAGGGCGCGGCGGGCCGGGGCGCTGGAAACGGCGGCGAGCTGCTGGTCGAGGCCACCCAGTTGCTGCCAGACCCGCGCATGGTCGGGGTGCGCGGCCAGCCAGCCGGCGAAGGCCTGGCGGTCCCGCGCGCTGGCTTCGCCGGAGCCGAGGCACAGTTGCCAGGCGATGGCCTCGTCGAGGACCCGCGCGGGAACGGCGCTCACAGGGGATCACCGTAGACGGCGATGTAGCACTGGCGCAGGCCCTGGGAGAGGTACTGGCGCACCCGCGAGACCGAGACGCCAAGGCGCTCGGCGATCTCCGCGTGGCCCATGCCGTCCAGGCGGCTGTACAGGAAGGCGGCGCGTGCCTTGGCCGACAACTGGCCGAGCAGGTGGTCGACCTGGCGCAGGGCTTCGAGGGCCTGGGCCTGGTCTTCCGGGCTGGGGTGCAGGTCTTCCGGCAGGCGCGCCAGTTCTTCCAGGTAGGTGCGTTCCAGGGCGCTGCGGCGGAAGTGGTCGATCAACAGGCCACGGGCGATGGTGGCCAGCAGAGCGCGCGGTTCACGCGGAGCGTGCAGGTCGGGACGGCCGAGCAGGCGGACGAAGGTGTCCTGGCTGAGGTCTTCGGCGCGCTGCGGACAATGCAGGCTCTTGCGCAGCCAGGCGAGCAGCCAGGCGCGATGATCGCGATAGAGCAGACCGACCAGCTCGTGGTTCGTGGAGTCCCCAACCGACACAATGACCTCCACCCATGTTTCTACGGGTGAGATAGAAATCGAGAATTATTCGCATATGTTCGCAAATACCGGCTACTGGCCGCAATCCTGTCGGCATGAGCGCTGACGAGAGGTCGATGGGACGGTTCGTGGGGGGGAAGCGTCTGGAGCCCACTCCGTACAGCCCCCTCCCCTTGGGGGAGGGCTGGGGTGAGGGGCGGAGTTTGGCGCGGGCACGAACCTCGGGGAATTTCCGGGCTTTTGCCTGGTGGGCTGAAGCCCACCCTACAGGGCGAGGCTCAGAGCGACGGCGCGTGCTGGCGGTGGCGCCAGGTGTTCAGGCGGCGATCGAGGGCGGCGAGGCTGTCGAGGCCCTGGCGGCGGGCGCGGCTGAACAGGATCAGGGCGATCTCGGCGGTGGCCAGGGCGTCGGCGCTGGCGTGATGGCGCTGTTCGACCTGCAGGCCGAAGTAGTGCGTCCAGTTGTCCAGCCCGGCATGCGGCAGGTGCGCCTGCGGGCAGAGCAGCGGGGCCAGTTCGGCGACGTCGAGGAACACGTGCTGTAGCCGGTAGCCAAGGTGCTGGCGCAGCGCGCGGGCGAGCATGGCGCGGTCGAAGCCGGCGTGGAAGGCCAGCAGCGGGCTGTCGCCGAGGAATTCCATGAAGTCGAGCAGCGCTTCGGCCGGCTCTTCGCCGGCGGCGATGGCGCTTGGCGACAGGCCATGGATCAGGGTGCTGGCGCCGGGCTGGTGCTCCGCGCAGCGCAGGGTGCATTCGAACTGCTGGGTGAGGTCGATGGAGTTGCCTTCGATCACCACCGCGCCGATCGACAGCACTTGGTCGCGGCGCAGGTCGAAGCCGCTGGTCTCCAGGTCGATCACCACCAGCCGCTCGCCGACCAGCGGCCCTTCGCTGAGCGGCGAGGCGTCCGGCAGGCGGCCGAGGCGCTCCAATTGTCGTTCGTCGAGTTGCGGGCCGCGGCGTTGCAGCCAGTTCGTGAATGCGTTCATAGCTGGTACCTCAGCGCCAGGCTGCTTTGCAGCCGCTGCGCCTGGCGGAAGGATTCACGCAGGATGCGTCGGTCGAGATGATTGAGGTCATCCGGATCGAGGCGGTTGGAGTACGGTTGCTGGCGACGCGCCTGCAACTGGTGCTGCTGCATGCGGGTCTGCTGGATGAAGTGGTAGGCCTCCTCGTAGGCGGCGCCGTCCTGTTCGTCGATCACCTGGAGGCGGACCAGTTCGGCCAGCCGTTCGAGGGTCGCTGTGGCGCCTACCCCGTGGGCCAGGGCGAGCAGCCGGGCGCCGTCGACGAAGGGCGTCAGGCCCTGCACCTTGAGGTCGAGGGTGGCGGTCGATTCGCCGTTCTGGCGGGTCACCACGAAATCGCGGAAGCGCCCGACCGGCGGCCGCTGGCGCAGCGCGTTGGCGGCCATCTGGCGCTGGAAGATCTGGTTGCCGGCGACCTCGTCGAGCAGGCGCTCGCGCAGTCGCTCACAGGCTTCCTCCGGCCCCCACACCGCGCGCAGGTCGAAGTAGATGGTCGAGCCGAGCAGGTTTTCCGGGGTCGCCTCGCGGACGAAGCCGGAAAAGCGCCGCGCCCATTCATCCGCGGACAGGCACATCTCGGGGTTGCCGGCCATGATCCCACCCGGACACAGGCTGAAGCCGCATTGCGCCAGGGCCTGGTTGATCCGTTCGGCGAGCGGCAGCAGGCGCCCGCGCAGCAACGCCGCTTCGGCCGGGCTGGCGGCGCCGAAGAGGATGCCGTTGTCCTGGTCGGTGTGCAGGGTCTGTTCGCGGCGCCCCTCGCTGCCGAAGCACAGCCAGGTGAAGGGCACGCCGGGGTCGCCCAGTTCCTCGATGCACAGCTCGATCACCCGGCACACGGTGTGGTCGTTGAGCTGGGTGATCAGCCGGGTGATCTGCGTCGAGCTGGCGCCGTGGGCGAGCATGCTGTCGACCAGGCGGAAGATGTCGCTGCGCAGCGCGGCGAGGGTCTCGACCCGCCCCGCGTGGCGGATGGTGCGGGCCAGGTGGACCAGGTCGACGCGCTGCAGGGAGAACAGGTCGCGCTCGGAAACCACGCCGGTCAGCCGGCCGTGCTCGACCAGGCAGACGTGGGCGATGTGCCGCTCGGTCATCGCCATCGCCGCGTCGAAGGCGCTGGCTTGCGGCGCCAGGTAGAAGGGGCGCTGGGTCATCACCTCGGCGATCGGCTGTTCCAGCCCGACGCTGGCCTCGCCGATCACCCGGCGCAGGTCGCGCAGGGTGAAGATGCCCAGAGGCTGCTGGTGCGCGTCGACGATGACGATGCTGCCGACGTGCGCCTCGTGCATGCGCTTGACCGCCGCGCGCAGCGGGGTGTCCGGCGGACAGGTGACCGGCTGCTGCATGGCGATCTCGCGCAGCGGGGTGTCCAGCGAATACTGCGCGCCGAGGTCGGCCACCGCGTTGAGCTGCACCTGCTGGTTGACCTGGTCGAGCAGGCTGCTCACCCCGCGCAGGGCGAAGTCGCGGAACGGGGTGGACTGGGCGAACAGGCGGACGAAGGCGTCCTTGCCGAGCAGCAGGCAGAAGGTGTCTTCGCCGGCCCGGTGCTCGGTGCGGGTGGCGCGCTCGCCGAGCAGGGCGGCCAGCGGGAAGCATTCGCCGGTGGTGATCTCGAAGGTGGTCTCGGTGCCGCGCCGGGCCGTGTGCGGCCGCTCGCCGACCACCCGGCCCTGCTTGACGATGTAGAAGTGCTGCACCGGGCCGTCGGCCGGCTTGATGATGCTTTCGCCCTCGGAATAGAAGCGTAGTTGGCAGTGCTCCACCAGGAAGGCCAGGTGGGCGTTCTCCATCTGGTTGAACGGCGGGAACTTGCGCAGGAACTCCATCAGGCCGTGGATGTTCTGCAGTACCGCCGTCTTGCCCGCTTCGGCGAGGGCGTCGCGCTTGCTCATGCTTCGGTGCCGTGGAATGACCGGATACTGGCATGGTCCGCCCGGTGGTGGGGTTTGCCCATTGGACGTAAGTAGGGGGCGTAAGACCTGTAGGAGCCAGCTTGCTGGCGATGCTTGGAGGGTGCCGATGCCCGGATCGCCAGCAAGCTGGCTCCTACAAGGGCGGGGCCGCCGGCTGCGCGGGGCAGGCGGCGGCTCGTTCCGATCGGCTGGCGATCAGGTGGTGCGGATCAGGTGGTCGAAGGCGCTCAGCGAGGCCTTGGCGCCTTCACCGACGGCGATGACGATCTGCTTGTACGGCACGGTGGTCACGTCGCCGGCGGCGAACACGCCAGGCACCGAGGTTTCGCCACGGGCGTCGGCGATGATCTCGCCACGCGGGCTCAGCTCGATGGTGCCCTTCAGCCATTCGCTGTTGGGCAGCAGTCCGATCTGCACGAAGATGCCTTCCAGTTCGACGGTCTTCAGCTCATCGGTGACGCGGTCCTTGTAGGACAGGCCAGTGACCTTCTGGCCGTCGCCCAGCACCTCGGTGGTCAGCGCGCTCTTGATCACGGTGACGTTCGGCAGGCTGTTGAGCTTCTTCTGCAGCACCGCATCGGCACGCAACTTGTCGTCGAACTCCAGCAGGGTGACGTGGGCGACGATGCCGGCCAGGTCGATGGCCGCCTCGACGCCGGAGTTGCCGCCGCCGATCACCGCCACGCGCTTGCCCTTGAACAGCGGGCCGTCGCAGTGCGGGCAGAAGCACACGCCCTTGGCCTTGTACTCCTTCTCGCCGGGCACGTTCATTTCGCGCCAGCGGGCGCCGGTGGCGAGGATCACGGTCTTGGCCTTGAGGCTCGCGCCGCTTTCGAAGCGCACCTCGTGCAGGCCGCCTTCGCCTTCGGCGGGAATCAGCGCGCTGGCGCGCTGCAGGTTCATGATGTCGACCTCGTACTGGCGGACGTGCTCTTCGAGGGCGCGGGCCAGTTTCGGGCCTTCGGTCTCCGGCACGGAGATGAAGTTCTCGATCGCCATGGTGTCCAGCACCTGGCCGCCGAAGCGCTCGGCGGCGACGCCGGTGCGGATGCCCTTGCGCGCGGCGTAGATGGCGGCTGCGGCGCCGGCCGGGCCACCGCCGACCACCAGCACGTCGAAGGCTTCCTTGGCGTTGAGCTTCTCGGCGTCGCGGGCGGCGGCGCCGGTGTCGATCTTGGCGAGGAACTCTTCCACGCCCATGCGGCCCTGGCCGAAGTGTTCGCCGTTCAGGTAGATGCTCGGCACGGCCATGATCTGGCGGCGCTCGACTTCTTCCTGGAACAGCGCGCCGTCGATGGCCACGTGGCGGATGTTGGGGTTGAGCACCGCCATCAGGTTCAGCGCCTGGACCACGTCCGGGCAGTTCTGGCAGGACAGCGAGAAGTAGGTTTCGAACTCGAACTTGCCCTCGATGCCACGGATGCGCTCGATGGTCTCGGCGTCCAGCTTGGAGGGGTGTCCGCCGACCTGCAGCAGGGCCAGCACCAGCGAGGTGAATTCGTGGCCCATGGGGATGCCGGCGAAACGCAGGCCGATATCCGCGCCCGGGCGGTTGAGCGAGAACGACGGACGACGGGCGTCGTTGCCATCGGTCTTCAGGGTGATCTTGTCGGTCAGGCCGACGATGTCGTTCAGCAGGGCCAGCAGTTCCTGGGACTTCGCGCCGTCATCGAGGGACGCGACGATCTCGAACGGCTGGGTGACCTTTTCGAGGTAGGCCTTCAACTGGGTTTTCAGATTGGCATCCAACATGGCGGAAATCCTTTAGCGAATTGCGGACGAACGAACGCCCGGACGGATCGCGCCCGGGCGTTCGGGCACCTTGGGAAATCCTGTGGGACTTCTTGAGGCGAAAAATGGGATGGAGAGCGTCGCGAGCGACGGCAGTGCAAGGCGAAATCAGGCGAGGGCGCGGAGTTTACGAGCTGTAAATGAGCAGCCCGAGCCTGATTTCAACGCAGCAATGCCTGGCGCAGCAGCTCTACGCCCATTTTTAGATCTTGCCGACCAGGTCCAGGGACGGAGCCAGGGTCGCTTCGCCTTCTTTCCACTTGGCCGGGCAGACTTCACCCGGGTGAGCGGCGGTGTACTGGGCAGCTTTCAGCTTGCGCAGGGTTTCCGACACGTCACGGGCGATCTCGTTGGAGTGGATTTCGACGGTCTTGATCACGCCTTCCGGGTTGATCACGAAGGTGCCACGCAGAGCCAGGCCTTCTTCCTCGATGTGCACGCCGAAAGCGCGGGTCAGTTGGTGAGTCGGGTCACCGATCAGCGGGAACTGGGCCTTGCCGACGGCCGGGGAGGTTTCGTGCCAGACCTTGTGCGAGAAGTGGGTGTCGGTGGTGACGATGTACACCTCGGCACCGGCCTTCTGGAACGCTTCGTAGTTGTTGGCGGCGTCTTCGATCTCGGTCGGGCAGTTGAAGGTGAAGGCGGCCGGCATGAAGATCAGCACGGACCACTTGCCCTTCAGGCTCTCGTCGGTGACTTCGACGAACTCGCCAGCGTGGAAAGCGTTGGCCTTGAACGGTTGAACCGGGGTATTGATCAGAGACATCTCAGAACTCCTTCTGGGGGTTTGGAAATTTGACGAGGCCATACTAGTCCATCTGGGTCTAAAGGATAAATTGATTGAAGGCATCAGATGGATTACCTCTCTCTATGCAAGAGAGGTGAGGCAGTCGCCTAGGTGGGGACGACCCCCGACCAAATCAACCGGCCTGTCAGGTAATCCCACCATACGCCCGCTTGTATGACGGTTCGTTGAGATAGGTCATGACGGGGCGGGGCGTTGATTGGTTCCCCGCGTTCGCGGGGACGACGGCCCATCCTACGGAGAGCGTTCTGCAGAGCCGCAAACGAAAAAGCCGCCCTCCGGGGCGGCTTTTTCAGTCCAGCGCGCGGCTTACAGACCGTTCCTGGCCTTGAACTCGCGACGGCGGCGGTGCAGCACCGGCTCGGTGTAGCCGTTGGGCTGCTTGGTACCCTCGACCACCAGCTCCAGCGCGGCCTGGAACGCCACGTTGTCGGCGAAGTTCGGTGCCATCGGACGGTAGGCCGGATCGTTGGCGTTCTGGCGGTCCACCACCAGGGCCATGCGCTCCAGGCTCTCGACGATCTGCTCCTTGGTGACGATGCCGTGGCGCAGCCAGTTGGCCAGCAACTGGCTGGAGATGCGCAGGGTGGCGCGGTCTTCCATCAGGCCGACGTCGTTGATGTCCGGCACCTTGGAGCAGCCGACGCCCTGGTCGATCCAGCGGACCACGTAGCCGAGGATGCCCTGGGCGTTGTTGTCCAGCTCGTTGCGGATCTCTTCGGCCGACCAGTTGGTGTCCTGGGCCAGCGGGATGGTCAGGATGTCGTCCACCGAGGCCGGGGTGCGCTTGGCCAGTTCGGCCTGACGGGCGAACACGTCGACCTTGTGGTAGTGCAGCGCGTGCAGGGTAGCGGCGGTCGGCGACGGCACCCAGGCGGTGTTGGCGCCGGCCAGCGGGTGGCCGATCTTCTGCTCGACCATCGCCGCCATCAGGTCCGGCATCGCCCACATGCCCTTGCCGATCTGCGCCTTGCCTTGCAGGCCGGTGGCCAGGCCGACGTCGACGTTGTTGTTCTCGTAGGCGCCGATCCACTTCTCGGTCTTCATGGCGCCCTTGCGCACCATGGCGCCGGCTTCCATGGAGGTGTGGATCTCGTCACCGGTGCGGTCGAGGAAGCCGGTGTTGATGAACACCACGCGCTCGCGGGCTTCCTTGATGCAGGCCTTGAGGTTGACGGTGGTGCGCCGCTCCTCGTCCATGATGCCGACCTTCAGGGTATTGCGCGGCAGGCCGAGGACGTCTTCGACGCGGCCGAAGATCTCCACGGCGAAGGCGACTTCCTCCGGGCCGTGCATCTTCGGCTTGACGATGTAGACCGAGCCGGTGCGGCTGTTCTTGCGGCTGGTGTTGCCACTCAGGTTGTGGATGGCGATCAGGCCGGTGAACAGTGCGTCCTGGATGCCTTCCGGAATCTCGTTGCCCTGGGCGTCGAGGATCGCCGGGTTGGTCATCAGGTGGCCGACGTTGCGCACGAACAGCAGGCTGCGGCCGTGCAGGGTCAGGTCGCTGCCGTCGGGCCTGGTGTACACGCGGTCCGGGTTCATGGTGCGGGTGAAGGTGCTGCCGCCCTTGACCACTTCCTCGGCGAGGTCGCCTTTCATCAGGCCCAGCCAGTTCTTGTAGACGACGACCTTGTCGTCGGCGTCGACGGCGGCCACGGAGTCTTCGCAGTCCATGATGGTGGTCAGCGCGGCTTCCATCAGCACGTCCTTCACGCCGGCGGCATCGGTCTGGCCGATCGGGCTGGACGGATCGATCTGGATTTCGAAGTGCAGGCCGTTGTTCTTCAGCAACACGGCTTGCGGGGCGTGCGCGTCGCCCTGGAAGGCGATGAACTGGTCGGCGTTCTTCAGGCCGACGATGCTGCCGTTCCTGAGGGTCACGGCCAGCGCGCCGTTGTCGATCGCGTAGGCGGTGGCGTCGACGTGGGAGGCGCCTTCCAGCGGCGCGGCCTCGTCGAGGAAGGCGCGGGCGTAGGCGATCACCTTGTCGCCGCGTACCTTGTTGTAGCCCTTGCCCTTCTCGGCGCCGTTCTCTTCGCTGATCACGTCGGTGCCGTACAGGGCGTCGTACAGCGAGCCCCAGCGGGCGTTGGCGGCGTTCAGGGCGAAGCGCGCGTTCATCACCGGCACGACCAACTGCGGGCCGGCCATGCGGGCGATCTCGTCGTCGACGTTGGTGGTGGCGGCCTGGAAGTCCTCGACCTCCGGCAGCAGGTAGCCGATCTCCTGCAGGAACGCCTTGTAGGCCGCGGCGTCATGGGCCTGGCCGGCGCGCGCCTGGTGCCAGGCGTCGATCTTGGCTTGCAGCTCGTCGCGCTTGGCAAGCAGCGCCTTGTTCTTCGGCGCGAGGTCGTTGATGACCGCCTCGGCACCGCTCCAGAACTGCTCGGCGGTCACGCCGGTACCGGGGATTGCTTCGTTGTTCACGAAGTCGAACAGCACTTTGGCGACCTGAAGGCCACCGACTTGAACGCGCTCAGTCATTGCTTGCCTCACTCTGCTCTAGATCCGCGCGGACACGGGGTTTTCCGTTTTGTAGTCCGAGGCGCGGCATACTACATGAAGCCGCCGTAAAGATCAGCAGGCAGGCGTCGCGATGCGACCGGGATGTGCCTGGCAGTCACGGCGGAAGCAGAATGTTCTCAAGAAATCACAATATTGTTCCAGAAAAATCTTTAAAACGTACACGATTCATTTTTCAGAGACGCTGCGACCGGCCGTCGCAGGCCCTTTCGCCGATGGCGCCGCCAGGCTTTCCTATACTGCCTGCATGACCCCAGGGGAACCCTTCATGCCTGTCCATGCCGCCACGGCCGGGGATCTCGACGACCTGGTCGAGCTGTTCGCCGGCTACCTGTCCTTCTACCAGGTGTCGAAGCCGGATGACGCCATCCGCGAATTCCTCGCCGCCCGCCTGGACCGTGGCGACTCGGCGCTGTTCGTGGCCCGCGACGAAGCGGGCAGGGCGCAGGGCTTCGTCCAGCTCTACCCGCTGTTCGCCTCGCTGGAGTTGCGTCCGTCCTGGCTGGTCAGCGACCTGTACGTGAGTCCGCCGGCGCGCCGCCGTGGCGTCGGCGAGACGCTGATGAACGCCGCCCGCGCCCATGCCGGGGCCAGTGGAGCCTGCGGCCTGCAACTGGAAACGGCGAAGACCAACGAGGCCGGGCAGGCGCTGTACGAGCGGCTAGGCTATGTACGGGACGAGGTCTTCCTTACTTACTGGCTTAGCCTGGCGATACAGTGACGCCGGCGCAGCAGGAGTCGCGCATGAATCATCTCGTAATCACGGTCATCGCCCAGGACCAACCCGGCCTGGTGGAGCGCATCGCCCGTTGCATCGCCGAACACGGCGGCAACTGGCTGGAAAGCCGCATGTCGCGCATGGCCGGGCAGTTCGCCGGGATTCTCAAGATCAGCGTGCCGGCCGAGTCCTACGACGAACTGGTCGATGGTCTGCAGGCGCTGAACGAACAGGGCATCCGCGTGCTGCTGGCGGAGAGCGGCATCGAGCCGTCCTGCACCTGGAAGCCGATCCACCTCGACCTGGTGGGCAACGACCGGCCGGGCATCGTCCGTGACATCACCCGCCTGCTCAGCGAGCACGGCATCAACCTGGAAAGCCTGACCACCGAAGTGGTGCCGGCGCCGATGAGCAGCGAGCCGCTGTTCCATGCCGAAGCGCTGCTGGCGGTGCCGCTGACGCTGTCCCTCGACCTGCTGCAAGGCCGCCTGGAAGCCCTGGCCGACGACCTGATGGTGGAGCTGAACCTGCGCACCGAGCCGTAGCAGGCGTAGCCCGGATGCTCCGCTATTACCGGTTGCTCTTTTCTGGATTCCCGCGTTCGCGGGAATGACGTCGGTCGTCATCCCCGCGAAGGTGAACCCCGTAGGAGCGGTCCATGGCCGCGATCAGGGAGAGTTTCGCGGAGCTCCTGCGGTTACCCCCGAAAACCGTGGACATTCCTGTGGATAAACTGGGGAACCCCGTCGCGCGGCCCGGCATGGCGAGGCTTTGCGCGGGTTGGTGGAAAAACCGCCAGCGCTCCCGGCGTTGTGCACAAAGTCCGGGGATGACTGTGTGGATAAGCTTGGGAGCGCTGGCTGGAGGCCGCGTGCCGCCTGTCCTGTAGCGGACTGGTGGATTTTTGCCCGGCTCGCCGCGCGGTCGCTGGGGATGACCGGCCGGTGCTGATCGGTTTGGCGTCACCTCGCGGGAATGCCCCGCGAACTGTCCACGAAAACCGTGGACAGAATTGTGGATAAGCTCTGGAGTCCCGGCTGCGGACAAGCCGCAGCGCGGGCTGGCGGCGATCGCTCGAAAAGTGTCCGGGGCGGGTGCGCTTGTTCACAAATCGCGGGGACAGTGCTGTGGACAAGCTTGGGATGGTTGCCGCCAGCGCACGCTGGGTGTGGTCTGGCGACGGGCGGTGGTTTTTCGTTCAGTTGCGGCGCAGGGTCAGCCAGGCGTCGACGCTGTAGATGGCCAGGCCTATCCAGATGAACACGAACGCCAGCAGCGTGCTGCTCTGCAGCGGTTCGCCGAACAGCAGGGTCGCCTGCAACAGCACTAGGGTCGGCGCCAGGTACTGCAGGAAGCCCAGTGTGGTGTAGGGCAGGTGTCGCGCGGCCGCGTTGAAGCACACCAGCGGCACCAGGGTGATCGGCCCGGCGGCGATCAGCCACCAGGCTTCGGAAGTGGTCCAGAAGCTCGGCTGGCTGCTCATTGCCGCCGGATGCAGGAGCAACCAGCCGAGTGCCAGCGGCAGCAGCAGCCAGGTCTCCACCACCAGCCCGGGCAACGCGGCGACCGGCGCCTGTTTGCGGATCAGCCCGTAGAAGCCGAAGGTCAGCGCCAGGGTCAGCGATACCCAGGGCAGGCTGCCGACCAGCCAGACCTGCTGCGCCACGCCGAGCGCGGCACAGCCGACCGCCAGCCATTGCAGGCGGCGCAGGCGTTCGCCGAGCAACAGCATGCCGAGCAGCACGTTGACCAGCGGGTTGATGTAGTAGCCGAGGCTGGCTTCGAGCATGCGCCCGTTGTTCACCGCCCAGACGTAGACCAGCCAGTTGCTGGCGATCAGCGCGCCGCTGGCGCCGAGGATCAGGAAGCGCCGTGGGTTGTCGCGCAGTTCGCGCCACCAGCCGGGGTGTTTCCAGACGAGCAGCAGCAGGGCGCCGAACAACGCTGACCAGAGCGCGCGGTGGACGATGATCTCCAGCGCGGGGACTTCCTGGATGGCTTTGAAATAGAGGGGGAACAGACCCCAGATGGTGTAGGCGGCGAGGCCCAGCAGATACCCGCGGCGCAGGTTGGCGGTGGCCATGAGCAATCCTTGGCACGAACGATGGATGGGGCGCGTCAGTGTAGCCGCGCCGCCAAGGAGTTGTCCGTCCGCTCAGGTTCTTCGCGGGCGGTTACCGGCAATTTCCCGTAAAGGCTGCGTTACAGCGTGTCTAGTAACCGCCTTCGCGAACGGGATGGAGCCGCTGGTAGTCGGCCCGCTCGAAGGCTTCACAGTTGATGAAGCCCCTGGCGGCGACCCGGCCGTCGGCATCGAATGCGACGTGGTAGGGCTGCACGCCGGACAGGCGGTAATCGTCGCAACTACCCGGCGACACGTTGCGCGGGCTGGTGCGCAGCGGCTCCCCGCCGATCTGCCGGACCTGTTCGATGCTCATGCCCTTGTGGACCTGGGCCACCAGAGGTTCGTCACGGTAGGTGCTGGAGAGGTTGGTACAGGCGGCGACGCAACCCAGTACGCCGGCGCCGAGGAAGGACAGCCTGGACATGACCGTCACCTCGTTGGAACGGGGGGACTTACAAGTCTAGCCGGGGCCGTTTCGGAACGATCGCAGTAGGCGATGTCGATGATGGTGGGCTGAAGCCCACCCTACTGCGAGAGTCAGCCGAACACCTTCAGCGGTTCTTCGTCCAGCGCCGCCAGTTGCTCGCGCAGGGCCAGCACCTGGTCGCCCCAGTAGCGTTCGCCGGCGAACCAGGGGAAGGCCCGGGGAAAGGCCGGGTCGTCCCAGCGGCGCGCCAGCCAGGCGCTGTGATGGAGCAGGCGCAAGGCGCGCAGGCCTTCGATCAGCGCCAGCTCGCGTGGCGCGAAGTCATGGAATTCCTGATAGCCGTCGAGCAGCTCGGCCAGTTGCGATTGCCGCTCGTGGCGCTCGCCGGCGAGCATCATCCACAGGTCCTGCACCGCCGGGCCCATGCGGCAGTCGTCGAGGTCGACGATATGGAACAGTTCGTCGCGGTACATCAGGTTGCCGGGATGGCAGTCGCCGTGCAGGCGGATCGAGTCGTAGGCAGTGTCGGCGAACAGCGCGTCGACCCGGCCGAGCAGGTCGCGCGCCACCGACTGGTAGGCCGGCAGCAGGCTCGGCGGGACGAAGCCGCCCTCCAGCAGGGTGGCCAGCGAGGCGTGGCCGAAGCTCTGCACGTCCAGCGTCTCGCGATGGACGAACGGCCGGGTGGCGCCGATCGCGTGCAGGCGTCCGAGCAATTGGCCGAAGCGGTAGAGCTGGTCGAGGTTGCCGGGCTCCGGCGCGCGGCCGCCACGGCGGGGAAACAGGGCGAAGCGGAAGCCGGCGTGTTCGAACAGGGTTTCGCCGTCCCGCACCAGCGGTGCCACCACCGGCACCTCGTGTTCGGCCAGTTCCAGGCTGAAGGCGTGCTCCTCGCGGATCGCCTCATCGCTCCAGCGCCCCGGCCGGTAGAACTTGGCGATCAGCGGCTCGCTCTCGTCGATGCCGACCTGGTAGACGCGGTTCTCGTAGCTGTTCAGCGCCAGCACGCGGGCGTCGCTGATGAAGCCGAGGCTTTCCACGGCATCGAGAACCAGGTCGGGGGAGAGGGCGGCGTAGGGATGGGTCATGGTGCGGTCCGGGCGGCAGGGAGCACCAGTGTACGCGTCATTGGGTCCCCGCGAACGCGGGGACCCAGCAAACCGCCTATAGCTGGGTGCCGAGCAACACCTGCTGCGGCGAAAACACCGCGCACACCGGGTCGCCGACGCGCAGGGTGCGATCCGCCAGTTGGGTCGGGTCGACCAGCGCGCAGAGGGTCTGGCCGCCGGGCAGGCTGATGCGCACCTCGCTGGGGCCGTCGGCCTCGTCGAGTATCTCCTCGATCCAGCCCTGCAACTGGTTGAGCTCCGGGGCGGAAGCCTCGGTCGGCGCCTGCAGTTCGACCCATCCGGCCTTGATCAGCGCCACCGCCGGGCTGCCGACCTGCAGCTCCAGCTTTTCGGTGCTGGGACGGGTGATCTGCGCGCGCAGCCTGGCTCCGCCGGCCAGTTCCAGGTCGACCAGGTCGTTGCGCCCCTGCGCGCGGATCGCCCGCACCGTACCGCTGAGCTGGTTGCGAGCGCTGGTCTTGAGCATCAGGCGGCCGAGCAGGAGCAGGTCGGCATCGTCCTCGGCGGCCTGCAGCACTTGGGCCTGCAGGGCTTCCAGGCGCTTGTACAGGGCGACCAGGCGCAGGCCCTCGTCGGACAGTTGCGCACCGCCGCCGCCGCGTCCGCCGACGGTGCGCACCACCAGCGGTTTTCCGGCCAGGTTGTTGAGCTCGTCGATGGCATCCCAGGCCGCCTTGTAGCTCAGCCCGGCAGCCTTGGCGGCACGGGTGATCGAGCCTTGCTCGGCGATCTGCGCGAGCAGGGCGATGCGTTGCGGGCGGCGGGTGACGTGTTGGGCGAGAGCGGTCAGGGCGGACATGGGAAAGCGCCATGGTGTTGGCTATATAGCGCTAGGGTTGCCGGAAACACCGATTGCGTCAATCACCGGGTTTAGGTGTGCGTGCCAGGCAGTAGACGTCGACCCGTGCGGCGCCGGCCCGGAGCAGCAGGCGAGCGAGGGCTTCGGCGGTGGCGCCGGTGGTCAGCACGTCGTCGAGCAATGCCAGGTGGCGTCCGCGCACCTCGGCGGATGGCGCCAGGACGAAGGCATGGCGCAGGTTGCGCCGGCGTGCGGCGGCGTCCAGCCCTTGCTGGGCCGGGGTGTCCTGGGTGCGCAGCAGCGTGCGTTCGTCGACCGGCAGGCGCAGTTCCTTGCCCACCCAGCGGGCCAGCAGCGCCGCCTGGTTGAAGCCGCGCTGGCGCAGGCGGACGTTGGCCAGCGGTACCGGCAGCAGGGCGTGCGGGCGTGGCAGCCCGTGGGCGAAGGCCTGGCGCAGGTGCTCGGCCAGGCGCTCGGCGAGCAGGCGTCCCAGCGGCCATTTGCCCTGGTGCTTGAAGCGCGTGACCAGGCTGTCCAGCGGGAAGTCATAACGCCAGGGTGCGATCACCCGTGCGTAGGTGGGCGGTCGTTTCAGGCAGGCGCCGCAGACCTGTCCGGCCACCGGCAGCGGCAGGGCGCAGACCCGGCACTGCGCGTCGAGCCAGGGCAGCTCCAGCTCGCAGGGATGGCACAGCGGCTGCGCGCCATCGGCCGGCTCATCGCATAACAGGCAGAATTGGTTGTTTTTTGTCCAGATGTAAACCTGGTTGTCGCCATCCGGTTGACAGCGCATGGGCCTTCCCTAAATATGCCGAACATCCGTGTCGTGCCGGTCGACTCTAGCAGCCGGACGCGAGCCATCAATAAGGAAAATCCGACTCCATGAACGCATCCGTCGCCGCTCCGGCCACCCGCCACGATTGGACCCTCGCTGAAGTCAAGGCGCTGTTCGAACAGCCGTTCAACGACCTGCTGTTCCAGGCCCAGAGCGTGCACCGCGCGCACTTCGATCCGAACCGCGTGCAGGTCTCGACCCTGCTGTCGATCAAGACCGGCGCCTGCCCGGAAGACTGCAAGTACTGCCCGCAGTCCGGCCACTACAACACCGGCCTGGACAAGCAGAAGCTGATGGAAGTGCAGAAGGTGCTGGAGGCGGCCGCCGAGGCCAAGGCCATCGGCTCGACCCGCTTCTGCATGGGCGCGGCGTGGAAGCATCCGTCGGCCAAGGACATGCCCTACGTGCTGGAGATGGTCAAGGGCGTGAAGAAGCTCGGCCTGGAAACCTGCATGACCCTCGGCAAGCTGACCCAGGAGCAGACCCAGGCGCTGGCCGACGCCGGCCTCGACTACTACAACCACAACCTCGATACCTCGCCGGAGTTCTACGGCAACATCATCACCACCCGCACCTACAGCGAGCGCCTGCAGACCCTGGCCTACGTGCGCGAGGCAGGGATGAAGATCTGCTCCGGCGGCATCCTCGGCATGGGCGAGTCGGTCGACGACCGCGCCGGCCTGCTGATCCAGTTGGCCAACCTGCCCGAGCACCCGGAGTCGGTGCCGATCAACATGCTGGTCAAGGTCAAGGGCACGCCGTTGGCCGAGGAAGAGGACGTCGATCCGTTCGACTTCATCCGCACCCTGGCCGTCGCCCGGATCATGATGCCCAAGTCCCACGTGCGCCTGTCCGCCGGCCGCGAGCAGATGAACGAGCAGATGCAGGCCCTGGCCTTCATGGCCGGCGCCAACTCGATCTTCTACGGCGAGAAGCTGCTGACCACCAAGAACCCGCAGGCGGAGAAGGACATGCAACTGTTCAAGCGCCTCGGCATCAAGCCGGAAGAGCGCGAGGAACACGCCGACGAAGTGCACCAGGCCGCCATCGAACAGGCCCTGGTCGAGCAGCGCGATTCGCAACTGTTCTATTCGGCCGTCTGACGACGGCAGCCACAAGCTTCAAGCTCCAAGCTGCAAGTAATGTACGGGTGGCTTGAAGCTTGAGGCTTGCCGCTTGGAGCTTTGTGGTGCCATTCGATCTCTCCGCTCGCCTCGCCGAACGCCGTTCCGCCCAGCTTTTCCGCCAGCGCCCGTTGCTGGAAAGCCCGCAGGGGCCCGAGGTGGTGGTCGACGGCCAGCCGCTGCTGGCGTTCTGTTCCAACGACTACCTGGGCCTGGCCAACCATCCCGACGTGATCCGTGCGCTGCGCGATGGCGCGGAGAAATGGGGCGTTGGCGGCGGCGCCTCGCATCTGGTGATCGGCCACAGCACGCCGCACCACGAACTGGAGGAAGCGCTCGCCGAGTTCACCGGGCGGCCGCGCGCGCTGCTGTTCTCCACCGGCTACATGGCCAATCTCGCCGCCGTTACCGCGCTGGTCGGGCAGGGCGATACGGTGCTGGAAGACCGCCTCAACCACGCCTCGCTGCTGGATGCCGGGCTGCTCTCCGGGGCACGTTTCTCGCGCTACCTGCACAACGATGCGGACAGCCTCGCCAAGCGCCTGGAGAAAGCCGAAGGCAATACCCTGGTGGTGACCGACGGGGTGTTCAGCATGGACGGCGACCTGGCCGACCTGCCGGCGCTCTGCGCCGCCGCCAGGCGGAAGCAGGCCTGGGTGATGGTCGATGACGCCCACGGTTTCGGCCCGCTGGGCGCCCATGGCGGCGGCATCGTCGAGCATTTCGGCCTCGGCCTGGACGACGTGCCGGTGCTGGTCGGCACCCTGGGCAAGGCGTTCGGCACCGCCGGCGCCTTCGTCGCAGGCAGCGAGGAGTTGATCGAAACGCTGATCCAGTTCGCCCGCCCCTACATCTATACCACCAGCCAGCCGCCGGCCGTGGCCTGCGCCACGCTGAAGAGCCTCGAGTTGCTGCGTTCGGAAGGCTGGCGCCGCGAGCATCTGGACAAGTTGATCGCGCGCTTCCGCCAGGGCGCCGAAGAGATCGGCCTCGAGCTCATGGACAGCCCGACACCGATCCAGCCGATCCTGATCGGCGACAGCGGACGCGCCCTGCGCCTGTCGGCCATGCTGCGCGAGCGGGGCCTGCTGGTCGGCGCGATCCGCCCGCCCACCGTGCCGGCGGGCACCGCGCGGCTGCGCGTGACGTTGTCCGCCGCGCACAGCGAAAAGCAGCTTGAATCCTTGTTGGGTGCCCTCGCCGAGAGCTGGGCGCTGTTGATCAAGGAGGAAGCCGCCGATGTCTGATCATCTGACCCTGGTGCCCGGCTGGGCGACCGCGCCGGCCGCCCTGGAGCCGCTGCGCGATGCGTTGCGCGAGCGCGCGCCGTATCTCGACGTGAGCATCGAACCCTTGCCGACGCTGGCGCAGTCCGGCGCCTGGCTCGACGAGCTGGATGCGCGCCTGCCGCAAGGCGGCTGGCTGGCCGGCTGGTCGCTCGGCGGCATGCTGGCGGCGCAACTGGCGGCGCGTCGGGGTGGTGGTTGTCGCGGGCTGATCGGCCTGTGCGGCAATGTCTGCTTCCGGGCCCGCGACGATTGGCCGAACGCCATGCCGGCGGAGGTCTTCGCCGCTTTCCATGAAGCCTGCCGGCTCGATCCGGCGCTGACCCTCAAGCGCTTCACCCTGCTGGTCGCCCAGGGCGCCCGCGACCCGCGCACCCTGGCGCGTCAACTGCAAGTCACCCAACCGGCGCTCGATCCCGCCGTGCTGGATGCCGGGCTGCGCCTGCTGGCCGTGCTGGATACCCGCGCCGCCTTGCAGGGCTATGCCGGGCCGCAACTGCACCTGTTCGCCGGCCGCGACGCACTGGTTCCGGCCGCCGCCGCCCAGGCGCTGCTCGACTGGCTGCCGGACGTCGAGGTGAACAGCTTCGCCGAGGCCAGCCACGGCCTGCCGCTGGAGCGGCCGGAAGAGGTCGCCGCGGCCATGCTGGCGTTCATGCGCGAGGGCGAGAATGGCTGAGCCTCTAGCGATCGAGACGAGCGGAGAAGACCTGCTGCCGGACAAGCGCCAGGTCGCCGCCTCCTTTTCCCGCGCGGCGGAGAGCTACGACAGCGTCGCCGCGTTGCAGCGCGTGGTCGGCACCGAACTGCTGGCGCGCCTGCCGGGCGATCTGAAGCCGGCACGCTGGCTGGACCTGGGCAGCGGCACCGGCTATTTCAGCCGTGCCCTGGCTGCGCGCTTTCCGCAGGCCGAGGGCGTGGCCCTGGACATCGCCGAGGGCATGCTGCGCCATGCCCGGCCGCTGGGTGGCGCCGCACATTTCGTCGCTGGCGATGCCGAGTGCCTGCCGCTGCAAGCCGACTGCGTCGACCTGCTGTTCTCCAGCCTGGCGGTGCAATGGTGCGCCGACTTCGCCGCGGTGCTTGGCGAAGCGCGCCGTGTGCTGCGACCGGACGGGGTGTTCGCCTTCACCAGCCTGTGCGTCGGCACCTTGCAGGAGCTGCGCGATAGCTGGCAGGCGGTGGACGGCTTGGTCCACGTCAACCGCTTCCGCCGTTTCGAGGATTACCAGCGCTTGTGCTCCACCAGCGGATTGCAGTTGCTCGGCCTGGAGCGCCAGCCGCAGGTGCTGCACTTCCCGGACCTGCGCAGCCTGACCCACGAACTCAAGGCGCTCGGTGCGCACAACCTGAACCCCGGCCGGCCCGGCGGGCTGACCGGACGGGCGCGTATCCTCGCCCTGATCGACGCCTACGAACGCTTCCGCCAGCCCCAGGGGCTGCCGGCTACCTACCAGGTGGTCCATGGCGTTTTACATAAGAGCCGATAAAGACGCTGAAGGCTGGACGCAAAAGCCATGGGCCAATCGTCCAGCCTCCAGCGCTTTTATCGAATGACCGGAGGAGCCTTGCGATGACCCGGGCGTATTTCGTCACCGGCACCGACACCGAGATCGGCAAGACCACCATCGCCGCCGGCCTGCTGCACGCCGCGCGGCGTGCCGGGTTGTCCACCGCCGCCGCCAAGCCGGTGGCCTCGGGCTGCGAGATGACGCCCGACGGGTTGCGCAACGGCGATGCCCTGGCGTTGCTTGGCGAATGTTCGCTGCCGCTGCGCTACGAAGAGGTCAACCCGATCGCCTTCGAGCTGCCGATCGCTCCGCACCTGGCGGCGCGCGAGGCGGGCGTCGAGCTGAGTGTCGCGGCGCTGGAAGCGCCGGTGCGCGCCGTACTGGCCAGGAGCGCCGACTTCAGCCTGGTGGAGGGCGCCGGCGGCTGGCGGGTTCCGCTGGCCGGCGCGGAGAGCCTGTCCGACCTGGCCATCGCGCTCGACCTGCCGGTGATCCTGGTGATCGGCGTGCGCCTCGGCTGCATCAACCACGCCGTACTCAGCGCCGAGGCCATCGCCCGCGACGGCCTGCGCCTGGCCGGTTGGGTGGCGAATATCGTCGACCCGGCCACCTCGCGGCTGGACGAGAACCTGGCCACCCTGGCCGAACGACTCGCCGCGCCCTGCCTGGGACGTGTGCCGCGCCTGGCCCAGGCGACGCCGGCCGCGGTGGCGGAACATCTGGATCTCGCCCTGCTATAAAAAGAAACACGGTGTTGCGTGATGGCACTCTGATTCTGGCCATCACCCGGCAAATCGGTTTCAATGCCCTCACGGCCTTCGAGATCATCGCCATGCAAATCAGCGCCTTCACTTCCGGTCTGGCATCCCTGCACAGCGGGCAGCAGCGCGTCGACCGCGCCGCCAGCGAGATCGCCGCCAACAGCCTGTCGCGCGCCGAGGTCGCTGCCGTGGCCCCCAATGAGGCCGACCTGGCCAGCCAGTTGATCGAACTGGAGCGCAGCAAGCTTGAGGCCCAGGCAGGGGCTAAACTGGTCAAGACCGCGGACGAAGTGCTCGGCACGTTGATCGATACCCACGCCTGATTCCCTTTCGTTTCTCATGTCCCGGCCCGCTTCGCGGTGGTGGCCGTGTGACTGCGCGCGCCTTTTCGGTCGAAGCTTGACAAGGTCGAGGGGCAAACGTATGTTTCAAACACCTGTTTTACTGCTGGGCGTTCGCTGTCGCCCGGTGGACGGGAACCGGTCAATAAATCCAGGAACCCCACTTAGAGGTTTACCGTTATGCCTGAGTACAAGGCCCCCCTGCGTGATATCCGCTTCGTTCGCGATGAACTGCTCGGCTACGAAGCGCACTATCAGAGCCTGCCTGGCTGCCAGGACGCCACCCCGGACATGGTCAATGCCATCCTCGAGGAAGGCGCCAAGTTCTGCGAGCAAGTGATTGCCCCGCTGAACCGCGTGGGTGACCTGGAAGGCTGCACCTGGAGTCCCGAAGGCGTGAAGACTCCGACCGGTTTCAAGGAAGCCTACAAGCAGTTCGTCGAAGGCGGCTGGCCGAGCCTGGCCCATGACGTCGAGCACGGCGGCCAGGGCCTGCCTGAATCCCTGGGCATGGCGATCAGCGAAATGGTCGGCCAGGCCAACTGGTCCTGGGGCATGTACCCCGGCCTGTCCCACGGCGCCATGAACACCCTGCACGCCCACGGCACCCCCGAGCAGCAGCACACCTACCTGACCAAGCTGGTCTCCGGCGAGTGGACCGGCACCATGTGCCTGACCGAGCCGCACTGTGGCACCGACCTGGGCATGCTGCGCACCAAGGCCGAGCCGCAGGCAGACGGCAGCTACAAGATCACCGGCACCAAGATCTTCATCTCCGCTGGCGAGCACGACATGGCCGACAACATCGTGCACATCGTGCTGGCCCGCCTGCCCGACGCCCCGCAAGGCACCAAGGGCATCTCCCTGTTCATCGTTCCGAAGTTCCTGCCCAACGCCGAAGGCGGCGTCGGCGAGCGCAACGCCGTGTCCTGTGGTTCCCTCGAACACAAGATGGGCATCCACGGCAACGCCACCTGCGTGATGAACTTCGACGCGGCCACCGGCTTCCTGATCGGCCCGCCGAACAAGGGCCTGAACTGCATGTTCACCTTCATGAACACCGCTCGCCTGGGTACCGCGCTGCAAGGCCTGGCCCATGCCGAAATCGGCTTCCAGGGCGGCATCACCTATGCCCGCGAGCGCCTGCAGATGCGCGCCCTGACCGGTCCGAAGGCTCCCGAGAAGCCGGCCGACCCGATCATCGTCCACCCGGACGTGCGTCGCATGCTGCTGACCATGAAGGCTTTCGCCGAAGGCAACCGCGCCATGCTGTACTTCGCCGCCAAGCAGGTCGACATCGTCCAGCGCAGCCAGGATGAGGAGCAGAAGAAAGCCGCCGACGCGATGCTGGCCTTCCTGACCCCGATCGCCAAGGCGTTCATGACCGAAGTCGGTTTCGAAGCCGCCAACCACGGCGTGCAGATCTTCGGTGGCCACGGCTTCATCGCCGAGCACGGCATGGAGCAGAACGTCCGCGACAGCCGCATCTCCTGCCTGTACGAAGGCACCACCGGCGTGCAGGCCCTCGACCTGCTGGGCCGCAAGGTGCTGATGACCCAGGGCGAGGCGCTGAAGGGCTTCACCAAGATCGTCCACAAGTTCTGCCAGGCCAACGAAGGCAACGAAGCTGTCCAGCCGTACGTTGCCCAACTGTCCAAGCTGAACAAGGAATGGGGCGAGCTGACCATGAAGATCGGCATGGCGGCGATGAAGGACCGCGAGGAAGTCGGTGCCGCTTCGGTGGACTACCTGATGTACTCCGGCTACATCTGCCTGGCCTACTTCTGGGCCGACATGGCTCGCCTGGCCGCCGAGAAACTGGCTGCCGGTACCAGCGAGGAAGCCTTCTACAAGGCCAAGCTGCAGACCGCGCGCTTCTACTTCGCGCGCATCCTGCCGCGCACCCGCACCCACGTGGAAGCCATTGCCTCCGGCGCCAGCAACCTGATGGAGCTGGCCGAGGAAGATTTCGCCCTGGGCTACTGAGTCTCCGGCGAGTCGTCGAGAACGCCGCGCACCGCAAGGTGCGCGGCGTTTTCGTTCATGGGCGTCCGGTAGAAGGCGCGGATTCGGGGGGGCTCGCTGGGCGAGTCTTGATAATCCCTCATTCAGGGTCTTTAACCTGATTGTGGTATCGACTCCTCCAGCCGTAGCCTGCCTTTTTCAATCCGCGCCCTGCGCCCCTGCCTGTCGGAGATTCGCCATGCCTGACTACAAAGCTCCCCTGCGCGACATGCGCTTTCTGTCCGACGAAGTCTTCGATTTCGCCGCCACCTACCAGGCCATCGGCGCTACCGACGCGACTCCGGACATGGTCGGCGCCATCCTCGAAGAAGGCGCGAAGTTCTGCGAGCAGGTGCTGGCGCCGCTGAACCGCAATGGTGACGAGGAAGGCTGCCAGTGGCAGGACGGCGTGGTCACCACGCCCAAGGGCTTCAAGGAAGCCTTCGCCCAGTACGTAGAGGGCGGCTGGAACGGCCTGGCCGCCGACCCGGCCTATGGCGGCCAGGGACTGCCCAGCTCGCTGGGGCTGATGATGGGCGAGATGGTCGCCGCCAGTAATGCCTCCTGGGCCATGTACCCGGGGCTGACCCACGGCGCCATGTCGGCGATCCATGCCCACGGCAGCGAAGAGCAGAAGCAGACCTACCTGACTCGCCTGACCGAGGGCCGCTGGACCGGCACCATGTGCCTGACCGAGCCGCATGCCGGCACCGACCTCGGCATCATCAAGACCCGCGCCGTGCCCCAGGCCGACGGCAGCTATGCGATCACCGGCACCAAGATCTTCATCTCCGCCGGCGAGCACGACATGAGTGAGAACATCGTCCACCTGGTGCTGGCCAAGCTGCCGGACGCGCCGGCGGGCACCAAGGGCATCTCGCTGTTCATCGTGCCCAAGTTCCTGCCCAACGCCGAAGGCGAGGCAGGCGAGCGCAACGCGGTGGTCTGCGGCTCCATCGAACACAAGATGGGCATCAAGGCCTCGGCCACCTGCGTGATGAACTTCGACGGCGCCAAGGGCTTCCTGATCGGCGAGCTCAACAAGGGCCTGAACTGCATGTTCACCATGATGAACCATGCCCGCCTGGGCACCGGCATGCAGGGCCTGAGCCTCGGCGAGACCAGCTACCAGGGCGCCGTGCGCTACGCCATCGAGCGTCTGCAGATGCGTTCGCTGAGCGGCCCGAAGGCGCCCGAGAAGCCGGCCGACCCGATCATCGTGCACCCCGACGTGCGCCGCATGCTGCTGACCATGAAGGCGTTCAACGAGGGCAACCGCGCGCTGGCCTATTTCACCGCGCAACTGCTCGACCTTTCCCACGGCCAGGATGCCGAGCAGGCCGCCGAGGCGGAGGACCTGCTGGCCTTCCTCACCCCGATCTGCAAGGCGTTCATGACCGACACCGGCCTGGAAGTGACCAACCTCGGCATGCAGATATTCGGCGGCCACGGCTTCATCCGCGAGTGGGGCATGGAGCAACTGGTGCGTGATTGCCGCATCGCGCCGATCTACGAAGGCACCAACGGCATCCAGGCCCTCGACCTGCTCGGCCGCAAGGTGCTCGGCAGCCAGGGCAAGCTGCTGCGCGGCTTCACCAGGATCGTCCACAAGTTCTGCCAGGCGCAGGCCGAGCATCCGCAGCTCAAGGGGCACGTCGCCGAACTGGTGCGCCTCAACCAGCAGTGGGGCGAGCTGACCCAGCAGATCGGCATGGCGGCGATGAAGAACCCCGACGAAGTCGGCGCGGCCTCGGTGGACTACCTGATGTACTCCGGCTACGTGGCCCAGGCCTACTTGTGGCTGCGCATGGCGGTGGTCGCCCAGGCCAGGCTGGATGCCGGCAGCGACGAGGCGGCGTTCTACCAGGCCAAGCTGGCCACCTGCGACTTCTACTTCCAGCGGCTGCTGCCGCGCACCGTCGCCCACCTGACTGCGGCGAAGGCTGGCTCGGAAGGGCTGATGAAGCTGAGCGCCGAACAGTTCGCCCTCTGACGAGCGGTCGAAACAAGGAAGAAGCCCGCCTTTCGGCGGGTTTCTTTCGTGCGCGCCATTCGTGACCGCTAAATGAATTAATGGTCACAACATGACTCTATGTCTCAGAAAAGTTGTTCGGTTAAACTCCGCGGCACCTGCGTAATACTGGCTGGCAGGCCCCGTTGGATCGCTCGAGGAATGCACCATGGCTGACTACAAAGCTCCCCTGCGCGACATGCGCTTCGTTCTCAATGAAGTTTTCGAGGTAGCCAAGCTGTGGGCCGAGCTGCCGGCGTTGGCGGAAGTCGTCGATGCCGAGACCGCCTCCGCGGTGCTCGAAGAAGCCGGCAAGATCATTGGCGGCACCATCGCCCCGCTGAACCGCAGCGGCGACGAAGAGGGCTGCACTTGGAGCGCCGAGGGCGTGAAGACCCCGGCCGGTTTCCCGGAAGCCTACCGGGCCTACGCCGAGGGCGGCTGGGTCGGCGTGGGCGGCGACCCGAACTACGGCGGCATGGGCATGCCCAAGGCGATTTCCGCGCAGGTCGAGGAAATGGTCAACGCCGCCAACCTGTCGTTCGGCCTCTACCCGATGCTGACCGCCGGCGCCTGCCTGTCGTTGAACGCCCACGCCAGTGAAGAGCTGAAGCAGAAGTACCTGCCGAACATGTACGCCGGCGTCTGGACCGGCTCGATGTGCCTGACCGAGCCACACGCCGGCACCGACCTCGGCATCATCCGCACCAAGGCCGAGCCGCAGGCCGACGGCAGCTTCAAGATCACCGGCACCAAGATCTTCATCACCGGCGGCGAGCACGACCTGGCCGAGAACATCATCCACCTGGTGCTGGCCAAGCTGCCCGACGCGCCGGCCGGCTCCAAGGGCATCTCGCTGTTCCTGGTACCGAAGGTGCTGGTCAACGAGGACGGCTCGCTGGGCGAGCGCAATGCCGTGTCCTGCGGCTCCATCGAGCACAAGATGGGCATCAAGGCCTCGGCCACCTGCGTGATGAACTTCGACGGCGCCACCGGCTGGATCGTCGACGCGCCGAACAAGGGCCTCGCCGCGATGTTCACCATGATGAACTACGAGCGCCTGGGTGTCGGCATCCAGGGCCTGGCGTCCGGCGAGCGCTCCTACCAGAGCGCCGTGGAATACGCCCGCGAGCGCATCCAGAGCCGCGCGCCGACCGGTCCGGTGGCGAAGGACAAGGCCGCCGACCCGATCATCGTGCATCCCGACGTGCGCCGCATGCTGCTGACCATGAAGGCGCTCAACGAAGGCGGCCGCGCCTTCTCCACCTACGTCGCCATGCAGCTCGACACTGCCAAGTTCAGCGAAGCCCCCGAGGTCCGCAAGCGCGCCGAGGAACTGGTCGCCCTGCTGACCCCGGTGGCCAAGGCCTTCCTCACCGACCTGGGCCTGGAGGCCACCGTGCACGGCCAGCAGGTGTTCGGCGGCCATGGCTTCATCCGCGAATGGGGCCAGGAGCAACTGGTGCGCGACGTGCGCATCACCCAGATCTACGAAGGCACCAACGGCATCCAGGCGCTGGACCTGGCCGGGCGCAAGATCGTCGGCAGCGGTGGCGCGTTCTACAAGCACTTCTCCGACGAGATCAAGGCGTTCGCCGGCAGCGCGTCCGCCGAGCTGGCCGAGTTCGTCGAACCGCTGAAAGCCGCTGTCGCCAACCTTGACGATCTGACTGCCTGGCTGCTGGATAGCGCCAAGAGCAACCCCAACGAAATCGGCGCCGCCTCGGTCGAGTACCTGCAAGTGTTCGGCTACACCGCCTATGCCTACATGTGGGCGCTAATGGCGCGCGCCGCACTGGGCAAGGAAGGCGAGGACGACTTCTACGCCAGCAAGCTGGGCACCGCGCGCTTCTACTTCGCCCGCCTGCTGCCGCGCATCCACTCGCTGACCGCGTCGGTGAAGGCCGGCAGCGAAAGCCTGTACCTGCTGGATGCCGAGCAGTTCTGAGCATTGCCGTAACGCAAGAAGCCCCGCAATCGCGGGGCTTTTTGTTGGCTCGTGGCTCGTAGGGTGGGCTTCAGCCCACCGATCCGGCTTCCGGTTTGCTGCCTCCTCAATCCTGCCGCAACTGCTTGGCCAGCGACGGGTCGTCGATATAGGGGTTGCGGTTGCCCTGCAGCATCTCGATGCGGTCGTTGCGGGCCTTTTCCTCGTCGTCCGGCGGGTCCAGTTCGTTCCAGCGCTGGTACATCTGCAACTGGCCGACGATGGGCAGCCCGTAGGCGTCATGCATGTAGAAGATCGCCCGGGCCACGTTGCCCTTGGCCTCATCGCGCGGCTCGATGAGCTGGAAGGTGGCCTTGAGGTCGCAGCCGATGTCGTCGAACTTGCTCGGCACCTCGGGGCCCACGGCGCCGAACTGGGCATTGCGGCGGGCCAGTTCGACGCGGGTCAGTTCGGGATAGAGGTTGTGCAGGTCGGCCAGCATGTAGTCGTACTTCGGGTTGACCACCTTGCACTGGTTTTCCGTCATGCAGCGTAGCGCCGACTTGATCTGCCGGCCGGTGTACACCGCACTGGCGGCGAACTCGCTGCTGGTGCCGCTGAAAGGCTTGTCGCAATACAGCGTCTTGCCGCCATTGCCATAGAGCTTCGGCCAGAACACCTGTTCGACGGCTGTCTTGGCGTCGGAGAGTTGGTCCTGGCCGCTGCTGGCCAGGGCGGGTAGTGCAGGAACTGCCAGAAATGCCAGGGCAATCACCATTCCGCGCATTGGACCACCTTGTCGCGTTTATTGTTGGATTGTTTGACAGCCTGGAGTCTAGCAAGAGGCCTGCGGGCAATGGAACCTGACCTGTGGTCGAGAATCCCGTGTAATCCAAAGCTTACACGGGCTGGTGGAGATCGCTGCTGTTGCGAACCGCGCCGCGCGGATAATCTGCTGCCCATGGATCCCGCGCAGGAAGCGCCCAGTACCAACAAGGACCTTTGGGAAACCGCCAGGATGGCGGGTGGATCAAGGACGTCGGATACGGATATCAGGATTCAGTCTGCAAAGCCCCGCCTTGGCGGGGTTTTCTTTTTTCCGCCGCCGGAAGCCGCTCGGGCTTCCGGCGGTTTCGCTCTCAGCCTTCCAGTGCCTGCGCGGGGCCGAAGAACTCGTAGTGGCACTGCTCCTGCGGCACGCCGAGTTCGCGCAGGTGGCGCTTGACCTGGGCCATGAACGGCTTGGGACCGAGGAAGTAGGCGTCCAGGTCGCGTTCCTCCGGCAGCCAGCGGTCGAGCAGTTCGGCGCTGATGAAGCCTTCGGCGTGGGCCTGGTCGCCAGGGCGCGGTTCGCTGTAGCAGAAGTAGTGGCGTACCTGCGGGTTGCCCGTGCTCTGCTCCTCGACCCAGTCGCGGAAGGCGTGCACGCCGGCATGCCGCGCGCAGTGGATGAAGTGGATCGGCCGTCCGCTGTCGCGTGCCTGTTCGAGCATGGCCAGCGCCGGGGTGATGCCGACGCCGGCGGTGATCAGCGCCAGCGGTCTTTCGCTGTCGCGCAGGACGAAATCGCCGGCCGGCGGGAACAGTTCGACGACATCGCCGACCTGTACCTGATCGTGCAGATAGTTGGATACCCGCCCGCCGGCCTCGCGCTTGACGCTGATCCGGTAGTGGCTGCCGTCGCCGCGCGCCGACAGCGAATAGTTGCGGCGCTCCTCGCCGTCCGGGAAGTTCACCCGCAGGCCGATGTACTGGCCGGGCTGGAACGCCACCAGCTCGCCGCCGTCCTTCGGCTCCAGGTACAGGGAGACGATCTCCTCGCTCTCGACCTCCTTGCGCGTCACCCTGAAGTCACGGGCACCGCGCCAGCCGCCGGGCGCGGAGGCATTGGCGGCGTACACGGACTCCTCGGCGCCGATCAGGATATCGGCCAGTTGGCCATAGGCCGCGGCCCAGGCGTCGATCACCGCGTCGGTGGCCAGTTCCTCGCCGAGTACCTCGCGGATCGCCCGCAGCAGGCAGGTGCCGACGATGGGGTAGTGCTCGGGCAGGATCTGCAGCGACACGTGCTTGTGGACGATCTGCCCGACCAGCGGACCCAGCGCTTCGAGGCGCTCGATGTGGCGGGCATACATCAGCACCGCGTTGGCCAGCGCGCGCTGCTGGTTGCCGCTGCCCTGGTGGGCCTGGTTGAACAGCGCACGCACCTCGGGATATTCGCTGAACATCAACTGGTAGAAGTGGCGGGTCAGGGCCTCGCCGCCGCTTTCCAGCAGCGGCACGGTGGCTTTGATCAGGCTGAGATGTTCGGCGGACAGCATAGGGACTCCATGGCGACGGGTTCGGAAAAGGGCCGCGACGTGCTAGCGTTGCAGCGTGGCTGGATATATCAGTATTCGTGCCAGGTAAATTCCCGTTATTAATCAGACGGTTATTTGTTTTGTTGTCTTTATGACAGCGGGCTATCGATGGTCCGTAGGACTACTTGTGGTCGATATGACAGCGAACTTGCAGCTTTCCACCTTCATTCCCCTGGTCGCCGACCTGGCCCGTGATCTGCCCGAGCAGGAGCGCTACCGCCGCCTGCTGCTGGCCTTGCAGCAATTGCTGCCGTGCGAGGCGGTGGCGCTGCTGCGCCTGGACGACGACTACCTGGTGCCGCTGTCGGTGATCGGCCTCAGCGCCGATACCCTCGGGCGGCGCTTCAAGGTCAGCGAGCACCCGCGCCTGCAAGCCTTGCTGGCGAGCCGCGAGCCGACCCGCTTCCCGGCCGACAGCGGCCTGCCGGACCCATACGACGGCCTGGTCGAAGGCCACCAGGGCCATCTCGAAGTACACGACTGCCTCGGCTGCCCGCTCTATCTGCAGGATCAACTGTGGGGCCTGCTGACCCTCGACGCCCTGGAGCCGGACCGCTTCGGCAGCATCGACCTGGATACCCTGGGGGCCTTCGCCAGCCTAGCCGCCGCCACGGTGATGGCCGGCGAGCGGATCAACCTGCTGACCCGCCGGGTCGAGGATGAGCGCCACCTGGCCGAGGTCTACAAGCAGGCTGCCGGCCAGCAGCGTCCGCGCGAACTGATCGGCCAGAGCGCGGCGCACCGGACCCTGATCGAGGAAGTCGCCCTGGTCGGCGACAGCGAACTGACCGTGCTGATCAGCGGCGAGACCGGCGTCGGCAAGGAGCTGGTGGCCGAGGCCATCCACGCCGCCTCGCCGCGTGCCCGGCGGCCGCTGATCAGCCTCAACTGCGCGGCCCTGCCGGACTCCCTGGTGGAAAGCGAGCTGTTCGGCCATGTGCGCGGTGCGTTTTCCGGTGCGGTGAGCGAGCGCAGCGGCAAGTTCGAACTGGCTGACGGTGGCACCCTGTTCCTCGATGAGGTCGGCGAACTGCCGCTGGCGGTGCAGGCCAAGCTGCTGCGCGTGTTGCAGAGCGGCCAGTTGCAGCGGGTCGGCTCCGACCGCGATCACCGCGTCGACGTGCGCGTGCTGGCGGCGACCAACCGCGACCTGGCCGCCGAAGTGCGCGCCGGGCGCTTCCGTGCCGATCTCTACCACCGGCTCAGCGTCTATCCGCTACGCGTGCCGCCCTTGCGCGAGCGAGGCCGCGACGTGCTCCTGCTGGCCGGCTACTTCCTCGAACAGAACCGCGCCCGCATGGGCCTGCGCAGCCTGCGGCTCAGCGCCGCCGCGCAGAAGGCCCTGCTCGCCTACGACTGGCCCGGCAACGTGCGCGAACTGGAACACCTGATCGGCCGCGCGGCCCTCAAGGCCTTGTCGCAACACCCCGAGCGCCCGCGCATCCTGACCATCGAGCCGGACGTGCTCGACCTGCCTGGCGCCGAAGTGCCGGCCACCGACAGCCAGGTCCCCGTCGCGTCCGGCGACGCCATGGGTTTGACCCTGCGCGAGGCGGTGGATCGCTACCAGCGCCAACTGATCGCCGAGACCCTGATCCGCCACCAGCACAAATGGTCCGCCGCCGCCCAGGAACTGGGCCTCGATCGCGCCAACCTGAGTCGCCTGGCCCGGCGCCTGGGACTGAAATAGCACCGGAAAGCCGAGGGCTCTTCACGGCCATCGATCCGGCGGCGGGGCGAAGCGTCTTGCGTGGAGCCTCAATTGCCGCTGGCTTCCGGCAGCTTGGCGATCACCTTGATCTCGAACTCGAAGCCGTAGAGCCAGGTCACGCCGACGGCAGTCACTGTCGGATACGGCGCATTGCCCCAATGCTCGGGCACCACCCCATTCCAGATCCTTTCGAACTTCTCTTCCGGGTCGACGATGAAGACGGTGACATCGACCACATCGTCGAAGGTGCAGCCCGCTGGGGCCAGGATCGCATTCAGGTTGTCGAACGCGCGGTGAACCTGCTTCTCCAGGTCGGGCTCGGGCGAGCCATCCTCGCGGCTGCCGACCTGCCCCGAAACGAACAGGAAGCCATTGGAGCGGATCGCCGGAGAATAGCGATTGCGCTCGTAGAGCTCCTGGCGGCCGGCTGGGAAAACGACATCACGTGTTGTCATCGGTTATCTCCATCGAGGGGCGGGGCCCCGTTGTTGACGATGGAGGAACGTTAAGGCGGCCCGCTTCGTCGATAAACGAGCAATCCTGGTCAGCACTGTTTGTAGAATCCAAACAATACCCAGGCGATCTGGAGCCATGATGGACCGTTTCGATGCGATGCAGGCGTTTGCCCGTGTGGTGGAAACCGGCAGCTTCACCAAGGCGGCCGAGACGCTGCACATGAGCAAGACCAGCGTCACGCAACTGGTGCAGCAGTTGGAGGCGCGCTTGCGCGTCAGGCTGCTCAACAGGACTACCCGCAAGGTCAACGTGACAGCCGACGGTGCCGCCTACTACGAGCGTGTGATACGGCTGCTGGCCGACATGGACGACGCCGAAACCAGCCTGTCCGGTGCTTCGGCATTGCCCAGGGGCCGGCTCCGCGTGGACGTGCCCAGCCCGCTGGCGCGAATGATCCTGGTGCCGGCCCTGGCAACGTTTCACGCCCGATACCCCGACATCCAGATTGACATGGGGGTGAGCGACCGCATCGTCGACCTGATCGATGAACACGTGGATTGCGTGGTGCGCGGCGGTGAAATCACCGATCAGTCGTTGATTGCCCGGCATGTCGGCGACCTGCGACTTGGAGTCTACGCGGCGCCGGGCTATCTCGAGCGCGCCGGCTCGCCTGCGCACCCGCGCGAGCTGGAAGACACGCATCACCGCATCGTGGGCTTCCTCTGGGCGCGCACCGGAAGGGCGCTTCCATACGCGATGCGCCGGGGTGGCGATATCGTCAAGGTCCATGGCCGCTACACGCTGGCGGTCGACGACGGCAATGCCTACCTGGCGGCCGGCCTGGCTGGGCTGGGCGTGCTGTGGCTGCCCGACTACATGTCCCGGGCATACCTGGAAAGCGGTGAACTGGTGCCCCTGTTCGAGGACTGGCAGCTCGATTCCATGCCGCTTTATCTGGCCTACCCGCCAAACCGGCATGTCAGCGCCAAGTTGCGCGTTTTCATCGATTGGGTGGTGGAGTTGATGGCGCGGCACGCGCCCATCGCCACTCCCTCACGCTGATGCGTGACCAGGCGAGGGGGCGACGACACGATCCATTGCCGCAGGAATCGGTATCGGTCAGGAGGCGTCCGCTTTCGACCCGGGCTGTGTGAAAACAGCCGCTCCGGACATTCTCAAGCTCCGGATAACCAGGGTGTTGTCTGGGGCCTGAGACGGTTGAGCGCCTGCAAACGCAGGACGTAGCCGATCTTGATCGAGGTTGGGCCCAGAATGCTCATGAGGTGGGCTCCCAAGAGGACTGGCATCGACAGATCGGTTTCAAGGCCGTAGGCCAGCAGGACTCCGATCACGAACATTGCCAGCCCGACAGTCAGAAGAAGGGTGGACAGTTTCAATACCCGGTATGGGTTCTCGAAAAAAGCGAACATTCCATTTTCCCCGCGTTGCCGTGTCGTTCGGACGGATGCTGGCCAGGTCCTCATGGCGGTTTCGGTCCCGGCCTCCCGGGTCTCACGCCACCGGAATCATCGGGTCGGCCGCGGCCAGGGCAGAGGCACGATCGGCGGCCGGGGGGTAGATCCAGATCGTATTGATCTGGGTCTTGAGCTCCTTGGCTTCCTGCTTGACCAGCTTGAGCTGGCGATCCCAGCCTTCGGTGAACACCGCGCCCCAGGCGCCAAGGTCGAGGCAGGTCACGTACTTGGGCTGGCTGTAGGGCATCGGGGCGACGCCCAGCAGGTCCGCGGCGACATTGTTCCCGGCATGACGGCCCAGGGCGATGGCATGCTGGCAGGACATCGCCGAGAAGTTGCCGAGATCGTCGGTGGCGGCATAGGCCACGTCACCGGCGGCAAAGATGTTTTCCTGGCCGAACACCTTCAGGTTCTGGTCGACATGCAGCCGCCCCTGGGCGTCACGCACACTGGTCAGTTGCTCGGTCAGCGGGCTGGCGCGGAAGCCGACGGTCCAGATCACGGTCTTGGCCTCGATGCGTGTTCCGTCAGCGAGGGTCACGCCGTCGGCATCGACCGAGGTCACGGTCGCGTTCAGCACCCATTCGATGCCCAGGTGCCCGGAGGCCTCGACGACAGGGGGACGGATGCCGTCGCCCAGGGATGCCGCGATCTGCGGCGCCCGATCCACCACGATCACGCGGATATCGCTGTCGTTGCCCAGTACGGACCGCAGGCGCGCCGGCATTTCGGTCGCGGTTTCGATGCCGGTGAAGCCGCCGCCGGCGACCACGACGGTGTTGCGGGCGACGCTATAGGGCTGGTCCTTGAGGGACTTGAGGTGGTTCTCCAGGCGGACCGCCGATTCGATCTGGTCCACATCGAAGGCGTACTGGCTCATGCCTTCCACCTTCGGGCGAATGACCTGGCTGCCCGCCGCCAGTACCAGGCGATCGTAGCCCAGCGTTTCCTGCTTGCCGGACGCGTCGCTGTAGCCAACGGTCTTTGCCCGCTCGTCGATGCTGGTGGCCGTACCCTCGATGAAGCGCACACCCACGGCGTCGAACAGCTCACCCAGCGGCGCGAACATCTTGTGGACGTCGGCCTCGTAGAAGCGCGGGCGAATCCGTAGTTCCGCCTGGGGAGCGAGTACGCTGATCCCCACATCGTTACGATCATGCTTGTCCAACAGTCGAGCGGCGCTCAACGCGCTCCATACTCCACCGAATCCCGCACCAACGATCAGAATATGTTGTTTCATGGAGTGCTCCTGGAAATAAGGGTGAATAACCTGGAAGTTTCAACTTCAAGCCGGGTTCGACAATATCCAGAGTTCCGCGGGTTCTTTGCGGAGACGTCCAGGGCATTGGTTTGCCCGCCGTGAGTTCATGTTATTCGCAGGTATTTCCGGAGACATTCCTGCAAAGGTTTCGGCTGGATATATATAGGTTCGAAGGATATATACGAAGGTATTGCGAGAGGCTTGGAAACAGCGTTCGAAGTGAGTCGCATGCCTGGGAAAGTGACGTGTCAGATGTGTCGATCGAGAGCGATTTCGATGCAGTTCATCAGTTCGTCGGCTTGAAAGGGCTTGGGGAGGAGTGCGATCAGCTCATGGGTGCCGGCGTTGATTCGCGGTAGCGCGCCTGGATAGCCGGTGATGAATATGATGGGAATGTGAAACCCCATTGCCATGAGTTCTTCATGCATTTGCACGCCACACATGCCCGGCATCTGTATATCGGAGACCAGGCAGTGCGTTTCACCTGGCCCGCTGGAGTGGAGGAACGCCAGGGCATCGGCATATGTGCGGACCAGGTATCCGTTCGACCTCAACAGGCTTTCCAGCGCTATGCGAACGGATTCATCGTCGTCGACAACTGAAATAACAGATGTAGTGCGTCTGTAAGTATCTTGCATCATGTGTGGGGTCGCTCGTACGGCGCCTATCGTCTTTGCAAGATACGCTGTCTTATAACGTGGAGAAGTATACCTGCGTATAGTTTCACTGGGCCGGGCGATTGATGCCAAGTGCTTCCGCCATTCGCACCAGATCGGCGAAAGAGCGTGCGTTCATCTTGCGCATGGCGTGACCGCGGTGGATCTTCACGGTGATCTCGCTCAGTCCGATTTCTCCAGCGATCTGTTTGTTCATCAGGCCTGAAACGGCCAATGCCATCACCGTCTGTTCCCGGGCGGTCAGGTTCGCATAACGGCTGCGCAATTCTTCGAGGCCGCGCTCGGACTCACGCCGCAGCTTGTCGCGGGAAAGCGCGAGGGAGACGGCATCGATCAGGTCCTGTTCCCTGAAGGGCTTGGTGAGGAAGTCGACGGCGCCGGCCTTCATGGCGCGCACCGTCATGGCGATGTCGCCGTGGCCGGTCATGAACACGATCGGCAGGCTGATATTGGCCGTGGCCAGATAGGTCTGGAAGTCCAGTCCGCTGGTGCCCTGCAGCCGCACGTCGAGGACCATGCAGCTCGGTACGTCAGGACGGTTGAAGGCCATGAAGTCGGCGGCGGAGCCGAACAGCCCGACCTTGAGGCCGATGGAGCGCAAGAGGCTGCCCAGGGATTCCCGCAGCATGGTGTCGTCGTCCACGACGTATACGAAGGGATCGACGTTGCCGTTTCTGTTCGAAGTGAATTGTTCGTTCATGGGGAAGTTCTCTGGACGATGGCGTTCGCGAGCAGTGGGCCGGTCTCCGCTAGGCCGGCTCACTGCTGGTCACCGGGAGGGCGATCAGGAGCGATGCGCCTTGGCCTGGAGTGCTCTCGGCCCAGATCCTGCCGCCATGGAAATCAATGATGGAGCGGCAGATGGACAGTCCCATGCCAAGGCCATTCTCCTTGGTGGTGAAGAACGGATTGAACAACGAGGGCAATACGTCGGCGGGAATCCCCGGTCCCTGATCGGCGACTTCCAGAACCGCCTCGCCGTTCTGTACCCAGGTGCGGATGCGCAGGGTTCGGCCGGGTGCCTCGATCGCGCTCATCGCCTGGCAGGCATTGATGATCAGGTTGATGATGACCTGCTGCAGTTGCACGCGGTCGGCATTGATCTGGCCGCTGAAGGCCGTCAGTTCGATCTTCTGCGTGATCTTGTGGCGCACCAGTTCGTGCTGAACCAGGTTGAGCGTCTCATTGACGATGTCATCCAGGGACTCGGTCTGGCGCAGCGGGTCGCATTTGCGCGCAAGCGCCCGTACCCGCGCGATGATCTCACTGGCGCGACCTGCGCTGGCGATGATCCTGTCCAGGGACTTGCGCGCCTCATCGAGATCGGGGACGGGGCGGTCGAGCCATTTCCGGCAGGCTTCGCCGCTGCTGGTGACCGCCGTCAGAGGCTGGTTGACTTCATGGGCGATGGAGGCGGCCAGCTCGCCCAGGGACGTGACGCGCGTGACATGGGCCAGTTGCGTCTGGGTGCGAAAGAGCGCCTCCTCGGCCTGCTTGCCGGCGGTGACGTCCATCAGCGCACCCAGGTATTCGAAGCGCCCCGGTTGGGTGGACAGTGGGCTGGCGATCATGTGGACGTGCTTGATACGTCCATCCGGCATCAGCAGGCGGTGCTTGATTTCGATCAGGCTTTCATGGCGCGCCGCCTTGTCGAATACCGTCTGCAGCAGGGGGCGGTCGTCAGGATGGGTTCGCTCCAGGATCATCGCGACGGTCGGCCGTACCGATAGCGGGTACTCGAAGATCCGCGCCGACTCGTCCGACCAGGATATCTCCTCGCGTCCGGCGCGAAATCCGATACTGCCCGTCTGGCTCAGGCGTTGCGCGCCGATCAGGTACACCTCGTTGTGGCGCAGGCTGTCGGCGTCATATTTGCTGCGCATGGCGAGGAAGGTGATGGCGGACAAGGCGGTCAGGCAGCGAAAGAACCCCGTGGCCGATTCCCAACTGTGGTAGCCGCCGTTGAGGAGAAAGGTCGCCGTGAGCAGCAGCATGCACATCAGCGCGACCAGGATCACCACGTTGATCGAGAACAGGTTGGCCGCCATCAGCAACAGGGTGATGTACAGGATCGTCGGCGCCAGATCGTTGTGGGTCTCGGAGTTGATGATGATGATCCCGCACGCGACGATCAGGCCCACTATCCAGCCGAGGGCATTCTCCAGCGGTTTCGGACTGATGCCGATCAGCGGGCGGGAGAACGCCTGGCCAGGAAGGGGCCGCAGCCTGCTGGAGACACCCTTGAAGAAGGGATGCCGTATTGGCGCACTGGCAGTCCTGCTGCTTTTCATGTCGGTCCTGCGTTCCTTGTAGGTAAATGTTGGTGGAACATCAGTGGACTTCATCCTAAGAGCTGAGGACGCCAACCAGATAGGTCATAAAACCCTGACTTTCTGCCATCGCTCCACCGGCGGGGTATACCTGGGTATGGCGGGGCGGTCGTCCAGCGAGAAGTGGCTGCGATAGTTCCGGGGGAAATGGAAGGGTTGCGCTGGAGGGGGCTATCCAGGGG
>NZ_CAJFCI010000024.1:0-48143 GCF_904061905.1 Zestomonas carbonaria
GTCTCCCCATGTGAGAGTAGGTCATCGTCAAGCTCCTATGCCGAAACCCCCGTCCTGGCAACAGGTCGGGGGTTTCTCTTTGCGCGATGGAAAACCGGGGCTGCTCGTTTCCATTTCCCTGATCAGCCTTCGTGACTGTCGGCCTTGGCGAAACGCAGGTCGCACTGTGTCGGAAGCGTTGTTATTTGATCCAGGCCAGCGGGCTCATGCATACCTCCGCAAGGACCAGATCTTCACGGTTTCCGAGATGGCTACCAAGGCCAGGAAAATCAGGTTGTGCCCAGGCACGAAATGAGCGGCGACCAGGATCAGGGAGATGGAAGGAACCAGGAAGAACAGGCGGAATGGGATCTGCGCGTAGCCAAGGTATTTCGCGTAGCGAACATCGAGCAGGAACATCAGGCAGGACATGATCAGTGACAGTTGCAGCAGCCAGGATGCAACTATCACGGCGGAGCTGAAGCTGCCGTGCCGCAGCAACAGCTCGTGAGTCGATATCAGGTCCTGGATGTACGGTGTCCGTCCGTGCAGCCAGCTACTGGTGCAATACCAGAGGATATGGAGCGCATCGAGCCCTCCCCAGATGAGGAGGGTGCTCTTGCGCCTGGTCGATTGGGTGGCGTTATCCATTGTCCTCGTCCAGGTGAGTGTTTCTGGATAGTGGGCAATCTCACGGATGCCCTTCCGGCAGGTTTCACAGAAATCGGGGCGGTGTTCGGCTCTGTTGCGAGCCATCGGCAACTGGCGCAAGCATGCTCCGCCCCGGAGCTGAGGGACTTGAACACGCTGCGGGTCTTGTTCGCCGACAAGGCGTAGGGTGGGATGTGCGCGAAGTGCTACAGACAGCCAGTAATCAGCGGCTGGTTGGGGCCGCTCTCGGGGAAACTGACCAGCACCTCCATGCTGATCCGCGGAATGGCGAGTTCGATTTCCTCCTGAGCGTTATCGGCCGCCGGTTTGAAGATAACGATAATGTAAGCACAGGTGGTCGAGAGGTCGCTGTGGGAAGATTCTGAATATCCTGCGTTGACCTGCGGCAGCGGCCACTCTTGCGTCGGTCGTCTCTATAACGGCTCCGCCCACAGGCTTACCGCCAGGCTCTTCTGCTCGCCTGGTGCGAGGTGCAGCGTGTCGCCGAGTACGTTGGCGGTTTCGATGCACAGCATGCGCTGCCAGGCGTCGCTGGCGAATTGCGAGAGGCGCTGGGATTTGTCGATCCACGGGTTCCAGACCACGGCCGAGCGCGAGCCGCTGCTGTGCAGGTGGATGCGCCGTTGCCAGGCGGGGTCGAAAACGCTCAGGCGCTCGGGGAGGTCGAGGTAGATGCGGTCGGTTTCGGCCTCGAAGTGCAGGTCGCCGTGCTGGGTGCGTTCCTGCCAGTCTTGCAGGGTTTCGATGTAGTGGACGCCGGCGAGGCCTTCGACGCGGGCCTGGCGGATGTCGCCGACCGCGAGATAGGTATGCAGGGCCTGGCCGACGGTTACCGGCTGGTCGCCGTGGTTGTGGCTGGCGAGGCTGAGGTGCAGGCGTTCGTCGAGGTGGATGTGCAGGCGCAGGTCGACATGGTGCGGCCAGCCGGGCAGGCCGTTCTCGGGTTGCAGGAGGGCGAACTGGAGGTTGACGGCATCTTCGCGGGTGTCGATTTCCAGCAATTGCCAGTCGAGGTTGCGGACCAGGCCGTGGGCCGGCGCATCGTTGCCCTGGTAGAGCGCCTGGACGGCCTGCGGGTTGCGCTCGAGGGCGCCGAACCAGGGCCAGCACACCGGCACGCCACCGCGCACCGACTGGCCCTTGCGGAAGGCCGCCTGTTCGCTGAGCCAGATCAGCGGCGCCTCGCCATCGCGCTGGTAGCTGAGCACCTGGGCGCCCTGCTGGGCGACCAGCAGTTCGGCGCTGGCGGTGCGGACCCGCCAGCAGACCAGTTCGTCCAGCTCGACGCGTTCGACCTGGGGAGCGGGGGATGTGGTGGTCATGGCGGGTACCTCCGGACGGCTGATGCCCCATTGGAACCCAGCTTGCGCCGCAGGCCAACCGTTGCCGTCGAAAGTAGTGGGGAAAGCAGGCCCGTAGCCCGGCGCATGGACGAACAAAAAACCCGGCGCGAGGGCCGGGGTTTTCGTGGATCGAGGTGGGCAAAGGATCAGTCGACCGCCTTGACCATGTCCTCGATGACTTTCTTGGCGTCGCCGAACACCATCATGGTCTTGTCCATGTAGAACAGTTCGTTGTCCAGGCCGGCGTAGCCGCTGGCCATGGAGCGCTTGTTGACGATGATGGTCTTGGCCTTGAAGGCTTCGAGGATCGGCATGCCGGCGATGGGCGACTTGGGGTCGTTCTTCGCCGCCGGGTTGACCACGTCGTTGGCGCCGAGGACCAGCACCACGTCGGCCTGGCCGAACTCGGAGTTGATGTCTTCCATCTCGAACACCTGCTCGTAGGGCACTTCGGCCTCGGCGAGCAGGACGTTCATGTGGCCCGGCATGCGGCCGGCCACCGGGTGGATCGCGTACTTCACGTTGACGCCACGGTGGGTCAGCTTCTCGGACAGTTCCATCAACGCGTGCTGGGCGCGGGCCACCGCCAGGCCGTAGCCGGGGACGATGATCACGCTGTCGGCGTTGGTCAGCAGGAAGGCGGCGTCGTCGGACGAGCCGGACTTCACCGGACGCTGTTCTTTGCTGCCCGCGGCGGGGCCCGCGTCGGTGTCGCCACCGAAACCGCCGAGGATGACGTTGAAGAACGAGCGGTTCATCGCCTTGCACATGATGTAGGAGAGGATCGCGCCGCTCGAACCGACCAGCGAACCGGCGATGATCAGCATCGAGTTGTTCAGCGAGAAGCCGATACCGGCCGCCGCCCAGCCCGAGTAGCTGTTGAGCATCGATACCACCACCGGCATGTCGGCGCCGCCGATCGGGATGATGATCAGCACGCCAATCACGAAGGCCAGCGCCACCAGGATGGCGAAGGCAGTGATGTTGCCGGTGAAGGTGAAGTACAGGCCGAGCGCGATGATGGCCAGGCCGACCAGCAGGTTCAGCTTGTGCTGGCCGGCGAACTGCACCGGGGCACCCTGGAACAGGCGGAACTTGTACTTGCCGGACAGCTTGCCGAAGGCGATCACCGAACCGGAGAAGGTGATGGCGCCGATGGCCGCGCCGAGGAACAGCTCCAGGCGGTTACCGGCCGGGATGGCGTCGCCCATGCTGGCGACGATGCCCAGCGATTGCGGCTCGACCACGGCGGCGATGGCGATGAATACCGCGGCCAGGCCGATCATGCTGTGCATGAAGGCGACCAGCTCGGGCATCTTGGTCATCTCGACGCGCTTGGCCATGATCGAACCGGCGGTGCCGCCGATCAGCAGGCCGACCAGTACATAGGCCAGGCCGCCGGCGGCGCTGCCGCCTTCGCCGAGCTGCGCGGCCAGCTTGAACACCAGGAACACGGTGGTGACCACGGCGATGGCCATGCCGACCATGCCGAAGACGTTGCCGCGACGCGACGAGGTCGGGTGCGACAGGCCCTTGAGTGCCTGGATGAAGCACACCGAGGCGACCAGGTAGAGAAGGGTGATCAGGTTCATGCTCATGGTCAGTGCTTCTCCGCCGGCGCTTTGGGCGCTTTCTTCTTGAACATTTCCAGCATGCGGCGGGTGACCAGGAAGCCACCGAACACGTTGACCGCGGCCAGGGCCACGGCCAGGGTGCCCATCGCCTTGCCCAGAGGGGTGACGGTGAGGGCGGCGGCCAGCATGGCGCCGACGATCACGATCGCCGAGATGGCGTTGGTCACCGCCATCAGCGGGGTGTGCAGGGCCGGGGTGACGTTCCAGACCACGTGGTAGCCGACGTAGATGGCCAGCACGAAGATGATCAGGTTGTAGATACCGTGGGAGATCAGCATGTCTTCCATTGTCTGGCTCCTTCTTATCCGTTCTTGCGCACGACCTGGCCGTCGCGGCACATCAGGCACGCGGCGACGATGTCGTCTTCGAGGTTGAGCTGGAACTGGCCGTCCTTGTCGATGACCAGCTTGAGGAAGTCGAGCAGGTTGCGCGCGTACAGGGCCGAGGCGTCGGCCGGTACCATCGCCGCCAGGTTGGTGTGACCGACGATGGTCACGCCGTGCTTGATCACCACCTGGTCGGCTTCGGTCAGCGGGCAGTTGCCGCCCTGGGCAGCGGCCAGGTCGATGACCACCGAGCCCGGCTTCATCTCCTGCACGGTGGCTTCCTGCAGCAGCACCGGCGCCTTGCGGCCCGGGATCAGCGCGGTGGTGATGACGATGTCGGCCTGCTTGGCGCGCTCGTGCACGGCCTGGGCCTGACGGGCCATCCAGCTCGCCGGCATCGGCCGGGCGTAGCCGCCGACACCTTCGGCGCACTCGCGCTCTTCGTCGGTCTCGTAGGGGACGTCGACGAACTTGGCGCCGAGCGACTCGATCTGCTCCTTCACCGCCGGACGCACGTCCGAGGCCTCGATCACCGCACCCAGGCGCTTGGCCGTGGCAATGGCCTGCAGGCCGGCGACACCGGCACCGAGGATCAGCACGCGGGCGGCCTTCACGGTGCCGGCGGCGGTCATCAGCATGGGCATGAAGCGCGGGTAGTGGTTGGCGGCGAGCATCACGGCCTTGTAGCCGGCGATGTTGGCCTGCGAGGACAGCACGTCGAGGCTCTGCGCGCGCGAGGTGCGCGGCGCCGCTTCGAGGGCGAAGGCGGTGATGCCGCGCTCGGCCATCTTGGCGATGGTCTCGTCGTTGAACGGGTTGAGCATGCCGACCAGCACGGCGCCGGACTTGAACTGGGCCAGCTCGGCATCGTTGGGAGCGACGACCTTGAGCACCAGGTCGGCGCCGAAGGCATCTGTGGCAGTACCGATACTGGCACCAACGGCCTCATAGGCACTGTCCGGAACGCTGGCGTTGACGCCGGCACCGCTCTGGACGGTGACCTGATGGCCTTGGCCGATCAGCTTCTTGATGGTCTCCGGGGTCGCGGCTACCCGCGTTTCCCCGGCTGCGGTCTCGAGGGGGACACCAATGTGCACGTGAAAATCTCCTGCGTGATCGTTTTTTTATTGACCGGTGCACTGCGTTGGCGCTCCGGGGGTGGATCATCACAACCCGCAAAGCGGGTATGAAACCGGCGGGGCGCGGCATTTTGCAGGTGATCGGCGAGGCCTTCAAGACGTTTGAAGGCCGACCTGGCAGTTACTACAAGTCACCAGCCGACTGGCGATTCTCCGCGGCAGGGCGCAAAGCCGCGTGGAGTCGGGCAGGCGGCGTGGTTGCTGGCTGGGTGGGAGTCTGGCGCGATACCGTTGCTGAATATCCGTTTATCAGGTCAGGCTGCTTGTGGAAAACGCCGCTCGAGTGTTTTTCGATATATCCCAACATATTGTTTTGTATAGGTTTTTATGTCTTGAAGAGTGATTTTAAGGGCATGGATTCTGTAGCTCCTAACTTCCTGACTACAGGGTCAATAAATGTGCTCCAGGGTGCGCCTGGCCTGGGTTGTGGCCCTTCCCGCCAACGTGACTGGCACATTTGCCCGGACTTTTGGCGGGAATGATGGAACCTCTGCCGCCCAGCGGCGAATGGTCGCAGGGCGGCGGATGGACGGCGTTCAACGCACGCCGGTACTGCGCAGGGCAGCCGGAGTGTAGTCGGTGGCGCTGGCCTTGAAGCCGTATTCGATGCCACGGTTCTCCTCGTTGTTCAGGCCGAGCACGATGTAGCGGCCGGCGATCAGGTCGTAGAGCGCTTCCACAGCATAGATCGACGCCTGCTGCTGGTACTCCTGCACGGCGTGCCCCTCGCCGACCCGCCACAGTTGGCCGCGGCCGTCGTAGTGGTCGGCCAGGGCGGCCTGCCAGCTATCCTCGTCGAAGTACAGGTCGCGCTTGGCGTAGATGTGCCGCTCGCCGGACTTCAGGGTGGCGACCACGTGCCAGACGCGGTGCAGCTCGTAGCGGGTGAGGTCCTGATTGATGTGGCCGGGCTTGATGATGTCGGCGTACTTGAGCTGGGTCGATAGCAGGCGGTAGCTGTTGTAGGGGATGTACATCTCCTTCTTGCCTTCCAGCTTCCAGTCGTAGCGGTCCGGCGCGCCGTTGAACAGGTCGAAGTTGTCCGAGGTGCGCAGGCCGTCGGCGGCGGTGCCGGGGCCGTCGTAGGCGACCTGTGGCGCACGCCGCACCCGGCGTTGGCCGGCGTTGTAGAGCCAGGCCATGCGCGGCTCCTTGACCTGGTCGAGGGTCTCGTGGACCAGCAGCACGTTGCCGGCCAGGCGCGCTGGCGAGAGCACTTCCTGCTTGAAGTAGAGGAGGATGTTGGCGCCCTTCTGCGGGTCCAGGTCGGGCATGTCGGCGGGGAAGGCGATCTGGTCTTCGAAGCGCACCACGCTGAACGAGCCGTTCACCTGCGGGGTGGCCTGGATGATCCGGCGCTTGGTGTTGCCGCCGCGATAGCGGGTGATGTGGTTCCACACCACTTCGACGCCGCTTTTCGGGATCGGGAAGGCGTAGTGGTGGGTGTCGGAGAAGTTGCTCAGGCCGTTGCCCCCGTCGATCGACTGGGTCTGTACCGCGCTGCGCTTGGCGATCTCGTAGATCCGTGGCGGTACGGCGGCTGTGCGGTGGGTCTTGTACACCGGGAGCTTGTAGGTGCTGCCGTAGCGCTTGAACATCGCCAGTTGGCCGGGCGAGAGCTTGTCCTTGTACTGTTCGGCGTTCTGCGCGGTGATGGTGAATTCGGGCTGCTCGTCGGCGAACGGATTGCCGAGGAAGCCGTTGCTGACCGGCGCGGCGTTGGTCGGCAGGCCGCCGGTCCACTCGGGGATGGTGCCGTCGGCGTTGCCTTCCTTCTGCGCGCCGAGCGGGGTGAGGGTGGTGCCGAGCTGGGCGGCCTCCTGTTGGGAAACGGCCGCCATCACGCTGCTGGCCAGCAGCGACAGTGCCAGGAAACTGCAAGGCAGAAAACGGGAACGGTTCATGGTGCGAGACCTTGTGCTGTTGTCGTGTTCAGAAGTACACGCCGCAGCGGGCGCCGCAGACTGCCGGACAGGTCGCCCCGTGAGCCCGGGGGCTCGGGCTGGCGGTGTTGATGGTGCTGGTACTCCCATCGGGCCACGGCCAGGTTCTGTACGAACAGGGCCTGCGCTCGGCGACTTTTCGTACAGACGCCTACTGGCGCTCGGCCTTCATCCAGTGTGGACCGGAACCTCCGTCCCGATAGGGCGGCCCGACATCTGGTCGCATTTCGACCGGGAGCAGGCTCTTATCCGGTCCGTTCCTCACGGTACTGGCGGGCGGCTTCCAGCAGCCAGTCGCGGAAGGCGCGCAGGGCCGCCGACTCCACCTTGCGCTCGGGGATCATCAGGTAATAGGCGCGGTCGCTCACGCAACCGTGCGGCAGGGCCACCACCAGGCGGCCATCGGCCAGTTCACGCTCGATCAGGAACGGCGGGATCAGGGCGATGCCCATCTCGTGGCTGGCCGCCTGGGCGAGCATGGAGAACAGCTCGTAGCGCGGCCCGGTCATGTCGTGGGCGACGTTCATACCGAGCGAGGCGAACCACTGCCGCCAGGCGTAGGGGCGGGTGGTCTGTTGCAGCAGCGGCAGGCTGGCGATGGTCGCCGCGTCGAGATGCGGGCGGCCGGCGAGCAGCGCCGGGCTGCACACCGGCTGCGAGTTTTCCTTCATCAGGAAGTGCGACTCGGTGCCCGACCAGTCGGCGTCGCCGAAGTAGATCGCCGCGTCGAACTCGGTGTCGGCGAACAGGAAGGGCCGGGTGCGGTTGGTGAGGTTGACGGTGACTTCCGGATGCAGGCGCTGGAACTCCTTGAGACGCGGCAGCAGCCACTGGGTGCCGAAGGTCGGCACCACCGCCAGCTCCAGGCGGCCGCTGCCGTGCTGGCCGATCACCGACAGGGTGTCGCGCTCCACCGCGTCGAGCTGCGCGGCGACCCGCCGGGCGTAGGACAGCCCCGCCTCGGTGAGCTTGACCCCGCGCCGCGAGCGGCGGAACAGCTCGATGCCGAGGAACGCCTCGAGCCCGGCGATCTGCCGACACACCGCGCTCTGGGTCAGCGCCAGTTCCTCGGCGGCCTTGGTGAAGCTCTGGTGGCGGGCGGCCGACTCGAAGGCGACGAGCGCGGCGGTGCTGGGAATCTTGCGGCGCATCTATGCAACGCTCTCACTCTGAAAAGGGATAAGTGCCGTGCAAAGCTATCTCGGAGTGAGTAAATCGCACAATAGCGTGCGAAATCCTCGTTTGCCTGGCCACCCGTGCGGGCCTAGGATCAATGCACTTGGTATCGCTGTGGAGCCAGGGGAATGCCCTGGTCCTTGCAGGCGATGCTTCGGATCGCCAGCAAGCTGGCTCCTACACCCACGACACCCATATCACCCGAGGATTCCGCACATGGCCGGCAAAGCAAGCTTCAACTGGGCAGACCCGCTGCTGCTCGACCAGCAACTGACCGAGGAAGAACGCATGGTGCGCGACAGCGCCCAGCAGTACGCCCAGGGCAAGCTGGCGCCGCGCGTGCTGGAAGCCTTCCGCCATGAGAAGACCGACCCGGCGATCTTCCGTGAGATGGGCGAACTGGGCCTGCTCGGCGCGACCATTCCCAGCGAGTACGGCGGCAGCGGCCTCAACTACGTGTGCTACGGATTGATCGCCCGCGAGGTCGAACGCATCGACTCCGGCTACCGCTCGATGATGAGCGTGCAGTCCTCCCTGGTGATGGTGCCGATCCACGAATTCGGCAACGAGGCGACCAAACGGAAGTACCTGCCCAAGCTGGCGTCCGGCGAGTTCATCGGCTGCTTTGGCCTGACCGAGCCGAACCACGGCTCCGACCCGGGCTCGATGATCACCCGCGCCCGCAAGGTCGACGGCGGCTACCGCCTGACCGGCAGCAAGATGTGGATCACCAACAGCCCGATCGCCGACGTGTTCGTGGTCTGGGCCAAGGACGACGCCGGCGAGATTCGCGGCTTCGTGCTGGAGAAGGGCTGGGAAGGCCTGTCCGCCCCAGCGATCCACGGCAAGGTCGGCCTGCGCGCGTCGATCACCGGCGAGATCGTCATGGACAACGTGTTCGTCCCGGAAGAGAACGCCTTCCCCGAGGTGCGCGGCCTGCGCGGTCCGTTCACCTGCCTGAACTCCGCCCGCTACGGCATCTCCTGGGGCGCGCTGGGCGCCGCCGAGTTCTGCTGGCACACCGCGCGCCAGTACACCCTGGACCGCAAGCAGTTCGGCCGCCCGCTGGCCGCCAACCAGTTGATCCAGAAGAAGCTGGCCGACATGCAGACCGAGATCACCCTGGCCCTGCAAGGCTGCCTGCGCCTCGGCCGGATGAAGGACGAAGGCACCGCGGCGGTGGAAATCACCTCGATCATGAAGCGCAATAGCTGCGGCAAGGCCCTCGACATCGCCCGCCTGGCCCGCGACATGATGGGCGGCAACGGCATCAGCGACGAATTCGGCGTGGCCCGCCACCTGGTCAACCTGGAGGTGGTGAACACCTACGAGGGCACCCACGACGTGCACGCGCTGATCCTTGGCCGCGCGCAGACCGGGATCCAGGCATTCTTTTAACGGCAGCGACAAGCCGCAAGCTCCAAGCTGCAAGCGAAGGCAGCTCATCTTGCGGCTTGAAGCTTGTAGCTTGAGGCTAGACGAATGTCGGCTCTTTCCCATATCCGCGTACTCGACCTGTCCCGCATCCTCGCCGGGCCCTGGGCCGGGCAGATCCTCGCCGACCTCGGCGCCGAGGTGATCAAGGTCGAGCGCCCCGGCGTCGGCGACGACACCCGGGGCTGGGGCCCGCCGTTCCTCAAGGACGCCGACGGCCGCGACAGCGACGAGGCGGCCTATTACCACGCTGCCAACCGCAACAAGCAGTCGGTGACCCTCGACTTCACCCAGGCCGAGGGCCAGCGCCTGGTGCGCGAGCTGGCGGCGAAGTCCGACATCCTCATCGAGAACTTCAAGGTCGGCGGGCTGGCCGCCTACGGCCTGGACTATGCGTCCCTGAAAGCGGTCAACCCGAGGCTGATCTACTGCTCGATCACCGGCTTCGGGCAGACCGGTCCCTATGCCAAGCGCGCCGGCTACGACTTCATGATCCAGGGCCTCGGCGGGCTGATGAGCCTCACCGGCCATCCGGACGGCGAGCCCGGCGGCGGGCCGATGAAGGTCGGCGTGGCGCTCACCGACATCCTCACCGGGTTGTACTCGTCGGTGGCGATCCTCGCCGCGCTGGCCCACCGCGAGAAAACCGGCGAAGGCCAGCACATCGACATGGCGCTGCTCGACGTGCAGGTCGCCTGCCTGGCCAACCAGGCGATGAACTACCTGACCACCGGCGTGCCGCCCAAGCGGCTGGGCAACTCGCACCCGAACATCGTGCCCTACCAGGATTTCCCCACCGCCGACGGCAACATGATCCTGGCGATCGGCAACGACAGCCAGTTCCGCAAGTTCTGCGAGGTCGCCGGCCTTACGGCTTTGGCCGACGACCCGCGTTTTTCCACCAACGCGTCGCGGGTGGCGAACCGTGCCGAGCTGATCCCGCTGCTGCGCCAGGCCACGGTGTTCAAGAGCACCGCCGAGTGGATCGCCCTGCTGGAGGCGGCCGGCGTGCCCTGCGGGCCGATCAACAACCTCGCCCAGGTGTTCGAGGACCCGCAGGTACGGGCGCGCGGCATGCGCCTAGACCTGCCGCACCCGCTGGCCGGCACGGTGCCCCAGGTGGCGAGCCCGCTGCGGCTGTCCGCCAGCCCGGTGGAATACCGCCACGCCGCGCCGCAACTCGGCGCGCATACCGATGCGGTGCTGGAGCGGTTGCTTGGGCTGGATGCCGCGCGGATTGCGGAGTTGCGCGGGGCGAGGGTGGTGTGAGGATCGGGGCGGCGTTCTGGTTCAGCCCGCCGAACTCGGTAGAGATCCAGGGCAGGGGAGGTGCCGGTGACTTCCGCCCCTCACCCCTTAGCCAGAACCTACGCTCGGTCCACCAACGAAGCAGTAAACAGATCGGTGCTCTTCTCCAGCACATCGGCAAGCGCCTGGGCGGCGGTGGACAGCTTGTGGTCGGCCAGGCGCAGCAGGCCGACGCGGCGTTCGATGGCTGGTTCCACCAGCGTCACGCAGCGGGCGCCGAGCTCTTCCATCTGGCGGATGCACAGGGTCGGCACCGCGCTGACGCCCAGTCCGTTGGCGACCATGCGCCCGACCGTGACCAACTGGTGGCTCTCGAACGCCACCGGCAGCCGCCCGTGCTGCGTGGCGACTTTGTCTTCGAGCAGCAGGCGCACCGCCGAGGGGCGTTGCAGGGTAATGAAGCTTTCCTCCAGCAGCTCCGCCCAGCTCACTTGCGCGCGCCCGGCCAGGGGCGAGTCGGCCGGTACCACGGCGACGAAACGGTCGCTGTAGAAGGGCGTGAAGCACAGGCTGTCCAGGCATTCCGGTTCGAAGGCGATGCCCAGCTCGACACGGCGTTCGCGGACCATCTCCAGCACCTGCTCGTTGATCACGTCGTGCACCGCCACGTTGACCCGTGGGTGGCGGCTGCGGAACTCCTTGAGCGCCACCGGCAGGAGGTTGCCGGCGAACGACGGCATGGCGGCGATGGAGACCTTGCCGAGTTGCAGGGTGAAGTGCTGGCGCATCAGCTCTTCGGCGTTGTCCCAGTCGGCCAGCAGGCGGCGGGCGGCCGGCAGGAGGATCTCGCCCTCCGGGGTCAGGCTGACGCTGCGGGTGGTGCGGATCAGCAGCGGCCCGCCGAGGGACTCCTCCAGGCTCTTGATCGCCAGGCTCAGCGCCGGTTGCGACAGGTGCAGACGCTCGCAGGCCTGGGCGAAGCTGAGGCTCTGGGCGACGGCGAGGAAGGCGCGCAGTTGCTTGACGGTCATCGATTTGGGTTTGTGATCAATGCGAAGGGAATGGCAAACCTAACAAATCAATCTCCAGCGTAGAAGCCTCCCGTAGGGTGCGCCGCGCGCACCGAAAGATCGGCAGCGCCTTCCTCGCGGTGCGCACGGCGCACCCTACCTTCAATGCCAGGTCGACTGCGCTTCCCAGTCGCGGAACTGCTCGGCGGGGATCGGCCGGCTGATCTGGTAGCCCTGGGCGATGTCGCAGCCGAGGTCGCCGAGCTGGTTCAGGGTGGCCTGGTCCTCGACGCCTTCGGCGACCACGGTGAGGTCGAGGTTGTGGGCCAGCTCGATGATGGAGTGGACGATCTTCGCCGAGCCGCTGCTGCGGGTCATGCTGGTGACGAAGGACTGGTCGATCTTCAGGGCGTCCACCGGCAGCTTTTGCAGGTAGGACAGCGAGGAGTAGCCGGTGCCGAAGTCGTCGATGGTCAGGCGGGTATCCAGTTGCTTGAGCTGCCTCAGGGTTTCCAGGGCCGCCACCGGGTCTTCCATCAGCGCGCTTTCGGTCAGTTCGAACTCGATCCAGTGCGGCTTGGCGCCCCAGGTGGTGAAGGAGCCCTGGATGCGGTCGAGCAGCTTCGGGTCGCGCAGGTCGCGGGCCGACAGGTTGACCGAGATCGGTCGCTCGTCGCCTTCCTCGTGCCAGGCGTAGCGCTGGCCCAGGGCGGTGTCGAGCACCCAGAAGGTCAGTGGGGTGATCAGCCCGGCGCCTTCCGCCAGCTTGATGAAATGGTCGGGCGGCAGCATCCCGCGCTGCGGATGCTGCCAGCGCACCAGCGCCTCGGTGCCGCACACGGTGTTGCTGGCGATCTGCAGTTTCGGCTGGTAGTAGAGCAGCAGTTCGTTGCGTTCGATGGCCTGGCGCAGGTCGCCCATCAGGGTCAGGTGCTGGGCGCATTCCTGGTCGAGGTCGCCCTGGAACAACGCGAAGCCGGTATTGCCGCGCCTGGCCTGCTCCATGGCGCTGCCGGCCCGGCGGATCAGCGCGTCCGGCTCGGTGCCGTGGCCGGGGAACAGCGAGATGCCGATGTTCGCCCGGACATCGACGAGCAGTCCGGACAGTTCGAAAGGTTGCTGTAGCGCCTGCTGGATCCGCTGGGCCAGCAGCGAGGCCCGTTCGGCGTCGCCGTTGGGCATCAGCACGGCGAATTCGCACTCGCCCATGCGCGCCACCGGATGGGCATCGCCGAGGGTCTGCGTCAGACGTGCGGCGATCTCCTGTTGCAGGCGGTCGCCTTCGCGGTAGCCGAGGGTTTCGTTGATCCCCTGGTGACGGCCGATCTCCAGTTGCAACAGGGCCACCGGTCGGCGTTCCTGGCGGGCGGTGAGGATCGCCTCCTCCAGCAGCTCGCGCAGGCGTACCCGGTTCGGCAGTCCGGTCAGGCCGTCGGTGTAGGCCATGCGGCGGATGGTCGCCTCCGCCTCGGCGGCCCGCGCGCGGACGCGCAGGGTGGAGAGGCCGAAGCCCAGGTCGTTGGCGGTGGCCATCAGGAGCTCGACCTCCTGGGCGTCGAAGGCTTCGGCCTCGGCCGCCATGATGACCAGCAGGCCGATCCGCTCGCCTTCGACCCGCAGGGGCAGCACCAGGGCCGCGGCGTAGCCCCGCGCGCGGGATTCCTCTTGCAGCGGCAGCTCCGCATCGCGCAGTACCAGCGGCTGGCCGCTTTCCAGGATGGCGTCCATCCGGCGGGTGAACTCCAGGCCCTCGGCACTGCCGGTCCAGGCGTTGCCGAGGGCGACGAAGCCGTGGTCCAGGCCGTGGTGGGCCATCGGCCGGTAGGGCGGCAGGCCGTCCTGGCGGTAGCCGATCCAGGCCAGGCGATAACCGCATTCGTCCACCAGCACCCGGCAGATTTCCCTGAGCAGGTTCTGTTCCTCGCTGGCGTGGATCACCGCGTGGTTGACCGCCACCCGTGTCGCCAGCACCCGGTTGAGTCCCTGGACCTGCAATTCCGCCTGGCGGCGCTTCGCCTCGCCACGCAGGGTCTGGATGCCGAACGCGAGGTCGGCGGCGGCCTCGCTGAGCAGTTCCAGCTCCCGATCGCCGAAGGCGTCGGGTTCGGCGGCGCAGATGCCGATGGCGCCGAACACCTCGCCTTCCACGCGCAGCGGCAGCGAGAGCACCGAGGCGATGCCGTGCAACTGGGCGTTTTCCCGCCAGGGGAGCACGCTCGGGTCGGTGAGGATGTCGCGGCTGATGCTCGGCTGGCCGGTGCGGATGGCGGTGCCGGTGGGGCCGTGGCCGCGTTCGTTGTCCGCCCAGGTCAGCCGCAGGGAGTCCACGTAGTCCCGTCCGAGACCGGCATAGGCCACGGGGGTGACGCTCTTCGCCACGTCGTGCTCGGCGCGGCCGACCCAGGCCATGCGGTAGCCGGCTTCCTCGACCACCACCCGGCAGATTTCCTGGAACAGGCCCTGTTCATCCTTGGCGCGCAGCAGGGCCCGATTGCTGCCGCTAAGGGTTCGCAGCGCCCGGTTCAGGTACTCGAGCTCTTCGGGGGAGGCGCAGTGCGTGGCCATGGAGGGCCTCCGGCGCGAGGGAAGGCCCCTCAAGTATAGAACCTGGGCTCTTGCCGGCTCCGGTCATCTCCATTGATTTGTTTTCATGATCAGTGGATTGGAAAAACAAACTTAACAAATCAGTCCGGGGCGGGGATTCTTGCTCGGGCGTCCCGGCAGCCACGGCTGCCGCATCGATAAATACAAGAGGCACAGCAGCATGGCAGGACTCGACAAGCGGGTTGGCAGTTACGAAGAGGCCCTTTCCGGGCTCACCGACGGCATGACCGTCCTGGCCGGTGGTTTCGGCCTGTGCGGGATTCCCGAGAACCTCATCGCGGAAATCCGCCGGCTCGGGGCTCGCGACCTGACGGTGGTGTCCAACAACTGCGGAGTCGACGGTTTCGGCCTCGGCGTGCTGCTGGAAGATCGCCAGATCCGCAAGATGATCGCTTCCTACGTCGGCGAGAACGCGCTGTTCGAGCAGCAACTGCTCAATGGCGAACTGGAGGTCGAGCTGACCCCGCAGGGCACCCTGGCGGAAAAACTGCGCGCCGGCGGCGCCGGCATCCCGGCCTTCTACACCGCCACCGGCTACGGCACGCCGGTCGCCGAAGGCAAGGAAGTGCGCGAGTTCAGCGGCCGCAAGTACATCCTCGAAGAGGCCATCACCGGCGACTTCGCCATCGTCAAGGGCTGGAAGGCCGACCACTTCGGCAACGTCATCTACCGCCACACCGCACAGAACTTCAACCCGCTGGCCGCCGCCGCCGGGCGCATCACCGTGGTCGAGGTGGAGGAGATCGTCGAGCCGGGCGAGCTGGACCCCACCCAGATCCATACCCCGGGCATCTACGTCGACCGCGTCATCCAGGGCCGTTTCGAGAAGCGCATCGAGAAGCGCACCGTCAGCGCCTGATCCGCCAAACGCCAAACAAGAGGTTCCGTGCCATGGCACTTTCCCGCGAACAGATGGCTCAGCGCGTCGCGCGCGAGCTGCAGGATGGCTACTACGTCAACCTGGGTATCGGCATCCCCACCCTGGTGGCCAACTACGTGCCCGAGGGCATGGACGTGATGCTGCAATCGGAAAACGGCCTGCTCGGCATGGGGGCGTTCCCCAGCGAAGCCGAGGTGGACGCCGACATGATCAACGCCGGCAAGCAGACGGTGACCGCGCGCCGTGGCGCGTCGATCTTCGACTCGGCGCAGTCCTTCGCGATGATCCGCGGCGGCCACGTCGACCTCACCGTGCTCGGCGCCTTCGAGGTGGACGTCCAGGGCAACATCGCCTCGTGGATGATCCCCGGCAAGCTGGTCAAGGGCATGGGTGGCGCCATGGACCTGGTGGCCGGCGCCGAGAACATCATCGTCACCATGACCCATGCCTCCAAGGACGGCGAATCCAAGCTGCTGGAGCGCTGCAGCCTGCCGCTGACCGGCGCCGGCTGCATCCGCAAGGTGCTCACCGACCTGGCCTACCTGGAGATCGAGGACGGCGCCTTCATCCTCCGCGAACGCGCGCCGGGGGTGAGCGTCGCCGAGATCGCCGAGAAAACCGCCGGCCGGCTGATCGTTCCGGAGCATGTGCCGGAAATGACGTTCTAAGATCGGCATTGCCTCGCCCCGTCCTCCTCCTACCGTCGGAGGGCGGGGCCTTTTGCGTTTCCCACAGGGCGGCCATTCGCAGGATGGCCATCTGTCGCAGGCCGGTGGATGTGCACAGCGACATCCACCCCATCGCCAGGCCCGTGCACTCCAACGTCCCCGGACAAGAGGAACCGAACATGCAAGAAGTCGTCATCGTCGCCGCCACCCGTACCGCCATCGGCAGCTTCCAGGGCTCGCTGGCCAACATTCCCGCGCCGGAACTGGGCGCCGCCGTGATCAAGCGCCTGCTGGAGCAGACCGGCCTGGATGGCGCCGAAGTGGACGAGGTGATCCTCGGCCAGGTGCTCACCGCCGGCTCCGGCCATGACCGTCGGCAAGGTCTGCGGCTCGGGCCTCAAGGCCCTGCACCTGGCCGCCCAGGCGATCCGCTGCGGCGATGCCGAGGTGATCATCGCCGGCGGCCAGGAGAACATGAGCCTGGCCCCCTACGTCATGCCCGGCGCGCGCACCGGCCTGCGCATGGGCCACGCCAAGCTGATCGACACCATGATCCAGGACGGCCTGTGGGATGCCTTCAACGACTACCACATGGGCATCACCGCCGAGAACCTGGTGGAGCAGTACGGCATCAGCCGCGAACAGCAGGACGCCTTCGCCGCCGCATCCCAGCAGAAGGCGCTGGCCGCCATCGAGGCCGGGCGCTTCGCCGACGAGATCACCCCGATCCTGATCCCGCAGCGCAAGGGCGATCCGCTCGCCTTCGCCACCGACGAGCAGCCGCGCGCCGGCACCACCGCCGAGTCGCTGGCCAAGCTCAAGCCGGCCTTCAAGAAGGACGGCACGGTGACCGCCGGCAACGCCTCGACCCTCAACGATGGCGCCGCCGCGGTGCTGCTGATGAGCGCGACCAAGGCCCAGGTCCTCGGCCTGCCGGTGCTGGCCAGGATCGCCGGCTACGCCAACGCCGGGGTCGACCCGGCGATCATGGGCATCGCTCCGGTCAGCGCTACCCGTCGCTGCCTGGACAAGGCCGGCTGGAACCTCGCCGACCTCGACCTGATCGAAGCCAACGAGGCGTTCGCCGCCCAGGCGCTGTCGGTCGGCAAGGAGCTCGGCTGGGACGCGGCGAAGGTCAACGTCAACGGCGGCGCCATCGCCCTCGGCCACCCGATCGGCGCATCCGGCTGCCGCATCCTGGTCAGCCTGCTGCACGAGATGATCAAGCGCGATGCGAAGAAGGGTCTCGCCACCCTGTGCATCGGCGGCGGCCAGGGCGTGGCCCTGGCCATCGAGCGCTGATCCGTCCGGGAATGGCCCGGAGCGCATCCGGGCCACTCGCTGCGCGATGCGCACCACGCAAGGGCCGGAAGGGACGCCGGTCGATGCGCATCCCGCGAAAGCTGCCCGGCATGGCCGGGGAGCGAAAAACCTTCGACAACAATAATTCCCAGAGGTAGTCATGTCGTCCCTCTCCGTTCCACTCGAAGAAAGCCGTTCCGCGCGTTTCGCCATGCGCTGCTCGAACTGGGCCGAGCGCTGGTTCCCCGATTCCTGGGTATTCGCCGTGGTCGGCGTGCTGATCGTCACCCTGGCGGTAATGGCCCTCGGCGCCGCGCCCACCGACGCCGCCAAGGCCTTCGGTGACGGCTTCTGGAGCCTGATCCCGTTCACCATGCAGATGGCCTTCGTGGTCATCGGCGGCTACGTGGTGGCCAGTTCCGGCCCGGCCTCGCGGCTGATCGACCGCCTCGCCCGAGTCCCGAAGAACGGCCGCTCGGCGGTCGCCTGGGTGGCGCTGGTGTCGATGCTCGCCTCGCTGCTCAACTGGGGCCTGAGCCTGGTGTTCGGCGGCCTGCTGGTGCGCGCGCTGGCCCGCCGCACGGACCTGAGGATGGACTACCGCGCCGCTGGCGCCGCCGCCTATCTCGGCCTCGGCGCGGTGTGGGCGCTCGGCCTGTCCTCTTCGGCGGCGCAGTTGCAGGCCAACCCGGCCAGCCTGCCGCCGGGCATCCTGCAGATCACCGGGGTGATTCCCTTCACCGAGACCATCTTCCTCTGGCAGTCCGGGGTGATGCTGCTGGCGCTGGTCGTGGTGTCCCTGGTGATCGCCTACGTCACCGCGCCGAGCGCGGCCAGCGCCCGCGACGCCAAGGCCTGCAACGTGGACGTCAGCTTCACCCCGCCGCCGGTGCTCAAGCCGACCCGCCCGGGCGAGTGGCTGGAGCACAGCCCGCTGCTGATCATCCTGCTGGTGCTGCTGGCCGGCGGCTGGCTGTACCACGAGTTCAGCACCAAGCCGGCGATCCTGGCGATCTCCGGTCTGAACACCTACAACCTGCTGTTCCTGATGCTCGGCGCGCTGTTGCACTGGCGTCCGCGCAGCTTCCTCGACGCGGTGGCCCGCGCGGTGCCGACCACCACCGGCGTGCTGATCCAGTTCCCGCTGTACGGCTCGATCGCCGCGATCATGACCGGCGTGCCGGGCAGCGACGGGCAGAGCCTGGCGCACCACATCTCCACCTTCTTCGTGCAGATCGCCTCCCACGACACCTACGCGGTGCTGATGGGCGTGTACTCGGCGGTGCTCGGCTTCTTCATCCCCTCCGGTGGTGGCAAGTGGATCATCGAGGCGCCCTACGTGATGCAGGTGGCCAACGAGCTGCAATACCACCTGGGCTGGGCGGTACAGATCTACAACGCCGCCGAGGCGCTGCCGAACCTGATCAACCCGTTCTACATGCTGCCGCTGCTCGGCGTGCTCGGCCTCAGGGCGCGCGACCTGATCGGCTTCACCTTCGTGCAGTTGCTGGTGCACATCCCGCTGGTCCTGGTGCTGCTGTGGGCGCTGGGCAGCACGCTGGCCTATGTGGCGCCAGTAATGCCCTGAGGCCCGCTGCCGTCCGGACATGACCTCCCGCCCGCCATGGAAGGCAGGTGGGAAGTGCCTGGCGTCAGGTACGGAACAACTGCCGCAGGTCGCTGGGCGACAGGCCGGTCCAGCGCTTGAAGGAGCGGCGGAAGTTGGCGGTGTCGTGGAAACGCAGGTAGGCCGCCACCTCGTCGTTGCCATAGCCCTTGAGGCGGTAGAGGTAGAGCGCGACCTGCTTGCGCACCAGGTCGCGCTGTTCCTGGTAGTGGGTGCCGTGTTTGTGCAGCTTGCGCTTGAAGGTCGCCGGACTCATCTCGAAGGCCTGGGCGGCCTGTTCCAGGGTCGGTGCCTCGCGCACGTGGCGCAGCAGCCAGACGTACAGGCGTTCCAGCAGGCTGGCGCCGAACCCCAGGCTCTCGAGTTGCCGGTCGCTTTCCTGCTGGGCCACGCGGCCGGCGGTCTGCAAGGCCTGCGGCCAGGGGCGGGTCAGGTATTCGCGGGGGATGCGCATGGCGTCCAGTTGCCGCGCGAACAGCACTTCATCGCCCAGGTGTACCCAGTACTGCTCGACGTAGCGCGGCTGCGCGTGGCCGAAATGGAAGTGCCAGGGCAGGCGCTCGCCAGCTAGCCAGCGACTCATGCCGGCCACCGCGGTCATGCTGGTCTCGACCAGGAAGCGCCGCTGCTCGCCGGCGCCGCAGGCGTCCACCCAGTACAACCAGGCATCCTTCTCGTCCAGCAGCAGGCGCGGCGCCAGCAGCGGGCAGAGCAGGGCGCGCAGGCGGATCAGCAGACCCAGCGCTTCCTGCAGGTTGCCGGCGTGCTGCAGGGCGTGACTGGCCGCGCCATAGTGGCCGGGCAGCAGGCGCTGGCCGAGCAGGAAGCTGGTGTCGTCGGCGTCCAGCAGGCGTTGGGAATTGCCGATCAGGGTCAGGAATTGCTGCGGACTGATGAGCCGCCGGCCGGCCAGGATGTCCTCGTAGAACAGCCCGGTGCCGCGCAGCAGGCGGTGGCTGTCGATCTCGCGGGACAGTGCCAGGTCGATCAGCATGGCGGGCTGGTAGTGGGCGGCTATGAAGCGGCTGTCGCATTCGTACCAGGGCGTTCTTATCGTCATGGCCGAGCCTCAGGCGCTGCGCGCCAGGCGTGGCGACTTGGCGCGGGCGAGGGCCTGGTTGAGTCGTTCGAGCAGGCTTTCCGGACTGTCCTGCACGGCCATGACCACCGCCATCGTGGCGTTCAGTTGCAGGCGCTCGCCCTGCTGGCGGGTCTTGTGGGCGAAGTGGCGCACGGCCAGGGCCAGTTCGTCGGCGATCTGGCGCGCCTGGGTTTCGCCGGTGTCCGGTAGCAACACCACGAAACGGTCGCCGGCCAGGCGGCAGAGCAGGTCCTGGCGGCGCAGGTTGAGCAGCAGCAACTGGGTCAGGCTCTGCAGCAGGTGGTCGCCCTCGGCGTGGCCAAAGCGGCGATTGATGGCGCCGAAGTCGTCGAGGTCGAGGATCGCCAGGGACAGCGGCCGGTTCTCCTCGCTCGCCCCGGCGAGGCTGATCTCCAGTTGCCGGCGCAGGTAGTCGGCGCCACCCAGCGGGGTCAGCTTGTCGAACAGGCGGTGCTCGCGGAACAGCCGCTCGCGCTTTTCCATCTGCGCGCTGATCGCCAGTTGCTCGCGGTGCCAGTGGTAGATGCCGAGGGTCAGCAGGACCAGCCCGACGGGCATTGGCGCCGACTCCAGCCAGTGGTCCCAGTGCACGCTGTCGGGCAGGCGGATGAACTCGTCGAGGCAGTCGATCCACCAGGAGAAGAACACTGCGCCCAGGCCCAGCGCCAGCAGGTTGGTGACCCGCCCGGCGGGACGGCTCTTGAGCAACAGACCGATCCACACCAGGGCCAGCAGCGCCGAGCCGCCCTCGCCAAGGATGTCCAGCCAGACCCACTCGTCAAAGCCCTTGAGGTCGCCGGCGGCGAGGTACAGCAGCAGACCGAGATTGGCGGCCAGGAACAGGGCGGTGAGTTTCAGGCGGTGCAGCTTGAGTAGTGACGGCATGGCGGGCTCCTGCGCAGCGACGGCGCCAGCAGAGCAGAGGAATGTGACGTTCCGGTTGCAGGCGGGGAGGTCGGATCGGCTCAGGCGAAAGGTGAAAAAATCGCCGGGATGCCGGGTATCTCCAGCGCCAGGCCAGCGGTTCGGCCTGCAGGGCGTGCCGTATTCACCGGTACCGGGGCTGGCGCCCTCCGTTTCCGGCGAGCCTGCTTACGGCGTGTCCCGCAAGAAAGATGAGGGCCGGAGGGACGGTGCCGGGGAGGTCATATCGGCTCAATAACGCCGGAAAAGCCCGCTTCAAGCGGGCTTTTCCGGCCCCTTGTCACAGAACCTTCATCCCCGCTCCCTAGGGTCCGCTCCCAAGTCGTCGGGCTGGTTGGCCGGCGTTACACGGACTCTTGGGGAGAGCAGTCATGTACACACGCAGTACCGCCGCCCGGCTCGCAGGTTTCACCGTCAGCGCCCTGGCGCTGGCCGTTTTCAGCGGGGTGGTCCAGGCCGCCGAACAGCCTATCGTCACCGAGCATGTCGAAGTGATCGGCCAGGCCGCGAGTATCGACCAGGCACTGAAGGAGCAGCGCAGTTCCGACAGCGTGAAAAGCGTGGTGCATGCCGACGGCGTCGCCCAGTTGCCCGACGAGAATGCCGCCGAGGCCCTGCAGCGCCTGCCCGGCGTCAGTGTCGAGCGCGACCAGGGCGAGGGGCGTTTCGTCAGCGTGCGTGGCCTGGGCCCGGACCTCAACAGCGTGACCATCAACGGCACCCTGGTACCGGCGCCGGAGAGCGATCGCCGCGCGGTGGCCCTCGATGTATTGCCGGCCGAACTGGTGCAGTCGCTGAGCGTGGTCAAGACCCTGACCCCGGACATGGACGCCAACTCCCTCGGCGGCACCATCGAGGTGGAGAGCCTGTCCGCCTTCGACCATGACGGGCTGTTCTACAGCTTCGGCGGCGAGGCCGGCTACGACGAGAACACCAACCAGACCAGCCCGAAATTCTCCGGCGCCATCAGCAACCGTTTCAGCCTCGGCGACGGTGTGGACAACTTCGGCGTGGCCGCCGCGCTGAGCTGGCAGAAGCGCGACTTCGGCTCGGACAACGTGGAAACCGGCGGCGCCTGGGACTTCGAGGACGGCGCCCGGCTGGAGGAGATGGAGCTGCGCGACTACGACATCCGTCGCGAACGCACCGGCGCCGGCCTGAACTTCGACTACCGTCCGGACGACCTTTCCAGCTTCTACCTGCGCACCCTCTACAGTCGCTTCAAGGACACCGAGATGCGCAATGCCGCCGGCGTCGAGTTCGCCGATCCGCAAGCGCCGGGCGAACTCGGCGAGGCCGAAGGCTACCGCGAGCTGAAGAGCCGCGAGGAGACCCAGGAGATCCAGTCCTACGTGTTCGGCGGCGAACGCATGTTCGGCCTGTGGACCCTGAGCGGCCAGGTCGGCTACAGCAAGTCCAGCGAGGATTCGCCGCTCGGCATCGCCGGCGCCAGCTTCGAGGGCAACGACGACTTCGCCGGCGCCGGCTTCCGCGACGGCAAGAAGCCGCGGCTGAACATCGGGGACGACTTCTACAACCCGGCCAACTTCACCCTCGACCAGGTCGACCGGGAGAAGGGCTACACCAAGGACACCGAGAAGAACCTGCGCCTGGACCTGGCCCGCGACTACGAGCTGGCCGGCTACCCGGCGCAGGCCAAGTTCGGCGGCAAGCTGAGCCGGCGCGACAAGCGCAACGACCTGGAAGTCTGGACCTACGAGGACCTGGACGACTTCTTCAGCGACGAGCAGCTCAGCCTTGATCAGTTCCAGAAAGGCAACGTGCACTACAACCTCGGTCGCTTCGCCACCGGCATCAGCGCCAAGGCCATCGAGCGGCTGCTCGGCGGTCTCGACCGGGCGGACTTCTACAACGAGGAAGAGTCGCGGGTGAACGACTTCACCATCAGCGAAGACATCGACGCCGGCTACTTCATGCAGACCCTCGACGTAGACGACTGGCGCTTCATCGCCGGCCTGCGCTACGAGGGCACGAAGATGGAAGCCAAGGGCACCGGCCTGCGCGACGACGCCTTCGAGGCCATCGAGCGCAAGAACGACTACCATCACTGGCTGCCGGGCCTGCACGCTCGCTACCAGTTGGACAAGGACACCCAGATCCGCGCGGCGCTGACTCATTCCGTGGTGCGTCCGACCTTCGGCCAACTGGCTCCCGGCTTCATCATCGATGGCGACGAGGCCAGCTTCGGCAACCCGGACCTCGATCCGCTGGAGTCGCGCAACTTCGACCTCGGCATCGAGCACTACATGGGCCGCGCGGGCGTGGTCTCGGCGTTCCTGTTCTACAAGGACATCGACAACTTCATCTACAACACCGACCTCGCCGGTACCGGTGCCTGGGTCGACTTCGACGAGGCGGAAACCTTCGCCAACGGCGACAACGCCAAGCTGTACGGCATCGAGTTGGCCTACTCGCAGAAGTTCGACTGGCTGCCGGCGCCCTGGAATGGCCTGCTGCTGGGCGCCAACGCCACCTTCAGCCGCTCCGACGCGAGCATCAAGGGTTTCGATGCCGACAGCGGGCGTACGCTCAAGCGCGACATCGACCTGCCCAACCAGTCCGACACCGTCGGCAACCTGATGCTCGGCTGGGAGAACGACAGGCTCAGCCTGCGCCTGTCGGCCAACTACAAGTCCGACTACCTGGCCGAGGTGGCGGCGGTGGGCGACCGCCTGCACGACCTGCATGCCGACTCGCAGACCTTCGTCGATTTCAGCGCGCGCTACTTCCTGACCCGGAACCTGCAGCTCAGCTTCGAGGCGCAGAACCTCACCGACGAGAGCTTCTACGTCTACACCGGGCGGCGCGGCTACAACGCCCAATACGAGGAGTACGGCCCGACCTACAAGCTCGGCCTGACGCTCACCCACTTCTGAACCCGGGCGGCTGGATCGGGCGGGTATTCGTCCTGGTCCGGCCGCTTCGCAGGAATGCCTACGCGATGATCTCCATTTTCCATCCGAAACACCTTCTGCCCGCCGTGCTGCTTGCCCTGGCCGCCTGCCAGCCGCAGACCGCTTCGCAACCGGCGAGCCCAGCCCTTTCCCTTGCCCCCTGGGACATTCCGGCCAAGGTCGAGGACCTGCGTTTCCTACCCGACGGCCAGGCGCTGCTGGCCGCCAGCGCGCGCCACGGCCTGTTGCTGCTCGATCGCCAGGGTGCCGAACTGGCGCGCCTGCCGGGTAGCTTCGGCGGCCTGGACAGTCGCGCCGCCGGTAGCGGCGTGGTCGTCGCCAGCCTGGATAACGCCAGCCAGCAGGCCATGCTGGTCGATCTCGACTTGGCAGGCCGACGCTGGGGCGCGCGGCATTACCTGCCGGCGCGCGACTATCCGGTGGCCGGGCTGTGCCTGTATCGCGACGAGGTCGCCAACCTCTACCTGTTCCTGGTCGGCGAAGACGGCCATGGCGAGCAATGGCTGGTCGGCGATGGCCGGCGGCTGCTCGCCGACCCCCGGCGTGTACGCGGCCTGCCGCTGCCGCCGGAGGCGGAGCACTGCCAGGCGGACGATGCCGCCGGCCAGCTTTTCGTCAACGAGGAAAATGTCGGTCTGTGGGCCTATCCGGCACACCCCGAGGCCGACAGCGCACGCGCCCCGGTGGATATGGTCGCGCCCTTCGGCGGTTTGCAGAAAGCCGCCGGCGCCCTGGCCGTGGTGCCGGGCGGGTTGCTGGCGCTGGACCCCGAGGCGGCCGCGCTGCACCTCTACCAGCAGCGAGAGCGGAACTGGGAACGGATCGCCGCGCTGCCGCTGGCCGGTCTGGAAGAGCCGGAGCGGCTGGCGCTGCGCTTGTCCGACAAGGGGCTCGACCTGCTGGTCCTGGACGACGGCGATGGGAAACTCCACCAGGGCACGCTGGACTGGCTGCCGGAAGCGCCGAAACCGGCGGTGCCGCTACCGAACGTCGCCGCGCTGCGACAGAGCGAGCCGGTGGCCCGCCAGGGCGACGCGGCGGACGATCCGGCGATCTGGGTCAACCCCCGTGATCCGGCCGCCAGCCGCGTTCTCGGCACCAACAAGAAGGAAGGGCTGCTGGTCTACGATCTCGACGGCCACCTGCTCCAGGAGCTGCCGGTGGGCCGCCTGAACAACGTCGACGTGCGCCCGAACTTCCAGCTCGGCGCTGGGTGGGTCGACCTGGCGGTGGCCAGCAACCGCGACACCAACAGCCTGAGCATCTTCAGCATCGATCGCGCCAGCGGGGAGTTGAAGGCGGCCGGCGAGGTGCCTACGCCGCTCGGCGAAATCTACGGCATCTGCCTGTTCCAGCCGGCTTCGGGCGAGCTGTATGCCTTCGCCAACGACAAGGACGGCAGCTTCCTGCAATACCGCCTGGATGGCGTCGGCGGCCGGGTGAGCGGGGAACTGGTGCGGCGCTTCCGGGTTGCCAGCCAGCCGGAGGGCTGCGTCGCCGACGACCAGCGCCAGCGCCTGTTCGTCGGCGAGGAGGACGTCGGTGTCTGGGCCCTGGATGCCCGCGCCGATCAACCCGCCGAACTGGCGTCGGTGATGAAAGTGGGTGAGGTGCTGCACGCCGACGTGGAAGGCCTGGCCCTCTACCAGAGCGAGGAACGCGACTACCTGGTGATCTCCAGCCAGGGCAACGACAGCTACGTGGTGCTCGACGCCGAGCCGCCGTTCGCCCTGCGTGGTGCCTTCCGTGTCGGCCTCAACGCCGGGGCCGGCATCGACGGCGCGTCGGAGACCGATGGCCTGGAAGTCACCTCGGCAAACCTCGGTGGGCCTTGGAGCGAAGGGATGCTGGTGGTGCAGGACGGCCGCAAGCGGATGCCCGAGCAGACCCAGAACTTCAAGTTCGTGCCCTGGGCCGAGGTGGCCCGCGCCCTGAAACTGTAGGAGCGGGCCATGCCGGTCGTCATCGGCCGGTAACCGCCAGTACCTGAAATAAGCAGTCGCGAATACGAGGAAAGACCGATGCACAGCACACTCGAACAGATGACCGTCTGGGGCCTGATCGGCGACGCCAGCCTGTTGGTCCAGGGCGTCATGCTGGTCCTGCTGGGCGCCTCGCTGCTCAGTTGGTACCTGATCGTCGAGCGCGGCGCCACCCTGCGACGCACCGAGCTTCGGCTCAGGGACTTCCAGCAGCGCTTCCGCGCCAGCGGCGACCTCACCCAGTTGCAGCGCCCGGAGGCGGAGGTCGGCGAGGACGCAGCCCTGGAACGCATCTTCCAGGCCGGCTACCAGTCCTTCGGGCAACTGCGCCGTGAGCCGGGCATCACCGGCGAGGCGGTGATCGACGGTGTCGAGCGCAGTCTCTACGTGGCCATCGCCGAGCAGGAGGAGCGCCTGGAGAAGGGGCTGGCCGTCCTCGCCACGATCGGCTCGGTGAGTCCCTACATCGGCCTGTTCGGCACCGTGTGGGGGATCATGAACTCCTTCATCGGTCTGTCCCAGGTGCAGCAGGCGACCCTGTCCACCGTCGCCCCGGGCATCGCCGAGGCGCTGATCGCCACCGCCATCGGCCTGTTCGCGGCGATTCCCGCGGTAATCGCCTACAACCGCTTCGCCGCTCGCGCGCAGAGCCTGACCGCCCGCTACTACGCCTTCGGCAACGAGTTGCAGGCGCGCCTGCAACGCCGCCTGCACGGCGCCGCCAACGTCGCCGTCGCGGCCTGAGGAACGCCCCATGCTCGTCCGCCCGCAACGCAGGCACGGTCCCAAGGCCGAAATGAACGTGGTGCCCTACATCGACGTGATGCTGGTACTGCTGGTGATCTTCATGGTCACCGCGCCGATGCTCACCCAGGGGGTGCCGGTGGAATTGCCGAAAGTGGCCGCCGAGGCGTTGCCACGTGACAGCCGGCAATCGATCCTCACCCTCTCGGTGCATGCCGATGGCGGCTACCACTGGAGCCTCGGCGAGGAGCTGGACACCGAGGGGAGCACCGACAGCGCCGTGGCTCTCGACGAGATGACCGCCAAGGTCGCCGCCGTCATCGCCGCGCGCGGCGACACCCAGGTGTACATCCGCGCCGACCAGGACGCCGGCTACGGCCGGGTGGTCGCCGCCATGGCGGCCCTGCGGCAGGGCGGGGTGAGCAACCTCGGCCTGATCACCGAGGCGCCGCGATGAGTGTGCTGGTGATGGACGACTCTTCCACCTTCAGCCTGGCCCCGTCGTACCGCATCCGCTGGCGCAACGCGGTGGCGGCCTTGCTCGCCGTGGGGTTGCACGGCCTGGTGCTGGCATTACTGATGGCCGGCTGGAAGCCCGAACCGCCCGCCGAGCCGTCCGTCCGGGTGTTGACCACCCAACTGGTGAGTCTGCCAACTCCTACGCCTCCCGCACCTCCTGCGCCCGTCGAGCCGGCTGTGGTGCCGCCGTCCGAGCCCGTCGCCGAGCCGGACCCGGCGCCACGGGGCGCCCCGGCCATCGAACAGCAGAAGCTTGAACAGGCGGCGCTGGCCCGCAAGCGGCTGGAGGAGGAGCAACGCCACGAGCGCCTGGCCGAACAGCGCCGCCAGCGGGAACGCGAGCGCCGCGAAGCCGAGCGGCGCGCCGTCGAGGCTGAGCGCCAGGCCGAGATGGCCCGTCGGGCGCAGGAAAGCCTGCTGGCCGCCGAGCGTGCGCGCCAGGCCGAAGCCGCCGCGGCCGCCAGCCGCCAGTACCTGCCCATCGTCAAGCAGGCACCGGACTACCCGCAGCGCGCCCTCGATCGGAGCGTCCAGGGCGATTGCACGGTGGAGTACCGGGTCAATCCGCAGGGCGGCGTGGAGGAGCCCAAGGTGGTCGGCGACTGCCATCCGCTGTTCGTCCGCCCTTCACTGGCGGCGGCGCTGAAGTTCCGTTACCAGCCGCGTGTGATCGACGGCCGGCCTGTCGCCGTACCTGGCGTGCGCAACACCTTCCATTACCGCATCGAGCGTTGATCAGAGCGGCAAGTGCCGCACCCGTGCCCGGCGCTGCTCCTCGGCCAGGAAGCGGCCGATGATCGGCGCCACCGCTTCCGCGCGGGTCACCAGGAACAGGTGGCCGTCGGCGATCACGTGCAGCTCCGCGTTGGGAATCCGCTTGGCCAGCAGGCGCATGTTGGGCAGCGGGATCAGCGGGTCGTCGTCGCCGGCCAGCAGCAGGGTCGGCTGGCGGATCTTGTGCAGCCAGTGGATGCTGGTCCAGCCGAGCCCGGCGAGCAGTTGCAGGTAATAGCCGCGCCGCCCGCCGGAGCGCACCTTGCTAGCATGCGTCAGTGCCAGGCCGGCATCGCGGCGGAAGGCGCCGCCGTAGATGTCCGGGGCGATGCGCGCGCCGTAGGAAGGCTGGATGTAGCGGCGCGGCGTGGCCATCTTCCACAGCACCCCGGGCTTGCCCGGCAGCATGAAAAGGCCGGTGGCGGTCGCGGCGAGGATCAGCTTCTTGCAGCGCTCCGGGTAGTCGCGGGCGAACTGCTGGGCCAGCGCGCCGCCCCAGGACACGCCGATGGCGTTGACCTGGCCGTAGTCCAGGTAATCGAGCATGCGCGACACCAGCTTGGCCAGGCTGGGGAAGCGATAGGGCCGCAGCGGGGTCGAGGAGCCACCCACACCGGGTACGTCGAAGGCGATGATCTCCATGTCGGGGTCGAGCGCCTGGATGAAGGGGAACACCAATTCGAGGTTGGCGCCGATGCCGTTGAAGATCAGCAACGGCGGTATCGGCGAGGTGCCCGGGCGGATGGCGACGCGCAAGTGCTCGCCATCGAACTCGATTGAACGGAAGACAAAGGGTTGCGACATACGATTCGGGTCCTTCTGAAACGCGGTGCGGTGGGTGATCGTTCAGCGCAGGTGCACGTAGGTGCCCGGTGACGACTCGCCGGCGGGATAGGCCTTGCAGCCCAGCTTGGCGGGGGCCTTCCTGGTCTTGCCGGAGCGGTCCTGCAGCCAGGCTTGCCAGTGCGTCCACCAGGAGCCGCTGTGCTTGGTGGAACTGGCCAGCCAGTCGTTGGCATCGGCCGGCAACCCGCTGTTGGTCATGAAGCGTGCCTTGGGGTTGCCCGGCGGGTTGAGGATGCTCTGGATGTGCCCGCTGTTGGACAGCACGAACTCGCACTGGCCGCCGAACAGGTGCACCGAGCGGTAGCAGGCGTCCCAGGGCGTGATGTGGTCGGTGACGCCGGCCACGCAGTAGAAGTCGCTGGTGACCTTCTTCAGGTCGATCGGCGTGCCGCAGACTTCCAGTAGACCGGCGTGGATCAGCGGGTTGGTCCGGTACATCTCGATGAACTCGCCGTGCAGCGCCGCCGGCAGGTTGGTGGTGTCGTTGTTCCAGTAGAGGATGTCGAACGCCGGCGGCTCGTTGCCGAGCAGGTAGTTGTTGATCCAGTAGTTCCAGATCAGGTCGTTGGGACGCATCCAGGCGAACACCTTGGCCAGGTCGCGGCCTTCCAGCACGCCGGCCTGGTAGGAGTGACGCTTGGCGGCTTCCAGGGTTTTCTCGTCGGCGAACAGGGCGACCTGGGTGTCGACGCGGGTGTCCAGCACGCTGACCACGAGGGTGAAGGCATGCACCTTGCTCTCGCCCAGGGCGGCGTAATGGCCCAGCAGCGAAGACATGGTGCCGCCGCCGGAACAGGCGCCGGTCATGTTCAGGTCCGGGCTGCCGGTGATGGCCAGCACCGCGTCGATGGCTTCCTTGAGCGCCTCGATGTAGGTGGACAGGCCCCACTCGCGTTGCTCCTTGCCCGGATTGCGCCAACTGACCACGAAGGTCTGGATACCGCTGCCGACCAGGAAGCGCGCCATGCTCTTCTCCGGCGACAGGTCGAACACGTAGAACTTGTTGATCTGCGGCGGCACCACCAGCAGCGGCCGCTCATGGACCTGCTCGGTGCTCGGCCGGTACTGGATCAGCTCCAGCACTTCGTTGCGGAACACCACGGCGCCCGGGGTCGTGGCCAGGTTGCGGCCCACCTCGAAGGCTTCCTTGTTCACCTGGCTGGGCATGCCGCCGTTGTCGATCAGATCCTTGGCCAGGTTGGAAAGGCCGTCGAGCAGGCTCTTGCCGCCGGTCTCGTAGAAACGCTTGAGCACCGCCGGGCTGGCCAGGGTGTTGGTCGGCGACATGGCATCGGTGAGCAGGCTGATGACGAACTGGCCGCGGCTGGCATCCTGCTCGGAGAGATTGCTGGTGCTGATCCATTCGTTCAGCTCCTTGCTCCAGGCCAGGTAGGTCTGCATGTAGCGGCGGAACAGCGGGTTCTCCTTCCAGGCCGGATCGACGAAGCGTTTGTCCCCCTCGTCGGGCTGCAATGCCGAGCGGCCGAACAGGATATTCCTCAACTCGCCGCCCAGGGCGGCAGCGTGCTTGGCGCTGTGCAGGGGCTGCCTGAGAACTTGCCGGAGCACCATGCGCGCACTGCTGAGCAGATCACGCCCGCGAGGACCGACCACCGGGTTCAGGTTCAAGGTGTACTCGGACGCCTGTTGAGAAAGCTCGAGGTCTTTCTTGTTGTGCATGATGGGAGCTCCATACGACATGCGAAGTCCCCGGCAGGGCAGGGACGACGCGACCCTCGGGCCAGGACAGGTGATGGAGAGGCGAGCGGCACCGACCGCTGGTTCTGCTCCCGGCCCTGCGTTACAGCCCAAGGGCATGGGGTTTCTGTCTATCAGTGGTTTTCGAGGCGGCTGGATGAGCACTCGCGGGTGGGATCGGCGAGATGACGCTTCGAAGCCAGTGTCAATGAGGCGGAGCGCCCGCAAAAGCACTCGAAAGTACGGTTTTTCCGGACGGTAGGGACTGGCCTGGCGCCAAGTGATTAGTGCTTTGGTGGGATATTTGGAGGGGTTATCGGCAGCGCTGCCCTGGCTGGCGAAGCGCCTGGAAGGTCATTTCCGTCTATAGCTCTTCTTGCCGCCAGGTGTCAGGCAGTACACCCCGCCGCGTGGGCCCGTGCAGAACGTGCTGGTGCCGCACGGGCAATCGCTAGTGTTGTCGTCGAGCAGTTGCCGGGGCTGTGCGGGGGAGGTGCCGCCCCGTCCCATGTAGGCCGCGCAGTTTCTCTTCGAACCGCTGATCGAGCCATCGTTGCACAGGAACAACTCGCCATCGCAGCCGGCGATGCCGCCCTTCTTGCCGGAGCAGGGGGGATTCGCGGCGAGGGCCGAGGGGGCGGCAAGCACGAGCAGCAGGAAGGCGGCCAGGCCGAACGTCGGCATCCAGGCTTGGGGAAGCGATAAGGGCACGGGCCGATCTCCCAAGGGGTGATGGCCAGATGCTATTCGCCTTCGCTGGGCAAGAAAAGCGCTCCGGTCGGGCTCGGAAGACGCAAACGAAAAGGCCCCGGGTGCGAACACCTGGGGCCTTTCATTCATATGGCGCACTCGGCGGGATTCGAACCCACGACCCCTGCCTTCGGAGGGCAGTACTCTATCCAGCTGAGCTACGAGTGCGTTGCGGGGCGCAATCATACGCATCTCCCCGGCGGGCGTCCATGCCGGGGATATCGTTCGCGATCCCGAACGGCAGGAGCTTTTTTGGCCGGTTTTGTCCAGAAAAGCCGATTGATGCTCGACCTTTCGTTAATTTTTTCGAACATCCTATTGCCCTTTGTCCCCCCGGCCCCTAGGATTCGTTTGAGATTTCAAACGCCTGGCGGTGCAGGGCAGGGAACTCCGGGAGCGATGGCGACTCCCTGGTTTCAGGGCCGACGAACGACCGCCCGGGCGAGTCCACCAGACAACAAGCAGCGAGGCCCGGTGGCGCCGGGTGTCGTGTATTCACCATCTACCCGTTTCCGGGTGTCGGGTTTCAGGAGACTGCCATGCAATTGAAAGACGCCACGCTGTTCCGCCAGCAAGCCTATATCGACGGCACCTGGCAGGACGCCGACAGCGGCCAGACCATCAAGGTCAACAACCCGGCCACTGGCGAGATCCTCGGCACCGTGCCGAAGATGGGCGCTGCCGAGACCCGCCGTGCCATCGAGGCCGCCGACCGTGCGCTGCCGGCCTGGCGCGCGCTGACCGCCAAGGAGCGCGCGCAGAAGCTGCGCAAGTGGTTCGAGCTGATCATGGCCAACCAGGACGACCTGGGCCGCCTGATGACCCTGGAGCAGGGCAAGCCGCTGGCCGAGGCCAAGGGCGAGATCGCCTACGCGGCTTCGTTCATCGAGTGGTTCGCCGAGGAAGGCAAGCGCATCTATGGCGACACCATTCCCGGCCACCAGCCGGACAAGCGCATCATCGTCATCAAGCAGCCGATCGGCGTCACCGCCGCCATCACCCCGTGGAACTTCCCGGCCGCGATGATCACCCGCAAGGCCGGCCCGGCGCTGGCCGCCGGCTGCACCATGGTGCTCAAGCCGGCTTCGCAGACGCCGTATTCCGCCCTGGCGCTGGCCGAACTGGCCGAGCGCGCGGGCATCCCGAAAGGCGTGTTCAGCGTGATCACCGGCAGCGCCGGCGAAGTGGGCAGCGAGCTGACCGGCAACCCGATCGTGCGCAAGCTGACCTTCACCGGCTCCACCGAGATTGGCCGCCAGTTGATGGCCGAGTGCGCCAGGGACATCAAGAAGGTGTCGCTGGAGCTGGGCGGCAACGCGCCGTTCATCGTCTTCGACGACGCCGACCTGGATGCCGCCGTGGAAGGCGCGCTGATCTCCAAGTACCGCAACAACGGCCAGACCTGCGTGTGCGCCAACCGCCTGTACGTGCAGGACGGCGTCTACGACGCCTTCGTCGAGAAGCTCAAGGCCGCGGTGGCCAGGCTGAAGATCGGCAACGGCCTGGAAGACGGCACCACCACCGGTCCGCTGATCGACGACAAGGCGGTGAAGAAGGTCGAGGAGCACATCGCCGACGCGGTGAGCAAGGGCGCCAAGGTGGTTGCCGGCGGCAAGCCGCACGCCCTGGGTGGCAGCTTCTTCGAGCCGACCATCCTGGTCGACGTGCCGGCCACTGCGGCGGTGGCCAAGGAAGAGACCTTCGGCCCGCTGGCGCCGCTGTTCCGCTTCAAGGACGAGGCCGAAGTGATCGCCATGGCCAACGACACCGAGTTCGGCCTGGCCTCGTACTTCTACGCCCGCGACCTGTCCCGCGTGTTCCGCGTGGCCGAGGCGCTGGAATACGGCATGGTCGGCATCAACACCGGGCTGATCTCCAACGAAGTGGCGCCGTTCGGCGGCATCAAGGCTTCGGGCCTGGGCCGCGAGGGTTCCAAGTACGGGATCGAGGACTACCTGGAGATCAAGTATCTCTGCCTCGGTCTCTGAGACTGGAGGGTGGGCCGGGTGCGGTCCACCAGACAAGGTTCAATACTGTTCGGTGGGCTGAAGCCCACCCTACGAATTGATTCGACGGGGCAAGGCGCGAAAGAGCGCGCGGCGGCCCAGCGGTACCCCTGAACACACGGCCTCCGGCAAGCCTGCGCAGTCGATCATCGTATGCCGCGCGGCTCCTTCCCGGAGGCGTTTTCCTTGGACCTAGCCGCACGATGAGCGGCCAATGAGGACACCATGAGCAAGACCAACGAATCCCTGCTGCAACGCCGTGCCGCCGCCGTCGCCCGCGGCGTCAGCCAGATCCACCCGATCGTCGCCGAGCGCGCCGAGAACGCCACCGTGTGGGACGTCGAGGGCCGCGAGTACATCGACTTCGCCGGCGGCATCGCGGTGCTCAACACCGGCCACCTGCATCCGAAGGTGATCGCCGCGGTGCAGGAGCAACTGACCAAGCTGTCGCACACCTGCTTCCAGGTGCTGGCCTACGAGCCGTACATCGAGCTGTGCGAGGAAATCGCCAAGCGCGTGCCGGGCAGCTTCGCCAAGAAGACCCTGCTGGTCACCTCCGGCTCCGAGGCGGTGGAGAACGCGGTGAAGATCGCCCGCGCCGCCACCGGCCGCGCCGGCGTGATCGCCTTCACCGGCGCCTACCACGGCCGCACCATGATGACCCTCGGCCTGACCGGCAAGGTAGTGCCGTACTCCGCCGGCATGGGCCTGATGCCCGGCGGCATCTTCCGCGCCCTGGCGCCTTGCGAGCTGCATGGCATCAGCGAGGACGAATCGATCGCCAGCATCGAGCGCATCTTCAAGAACGACGCCCAGCCGCAGGACATCGCCGCGATCATCATTGAGCCGGTGCAGGGCGAAGGCGGCTTCTACGTCAACTCCAAGGCCTTCATGCAGCGCCTGCGCGCCCTGTGCGACCAGCACGGCATCCTGCTGATCGCCGACGAAGTGCAGACCGGCGCCGGCCGTACCGGCACCTTCTTCGCCACCGAGCAACTGGGCATCGTCCCGGACCTGACCACCTTCGCCAAGTCGGTCGGCGGCGGCTTCCCGATCTCCGGGGTGTGCGGCAAGGCCGAGATCATGGACGCCATCGCTCCGGGCGGCCTCGGCGGCACCTACGCCGGTAGCCCGATCGCCTGCGCCGCGGCCCTGGCGGTGATGAAGGTGTTCGACGAGGAGAAACTGCTGGAGCGTTCGCAGGCGCTCGGCGAGAAGCTCAAGGCCGGCCTCGACGCCATCGCCGCCAAGCACAAGGTGATCGGCGACGTGCGCGGCCTGGGCTCGATGGTCGCCATCGAGCTGTTCGAAGGCGGCGACCATGACAAGCCGGCCGCCGAGCTGGTCGGCAAGATCGTTGCCCGTGCTCGCGAGAAGGGCCTGATCCTGCTGTCCTGCGGTACCTACTACAACGTCATCCGCTTCCTGATGCCGGTCACCATCCCGGACGCGCAACTGGAAAAGGGCCTCGCCATCGTCGCCGAGTGCTTCGACGAACTGGCCTGATCCAGCCGTATGGAAAAGACCCGCTGCGGCGGGTCTTTTTTCGTCTACGACAAAAGGCGGGCTGGTCGAGTGCCGGGACCTCGGCTAATGTTCCGGGTTTTCTTTCGGGGATTCACGATGGGCGAGCAGGGAGCTGGCGCAGGGCCGCGGGTGGTGATTGCCGAAGGCGACCCGTGGAGTCGCGAGTTGCTTGCCAACCTGGTGCGCAACGTGCGCGGCGACGCCCGCCTCGAGCTGTGCGCCGATGGCCATGCGGCGCTGGCGGCCTGCCGCGCGAAACTGCCCGACCTGGTGCTCGCCGACCGTGCGCTGCCGGGGCTGGATGGTCTTTCCCTGTTGCGCGAGTTGCGTCGCGGCCGGCGCAAGCCGCCGCTGCCGTTCATCCTGATGAGCGAGCGCAGCGATGCCGCCAGCGTGCGCGAAGCCTTGCCGCTGGCGCCCAGCGCCTATCTGGTCAAGCCGCTGAATCTCGAAGCCTTGAGCAAACGCCTGGGCGAGTTGTTGCTGGCTCCCGGCCAGGAGCCGGTGCAGGTAAGCGCCGGGCTGCCGGCGAACGCCACGCTGGACGCCTACCTGCAGGGGCAGCGGGAACGTTCCGTCGGCGCGCCGCTGCTCGAAGAGGTGCGCGTCGCCCTGGGGCGCCGCCTGAATGCCGCCGAGCTCGACCTCTCCACCTTGCAGGACGACTTCGCCCGCGACCCGCAGATCACCGCCCGCCTGATCGCCGCCGCCAACAGCGCCGCCCTGCACGCCGGCCGTTCCTGTCAGACCCTGAGCCAGGCCCTCGCCCGGCTGGGCGTGGCGCACAGCCTCAACCTGGTGCTGGGGCTGGCCCTGCAACGCAGCGCCGCGCTCGAGGACGAAATGCTGGCGCAGCGCGCCGGGCAGTTCTGGCTGTTGTCGCAACGCAGCGCCGAACTCGCCGCGCTGCTGGCGAGGCTCTGCCAGGGCGATGCCGAGCGCTGCTACAGCGCCGGGCTGCTGCATTGCCTCGGCGACCTGGCATTGCTGCGCTGCCTGCAGGATTGGCAACTGGCGGGCGGCGAGCTGGACGAAGCGCAGGTGGACAACGCGCTACGCCGGCATGCCGCCGGTTTCGGCTCGGCGTTGCGTACCCGCTGGCGGCTGCCGCTGGAGCTGCGCGAGCTGATCGCCGCGACCTGGCAGCTCGGCGGCGGGGTCTACTCGCGCGACGTGCTGGTCCTCCACCTGGCCGCGCAACTGGCGCGCCTGCCGGCCGAACGGGGCGTCGAGGACCTGCTGGACAACAAGGCCGTGCAGATGCTGCGCCTCGATGTCGCAGCCCTGCAGCGTGTGCGGGAGCTGGTCGAAGGGTAGGTGGATGGGGGTGGCCACCACCCTCTCCCCAGCCCTCTCCCATGAATGGGAGAGGGAGCCGTCCGCGTAGGCGGCTAGCATCGTAGCCCGGATGAAACCCGGGGAAGCCGGCAACTCCGCGTCCCGGATTGCATCCGGGCTACAGGAAAAGTCACTCCTCTCCCATTTATGGGAGAGGGGCCGGGGGAGAGGGAGCGGCGGTCCGGGCGCGCAGGATGCCGAACAGGAAACGGCTACCCCCCAACCTTCCGCAACCGCTCCAGATCGACGATCTCGATGCCCCCATAGGTCAGGCGCAGGATGCCCTGGGCTTCCAACTCCTTGAGTATCTGGTTGGTGGTCTGCCGGGAGATCGCCAGCATCAGCGCCAGTTGTTCCTGGGCCAGGTGGATTTCCCGCCGCTCGCCGCTGGCCCAGCCGTAGCCCTCGGCGATCATCACCAGGCGCCGCGCCAGGCGGGGTGCGGCGGGTAGCAGGCTCATCTCTTCCAGGGCGATGAACGCCAGGCGCAGCTTCTGGCTCATCAGCAGGGCGAACTCGCGCCAGTAGCGCGGCTGGCGTTCCAGCAGGCCGAGCAGCGCCGCCTGCGGCACGTTGAGCAGCAGGCAGGGGCCTTCGGCGTAGGCGTCGTGGGTGCGGGGCTGGCCGTCGAACAGGGAGATTTCGCCGAACCAGGAGGGCGGTTCGATCAGGGTCAGCAGTGCTTCCTTGCCGCTCAGGCCGACCGCGCCGATGCGGATGCCGCCTTCGAGCACCGCGTACAGCCCGCAGGGCTTGTCGCCGCGACTGAACAGCCGCTGCCCGGCGTCCAGGCGGCGGAGGACGGCGGCGTCCAGCAGGCTCTCCTGCAGGTCGGCCGGCAGGTGGCTGAACCAGTGGCCGCTGAGCAGCAGCGGGCGGTGGGCGTGGATGTCGGTCATGCTTCTCCCGGGGTTTGTCGCCTAGCCGACAGTGCAGCCGGCGGGCTGGCGGCATTATTGTCGTATCTGCCTGCGATGCGAGGATAACCATAATGAAAACGCTCACCGACTACCTTGGCCAATACGCGGAGTACCACCGTGATCGACGCAATATCGCCAGCCATTTCATCGGCATTCCCATGATCGTCCTGGCCGTCGCCGTACTGCTGTCGCGGCCGGGGCTGGAGCTGGGCGGCCTGTGGCTGTCGCCGGCGGCGCTGGTGGCGCTGGCCGCTGCGTGGTTCTACCTGCGCCTGGACCTGCGTTTCGGCGTGGTGATGGCCGTGCTGCTTGCCTTCTGCCTGTGGGGCGGGGCGGTCCTGGCGGTGCAGGGCACGGCGCTGTGGCTCGGCGCTGGCGTGGGGCTGTTCGTGGTCGGCTGGGTGATCCAGTTCATCGGCCATTACTACGAGGGCCGCAAGCCGGCGTTCGTCGACGACCTGATGGGGCTGGTGGTCGGGCCGCTGTTCGTGGTCGCCGAACTGGCCTTCCTGCTCGGCCTGCGCGATGAGGTGCGCCGCGAGGTGGAAGAGCGCGCCGGACCGACCTGCATCCGCGAGCGCAAGGCCGCTATCTGACGCTCCCCATCGAGCGCGGCGATATCCATCGCCGCGCGCGGGCAAGGCTCAGTTGAGACTCAGCAACTGCCCGGTCAGCGAGCGGGTGTGCCGGTCGACCATGGTCGGCGCGAAGGGCCGGCCCGAGCTGCTGATCATGGCGGTGGTGCCGCTGTTCAGGTCGCTGAGGGCAACCTTCAGGTACTGCCAGCGGGTCATGAGCTTGTCCAGCTCCGCCGGGTTCTGCACGCTCAACTGGCTGAACTCGCTGTCGATGCTCGGGACCAGCTTGCGTTCATCCTGGCCGAGATAGTGTTCGCCGTCTTCCCTGGCGATCTCGAAGGTGCCGATGTAGGCGCGGAACAGGTACTGCACCGCCAGGTATTCGATCTGCACCGGGATCTGTTCGAGCGGAGCGCTGTCCGCCTGCTGGCTGACGACGGCCAGGAAGTCGCGCAGGGCCTTGCTCAGGCTGTGGGTATAGTCCCAGGGCACGTCTTCCTCGTTCTGGCCGAAGGCCGCGCCACGGCGCAGTTCGGCGGCCAGTTCGCGGTGGGCCTGGCGCATCTCGTCGGTGACCTGGGGACCTTGCAGGGTGGCCGCCAGGGTCGCGAGGTCGTTGTTCATGCGTTCGAGGTGCTGGCTCTGGAAGCCTTCGCCACGGTACAGCAGAAGGCTGCTGGTGGCGCGACAGGCCTGGACCTGCAGGGCTTCGAGGGTATTGCCGGGCTGGGCCGAGGCGAGGGAGGCGAAGCTGGCGAGCAACACCAGGCTCCAGGCGAGGAGGGAGTGCCGTACTGCTGGGTTACGCATGCCGAGGTGCTCCTTGAATTATTGTTTTGAGCGGTTCGGGAATGGGGCCGGAGCACAGATTACAGTGCCGGCGCGGTCAGGATATTACTCCAAAGTGTGATTTTTTCCGTGCGCCAGCGCCGGCTCAGGCGTACTGGTCGTGCAACTGGCGAAGTATCCGGGCGCTGGCGTCGTCGGCTGGGAAGAAAGTTTCCAGCGCCAGTTCGGCGAGGGTAACGTCCACCGCCGTGCCGAACACCGTGGTGGTACTGATCAGGCTCAGCGGCCCCCAGGGCGTATCCAGTTGCAGAGGCACCAGCACGCCGCCGGGTGTGGCGGGCTCGGCCGGCGCCGGGTAGCCGGTCAGCTCGGCGAGCAGCTCCGCCAGGGCAGGGTCGGCGCTGACTTCCAGGTCGCGTTGCAGGCGCGCCAGCAGGTGCGCGCGCCATTGGCCGAGGTTGCGGATGCGCGGCGCCAGGCCCTGTGGATGCAGGCTGAGGCGCAGCACGTTGAGCGGCGGTTGCAGCAGTTCTTCCGGCAGGTCGGCGAGCAGCGGCGGGACGCAGCGGTTGGCGGCCAGCAACTGCCAGTGGCGGTCGATGGCCAGCGCCGGGTTGGGCTCGTGGGCGGCGAGCAACTGGTCGATGGCGTCGCGCGCGGCCTGCAATGCCGGGTCGTCGAGCGGCCGTTCGCCGTAGGGCGGGGCGTAGCCGCCGGCGATCAGCAGCAGGTTGCGCTCGCGCAGGGGGATCTGCAGGCGCTCGGCCAGGTGCAGGAGCATCTCGCGGCTGGGCCGCGCGCGGCCGGTCTCGACGAAGCTCAGGTGGCGCGTGGAGATATCGGCCTCGCAGGCGAGGTCGAGCTGGCTGAGGCGGCGGCGCTGGCGCCACTGGCGGAGCAGGGCGCCGACCGGGAGGGCTGTGCTGTTCATGGCTATCGACGATAGACCCGCCTGGTCAACACGGCCATTACCTGGCGGGTAATCGACGCGCTGCGCGAATCGGCGAAACCTAGGCCCAGGCGCCAATCCCGGCGTCGGATTCTGGAGGATTCGCCATGACCACCGTGCAACCTTCCCTGCTGCTTCGCCGTGTCCTGCTCGCCGATGGCCTGATCAGCGGCGCCACCGGGCTACTGATGCTGTTCGCCACCGACTGGCTGAGCGCCTTCCTCGAACTGCCGCGCGGGCTGTTGCTCGGCGCTGGCGCCAGCCTGCTGCCGTTCGCCCTGGGGCTGTTCTGGCTGGCCCGCTGCGAGACCCTGCCGCGCCTGGCGGTGTGGGTGGTGATCGGCATCAACGCGCTGTGGGTGATCGACAGCATCTGGCTGCTGGTCGCCGGCGGGCTGGCACCGAACCTGTTCGGTTATGCCTTCGTGATCGCCCAGGCCGTGGCGGTGGCGCTGTTCGCCGAATTGCAGTGGTTCGGCCTGAAGCGTTCGCAGCCGGTGCTGGCTTGATCCGGGACCGCCTGCTCCGTAGGAGCGGCCCATGGCCGCGAATCGCGCGCATGGCGCGCTCCTACGGGAGCGCAGGGTGCTTAGAACCAGCCGCGCAGCGCCAGGTCCGAGCCCAGCAACAGCAGGCCGATGAAGAACCAGCGGCGGAAACGCTCCGGGCTGATCCGCCGCCGCAGCCATTGGCCGCCGGCCATGCCGAGCAGTGCCGGGATCAGCGCCAGTGCGGAAGTCCCCAGCACCTGCGGCTCCAGCAGCGAGCCATGCTGGCCGAGGCTCAACGCCAGGGCCAGGGTGGACATGCTGAACGACAGCCCCAAGGCGCGCACCAGATCGTCCCTTTCCAGGCCGATGGCTTGCAGGTAGGGCACCGCCGGAATGACGAAGACCCCGGTGACCGCGGTGATCGCCCCGGTCAGCGTGCCGACCAGCGGCGCCAGCCAGGGTTCGTGGGCCGGCGCCACGTGGAAATGCACCGCCGCCAGGCCGAGCGCCGCATAGATCACCAGCGCCGCGCCGAGCAGTTGCGTGGCCTGCGGCAGTTCGGTGCCGCGCATCAGCGCCGCCGTGCCCAGGGTGCCGGCGGCGATCCCCAGCAGCATCGGCCACAGGCGGCGCAGCATGGGCAGCGGGCTGCGGCCATCGGCGAGTTGCCAGAGGTTGGTCACCGCCGAGGGGACGATGAGCAGCGCCGCAGCCTGCATCGGCGGCATCACCAGGCCGAGCAGGCCCATGGCGATGGTCGGCAGGCCGAGGCCGACCACGCCCTTGATCAGCCCCGCGAGGAGGAATACGGCGAGGATCAGCGTCAGGTTGGCGGCGAATCCTTCAAGCATCATGGGGCTCCCGGTGCGGGTGGTGGCTGTCGGCCGGCGCCTGTGCGCGGTCGTGCAGGCCGTAGTCGCGCAGCACGCTGGCGATGCGCAGGCGGTAGTCGGAGAAGAGCTGCGAGCGCCCGGCGGCCTGCGCATGGCGGTGCGCTTCCTGCTGGCGCCAGGTGGTGATGGACGCTTCGTCCTGCCAGAACGAAAGGGACAGTATCTTGCCCGGCGTCTTCAGGCTCTGGAAGCGTTCGATGGAAATGAAACCGTGCTGGCCGTCGAGCAGCGAATGCAGTTCGGCGGCGATGTCCAGGTAGTCCTGCCGGAGGCCGGGGCGGGCCTCGGCTTCGAAGATCACGGCGAACATGGCGATTCTCCTCGTGGGGCTGGCGTGTCGGGGATTTCGGGTCCAGTATCTCCAGCGGCAGTCAGCCATGTTTCATCGCGAGGTGAACAATGGAATACACACCGGGAATCAGTTCGACGGCCGCCCTGCTCGCCGACCCGGGGCGCGCGTCGATGATCTGGGCGCTGATGGATGGCAGCGCGCGGCCGGCCGGCGAGCTGGCGCTGCTGGCCGGCCTGTCGCCGTCGTCGACCAGCGCGCACCTGGCCAAGCTGGTCGAAGGCGGCCTGCTGGTTCAAGAAAGCCACGGGCGCAATCGCTACTACAAGCTCGCCGGGCCGGAGGTCGGCCAGGCGGTGGAGGCCCTGGCCAGCGCCGCCCTGGCCGCGCAACCGCGCAAGACCCGGGTGGTCCCGGCTTCGCGCGGCACGCCGCTGGCCCTGCGCGAGGCGCGCACCTGCTACGACCATCTGGCCGGCGCGCTGGCCGTCGGTCTGTTCGAGCGCATGACCGCCGCCGGCTGGCTGGTTCATCAGGGCAAGCAGGTGCAGCTCAGCGAGGCCGGCGCGGCGGCCCTGGGCGCGTTGGGTATCGATCTCGAGGCCCTGCGCAAGCGTCGCCGGCAACTGGCCTGCGCCTGCCCCGACTGGAGCGAGCGCAAGCCGCACCTGGGCGGAGCCTTGGGCGCGGCATTGCTGGAAACCTGCAAGCAGGCGGGCTGGCTGCGCCCGTCCGCCTGCTCGCGGGCGCTGCACGTGTCGCCGCAGGGGCGAAGGGAGATCGGCAGGATCGCGGCGTCGTAGGGTGGGCCGGGCGGCCCACCCTACGATGCAATCCTCAGCCGTGGGCGATCGGCTGGCCGGCCTTGGGTTTGAAGTAGAGGGTCTCGCCACGCACCAGGCCGGCCAGGCTGTCGTGGTCCTTGACCACTTCGGCCTCGATCAGCTCGTCCTGGCCGTCGACCTTGAGCGTCACCCGGGTGATCGCGCCGAGCGGGCGGATGTCGCGGACTTCCGCCGGGCAATGCTCGGCGATGGCGCTGCGCGACAGCGACACCTCGTGGGGTCGGAACAGCACGTGGTGGTCCTCGCCGATGAACAGGCGGTTGGCGTCGCCGAGGAAGTGGTAGACGAAGTCGCTCTTCGGGTTCTCGTAGACCTCGCCCGGCGCGCCGATCTGCTCGATCACGCCCTTGTTCATCACTACGATGCGGTCGGCGACTTCCATCGCTTCTTCCTGGTCGTGGGTCACGAATACGCTGGTCAGGTGCACCTCGTCGTGCAGGCGCGCCAGCCAGCGGCGCAGTTCCTTGCGGACCTTGGCGTCGAGGGCGCCGAACGGTTCGTCGAGCAGCAGTACCTTGGGCTCCACCGCCAGGGCGCGGGCCAGGGCGATGCGCTGGCGCTGGCCGCCGGAGAGCTGTTCCGGGTAGCGGTCGGCGAGCCAGTCGAGCTGCACCAGGCCGAGCAGGTCGTGGACCTTCTGCTTGATCTGGCTTTCGTTGGGGCGGATCGCCTTGGGCTTCATGCGCAGGCCGAAGGCGACGTTGTCGAACACCGTCATGTGGCGGAACAGCGCGTAGTGCTGGAACACGAAGCCGACGTTGCGGTCGCGCACGTCGCGGCCGGAGACGTCTTCGCCGTGGAACACGATGTTGCCGGTGTCCGGGGTTTCCAGGCCGGCGATGATGCGCAGCAGGGTGGTCTTGCCGCAACCGGACGGGCCGAGCAGGGCGACCAGTTCGCCGCTCTGGATGTCCAGGTTGATGTCGTCCAGCGCCTTGAAGGCATTGAAGTTCTTGCTGACGTTACGGATTTCGATCGACATGAATTATTCCTCCGCGTCGCTGTGACGTAGGCGGTTGATGCGCGACTCGCTCCACTGCTTGAGCAGCAGGATGACCAGCGCCATGGCCAGCAGCAGGCTGGCGACGCTGAACGCGGCGACGTGGTTGTATTCGTTGTAGAGGATCTCGACGTGCAGCGGCAGGGTGTTGGTGAAGCCCCGGATGTGCCCGGAGACCACCGATACCGCGCCGAACTCGCCCATCGCCCGCGCGGTGCACAGCACCACGCCGTAGATCAGGCCCCATTTGATGTTGGGCAGGGTCACGTGCCAGAACATCTGCCAGCCGTTGGCGCCGAGCAGGCGCGCGGCTTCCTCTTCCTGGGTGCCCTGTTCCTGCATCAGCGGGATCAGCTCGCGGGCCACGAAGGGCACGGTGACGAACAGGGTGGCCAGGACGATGCCGGGCACGGCGAAGATGATCTGGATGTCATGGTCCTGCAGCCAGGGACCGAACCAGCCCTGGGCACCGAACATCAGCACGTAGATCAGGCCGGCGATCACCGGCGATACCGAGAACGGCAGGTCGATCAGGGTGACCAGCACGCTCTTGCCACGGAACTCGTACTTGCTCACGCACCAGGCGGCGGCGACGCCGAACACCAGGTTGAGCGGCACCGAGATACCCACGGCGATCAGCGTCAGCTTCAGGGCGGCGATAGCGTCCGGCTCGAAGATCGCGCTGAAGAAGGTGCCGATGCCGAGCTTCAGCGCTTCGCTGAGCACCACGAAGAGCGGCAGCACCAGGAACAGCACGAACACCAGCCAGGCGCTGATGACCAGCAGGCGGCGCCCCAGCGCGTTGCCGCGGCGCGCGGCGTTGGCGGCGGAGGTGGCCGTCAGGGTTGCGGATGACATGGCGGGCTCCTCCTCAGGGGGTCGAAATGCGGCGCTGCAGCAGGTTGATCAGCAGCAGCAGGATGAACGCCACCACCAGCATCAGCACGCCGATGGCAGTGGCCCCGGTGTAGTCGTACTGGTCCAGCTTGACCATGATCAGCAGCGGCAGGATTTCGGTCTTCATCGGCATGTTGCCGGCGATGAAGATCACCGAGCCGTACTCGCCGACCCCGCGCGCGAAGGCCAGTGCGAAGCCGGTCAGCCAGGCCGGCAACAGCGCCGGCAGCAGCACGTGGCGGAACACCTGCAGCGGTTTGGCTCCCAGGCAGGCGGCGGCTTCCTCGACTTCCTTGGGAATGTCGGCCAGTACCGGCTGCAGGGTGCGCACCACGAAGGGCAGGGTCACGAAGGTCAGTGCCAGGGTGATGCCCAGCGGCGTGTAGGCGACCTTGAAACCGAGCGCGGTGGCCCACTGGCCGAGCAGGCCGGCGGGCGCGTACAGCGCGGTGAGGGCGATGCCGGCCACCGCGGTGGGCAGGGCGAACGGCAGATCGATCATAGCCTCGATGATCTTGCGGCCGGGGAACACGTAGCGCACCAGCACCCAGGCCAGCAGGGTGCCGATCACCCCGTTGAGCAGGGCGGCGGCCAGCGCGGTGCCGAAGGAAAGCTTGAGCGCGGCGAGTACTCGGGGCGCGGAAATGATGGCCCAGAACTGTTCCCAGGTGAGCTGGGCCGCGTGGATGAACATCGCGGCCAGGGGGATCAGCACCAACAGGCTGAGATACACCAGGGTGTAGCCCAGCGTCAGCCCGAAGCCGGGTATGACGGGGGAGGTACGTCGAGACATCGTCTGTCCTTTATCTGCGTTGGAACGCTTGGAGACTCGGCCGGGCCGCGTCTTCCGGTCGGTCGAATCGACCTGGCCCGCTCGCGACAAAGGGAAGCCTGCGGCTTCCCTCTCTCGTTCCGGCACGGGGCGGCGATTCTAACCCCTACGTCCGCGGGGTGGGTCGGGAAGCGTAGCGCCGATACCCATTGCCGTGGGGCCGAGGCATCGATGGGTGTCGCTTCGGACCCATCCCGCGAACCGTTCGCCGGTCAGTTCGCCTTGTAGATCTGGTCGAACACGCCGCCATCGTTGAAGAACTTCGGCTGGGCGGTCTTCCAGCCACCGAAATCGCCGTCGATGGTCACCAGCTTGAGGCTGGAGAACTGCTGGCTGAACTCCTTGGCGATCTCCTGGTTGCGCGGGCGGTAGAAGTGCTTGGCCGCCAGGCGCTGGCCCTCGTCGCTGTACAGGTAGTTCAGGTAGGCCTCGGCGACCTTGCGGGTGCCCTTGCGATCGACGTTCTTGTCGACCACGGTCACCGGCGGCTCAGCCAGGATGGACAGCGAAGGTGCCACGATCTCGAGGTTGTCGCCACCTTCTTCCTTCAGGGCCAGGAAGGCTTCGTTTTCCCAGGCCAGCAACACGTCGCCGATCTTGTTGTTGACGAAGGTGATGGTCGAGCCACGGGCGCCGGTGTCGAGGACCGGGACATTCTGGTACAGCTTCTCGACGAATTCCTGGGCCTTCTCTTCGCTGCCGTACTGCTGCTGGGCGTAGGCCCAGGCGGCGAGGAAGTTCCAGCGCGCGCCGCCGGAGGTCTTCGGGTTCGGGGTGATGACGCCGACGCCCGGCTTGACCAGGTCATCCCAGTCCTTGATGCCTTTCGGGTTACCCTTGCGCACCAGGAACACGATGGTCGAGGTGTAGGGAGTGCTGGCGTCCGGCAGGCGGCTCTGCCAGTCCTCGGGGATCAGCTTGCCGAGCTTGTACAGCTCGTCGATGTCGCCGGCCAGGGCCAGGGTCACCACGTCGGCGCGCAGGCCGTCGATCACCGCGCGGGCCTGCTTGCCCGACCCGCCGTGGGATTGCTGGATGGTCACCGGCTCGTTGCCCTGGGCTTGCCAGTGCGTGTTGAAGGCCTTGTTGAACTCAACGTACAGCTCGCGGGTCGGGTCGTAGGAGACGTTCAGCAGGGTCTCCGCGGCGATGGCGGGACCGGCGATCAGGCTGCTGGCCAGGGCGGCCAGGGCAAAACGGCGAATGGACATGGTGTAGCTCCTGGAAATTCGGTTGGCTCGGGGTTGGCTGATTATTGTTTCGGCTTCTGGGGCCGCATTCGCGAACGACGGCACTGCACGGGCATGCTCGCGCTGTCTTTATGTGAACTGGGGTTCATGCGGCGTTCCTCCGGCGGTCCGGTCGGGATGGGCGGGTCAGGACTGCTTGCCGTGGGGCTGCTGCAGGCGGAACTTTTCCTTGCGCTCGATCTGGACGACTTGGCCGTTGTGTACGGTGATTTCCACCGAGCCGAATCGCAGGCCCTGAAGGGCGCTGTGGATCTCGCGCAGGATGCCGGCTTCGTCTTGGCCTTCGATGCTGCGAAGAGGGGCGCTCATCTCGATCTGCTCCTATGAAGAAGTACCCGCGACACAGGGGACGCTGGGCGTGGAGCGGATAGTAGAAGGCAACTGAATATTCTGAAAAATACTATTTAAGAATTTTAATATTCGAATTGGTTTTATGCGTGGGCGACGAGTGTCGCCAATACGCGCGCGCTCCTGTTTAATGCAGCGCCTCGAACCACGGGAGCCAGCCAGTATTCCAGTGAAGGGATCGCGACGGGCCGGTTCTGAAAGACATTCGTTTGGGGATTCGTATGAAAGCGCTTCGCACCTGCCTGTGTGCAGCCCTCTGCTGCTTGTTGCCCGGCATCGCTTCGGCGGCCGAACTGGATGGCGCCAGCCTGAGCCTGGCCTGGGCCGCTCCCTTCGTCGGCATCCTGCTGTCGATTGCCCTGCTGCCGATCCTCGCCAGCCACCTCTGGCACCATCACTTCGGCAAGATCACCGCGGCCTGGGCGCTGGCCTTCCTGGTTCCCTTCGCGGTCAGTTTCGGCCTGCACGACAGCGCCGCCCTGGTGGTGCATGCGCTGCTCGCCGAGTACATCCCCTTCATCATCCTGCTGTTCGCGCTGTACACCATTTCCGGCGGCATCCTGGTATGGGGCAACCTGCACGGCTCGCCGGCGCTGAACACCGGCCTGCTGGCGCTCGGCACGCTGCTCGCCTCGCTGATGGGCACCACCGGCGCGGCCATGCTGCTGATCCGCCCGCTACTGCGCGCCAACGACAACCGCAAGCACCGCGTGCACGTGGTGGTGTTCTTCATCTTCCTGGTCGCCAACATCGGCGGCGGCCTGACCCCGCTGGGCGATCCGCCGCTGTTCCTCGGCTTCCTGAAGGGCGTCGACTTCCTGTGGACCGTCGAGCACATGGCCGCGCCGGTGGCGCTGCTGTCGGCGGCGCTGCTGGCGATCTTCTACCTGGTCGACCGCTACTTCTACGCCAAGGAGGACGAACTGCTGGCCAAGGACCCGACCCCGGATTCGCCGCTCAGGCTGTACGGCAAGTGGAACCTGCTGCTGGTCGTCGGCGTGGTCGGCGCGGTGCTGATGTCCGGGGTGTGGAAGCCGGGCATCCGCTTCGACGTCATGGGGACCCCGGTGGAGTTGCAGAACCTGGTTCGCGATGTGCTGCTGATCGGCCTGGCGCTGGTCTCCCTGGCGATCACCCCGAAGCAGGTGCGCGCCGGCAACGAGTTCGACTGGGGGCCGATCCTCGAAGTGGGCAAGCTGTTCGCCGGCATCTTCGTCACCATCGCCCCGGCCATCGCCATCCTGCGCGCCGGCAGCGAAGGGCAACTGGCGTCGCTGGTGGCGCTGGTCTCCGGCGCCGACGGCCAGCCGATCGATGCCTGGTACTTCTGGCTGTCCGGCGCGCTGTCGAGCTTCCTGGACAACGCGCCGACCTACCTGGTGTTCTTCAACCTGGCTGCAGGTGATGCGCAGGTACTGATGCAACAACTGCCCGGCACCCTGCTGGCGATTTCCATGGGCTCGGTGTTCATGGGCGCGATGACCTACATCGGCAACGCGCCGAACTTCATGGTCAAGGCCATCGCCGAGCAGCGCGGCGTAGCCATGCCGAGCTTCTTCGGTTACCTGGCCTGGTCGTGCGCGATCCTGCTGCCGCTGTTCGTGCTGTTGAGCCTGGCGTTCTTCCTGTAGGTGTTTTCTGGGTCCCCGCGAACGCGGGGAGCCATTACATAACGTAGGAGCGGGCCATGCCCGCGATCGCGCGCATGGCGCGCTCCTACAGGTTTCTGCCTGTCGCTGTTGATGGGTATCGCTTCGCTGACGCGTCGTCCCCGCGAACGCGGGGAGCCATTACATAACGTAGGAGCGGGCCATGCCCGCGATCGCGCGCATGCGCGCTCCTACAGGTTTCTGCCTGTCGCTGTTGATGGGTATCGCTTCGCTGACGCGTCGTCCCCGCGAACGCGGGGAGCCATTACATAACGTAGGAGC
>NZ_CAJFCI010000024.1:48243-68503 GCF_904061905.1 Zestomonas carbonaria
CATGCCCGCGATCGCGCGCATGCGCGCTCCTACAGGTTTCTGCCTGTCGCTGTTGATGGGTATCGCTTCGCTGACGCGTCGTCCCCGCGAACGCGGGGAACCATTACATAACGTAGGAGCGGCCCATGGCCGCGATCGCGCGCATGGCGCGCTTCTACAGGTCGCTGCTTGCGAATGCAGGATGGCCGTGTCCCACGGGGGATGCGGGCGGACTCAAAAAAATTGCATAAATAAATAATTTCTTATTCCTTAACAGATATATCGATGCCTCCTAGACTGGCGCTCATCGAGACCGCTCTTTCAAGGAGGCCAAGATGGCCACTCCAAGCATTCGCTACCTGATCCTGCCGGGCTGGCAGGGTTCGTCGGACGACCACTGGCAGAGCCACTGGCAGCGCAGCCTGCCCAACGCCACGCGGGTCGAGCAGCGCGACTGGCATGCGCCGCGCCGTGAAGACTGGGTCGCCGCGCTGGAGGAGGCGATCGCCGCGGAGCCGACGCCGGTCATCCTCGTCGCCCACAGCCTGGGCTGCGTCACCGTCGCCCACTGGGCCGCGCAGGCGCCGCTGGCCTTGCTGCGCCGGGTACGCGGCGCGCTGCTGGTGGCCCCGGCGGACGTCGAGCGGCCGGGCTGCCCGGAGGCCTTGCGCGATTTCGCGCCGATCCCCAGCGATCTGCTGCCGTTCCCCGTGCAACTGGTCGGCTCGGACAACGACCACGCCGCCAGCGTGCCGCGCCTGCTCGACCTGGCGCGCGACTGGGGCGCGGAGACGGCGATCCTCTCCGGGGCCGGGCATATCAACGTGAAGTCCGGCCACCATCGCTGGGAACAGGGCTTCGCCTATCTATACCGCCTGCAGGGGTTGATAGAGCAGCAGGCCAAGCGCCGCGCCTGATTCACCTTCCACCTGATCGGAAAACACCTGGATCGCCGCTGGACGCGCGCGGTTCGGGCGGGAGTTTGCCATGAGCCCCAAGGAACCCTTCGACCAGCCATTGCTGACCCTGCCCGAGTCGGACAAGAGCCCGCTGAGCATTCGCGCCAAGGCGCTGGTGTTCGTCGATCCGCGCTCGCGGCAGTTGCGCGAGGCCCTGCACGACCTGGCGCCGAGCGGCTTGCCGGTGCTGATCCAGGGCGAGACCGGCACTGGCAAGGAACTGCTGGCCCGGCATATCCACCGCGAGAGCGAACGCCCCGGGCTGTTCGTCGCGGTCAACTGCGGCAGCCTCAGCCCCAACCACGGCGAGGCCGAACTGTTCGGCTACGCCGCCGGCGCCCATGTCGGCTCCGCCAGCAGCCGCGCCGGCTGGTTCGGCTCGGCCAACGGCGGCACCCTCTACCTGGACGAGATCGGCGACCTGCCGCTGGTCTTGCAGAACAAGTTGCTGGCCGCCCTGGAAACCCGCGAGGTGACCCGCGTCGGCGCCGGCCAGGCGCAACCGGTGGACGTGCGCCTAGTGGCCGCGACCAGCATCGACCTGGCCCAGGCGGTGGTCGCCGGCAAGTTCCACGAGCGGCTGTTCCTCTATCTCAACGAAGGCCGCCTGGTGCTGCCGCCGTTGCGCGAACGGGTCGGCGACATCCTGCCACTGGCCGAATACTTCCTCGGCGTACACGCCCAGCGCCTGCACCTGCCGCTGCCACTGTTCAGCCCGGCGGCGCAGCGGGTGCTGGAAGCGCACGCCTGGCCGGGCAACACCCGCGAGCTGGAGAGCATCATCCACTTCGCCCTGCTGGTCAGCAGCGGCGAGGAAATCCATCCCGAACACCTCAACCTGCCGGCGCCGGATATCGCCCAGCTCAGCGCCCAACTGCGCCTGCTGGCCGCCGATCCGGCGCAACGCGAGGCCTTGCGTGGGTTGCTGAACGAACTGCTCGGCTCACTGCAGCCATAGGGTGGGCATCCCTCCCGGAGGAGCGCGCCATGCGCGCGATTCGCGGCCGCGGGCCGCTCCTACGGATGTTGTCCGAAGTGTTCGCGCATGGAGCGCAGGCGCGGTAGCGGCAGGGCGGCGAGGATGGTCAGGGCCAGCACGGCGGCGCCCAGCAGCGGCAGGTTGGCCAGGCCGTAGTGGGCGCTCAGCCACATTCCGCCGAGCCAGGCGCCGCTGGCGTTGCCGAGGTTGAAGGCGGCGTGGCTCAGGGTCGCCGCCAGGCTGGCCGATTCGCCGGCCTGCTCGACCAGCAGCAGTTGCAGCGGCGAGGAAATCGCGAAGCTGGCGACGCCCCACAGCAGCAACAGGCCGAGCGGCAGCAGCGGTTGTCCGAGCAGGGCGAACAGGCCGAGCAACGCCAGCGCGCTGCTACCCAGGGCCAGCGGGACCGCGTGGCGCAGGCCGCGATCGGCCAGGCGGCCGCCGAGCAGGTTGCCGAGGGTCAGGCCGATGCCGAACAGCAGCAGTGCGCCGTTGTTCTGATCGGTCGTATAGCCGCCTACCTCGCGCAGCAGCGGGCTGATGTAGGTGAACACGCTGAACAGCGCCACCGACGACAGGCAGCAGATCGACAGGGCATGCAGCACCGGCCGGCGCAGCACGCCGCTCCAGGCGCCCTGCGCGTTGCGTGCCGGCGCCGGGCCATGGGGCAGCCAGAGCGCCTGGGCGACAAGGGCCAGGAGGCCGAGGCCGGCGACCACGAAGAAGGTCATCCGCCAACTGGTGGCCTGGCCCAGCCAGGCGCCGAGCGGCACGCCGAGTACGTTGGCGATGGTCAGGCCGCTGAGCACCAGGGCCATGGCCGAGGCGCGCCGATGCACTGGCGCCAGCTCGGCGGCGAGCAGGGTAGCGCAGCCGAAGAAGCCGGCGTGGCTGATCGCCGTGAGCATGCGTGCGGCCAGCAACCAGCGGTAGTCCGGTGCCAGCGCGCAGGCCAGGTTGCCCAGCGCGTAGGCGCCCATCAGCCAGAGCAGGGCTTTCTTGCGCGGCAGGCGGCCGAGCAGTGGACCGAGCAGCGGCGCGCCGATCACCACGCCCATGGCATAGGCGCTGACCAGCAGGCCGGCATCGGCCAGGCTGACCTGCAGGTCGGTGGCGACTTCCGGGAGCAGGCCCATGATGATGAATTCGCTGCTGCCGACCACGAAGCCGCCGAGGGCCAGGGCCAGCAAGGGCAGGGAGAGAAGAGTCGCGGGGTTCATGCGTGGGGATTCCGAAGGTACAGCGGGAAAGCGGGCGCGCATTGTGCGGTAATTGAGATTGGTCGTGAATGCCGGAGTTCCGCCCCGCTCCGGAGGGAGCATTCGGAGCATGGACCAAGCACTGGACTCGCCGGCCACTCCAGCCAACCCCCTCTCCCTCCGGGAGAGGGTCGGAGGTCGGCTCACCAGTAAAGCGTCCATATCGCTCATGCAAACCGTCATCCCCGCGAACGCGGGAACCCAGGAGTCTTGCAACCATTGGATTCCCGCGTGCGCGGGGATGACAGCGAGGGGCCTGCCTGGCAGGCGCGAGGGGGACGCCTGGTTCCCTGCTCGCGAGTCAAAGGCTTCGCGAGCAGGGCCGCTCCTAAAGAAGCGAAGGGAGCTGATTATCGATTCGGCCTAGCGTTCTTCCCCGAGAAACTTGCGCAGGAACTGCCGCGTCCGCTCTTCCTTCGGCGCGCTGAACAGTTCGCGCGCCGGGCCCTGTTCGACGATCACCCCCTGGTCGATGAAGATCGCCCGGTTGGCCACGTCGCGGGCGAAGCTCATCTCGTGGGTGACGATCACCATGGTGCGATGCTCCTCGGCCAGGCCGCGGATGGTGGTGAGCACCTCGCCGACCAGCTCCGGGTCGAGCGCCGAGGTCGGTTCGTCGAAGAGGATCACGTCCGGCTGCATGGCCAGCGCGCGGGCAATCGCTACGCGCTGTTGCTGGCCGCCGGAGAGGCGCTTGGGATAGGCGTCCTCCTTGCCCGCCAGGCCGACCTTGGCGAGCAGCGCGCGGGCGCGTTCGGCGGCCTGGGCGCGCGGTTCCTTCTTCACCACCACCGGGCCTTCGATGACGTTCTCCAGGGCGGTGCGGTGGGGGAACAGGTTGAAATTCTGGAACACGAAGCCGACGTGCTGGCGCAACTGGCGGATCAGCCCCTGCTGGGCTTTCAGCGACCGGTTGGCGTCGATCTCGATGGGGCCGACCTTGATGCTGCCGCCGCTGGGTGTTTCCAGCAGGTTGAGGCAGCGCAGCAGGGTGGTCTTGCCCGAGCCGCTGGGGCCGATGATCGCCACCACTTCGCCGGGCGCGACGTCGAGGTCGATGCCCTTGAGCACTTCCTGGCCCTTGAAGGACTTCTTCAGGTTACGGATGGAGATCATCAGGAATCCAACTCATGCCGGTTGACCCGCGCCTCCAGGCGTCCCTGGAAGTGCGCCAGGATGCTGGCCAGCGCCCAGTAGATCAGCGCGGCGGCGAGGTACATGGTGAAGATCTCGAAGGTCCGCGCGGTGATCAGTTGCGCCTGGCGGAACAGTTCCGGCACCTGGATGGTGGCGGCCAGGGCGGTGTCCTTGACCAGCGAGATGAAGCTGTTGCCCAGCGGCGGCAGCGCGGTACGCGCGGCCTGGGGAAGGATCGCCCGGCGCAGGGTCTGCGCGCGGGTCATGCCGATGCTGGCTGCCGCCTCCCACTGGCCACGGTCGATGGAGGCGATGGCGGCGCGGAGGATTTCCGAGGTGTAGGCGGCCATGTTCAGCGAGAAGCCGATCAGCGCCGCCGGCAACGGTTCGAGCTGGATGCCCAGTTGCGGCAGTCCGTAGTAGATCATGAACAGTTGCACCAGCAGCGGCGTGCCACGGAAGAACGACACGTAGACCCGCGAGGTCCAGCGCAGCGGGGCGATGCCGTACAGGCGCATCAGCGCCAGGAGGAAACCGAGCAGCAGGCCGAAGAACATGCCGCCGAGGCTGAGCACGATCGTGTAGACCGCCCCCTTGAGCAGGAAGGGGGCGGAGTCCAGGACCAGTTGCAGGCTGGTCTCGATCATTGGGTGACGTCAGCCTGGAACCACTTTTCGGAGAGCTGCTTGAGGGTGCCGTTGGCGCGCAGCTTGGTGATCGCCTGGTTGATCGCCGCAAGCAGTTCCGGGTTGCCCTTGCGCAGGGTGACGCCGGCTTCCTGGCGGGAGAACGGCTGGCCGGCCACGGCCAGTTGGCCGCCGGTCTTCTCGACCATCTCGAAGGCGGCCAGGCGGTCGACCAGGATGGCGTCGATGCGGCCGAAGCGCAGGTCCTGGAACTTGGTCGGGTCGTCGTCGTAGGTCTTGATGTCGGCGTCCGGCACGTTCTCCTTCAGCCATTGCTCGTAGTTGGTGCCGAGGCCGACGCCGACCTTCTTGCCGGCCAGGCTCTGCGGGGTGCTGATCTCGACGGCGTTGTCCTTGCGGGCCAGCGCCTGGATGCCGGACACGGTGTAGGGCGTGGAGAAGTCGTATTTCTTCTTGCGCTCCTCGGAAATGGTCACCTGGTTGACCACCACGTCCAGGCGCCTGGACTCCAGCGCGGCGAGGATGCCGTCCCACTTGGTCGGCTGGAACTCGGCCTTGACGCCCAGCTCCTTGGCCAGCGCTTCGGAGAACTCGACTTCGAAGCCGGTCAGCTTGCCGTTCTCGTCCTGGTAGTTGAACGGCGGGTAGGTGCCTTCCAGGCCGATCTTGATGGCGCCCTTGGCCTGGATCTGCTGGAGCAGGTCTTCGGCTGCGAAGCTCGGGGCGGCGAGGCTGGCGCCGAGCAGGAGGCTCAGGCTGCCGAGTAGGAAGCGGCGGCGTAGGGAGGATGGAAGCATCGTGAAACCCCTTCGACTGAGAATGTGAGTATGGAGGTTAGCCAAGTCATGGGAGTCGCGACTATAGAGGCTGGACCCTTATTCTTTAAAATAATTAAGAATTATCCTGCATGTGGCAAAGGTTATTAGAACCGATCAGGCAGCCCTGTAGTCCTGTAGGGTGGGCCGGGAGGCGTTCCGCTTCAGCCCACCAATAAAGGCCCACCATTCGGTGGGCTGAAACGCAATGCCACCCGGCGCCTGTCCAATGCTCGCCCTACGCGGGCGGATAGGCGAACAGCGCCGGCGAGCCGCCGGTGTGCAGGAACAGCAGCGGTCCTTCGGCGAAGGCCTGGCGCTCGATGCCGTCGAGCAGGCCGGCGAAGGCCTTGCCGGTGTACACCGGGTCGAGCAGCAGCCCTTCGCTGCCGGCCAGACGGTGGATCGCCGCCCAGGTGCCGGCGTTCGGCTCGCCGTAGCGCGGCGCGAAATACTGGTCCCAGAGTTCGACTTCCAGGGCCGGCGTCGCCAGGCCGAGCAGGTCGCCGATGCCTTGCAGCAGGCCTTCGACCTTGGGCCGCTGGGTTTCCTGTGGGCGCGACACGGTGACGCCGACCACCCGCGTGCCGGGCAGCGCGTGGGCCAGGCCGAAGGCCAGACCGGCATGGGTGCCGGCGCTGCCCGAGGCGAGCAGCACGGCGGCGAAGCGCTGGCCGCTGTGCTCGATCTGCGCGGCCAGCTCCAGCCCGGCGCGCACGTAGCCCAGCGCGCCGAGCGGGTTGGAGCCGCCGATGGGCACCACGTAGGGACGCTTTCCCGCGCCGCGCAGGCGTTCGGCGCTGGCCTGCAACTGGTTGTCGGCGTCGTCCAGGTTGGCCACCGCCTCCACCTCGGCGCCGAACAGGTCGAGCAGCCGGCGGTTGCCGTTGGCCAGGTAGTCGGGTGACTCGGTGCCGATCGGGTTTTCCAGCAGGGCGACGCAGCCCAGGCCCAGGCGCGCAGCTACCGCGGTGGTCTGGCGCACGTGGTTGGACTGGATGGCGCCGGCGGTCACCAGGGTATCGGCGCCGACGCGCAGCGCATCGGCGGCGAGGTATTCGAGCTTGCGCACCTTGTTGCCGCCGAGGGCGAAGGAGGTGGCGTCGTCGCGCTTGACCCAGATGTTTCGGCCGAGCTGGCTGGACAGCCGTTCCAGGCGCTCCAGCGGGGTCGGCGCGGCGAACAGGTCGAGGCGCGGGAAGCGGGCGAGGGCGGCGAGCATGGGATGGACTCCAGGGGCTGGGATGTGGGGTGGATGTCGCTTTTTACATCCACTGGGTCTTGGTGGAAAACGCTTCGCGGTACGGACTGTTCATTGGGTCCCCGCGAACGCGGGGACCCGGAAACAACAAGCTCCTCAAACCTTGCGCCACACCGTGGCCAGCCACGGCTGCTGTTCGCGCGGAAGGCCGCTGGGGCGGTAGTAGTGCTCCAGCTCGACGAAGCCGGCGGCGTGCAGGTAGTTGCGCCAGGCGTCGAGATCGTGGAAGCAGCCGTAGCGGCCGTTGTGCCAGCCTTCGCGGTTGTCGCCGCGCGGATTGGAGCTGAACAGCACGCCGTCGTCTTTCAGGGTCGCGTGCAACTGGCCGAGCACCCGTGGCAGCTCGCTGCGCGGCACGTGGAACAGCGCGGCGTTGGCGAAGATGCCGTCGAACCGCGCGGCCGGCAGGTCGAGTTGCAGGAAGTCCTGCCGCCACACTTCGCAGCCGGACTCGGCACGCGCCATCTCGACGAAGCCCGGGCAGCCGTCGAGCCCCACCGGCTGGTGGCCGAGCTCGGCGAAAGTGCGCAGGTCGCGGCCCGGGCCGCAGCCGAAGTCGAGGATGGCGTAGGGCGCCGGGGCGTGGATATGGCGCAGCAGCGCGGCAATGTTCTGCCGTACGTCATGGTCGCGGGTGCCGATGCGAAAGGCCTCGGCTGATTGCTGGTAGTCGGCCAGGGTCTGCGCGCTGATCCAGGCCAGATCGTCGTCCGCACTCATCGAGGGCCTCGTACACGGTGGTAGAACAGCGCGCAGATTACCGTGAACAGCGCCAGGCCGAGCCATTGCGCGGTGTCTTCGAAGCCGGCGCCGACCAGTGCCAGCGGGGCGTCCCGGCCGCTGGTGCCGATCAGCGCGGCGAGCAGGATGCCCATCAGGCTCTCGCCGACGATCAGCCCGGAGGCCAGCAGCACACCGCGTCGCCGGGCCATCTCGGCGTCGCCGGCGCGGCGCGCCAGGGCGTTGTCGAGCAGCCAGGCGAGCAACGCGCCGACCACCAGGGTCATGCCGATGGTCGGCGGCAGGTAGATACCCAGGCCGACCGCCAGCACCGGCAGGCTGGCCTTGCCGGTGCGCCGCAGGAGCAGGTCGATGAAGATCAGGGCGATGCCCAGGGCCACGCCGATGCGGATCATGGTCCAGTTCAGCGCATCGTGGAAAATCCCGCTGGCGATCGCCGTCATCAGCGTCGCCTGCGGCGCAGCGAGCGCCTGCTGCGGGTCCATGCCTTCGCGCGGCAGGGCGCCGGTGAAGCCGTAGGCGCTGTACAGCAGCTCCAGCACCGGCGGGATCACCAGCGCGCCGACCAGGCAGCCGACGATCAGCGCGAGCTGCTGGCGCCAGGGCGTGGCGCCGACCAGGTAGCCGGTCTTGAGATCCTGCAGGTTGTCGTTGGAGATCGCCGCGATGGCCAGGATCACCGAGGTGGTGAACAGCGCCAGGGCGATGGCGATCTTGCCCTGGCCCTTTTCCAGAAAGCCGGATTCGAGGCTGCCGACGCCGAGGATCAGCAGCGAGACGAGGATCACCGCGATGATGCCGATGCCGGAGATCGGGCTGCTCGACGAGCCGACCAGGCCGGCCATGTAGCCGCAGGCGGCGGCGATCAGGAAGCCGAAGACGAAGGCGAACAGCACACAGGCCAGCACCAGTCCCCAGAACTCCAGGCCGTGAAGGTCCGGCGCGGCCTCGGCGAGGAAGTAGCTGAACACCGCCAGCAGGGCGACCAGCAGCAGCCCGGCGATGGCCAGGATGGCGTGCGCCGGCATGTCGCGGTCGGTGCGCAGGCCGCTGTGCCCGGCGTTGCCGCGTACTGCGCGCAATGAGCTGGCGACGCCCTCGACCATCGGCTGGAACAGCGTGGCGAGGGTCCACAGCGCGGCGACGCCGATGGTGCCGGCGCCGAGGAAGCGCACCTGCGAGCTCCACAACTGGCCGGCCAGCTCGCTGAGGCTCTGCCCGGCTTCCGGGACCGCGTTGACCGTCAGCAGCGGCACCGCCACGCCCCAGGCGATCACCACGCCGACGACGATGGCGACGCCGGCGGTGATGCCCATCAGGTAGCCGGCGCCGACCAGCGCCAGGGAGAAGCCGGTGGACAGCCGGAACGCCGCCTGGCCGACGCTCAGCCACAGGCTGATGCTCTCGCCGAGCAGCTTGAAGCCGCTGCTGAACAGGCTGAACAGCGCCGCCACCAGGCTGCCGGCGAGGATGTCGCGCAGACCAGGGGCGTTGGCTTCGGAGGGTTTTTCGTCTTCTTCATCGCCGCCGCTGCCGACGCGGAGGATCTCTGCCGCCGCCACACCTTCCGGATAGGGCAGCCGGCTCTGCACCACCATCACCCGACGCAGCGGGATGGTGTAGAGCACGCCGAGGATGCCGCCGATGGCGCAGATCGCCGCGGTCTGTCCGAACGGGAAGCCGCTCCAGTAGCCGACCATCAGCAGGCCGGGAAGAATGAAGATGATCGACGACAGGGTGCCGGCCGCCGAGGCCTGGGTCTGCACCATGTTGTTCTCGAGGATGTTGGCGCCGGGGAAGTAGCGCAGCACCGCCATGGAAATCACCGCGGCGGGGATCGACGAGGCGAAGGTCAGGCCGACCTTCAGCCCCAGGTAGACGTTGGAGGCGGTGAACACCACGGTGATCAGGGCGCCGAGGATCAGCCCGCGCAGGGTCAGTTCGGCCAGGTTCGCAGCGTCGGGCACGCGTTGCAGCATGAAGGGAGCTCGGCAGGGATGTGACACCAAGCTTAGGCCAGCGCGAGGTTGAGGATGGTGATCGAATTAGGGGGCGCCTGAATATTTGTTTTTAGAATAAAAAACAAACAAACAATTCTTTTTAGATTTATTAAAATTTCATTACTGTTCGTTTCGCTAGCATGTGGAGCGGGCATGAGGCTCTGGAGTGGAAGAACGTGATTGTGACCATAGCGTTACGCTGTATAAAAGTGTATACAGCGATTTTCCAGATCCAAGCCTGACAGAAAAGTAAAAAACATCATTAGGAGCAATCACAGATGAACAAGTCCACCCTGGCGCTGGCCGTGGCCCTCGGTTCCCTGTCCCTGCAGGCAACTGCCGGCGGATTCATCGAGGACAGCAAGTCCTCCCTCACCCTGCGCAACTTCTACTACGACCTGAACACCAAGAACACCGCCAACAACAACGGCGAGGCCAACGAGTGGGGCCAGGGCTTCATCTTCAACTACGCTTCCGGCTTCACCGAAGGCACTGTCGGCGTGGGTGTCGATGTGATCGGCCTGCTCGGCGTCAAGCTGGACTCGGGCGGCTACAGCGGCAAGGCCGGTCGTGACCGCACCCCGGGCCAACTGTTCCCGCTGGACAGCGACGGCAAGGCGGTCGACGAGTACAGCAAGGCTGGTGCCACCGCCAAGCTGCGCCTGTCGAAGACCGAAGCGCGCCTCGGTACCCTGCTGCCGAAGCTGCCGGTCGTGAACTACAACGACGGCCGTCTGCTGCCGCAACTGTTCGAAGGCGGTCAGATCACCTCCAACGAGATCGACAACCTGACCCTCACCGCCGGCCAACTGGAGCACACCAAGACCCGTAGCTCCACCGACGACATCGGCCTGAGCATCGGCGGTGCCACCGAGAACACCAACAAGTTCTACTTTGCCGGCGGCGACTACAAGGCCACCAAGGACCTGACGCTGCAGTATTACTACGGCAACCTGGAAGACTTCTACAAGCAGCACTTCCTCGGCCTGATCCACAACGTGGAAATCGGCCCGGGCAACCTGAAAACCGACCTGCGCTACTTCGACAGCGGCTCCGACGGCAAGAACGGCAACGCCGCCGGCCGTGCCGACGGCTACCGCAGCAGCGGCTTCTGGCACACCGGAGACCCGGATGCCGGTGAAGTCGACAACCAGACCTGGAGTGCCTTCTTCACCTACTCCCTGGGTGGCCATGCCGCCAGCCTCGGCTACCAGCAGGTCGAAGGCGACAGCGCCTTCCCGTTCCTCAACCAGGGCGGCGGCTCCACTGCCTACCTGATCACCGACCGCCAGATCGGCAAGTTCCTCAGCGCCGGCGAGCGCACCTGGGTGGCCGAGTACGGCTACGACTTCTCCAAGGTCGGCGTGCCGGGCCTGAAGGCCATCGTCACCTACCTGAAGGGCGACAACGTCGATTCCGCCAACGGCGACCTGAAGGAATGGGAACGCGATTTCCGCCTCGACTACACCCTGCAGGACGGCCCGCTGAAAGGCCTGGGCTTCTCCTGGCGTAACGCCACCCAGCGCGGCAACGTTGCTACCGATGCCGACGAGAATCGTCTGATCCTCAGCTACACCCTGACCCTTCTGTAATACACAGGGCGGGCCGCGACACCAGCGGCCCGCCCCGGTTTTCCTCAAGTGGTGTTCCGCCGGGCCTTCGCGCCCGGCTTTTTTGTCCGGCCTGGGTGGTCAGCTTTGAACGCTACCCTTGGGACCACTGGCGATCAGGCGTGCCCCGCAAGCGGTCTGCATGCCGTCCAGGGCAACGGGGATGCCGTCGACCTTGTACAGGCTGCTGCCCTCGGCAATGGGAAAGACCCCCTTGCACTGGGGACACGAGACCATGTGTCCGACTCCTGCCATGGGCTTGCCATTGAGGTTGGTCTGGCTGAAGGCCTCGATGACGGTGCCGCCATGATCGGTGGCGTCGCCGAGACGGATGATGTCTTTCATACACTCTGTCCTCCTTGATTGATTCCGCTTCTACATCGCCTCGAGCATGCCGGCCTTCTGCGTCCGGGCATGAAAAGCGCGATGAGTGAAGATGTGCTCGCCACGGGGGGCTTCTTGCTGTTTCAGGGATAGCGAGGGGTTACCTGTATTCGAGCCCTTCTTCGAAGGGAACGGTTTCGCCGGGTACGCGTAGAAGTGGTGAAATAGTGGGAGGCGATCAGGAACTGTGCGCATGAATCGTCCAGGTCCGGAAGATAGACGCCTGTTTGTGGAACCGGCTCTCCGGTGCGGACCTGCACCTAGGGATTCAGGCGATAGCGCGGCCAGTCGCTGTCATCGTCGAAACGGGCCAGCCAGCGCTGGCTGTCGGCCAGGTTGAAACGGACATTGGGGTCGCCGTCCCACTCGCCAGACCCAAGCAAATCCAGCGTTGAATGGCGCAATGGGCGGAGCAGTCGGTTCAGAAGGGCCGGCAACTCGGGTACCCCCTCTTCCACCGGGTACAGCTCCGGCCGGGGGCCGAGTTCGATCCACTGGCCGCAATCCAGGTCATCGATACGGATGCGCGGATCAGGGAGAGCTGCCCGGACCGCGTCGCGGTCCAGCGACAGTTTTTCGCGCCAGATGTCGGACAGGAAGAAGCCCCAGGTGGGGGGCCGGATTCCGCTTGGAAGTTGCGGTGTACGTTTCATGTTGAATGGGTAATCGGTATCGAGCCCATAGAAATGCGGTGCCAGTGCCCGATCCCATACCGTGACTTCCGAGCGCATGCCGAACTCCAGCGGGTTGGCCATCGCGAAGCCGCTGTACACCTGCTCGGGTTTCAGGCGCTCGATGGTGTCCAGCACAAAGCGCCGCCAGGCATCACGGTTGTCCAGCCACCACTGCCAACGATAGTAAAATTGTATATTTGAGTAGTCAGACTCTCCGTAGTCGCGTGACGCATTTCGCCAAAAGTAGCCTGCGTGTGTTGGGGAGCTGCGATAATTCTTTTCATCCGAAAAATCGAAGGTAAGTGCTTTGTCCTTTTTAATTTTATGAGCCCACTCGCGTAAATCTCCCAGCCGTTTGGAGCCGTAGGGGTGTGGGCGTTCAGAGTCAGGGTGAGTCGCAATTTTGTAAGGGTGGCCCAGCAGACGTTCAAAGGACTCGTGGACCTCGATCATGGTTAACGAGGCTTCCAGATAGTGCGCTGGATCGTAAGTAAAATAAATCGTGATGAAGGGCATCACGGCAAGTTCGTATTCACCATTGTCATGTGCGACACTCGGCCATTGCCTCAGGTCTTCCACCATGCCCGCGATGTCTTCATCGCTTATTTCCCGTTGGGTCGTACTCATAGATTTTTCCTTCCTCTTGAGCGGCCGGATTTTGTCCTTGAAGCACCATCCTGCTTGTAGCCTGTGCAATCCTCAGGTACTCGCAATAGAGCAATTTTTTCATTGTTCTTCATCAATATGGCGTAACAACCCCCGGTAGGCTCGGTAAGCCACATGATGGCGGTACCGGCGCGGCGGAAATGGGCATCAGGCATCTTTCTCCGAACGTTCAATGCCAGATATGTTTCCAAAGCGTCCAACCCTTGAGACCCTCTTTCAGAGGCGGAGGGGGCTGGCCGGTTTCTATGCTTGAAGCCAGCCAATCGTCCCCGTCAAATCCCGCGGACCAATATCCAGGTCACGTCGCGCCCCTCGACCCTGGGCATGGGCACGCCGTGCATGAAGGTCTGTGGGCCGATGGGAATGTCTTCGCAGTGCCAGACGCCGGGATAAGGGCAAGGCTGTCCGCTGGTAACGCGGGCTCCAGAGGGCGCCTGTTCGGTCCAATACCACCTGGTGGCCTGGCCTTGCACCAGTGGGAGCGGCTCGCCTTCCGCCACGCGGCAGCGCACGCTGGGCTCTCCCGATTTCAACCAAAGGCCTGCGCGCGGGGCGGGCTGGCCGCTGCCCGCTTCGCGAGCGGGTTCTTGTGGCACGAGAGCCGGTTCGCGCTGGTCCGTGTCCCACTGCCATACGGTGAAGCCGTGTGCATCGTCACTGGGAATGGAAGGCATCACCTCGCCCTGTTCGAAACGGTGCCGGGCATCGCTCTTGGCAGCGGTGATCCACCAGCCCGTGCGTGGGCAGGGCTCACCGTTACTGACATGGGAGGCCATGGGTTCCACGAGAGGAGCACCGGGCATGTGGCCACGGATTTGGGGGGTAGGCCAGTCGCTGTCATCGTCGAAACGGGCCAGCCAGCGCTGGCTGTCGGCCAGGTTGAAACGGACATTGGGGTCGCCGTCCCACTCGCCGAAGCCGAGCAGGCCAAGCCTTGGATGGCGCAATGGGCGGAGCAGTCGGTTCAGAAGGGCCGGCAACTCGGGTACCCCCTCTTCCACCGGGTACAGCTCCGGCCGGGGGCCGAGTTCGATCCACTGGCCGCAACCCAGGTCATCGATACGGATGCGCGGATCAGGGAGAGCTGCCCGGACCGCCTCGCGGTCCAGCGACAGCTTTTCGCGCCAGATGTCGGATAGGAAGAAACCCCAGGTGGGGGGGCGAACTCCAGAAGGCAAGTCAGGTGTCAGCATCATCCCAAATGGATAGTCGGTATCCAGTCCGTAGAAGTGTGGGGCCAGTGCTCGATCCCATACTGTGACTTCCGAGCGCATGCCGAACTCCAGTGGGTTGGCCATTGCAAAACCGCTGTACACCTGTTCGGGTTTCAGTCGTTCGACGGTGTCCAGCACAAATCGTCGCCATGTGTCTTGGTTATCCAGCCACCATTGCCAGCGGTAGTAGAACTGGACATAGGAGTAACAGATGCTATCGTCCCTCTGCTCTGATCGGCGCCAGAAGTAGCCTGCATGAGTTGGAGAGCTGCGATAGTTCTTCTCATCCGAGAAGTTGAACATAAATGTTTCATCTTTTCTGGTCTTGCGCGCCCACTCGCGTAAGTCTCCTAACCTTTTTGAACCGTAAGGATGTGGACGCTCCGAGTCCGGGTGTGTGGCAATTTTGTAAGGGTGGCCCAGCAGACGTTCAAAGGACTCGTGGACCTCGATCATGGTTAACGAGGCTTCCAGATAGTGCGCTGGATCGTAAGTAAAATAAATCGTGATGAAGGGCATCACGGCAAGTTCGTATTCACCATTATCGTGTGCGACACTCGGCCACTGCTTCAGGTCTTCTACCATGCCCGCGATGTCTTCATCGCTTATTTCCCGTTGGGTCGTACTCATAGATTTTTCCTTCCTCTTGAGCGGCCGGATTTTGTCCTTGAAGCACCATCCTGCTTGTAGCCTGTGCAATCCTCAGGTACTCGCAATAGAGCAATTTTTTCATTGTTCTTCATCAATATGGCGTAACAACCCCCGGTAGGCTCGGTAAGCCACATGATGGCGGTACCGGCGCGGCGGAAATGGGCATCAGGCATCTTTCTCCGAACGTTCAATGCCAGATATGTTTCCAAAGCGTCTAACCCTTGAGACCCTCTTTCAGAGGCGGAGGGGGCTGGCCGGTTTCTATGCTTGAAGCCAGCCAATCGTCCCCGTCAAATCCCGCGGACCAATATCCAGGTCACGTCGCGCCCCTCGACCCTGGGCATGGGCACGCCGTGCATGAAGGTCTGTGGGCCGATGGGAATGTCTTCGCAGTGCCAGACGCCGGGATAAGGGCAAGGCTGTCCGCTGGTAACGCGGGCTCCAGAGGGTGCCTGTTCGGTCCAATACCACCTGGTGGCCTGGCCTTGCACCAGTGGGAGCGGCTCGCCTTCCGCCACGCGGCAGCGCACGCTGGGCTCTCCCGATTTCAACCAAAGGCCCGCGCGCGGGGCGGGCTGGCCGCTGCCCGCTTCGCGAGCGGGTTCTTGTGGCGCGAGAGCCGGTTCGCGCTGGTCCGTGTCCCACTGCCATACGGTGAAGCCGTGTGCATCGTCACTGGGAATGGAAGGCATCACCTCGCCCTGTTCGAAACGGTGCCGGGCATCGCTCTTGGCAGCGGTGATCCACCAGCCCGTGCGTGGGCAGGGCTCACCGTTACTGACATGGGAGGCCATGGGTTCCACGAGAGGTGCACCGGGCATGTGGCCACGGATTTGGGGGGTAGGCCAGTCGCTGTCATCGTCGAAACGGGCCAGCCAGCGCTGGCTGTCGGCCAGGTTGAAACGGACATTGGGGTCGCCGTCCCACTCGCCGAAGCCGAGCAGGCCAAGCCTTGGATGGCGCAATGGGCGGAGCAGTCGGTTCAGAAGGGCCGGCAACTCGGGTACCCCCTCTTCCACCGGGTACAGCTCCGGCCGGGGGCCGAGTTCGATCCACTGGCCGCAATCCAGGTCATCGATACGGATGCGCGGATCAGGGAGAGCTGCCCGGACCGCCTCGCGGTCCAGCGACAGCTTTTCGCGCCAGATGTCGGAGAGGAAGAAGCCCCAAGTGGGGGGGCGAATGCCTGCTGGGAGGTTAGGTGAAAGAGTCATGCTGAAAGGGTAATCAGTATCGAGCCCGTAGAAATGTGGTGCCAGCGCTCGGTCCCATACCGTAACTTCCGAGCGCATGCCGAACTCCAGTGGGTTGGCCATCGCGAAACCGCTGTATACCTGTTCGGGTTTCAGTCGTTCGATGGTGTCCAGCACAAAGCGTCGCCATGTGTCTCGGTTGTCCAACCACCATTGCCAACGATAGTAAAATTGTATGTAGGAGTAATTAATCTCGTCATTTTCAAGTGATGCTTCACGCCAAAAGTAACCTGCATAGGTTGGAGAGCTGCGATAGTTGGTTTCATCAGAAAACTTGAAAGAAAATGACTTGTCTTTTCTCTTTTTACTGACCCACTCTCGTAAATCGCCCAGTCGTTTAGAACCATATGGATGTGGCCGCTCCGAGTCCGGGTGTGTGGCAATTTTGTAAGGGTGGCCTACCAAATGCTCGAATGCTTCGTGGACCGCGATCATAATCAACGAAGTGTCCAAGTAATGAGCAGGGTCGTAGTGGAAGCAGAAGGTAATGAATGGCATCACGGCCAGTTCGTATTCACCATTGTCATGTGCGACACTCGGCCATTGCCTCAGGTCTTCCACCATGCCCGCGATGTCTTCATCGCTCATTTCCCGTTCGGTCGTGCTCATCGATGTTTCCTTCCACTTGAGCGGCCAGATTCTGTCCTTGAAGCACCATCCTGCTTGTAGCCTGTGCAGTCCTCAGGTACTCGCAATAGAGCAACTTTATTATCGGTCTTCATTAATACAGCGTAGCCTCTTAACTGATCCTCTTTCACCCAGTCTCCCGGAAACTTTATTTCCACTGCCGCAAACACATTGGGTACTTCAAATGGTTGTTGCCGGTATTCGACGATAACCAGATCCGGCGCCAGGCTTCCTTTGGGGCGGGGCCAGAAAGGGAAGATTTCACTGATCCGCCTGGGACGTGTCACAGGCTCGCCCAAGATGGCTTTCCTGCTCGCTCTGTCGTAGTTAGGTTCCGCCTTGAGCGGGCTTTTCCAGTCCAGTGCGCCGTCGATGGCCTCGAAGATCAGCGAGGCGGTGGTCTGCTTGAGGGCGATGTCGATGGTGGTTTCGACGACGTCGCCGGGGACCTTCTTGCGTATCCGTCGCGGTACCGTGATTGGAGAGTTGAGCGCCCAGTTGCAGGTGATGCTGATGGCTGGTCGGAAGGGAATTTTTCGCTCGATGTATTCCTTGAAGGTGGAGCCTTCTCCTCCCCGGCGTGAAATGGTGCTGCGGCCGCCATTGTCTGCCTTGGCGAAGGTCGAGCTTTTCACATCGATTTCTTTGGCGAAACTGTCGATGGTGCTTTGCAGGACCTTCTTGACCTGCTCTTTGCGTTTGGCGATTTCGGCCAGCATTTCTGCCGTTTCCTTGGCCGTCATTGTCGCTTCGTAAGCGGTGTAACCCCGGTAGGCTCGATAGCCCCACACGATGGCGGCACCGACTGCGGCGGGAATGGGCATCAGGCATCCTCCTCTGAATGTTCCCGGAAAGTCTTGTCACACGGAGCGGAGTGCGTACGGCACGTTTCATGGATGGTCTGACGGCTAGCAGGGTTCATGTGATTTCCTTGAGACTGTCCCCGTACTCGCTACTGGGGCCTGCACGGCTGTTTCGTATCTGATCTATGGCAGGATGGTTTTCAGGTATTTATCGCGGTCGAACTTGTCCAGCACGTAATGACGCACCTCCGATTCGGCTGGCGATGCTGGTAGCGCCAGGAACTTCTGTTGGCGCTCATGGGCGCGAGGACCTTCGGCCATCAGGTCAGCGATGACGCAGTTCATGTCTGCTTCGCACTTCGCTTCATCCTCGTGGGCGAGTTGGTTTACAACTTGTGCATAACAATCCTTGGCGAGGGGGAGTGGTTCACCCAGGCGCTCTTTGAGCATGCAGCGAAGAAAACGGTATTCAGAGCTATGGGGCGCCAAGGATAGGGCCGCGTCCATGTCAACCAACGCCTCTTGGTATCGCTTATGTTGAATGTGAAGGTTGGCCCGTGACATGAAGTCCACATGATGTCGCGGCTCAGGTGTATTCACCGAGTTCCGGGGCTGTTGTTTGGGCGTTGCAGCAGTTGTCGATTCGGTTGCCTGCCCTTGGTGAGGGCGCGGGGCGTCATCGTTGCGTTCTGCACTGCATGCAGTACAGAGCACGGCAAACAACAGGGCAGCGGAGCTGAGCTGTCTCATTTCTTTTTCACTATGGTGAGAGGAATGGTTACGGAGCCTGTAGATGGCATGGGCGTCGCTCTGCCTTCGGGGGCGCTATAGATGTAGCCGCCACTGATTTTGATCTGGACTGCATCGTTTGGAGTGGGGGGCGGTAGAACAAGCGTTGTTGATCCGATGGGGGAGTAGTCTTCCACGGGCCATGCTTCAGGTTCCTTGCCGAGTTGCAGCGGTGTGGAGGACACCTGTTTGCCGTTCACTTCGATTGCCGCGGTGGCATGAAATTGAACACTTCCCATGTTCTTGGCGGCGGTATGGCCCATGGCCGATACGAACAGACTCTGCCCCTCCAGGCTCAGGTTGCCTTTGAGAAAGAAGGTGCCGTTCACTCCTATGCCCTCTACCGGCAGATAGGCTACCTGCCTGATTCTGTATTCGGGAGAGCTCAACTGGAGGCTGTAGCCAATCTCTTCTCCATACTCCTCCAGAAACGATTCGTCATTGAACGGGCCGGCACTTTCATAGTTGGGGTTGTCGCTGTCTATCGTGGCTATATTGGCCTGCCAGCGTTCAGTGATGCGCTGGTCTTCGCGCATGACGGTCTTGTAGGCCTGTATGGGAAGGCCACGCTCGGTTTTTATGAGCTCAGTCTCGCCATCGTCATTCGTGAAGCCTTCCGTCAGCAGTTGCCCGCCGCTCATAAGCCGGTAGCGATAACCCTGAAAAGCGCGCTCATCCAGTTTGCGTAACCGGAAATGTGCGTCGTAGTCGCCGATGAAGGTTCTCGGAGATTTGAAGATTGGTAATGAAGCATCGGCGTTACCGGGGCCGACGAAATTGTGGCTGCCGGCTTTCACGGTGAAATCCCCCGGCATGCCCAGTTCGATGTTGCCGCCCTGCATCTTGAGGTAGGCCCCGCCACACAGCAGGGTGATGTGCTCCTTGGCGTTGACCAGGATGTGCTGCCGGCTGGCGCTGATCTCCACGCTCTGGTCGGCCTGCACCTTGATGTCGTTGTGCTGGGCCTGCATCAGCAGCTCGCCCTGCTGGGCGATGTGGCGCATGTCGCCGCCCTTCGCGAACAGCCCGATGTCGCTGCCGGCATTGATCACCACCTTCTCCCCGGCGGTGATCTGCTGGTGCTGCTCGGCCACGCTGTCGATGTGTTGCCCGGCCGCCAGGCCCAGGCTGCGCGGCGTGGCGGCGGCGATGCCCGCCGGGCCGCTCAGGGCGATCGCCGGCTCGCCGCCGTTGCCGCCCCCGGGCTCGTCGTTGGCGCCGTGCCCGAGGTCGCGCACCGCCTCGCTCAAGACCTGCTGGGGCGCCGGGTCGTGGCCGATGCCCTGGTGGTCCCCGGCGTGCTCGCCGAGGCTCCTGGCCAGGTGCAGCGCGGCCTCCAGCACCTGCACGACCTGCGCCCGGTCGAGCTGGCCGCCGTTGGCCTGCAACTGTGCCTCGCTGCTCAGCAGCAGGCCCTTGGCGGCGCGGACGGCGCCGTGCTCGTCGGTACGCAGCTCGAAGCCTTCGCCACGCGGTTCGCCGCCGTTGGGACGCGGGTGGGTCAGATAGCCCAGGTGCAGTTCCGTGCGCCCGTGCTCGCTCATCAGCGCGGCGCTGATCTCGCCGTGGGTGTCGTCGATGCGCAGTTCGTTGGCGCGGTCGCCCTGGTGTTCCTTGCTCTTCACCGTAGCCAGGGTGTTCAGGGCGGGCAGCTTGTACGGCGGGCGGTTGACCACGTGGTAGGTGCGCCCGGTGACGATCGGCTGGTCCGGGTCGCCGTCGAGGAAGTCGACGATCACCTCGTGGCCGATGCGCGGGATGGCCAGGTGGCCCCAGGCGCCGCCAGCCCAGTTCTGCGCCACGCGGATCCAG
>NZ_CAJFCI010000025.1:0-19869 GCF_904061905.1 Zestomonas carbonaria
GTGAGGTTGAGTTGGCGCTCAACGGTTTAACCCGTGCCTTCAGCCCCCGCAAGCCCTCCAGACGCCCCCTCGAAAATATTCCGGACAGTAGTGCGCGAACGCGGGGATCCAATCAAGGTCGATGCGGCTTAGAGCGCTTCCAGGCAGCCGCCCAGCCCTTCGGCGAGGTTCTCCAGCAGGCGTTCGTAGCCCCGCGCGTCCACCTTCACGTCGCTGCCCAGGGCATCCAGCTCGGCCAGCCTGACCGGCAGCCCGGCGGTCAGGGTCTCGGCCAGGCGCGGGCGCAGCGGCGGTTCGCTGAACAGGCAACTCGGCCCCGCCTTCTGCAGGCGCGCGCGCAGCTCGGCGACGTGGCGGGCGCCCGGCTGGACTTCCTGGCCCACGCTGAACACCCCGGCGTGCTTGAGGCCATAGGCCGCCTCGAAGTAGTCGAAGGCTTCGTGGAACACGAAATAGGGCTTGCCGGCCTGCCTGGCGAGACGCTGCTTGAGGCGCGCATCGAGGGCCTCCAGGCGCGTCTCGAAGGCCGCCAGGTTGGCCTGGTAGCGCTCGGCGCCCGCCGGATCGGCGGCAATGAGGTCGGCGACCATCTTCGCGGCGATCACCCGCGCGTTGGCCGGCAGCAGCCAGAGGTGGGCGTCCAGGCTGCCGGGGCGATGATCGTGGTCGTGATCGTCGTGGCCTTCCTCGTCATGGTGCTCGGCGAAATGCCGCAGGTGCAGGCCGGGCAGTTCCTGCACGGCGACGCTCGGCGCGCGGCGGCCGCTCAGCACGCGAGGCAGGAAGCCTTCCATGTCGGGGCCGATCCAGTACAGCAGATCGGCCTCGGCTACCCGCCGCACGTCGGACGGACGCAGCGCGTAATGGTGCGGCGAGGCGCCCGGCGGCAGCAGCACGTCGGGCGTACCGGCGCCGTCCTGCACGGCGGCGGCGATCAGTTGCAGGGGTTTGATACTGGTCAGGAGGCGCACTTCGGCCTGGGCGGTGGCGGTCAGGGCGCAGAACAGCAGGACGCAGAGGGATCGAAACACGGACACACACTCTCGGGGCAAAGAGTAATAGAATAACGTCTCTGTCCGCCAACGTCGCTGCTTCCATGACCGTCACCCCGCTAGCCTCGCGCCCCCACGACCATTCCCACTGCGTGCACAACGCCCTGGCCGAGGCCGAGGCACTTTGCGCGCGCCAGGGCCTGCGCCTGACCGCGCTGCGCAAGCGCGTGCTGGAACTGGTCTGGCAGAGCCACAAGCCGCTCGGCGCCTACGACATCCTCGGCGTGCTGACCGAGGAGGACGGCCGCCGCGCCGCGCCGCCAACCGTCTATCGGGCGCTGGACTTCCTGCTCGAGAACGGCCTGGTGCACCGCATCGCCTCGCTGAACGCCTTCGTCGGCTGCAACCACCCGACCCACGCGCACCAGGGCCAGTTCCTGATCTGCCGCAACTGCCACGCCGCCATCGAGCTGGAGCAACCGTCGATCAGCCAGGCCATCGTCGACAGCGCCCGCGAAGTGGGCTTCAGCGTCGAACAGCAGACCGTCGAAGTGGTCGGCGTCTGCGCCGGTTGCCGGAAACCCTGATGAGCAAGCCGCTGATCCAGCTCGACGGCGTCTCCGTCGGCTTCGCCGGGCAGGCGGTGCTCAGCGACGTGCAACTGCGCGTGCACCCGGGCGAGATCGTCACCCTGATCGGCCCCAACGGCGCCGGCAAGACCACCCTGGTGCGCACCGTGCTCGGCCTGCTCACCCCGGACAGCGGGCGGATCAAGCGCAAGCCGCGCCTGCGCATCGGCTACATGCCGCAGAAGCTGCACGTCGACGCCACCCTGCCGCTTTCCGTGCTGCGCTTCCTGCGCCTGGTGCCGGGCGTGGACCGCGCCAGCGCCCTGGCGGCGCTGGTCGAGGTGGGCGCCGAACAGGTGATCGACAGCCCGTTGCAGAAGATCTCCGGCGGCGAGATGCAGCGCGTGCTACTGGCCCGCGCGCTGCTGCGCGAACCGGAACTGCTGGTCCTCGACGAGCCGGTGCAGGGCGTCGACGTGGCCGGGCAGGCCGAGCTGTACCGGCTGATCACCGAACTGCGCGACCGCCACGGCTGCGGCGTGCTGATGGTTTCCCACGACCTGCACCTGGTGATGAGCACCACCGACCAGGTGGTCTGCCTCAACCATCACGTGTGCTGCTCCGGGCACCCGGAACAGGTCGGCAACGACCCGGCCTTCGTCGAGATGTTCGGCCAGGCGGCGCCGGCCCTGGCGGTCTACCACCACCATCACGACCACGCCCACGACCTGCACGGTACGGTGGTCAGCGAACCCGGCCTGACCATCCACGGTCCGGTGAGCGGCCACGTGCACGGAGATGGCTGCAAACATGCCTGATTTCCTGCTCAACGCGCTGATCGCCGGCCTGACCCTGGCCCTGGTCGCCGGCCCGCTCGGCTCCTTCGTGGTCTGGCGGCGCATGGCCTATTTCGGCGACACCCTGTCCCACGCCGCGCTGCTCGGCGTCGCCCTCGGCCTGCTGCTGGGCCTCAGCCCGACCCTGGCGGTGACCGCTGGCTGCCTGCTGCTGGCGCTCGTCCTGGTCACCCTGCAACAGCGCCAGCCGCTGGCCTCGGACACCCTGCTCGGCATCCTCGCGCCGACCACCCTGTCCCTCGGCCTGGTGGCGCTGAGCTTCATGAAGGACGTGCGCATCGACCTGATGGCCTACCTGTTCGGCGACCTGCTGGCGGTGTCGCCCACCGACCTGGCCTGGATCGTCGGCGGCAGCGCGCTGGTGCTGCTCGCCCTGTGCGGCCTGTGGCGGCCGTTGCTGGCGGTCACCGTGCACGAGGAGCTGGCCAGGGTCGAGGGCCTGCCGGTGGCCGGACTGCGCCTGGCGCTGATGCTGCTGATCGCCGTGGTGATCGCCGTGGCGATGAAGATCGTCGGCGTGCTGCTGATCACTTCGCTGCTGATCATCCCCGCCGCCGCCGCCCAGCGCCACGCGCGCACCCCCGAGCAGATGGCCATCGGCGCCAGCCTGCTCGGCCTGCTGGCGGTAAGTGGCGGGCTGGCGTTGTCCTGGTTCCAGGACACCCCGGCCGGACCGTCCATCGTGGTCGCCGCCGCCACGCTGTTCCTGTTCAGCCTGGCGCTTCCCAGGCGCGCCTGAACACAGGTGGCCAGTGCCACCCATTGCGCATTCCCAGCCGCGGTTTTCCACCCGACGCCTCCGGCGGTGTAGACTGGCGCGTTTTCGCGAGAACCGAGAGTCAACAGAAATGTCGTTGTTCACCTCACGTTACCTGGCGATAGCCGCACTTTCCCTGCTGTTGTCCGCCTGCCAGAGCGCGCCGCAGCAAGTCGCCACGCTACCGGTCGACGAACTGGTCAGCGCCTTCTCCCAGCTCGAACAGAGCATCGAACGCGGCGAGCTGGAACGCGCCGACGAACAGCTCGCCGCCCTGCAACCGCGCGCCGCCGGCGATACCCGCCTGGAATCCCTGCAACGCCGCCTCGCCGACGCCTACCTGCAACAGGGCCAGGGCGCCCTGCAACGCGGCGACCTGGACAGCGCCGCCCAGGCCCTCGGCAGGGCGCGCGGCCTGATGCCGCAGGCACCGGCGCTGACCACCGGCCTGGACGAGGCGATCGGCCAGGCACGCAGCACCGAGCAGCAGGCCGCCATGGCCCGCGCCGCCGCCGAGGCCAAGGCCCGGGAAGAAGCCGCGCGTCTCGAACAGGCCCGCCAACTGCGCGAGGCCGCCGAGCGCCAGGCTGCGGCGATCCAGCCCCAGGTCAGCGAATCGGCGCGCTTCCGGCCGCTGCTGATCGACCCGAACGCCAAGACCAGCGTGGTGCCGCTGCCGATGCTCGACAGCCATGACAACGAAGCGCTGCGCGACCTGCTCGACAGCGTCGCCGCCGACGTGGTGCATTACGACTGCGCGGTGCGCGTGCAGGTACGCCAGGCCAAGGACTACCCCTGGGTCGCCTCGCTGCTCTCGGCACGGGTCAAGCGCCTGCAACCCGGCTATGCCCTGCGCCTGGTGCAGGACCTCAAGCCCGACGAAACGCCGCGCCTGGTCCTGAGCCCGCGCAACCCGTAGGACCGTCCGGCGTAGGGTGGGCTTCAGCCCACCAACCCCGAGACACGGGGTCATGGCATCACCGCCCATCGGCTTATGCCTTTTTAGAAGGCAATCCGAAGAACAAAAACTAAGATTGCATAAGCAGTCGGGCTAGAATGCGCGCCTTCGGCCAACCGCCTAGAGTCGTTGGAGCCCGTGCCTTTCGCCCACCCGGCGATCGCGCGCCTCGCGCTTCCAAATCGTGTACCCATAAGGTTCAACCAGTGATCGAATTCGACCGCGTCCATAAGGCGTATCTCGTCAACGGTCGCAGCATTCCCGCGCTGCAGCCCACCGATCTGTCTGTCGCCGCCGGCGAGGTGTTCGGCCTGATCGGCCATTCCGGCGCCGGCAAGAGCACCCTGCTGCGCCTGATCAACCGCCTCGAGGAACCCTCCGGCGGGCGCATCGTGATCGACGGCGAAGACGTCACCGCACTGGACAAGCACGGCCTGCGCCGCTTCCGCCAGCGGGTCGGGATGATCTTCCAGCACTTCAACCTGCTGTCCTCGAAGACCGTCGCCGAGAATGTCGCCATGCCGCTGAAGCTGGCCGGCGAACTGGACCGCGCCGCCATCGCCGCGCGGGTCGCCGAGCTGCTGGAGCGAGTCGGTCTCGCCGAGCAGGCCGACAAGTACCCGGCGCAGCTCTCCGGCGGCCAGAAGCAGCGCGTCGGCATCGCCCGCGCCCTGGCCACCCGGCCGAAGATCCTGCTCTGCGACGAAGCCACCAGCGCCCTCGACCCGCAGACCACCTCCTCGGTGCTGCAACTGCTCGCCGAGATCAATCGCGAACTGAAGCTGACCATCGTGCTGATCACCCACGAGATGGACGTGATCCGCCGGGTCTGTGACCGCGTGGCGGTGATGGACGCCGGCCTGATCGTCGAACAAGGCCCGGTGGCCCGGGTGTTCCTGCATCCGCAGCACCCGACCACCAAGCGCTTCGTGATGGAGGACGAGCACGTCGACGAGAACGAACAGCGCGACGATTTCGCCCACGTGCCGGGCCGCATCCTGCGCCTGACCTTCCAGGGCGAAGCCACCTACGCGCCGCTGCTCGGCACCGTGGCGCGCGAGACCGGGGTGGACTACAGCATCCTCGCCGGGCGCATCGACCGCATCAAGGACACCCCGTACGGCCAGCTCACCCTGGCCCTCACCGGCGGCGACCTGGACGCCGCGCTGGCGCGCTTCCACGCCGCCGACGTGCATCTGGAGGTGCTGCGCTGATGCTCGAGAAATTCCTGCCCAACGTGTTCTGGCCGGAAATCTGGCAGGCCACGCTCGACACCCTGAACATGCTCGGCGGCTCGCTGCTGTTCACCGTGCTGCTCGGCCTGCCGCTGGGCGTGCTGCTGTTCCTCGCCGGCCCGCGCCAGTTGCTCGAACAGCCCACCGCCTACCGGCTGATGTCCTTCGTGGTCAACCTGCTGCGCTCGGTGCCGTTCGTCATCCTGCTGATCCTGATGATCCCCTTCACCGAGCTGATCGTCGGCACCTCGCTGGGCGTCGCCGGCGCCATCCCGCCGCTGGTGGTGGGTGCCACGCCGTTCTTCGCGCGGCTGGTGGAGACCGCGCTGCGCGAAGTGGACCGCGGCATCATCGAGGCCACCCAGGCGATGGGCGCGACCACCCGGCAGATCATCTTCAACGCCCTGCTGCCGGAAGCGCGGCCGGGCATCGTCGCGGCGATCACCGTCACCGCCATCACCCTGGTCTCCTACACCGCGATGAGCGGCCTGATCGGCGGCGGCGGCCTCGGCGACCTGGCGGTGCGCTACGGCTACCAGCGCTACCAGCCGGACGTCATGGCGGTCACCGTGGTGCTGCTGCTGATCCTCGTGCAGATCCTGCAATCCGCCGGCGACAAGCTGGTGGTGCATTTCTCCCGCAAATAGGGAATCCGTAAGTAGAACGATCGCGGGAGACCGGTCATCCACCGAGCCCCGCCTCCATCCCACAAGGAGTCGAACGATGAAAAAACTGTTGGCCGGTCTGGCCGTCCTCGCTACCTTCAACACCGTCCAGGCGGCGGAAACCCTCAGCGTCGCCGCCACCCCGGTGCCGCACGCGGAGATCCTCGAGTTCGTCAAACCGATCCTGGCCAAGGAAGGTGTCGAGCTGAAGGTCCGCGTGTTCACCGACTACGTGCAGCCCAACCTGCAGGTCCAGCAGAAGAACCTGGACGCCAACTTCTTCCAGCACCAGCCGTACCTGGACGAGTTCAACGCCAGCCGCAAGACCGACCTGGTGAGCGTGGCCGGTGTGCACGTCGAGCCGTTCGGCGCCTACTCCAGCAAGATCAAGAGCCTCGACGAGCTGCCCCAGGGCGCCACCGTGGCCATCCCCAACGACGCCACCAACGGCGGCCGCGCCCTGCTGCTGCTGGACAAGGCCGGCGTGATCAAGCTCAAGGACAACAGCAACATCGCCGCCACGCCCAAGGACATCGCCGAGAACCCGAAGGGCATCAAGGTGCGTGAACTGGAAGCGGCGACCCTGCCGCGCGTGCTGAGCCAGGTGGACCTGGCGCTGATCAACACCAACTACGCCCTGGAAGCCAAGCTCAACCCGACCCAGGACGCGCTGGTCATCGAAGGCAGCGACTCGCCCTACGTGAACATCCTGGTCGCCCGTCCGGACAACAAGGACAGCGACTCCGTACAGAAGCTGACCAATGCCCTGCACAGCGCCGAGGTGAAGAAGTTCATCGAGGAGAAGTATCAGGGTGCCGTGGTCCCGGCCTTCTAAGCGCCTGCGCCTGCCCCTGCCCGACACGAAGCCCGCTCCCGTAGCGGGCTTCGTGCTTTGTGGCGGGCCGCCCAAGCACTTCTCCATGAAGTTTTTTGAGAGCCTCGTCTCATTCCCGCCGCGCATTCATTGAGCCAGATCAGCATCCCCGGCTGCGCCCCTGCCTAGAGTTGGCGGCTCGCCGAACCGGCAGGGTCTGGAATCGTTCATGCGCACATCGTTTCTTCCATTTCTTTTCTGCCTCGGCAGCCTCGCCCAGGCCGACGAAAGCCCGTTGGCGCGCTTCGAGGCCATCATGGGCAACCCCGAACAGCGCGCCACGGCCTACGAGGACGGCCACGAACGCATCACGCTGTGCGGCTACTGCCACGGCGAGGACGGCAACAGCAAACGCGAGCACATCCCCAACCTGGCCGGACAGAGCCCGCGCTACCTGTTCGACGCCTTCGAGCAGTACGTCGATGGCCGCCGCACCGACTTCGTGATGAATCAGGCGGCGAAGATGCTCGGCATCGAGGAGCGGATCAACATCGCCGTCTACTACAGCCAGCAGGAGGTCAAGGCACGGCAGGCACAGGCCGGCGACGACATCCTGGCAGAGGGCCGGACGCTGTTCAGCCAGGTCTGCATGGGCTGCCACGGGGAACAGGGCCTCGGCAAGGAAGACGCCCCCCGCCTGGCCGGACAGCCAGCCGAATACCTGAGCCGGACCCTCAACAAGTACCGCGAACGGGACCCCAGCCGGGCCGGCTCGATCATGCTGTCGATCGCCCCCCGCCTCACCGAACGCAACATCGACGCAGTCGCCGCCTACCTGCAGCAGTTGCAGCCCTGACCACGTGATATCGATGGGTTGTCACCCATCCTACGGAGTCGAGTACACCGTGTAATCACCCCTCGCTGCCGAGCAATACCGGCAACTGCGCGGCCAGCTTCTGGTTGTTCAGCGGCGCGCGGATGAAGCCGCGCTGGGTGCCGTCCGGGCCGAGGATCACCAGGTTGCCGCTGTGGTCGACGGTGTAGTTGGGCTTGCTGGTGTCCGCCGGGATGAACGGGATGCTCACCGCGTTGGCGAACTTCTGGATGTCCGCCAGTTCGCCGGTCAGGCCCTGGAAGCCGGCGTCGAAGTAGCCCAGGTACTGCTTGAGCTGTTCCGGCGTGTCGCGCTGGGGATCGACGCTGACCAGCACCACGCGCAGCCGCTCCACCGCTTCCGGCGGCAGCTTGCTCTTCAGGTCGCGCACCTGGGCGAGGGTCGCCGGGCAGATGTCCGGGCAGAAGGTGTAGCCGAAGAACAGTAGGCTCCACTGGCCCTTGAGCTGGTCGACCGAGATCGCCTGGCCGTCCTGGTCGGTGAGGGTCAGCGTCGGCATCTGGCGGCTCTGCGGCAGGAGGATGATGCCGGCGTCGATCATCGCGGCCGGGTCGCCCTGGCTGCGCCCGTTGAGGACCTTGTGCACGGTCAGGCCGAAGACCACCGCGACGATGGCGATGAGGACGAACAGGGTTTTCTGGATTCGGGTCATGAAGCGGTCTCAAAGTCGGCGAGCGAAGGTCAAGCCAGGCGAAAATGGCCGAGGAAGCGGAGTTTACGACCTGTAAATGAGCATTCCGAGGCCATTTTTAACGCAGCATGGCCAAGCGCAGCCACTTTGAGGCTGCTTCATAGATTGAGCAACAAATAGTGGTCCACCAAAAGGGCGATGAACAGCAGGAACAGGTAGGCGATAGAGTACTTGAAGGTCTTTATCGCCGCGTGCGGCTTGCTGTCACGGTACAGCACCCAGGCCCATTGCAGGAAGCGGCCGCCGAGGATCAGGGCGGCCGCCAGGTACAGAGGGCCGCTCATGTGGATGGCGAACGGCAGCAGGCTCACCGCCAGCAGCACCAGGGTGTAGAGCAGGATGTGCACCTTGGTGTAGTGCTCGCCGTGGGTCACCGGCAGCATGGGGATGTCGGCCTTGGCGTACTCGGCCTTGCGGTGGATGGCCAGGGCCCAGAAGTGCGGCGGGGTCCAGGCGAAAATGATCAGCACCAGCAGCAGCGGCTCGGCGGACAGGTGGCCGGTCACCGCGACCCAGCCGAGCAGCGGCGGCGCGGCGCCAGCCAGCCCGCCGATGACGATGTTCTGCGGCGTGGCGCGCTTGAGGAAGCCGGTGTAGAGCACCGCGTAGCCGAGCAGAGAAGCGAGGGTCAGCCAGGCGGTCAGATCGTTGGTGAAGGCCAGCAGCAGGGCCTGGCCGAGCAGCGCCAGGACCAGCGCGAAGAGCAGCGCCGCCACCGGCGACACCCGCCCGGCGGTGACCGGGCGCTTGTGGGTGCGCGCCATGATCGAGTCGATGCGCCGGTCCACCACGTGGTTGACCGCCGCCGCCGCGCCCGCGCACAGGCCGATGCCGAGGTTGCCGAACAGCAGCACCGTCCAGGGCACCCCGGCGCGGGTGGCGAGGAACATGCCGACCAGCGAGGTGATCAGCATCAGCACCACCACCTTGGGCTTGGTCAGCTCGAGGTAGTCGCGCCAGGTTGCGTGTTCGACGGTTTGGCTACGCAGCAGAGTGGCCATGGTGTCTCTCCTTCTTGTTATCCACACCGTCTTTTTTGGGCCCCGCGCCAGTGACGGCCCGCGCCGGGGATGACGGTCGAACCCTTGTCATTCCCGCGCCTGCGGGAATCCAGCAAACCGTGCGGGAGCAGAGGGGGATGCCCAGCCTTCTGCCCGCGAACCCACCGTGCCGGCAGGTCCGGCGGGTTCGCGAGCAGCGCTCGCTCCTGCGCGCATGGACCTCAGGCGGTAGTTGACCAGCACCAGCGCCAGCAGCAGCGCGGCGCCACCGCCGTTGTGCGCCACCGCCACCGGCAGCGGCAGGTGCAGCAGCACGTTGCTGATGCCGAGCCCGACCTGCGCGGCCAGCGCCAGCACCAGCAGCGCGGCCAGGCGCCCGAGGCCGGCGGCGTGCAGGCGCCAGGCCAGCACCAGCAGCACCAGGGTCACCAGCAGCGCGCCGAGGCGGTGACTCATGTGGATGGCGGTGCGCGCGTCGCTGTCGAGCTGCCCACCGAGGTAGTTGGGGCCGATGTGCTGGGTCAGGTGGAAACCGTTGGCGAAGTCCATGGCCGGCCACCATTCGCCGTGGCAGGTGGGCAGGTCGACGCAGGCCACCGCCGCATAGTTGGAGCTGACCCAACCGCCCAGGGCGATCTGCCCGATCACCAGCGCCAGCGCCACGCCCGCCAGGGCGCGCAGCCTCGTGGACAGCGCCGGCAACGCCGGGAAGGCGCCGGACAATCGCAGGGTCAGCAGGAACAGCAGGGCGAGGGTGGCGAAGCCGCCGAGCAGGTGAGCGGTGACCACCTGCGGCCAGAGCTTGAGGGTGACGGTCCACATGCCAAAGGCCGCCTGCAGGATGACCAGGCCGAGCAGCAGCAACGGCAGTTTCAGCGGCTGGCCCGGCTCGTCGCGACGGCGCAGGGCCTGCACCGCCAGGGCGAGGATGACCAGGCCGAGGGTGCCGGCGAAGTAGCGGTGGATCATCTCGTACCAGCCCTTGGCCACCTCCACCGGAGCATCGGGGAAGCGCGCTTCGGCCAGGGCCTGCTTGTGCTCGCTCATCGGCACGCCGAGGAAGCCGTAGCAGCCCGGCCAGTCCGGGCAGCCGAGGCCGGCGTGGGTCAGCCGGGTGTAGGCGCCGAGCAGCACCACCACGGTGGCCAGCAGGGTGGCGAACAGCGCGAGTCGGTAGCCGGGCTTGCGCAGCATCAGGACCTCCTCAGCCGATATGCGAGAGTTTCAGCAGCAGGCGCAGGTCGTTGAGCACGCCCTTGCCGTTGACCCCGCGCTCATAGCGCAGCACCAGGTTGCCGTGCGGATCGACGATCCACAGCCTCGGCGTGGCGCCGCCATCGTCGAGGCCCTGGTAGTGCTGGCGGTCCAGCGGATAGCGCACGAGCTTCGGGTATTCGCGCTGCAGCAGCGCGTCGTAGTCGGCCGCCAGCGGTTCGCCGCTGGCCAGCGCGTGGCTGGCGCGCGCCGCTTCGCGGGCCAGGCCGATGTTGACCTGCCGGGCCAGGTAGACCAGCTCGCGGCAGTCCGCCGTGCAACTGTCCGGGGTGGTGACCACCAGTTGCCAGCGCTCTTCGCCGCCGGTCGGCACGCCGAGGTCGGCGAGAGTCCGGCCGTCGCCGATCAGGGTGCCGTGGTAGTTGCGCGCCTCCGGTACCCAGAAGCGCCACTTGTACATGGCCGAGGCCAGCAGCATCGGACCGATCGCCACCAGCAACAGGAAGACGAACTGCCAGCGGCCGCGGCTGCGATGGCGCGGCTCAGGCAGGTCGGTGGCTGGATTCATGCTGACGCCCATGCGAATTCCCCCGTGCGTTGTGCACTCCGAGATAGATGAACAGGCCACCCAGTGCCGCCGCCATGGCGAACCACTGCACGGCATAGCCGGTGTGTTTTTCCGGGCTCATGGCGACCACCGGCCAGTCGGCGACATAGGCCGCCGGGCCCGGCTCCAGGCGCAGCTCCAGCGGCAGCCCGCCGCGCCCCAGTTGTTTCCAGAGCCCGCGCGGATCGACGGCGGTGACCAGCCGTGGCCAGGCGCCTCCGCTGGGATCGGCCTGCAAGCGGAAATTCGCCCCTGGCGGCACGTAGACCCAGGCACGCAGCGCCTGCGCGCCCTCCGGGGTGTCGAAGGCCGGCGGCACGCGGCGATCCGGCCAGGGCAGCCAGCCCCGGTTGACCAGCAGCCAGAGCCCGCTGGCCTGGTCGTAGAAGGGTTGCAGCAGCTCGACGCCGACCCGGCCGGCGTGGATGCGGTTGTCCAGCAGCAGGCTGTGCCGGTCGTCGAAGTGGCCGTGCAGCGTCACCCGCCGGTAGGCCGGATCGGCGCTGCGCTCCAGCTCGTCGATGCTGATCGGTTCGGCGACGCGGCGCACCTCGTAGCTGGCCAGCAGCAGGCGCTTCTCCTCGGCGCGGGACAGTTGCCAGAAACCCAGGCCGACCAGCAGCGGCAGCAAAGCGGCCACCAGCAGGCTCGGCAGCAGGCCGGGACGGAAGCGGCTCATGCCGGCCTCCCGAAGGCGCCATGACGTCTGGCTATACTCAACTGCATCCCCTTCCCCCGGAGTCACGCCATGCTCAAGGCTGCGATCGTCCTCATGTTGCTGGCCACCGTGGTCAGCCTGTTCAGCGGCCTGTTCTTCCTGGTCAAGGACGAAGGCCACGGTTCACGTGTGGTCAACGCCCTGACCGTGCGGGTCATCCTCGCCGCCATCACCCTGGCGCTGGTCGCCTGGGGCTTCTACTCAGGCCAACTGGTGTCGCATGTCACTTGGTAGCTGCAAGCGGCAAGCTCCAAGCCTCAAGTTGTCCCCATCGTGCTCTTTCTTGCAGCTTGCCGCTGCCTTCAAAGCACGTACACGAAGATGAACAACCCGATCCACACCACGTCCACGAAGTGCCAGTACCAGCTCGCCGCCTCGAAGCCGAAGTGATGCTCGGCGTCGAAGTGGCCGCGCAGGATGCGGATCAGCATGATCGTCAGGATCAGCGCGCCGAGGGTCACGTGGGCGCCGTGGAAGCCGGTGAGCATGAAGAAGGTCGCGCCGTAGATCCCCGAGCCCAGGGTCAGGCCCAGTTCCTGGTAGGCCTCGATGTACTCTTCGGCCTGGAAGAACAGGAACACCACGCCGAGCAGGATGGTCAGCGCCAGCCATATCTTCAGCGGGCCACGCTTGTTCTTGCGCAGGGCGTGGTGGGCGAAGGTCACGGTGAAGCTGGAGCTGACCAGCAGGATGGTGTTGATCAGCGGCAGGTGCCAGGGGTCGATCACCGCGCTCGGCGGCGGGAACAGCTTGGAGTCCGGGTTGCTGAGCAGCGGCCAGGTGTATTCGAAGCCTTCCCAGAGCATGTTGCTGACGCCCTTGTCGCCCTCGCCGCCGAGCCACGGGCCGGCGAAGGTGCGGATGTAGAACAGCGCGCCGAAGAAGGCGGCGAAGAACATCACCTCGGAGAAGATGAACCAGCTCATGCCCCAGCGGAACGAGCGGTCCATCTGCGCGCTGTACAGCCCTTCGCGGCTCTCCTTGATGACGTTGCCGAACCAGCCGAACAGCATGTAGGCGAGGATCAGGCCGCCGACGAAGAAGATCAGCGGACCGTTGGATTCCTCGCGGTTGGCCGACATGTCGTTGAACCAGGTGCCCACGCCGAAGACGCTGACCAGCAGGCCGATGGTGGCGATGATCGGCCACTTGCTCTGGGCGGGAACGTAATACTGCTCGTGACTCGACATTGTTGTTCTCCTTATGGAGTCGCCTGGGCTACAGGCGGTTTACGCGCAGTGATATCGAACAGGGTGTAGGCCAGGGTCAGGTGCTTCACGTCCGCCGGCAGGTCCCGGTCGACGATGAAGCGCACCGGCATCTCGATGCGTTCGCCCGGTTGCAGCACCTGCTGGGTGAAGCAGAAACACTCGGTCTTGTGGAAGAAGGCCGCGGCCTTGGAAGGCGCCACGCTGGGGATCGCCTGGGCGGTCATCGGCACGTCGGTCGGGTTGTGGGCGATGAACAGCATGTCGCGGCTCTCGCCGGGGTGGACCAGCAGCTCATCGGCCTGCGGGCCGAACTCCCAGACCATGCCGGCGGCGTTGGTGGCGAGGAACTGCACGCGCACCTGGCGCGTCTCGTCCGTGGCCTGCTGGCCCTGATAGGCGCCGGCGGTCTTGCCGTTGATGCCGAAGGCCTGGCACATCACCTCGTAGATCGGCACCAGCGCGAAGCCGAAGGCGAACATGGCCACCACCACAAGCAGTAGTCGTCCCACGAGGCGGCGTACCGGCATCTCACTCATGGCAGAACTCCTCGCTCAAGCCTCCAGCGGCTTTCATCGATCCGCTCACTTCACTTCCGGCGGCGTGCTGAAGGTGTGGTAGGGCGCCGGCGAGGGCACCGTCCACTCCAGTCCGTCGGCCCCGTCCCAGGGCTTGGCCGGGGCCGGCTTGCCGCTCCTGATGCACTTGATGACGATGAACAGGAACAGGAACTGGGTGATGCCGAAGGTGAACGCGCCGATCGACGAGATCATGTTGAAGTCGGCGAACTGCAGGTTGTAGTCGGGAATCCGCCTCGGCATGCCGGCCAGGCCGACGAAGTGCATCGGGAAGAACGCCAGGTTCATGCCGATGAAGCTCATCCAGAAATGCAGCTTGGCCAGGGTCTCGTCGTACATGTGGCCGGTCCACTTGGGCAGCCAGTAGTAGGCCGAGGCGAAGATGCCGAAGATCGCGCCGGGCACCAGCACGTAGTGGAAATGCGCCACCACGAAGTAGGTGTCGTGGTACTGGAAGTCCGCCGGGGCGATGGCCAGCATCAGCCCGGAAAAACCGCCGATGGTGAACAGGATGACGAAGGCCACCGAGAACAGCATCGGCGTTTCGAAGGTCATCGAGCCCTGCCACATGGTGGTCACCCAGTTGAACACCTTCACCCCGGTGGGCACGGCGATCAGCATGGTGGCGTACATGAAGAACAGCTCGCCGGTGAGCGGGATGCCCACGGTGAACATGTGGTGCGCCCAGACGATGAACGACAGGAAGGCGATGCTCGCCGTGGCGTAGACCATCGAGGTGTAGCCGAACAGCGGCTTGCGGGCGAAGGCCGGGATGATCGAGCTGACCGCGCCGAAGGCGGGCAGGATCATGATGTACACCTCGGGGTGGCCGAAGAACCAGAACACGTGCTGGAACAGCACCGGGTCGCCGCCGCCGGCGGCGTTGAAGAAGCTGGTGCCGAAGTGGATGTCCATCAGCATCATGGTCACGCAGCCGGCCAGCACCGGCATCACCGCGATCAGCAGGAAGGCGGTGATCAGCCAGGTCCAGACGAACAGCGGCATCTTCATCAGGGTCATGCCCGGGGCGCGCAGGTTGAGGATGGTGGCGATCACGTTGATCGCGCCCATGATCGAGCTGATGCCCATCAGGTGGATGGCGAAGATGAAGAAGGTGACGGTTTCCGGCGCGTAGGTGGTCGACAGCGGCGCGTAGAAGGTCCAGCCGAAGTTGGGCCCGCCGCCCTCCATGAACAGGGTCGAGACCAGCAGGCCGAAGGCCGCCGGCAGCAGCCAGAAGCTGAAGTTGTTCATCCGCGGCAGGGCCATGTCCGGTGCGCCGATCATCAGCGGGATCATCCAGTTGGCCAGGCCGACGAAGGCCGGCATCACCGCGCCGAACACCATGATCAGGCCGTGCATGGTGGTCATCTGGTTGAAGAATTCCGGCTGGACGATCTGCAGGCCGGGCTGGAACAGCTCGGCGCGGATCACCATGGCCATGGAGCCGCCGAGCAGGAACATGGCGAAGCTGAACCACAGGTACATCGTGCCGATGTCCTTGTGGTTGGTGGTCAGCACCCAGCGCATCAGGCCCTTGGCCGGGCCGTGGTGATGGTCATGCCCTGCATGACCGTGGTCGATCACTGCACTCATGTCCGTTACTCCTGAGCCTGTTTGAACGCGAGGACGTCTTTGGGCGTGACCATGTCGCCGACCTTGTTGCCCCAGGCGTTGCGTTCGTAGGTGATGATGGCGGCGATGTCGACCTCGGACAGTTGCTTGCCGAAGGCCGCCATGGAGGTGCCGGGCTTGCCGTTGACCACGATCGCGATGTGCGGCTCCGCAGGGCCGGTGGCGATCGGCGAGCCCTTGAGCGCCGGGAACATCGGCGGCAGGCCCTCGCCGCCTGCCTGGTGGCAGGCCACGCAGGTGGCGTTGTAGGCCTTCTCGCCGCGCGCCATCAGCTCTTCCATGGTCCACTCCTTGCTGGTCAGCTCGCGCTCGGCGGCAGCGGCCTCCTTGCGCTCGGCCAGCCAGGCGGCGAAGTCTTCCTTGGACTTCGCCTCGACCACCACCGGCATGAAGCCGTGGTCCTTGCCGCACAGCTCGGTGCACTGGCCACGGAAGATGCCGGGCTCTTCGATGCGCGTCCAAGCCTCGTTGACGAAGCCGGGAATGGCGTCCTTCTTGACCGCCAGGGCCGGTACCCACCAGGAGTGGATCACGTCGGCGGCGGTGATCAGGAAGCGCACCTTGGCGCCAACCGGCACCACCAGCGGCTCATCCACTTCCAGCAGGTAGTGTTCGCCCTTGGGTGCCCGGTTGTTGATCTGGTCGTGGGGAGTGGCCAGGTTGCTGAAGAACTCGACGTCCTGGCCCAGGTACTTGTAGTGCCACTTCCACTGGTAGCCGGTGATCTGGATATCGACCTCCGACTCGCTGGGGTCGTAGATCTCGATCAGCGTCTTGGTCGCCGGGATCGCCATCACCACCAGGATGATGAAGGGCACCACGGTCCACAGGACCTCCACGGTGGTGCTCTCGTGGAAATGTGCGGCCTTCTGCCCGATGGAGCGGCGGTGGACCAGCATCGACCAGAACATCGCGCCGAAGACCAGCACGCCGATCACCGCGCAGACCCAGAAAATGGTCATGTGCAAATCGAAGACTGCATGGCTGACGGCCGTTGCACCCGGCGCCATATTCACGGTCCAGTCGGCATGCGCCGGCATGAATATCGGCCACAACAGGATCCCCATCCAGGCTCGTGGATGTCGCATCATTGCGGGTTCCCCTTATCGTTCTTGTTATCCCGCCGGCTGTGCCTGCGGTTAAGGGAGCGGCTGTCGGTACTGCTGAATCAACGGCCGGACTCTCAACACTCAGGTGCGCAGTCGGGTGTCATCAGGTAACGCCTTTCGCTTCGGAGTATAGACAGCGGGTTCCGCCCCGCAATGCGAAAAGGAAAATGGCTGAAGCCGCCGGAGCCTTGTCCTAAACGCCACGGACTGGCGCTAATGGCAATCTGATACGAAAATGGATATATCCTTCGCGAATAACCGTTTCATAATTATGTCAATCGCGTCTTAGCCCGCGCCGCCAGCGGGCTAAGGTCAATGTTCGCGTTTCGACTTTCATGTCCTACCCCCAGGAGCCGTCATGAACACCCCCGCTTTGCGAGAGTTGATCCAACGTGCCCAGCAACACGAAGCCGCCAACCGCCAGTTGCAACGCCAGCTCGAAGCCCAGTTACCGCGCCTGCACCCGGCCATCCGCCTGCCGGCCGAGGACGCGCTGGGCGCCCTGACCCGCTTCGTGATCGCGTATGTGGAACAAGTGCCGGACGTGCTGGTGGCGGCCAACCAGGTGGCGCGCGAAGCCGGCATCGAGGAGCAGGTCAAGCCGGTGCTGAAGGTCGCCGAGCAGTTCTTCCTCGAACCGCCGGCGCTGATGGCCGGTCATGACGGCCTCGACGGCCTGCTCGACGAAGCCTACCTGGCCCACCGGCTGGTGGAAGAGGTCAACGACCGCTACATCACCCACCTCGGCCAGCCGCTGATCCCGCTGGATACCACGGTGGCCAACCTGATCGCCCACCAGTTGATCGGCGAACCCTTCGCCAACCAGCTCGACGAAGCCGTCCACCACGCGGTGGAGGGGATGCTGCCGGAAGACGCTTTCAGCCAGGAATCGGTACAGGCCTATCGCCAACGCCTGAGCAGCCCGCAGATCGAAGCAGCCTGGAAACGCTGGCCGTGCCTGTCGCAGCAGCTCGGCGTGGAGCTGGAGCTACAGGCCAGCCAGCGCGTGGCGGGGTAGGGCGGAAAACCGCGTAGCGTTTTCCACCAACGGCGCGGCCGTCCCGGTCAACCCTGTGGGTAGCGGGCCCGCGGCGTGGCCATGGGCAGCTTGTCGCCATCCAGCGGCAGGAAGCAGCCTTCTTCGGCGTCGTAGGCCCTGATCTCGCTGGTTTCGATGTCGTAGACCCAGCCGTGGATGAACAATTGGCCGCTGGCCAGGCGCGCCGCCACCGAAGGGTGGGTGCGCAGGTGGTCGAGCTGGGCGACGACGTTCTCCTCGGTGAGCACCTCGTAGGTATCGCGCCCGCTGCTGCAGCAGTTCTCCGCCACCACTGTCTTGGCCACCTCGGCATGGCGTAGCCAGGCCTTCACCGTCGGCATGCGCTCGAGGGTCTGCGGGTCGAGCACCGCCTTCATCGCGCCGCAGTCGGAATGCCCGCAGATGATGATGTGGTGCACGCCGAGGGCCATCACCGCGAACTCGATGGCGGTGGACACGCCGCCGTTCATCTGCCCGTAGGGCGGCACCACGTTGCCGACGTTGCGGGTGACGAACAGATCTCCCGGCGCACTCTGGGTGATCAGCTCGGGAACGATGCGCGAGTCGGCGCAGGTGATGAACATCGCCCGTGGCGTCTGCTCGTGAGCGAGCTTCTTGAACAGCGCCGCCTGTTGCGGGAACACCTCCTGGCGAAAGCGCTGGAAGCCTTCGACGATGGTACGCAGCGCCTGTTCGGCGCTTTCATGGCTCTCGGGGCTGGCGTTCCTGGATTGATCATTCATACGGCGACCTCGATGCTCGGGCGGGACGGTGGAGTGCATGGCTACTGACTCTCCGGCCAGCGATAGCGTCACATCGGCGCGACGAGGAATCTCTTGCAGGGTGTGACAGGCGTTCGATGATGGGTTGTCACCCATCCTACGGCTCTATTGGGTCCCCGCGTTCGCGGGGATGACGTTTCACGTAGGGACGGCCTCCCTCACCACCCCGTCATTCCCGCGAACGCGGGAACCCAGTCAAAGCAGCGCCATCTGCCGACCCGGCGGGCAGAAGCGCGAGCAGTCCAGCGGCGGCTCGCCGCGATGATCGAGGCCGAGGCGCCTGATCGCCAGGCGGAAGCGTTTGGCGAGCAGTTCGGCGAACACGCCCTCGCCGCGCATGCGGGCGCCGAAGCGGCTGTCGTAGTTCCTGCCGCCACGGCTCTGGCGGATCAGGCTCATCACATGTTCGGCGCGCTCGGGGAAGTGTGCCTGCAGCCATTCCTCGAACAGTCCGGCGATCTCCAGCGGCAGGCGCAGCAGCACGTAACCGGCCGAACGCGCGCCGGCGTCGCGGCCCGCTTCGAGCAGGTGCTCCAGTTCCATGTCGTTGATCATCGGGATCATCGGCGCGCACAGCACGCTGACCGGCACGCCGTTCTCGTGCAGCGTGCGCATCGCCCGCAGGCGCGCCGACGGCGCCGCGGTGCGCGGTTCCATGATGCGTTTCAGCTCATCGTCCAGGGTGGTCAGGCTGAACGCCACGCTGACCAGTCGCTGGCTGGCCAGTTCGCCGAGCAGGTCGAGGTCGCGGAGAATCAGCGAGCTCTTGGTGATCAGGTGCAGCGGATGACGGTAACGCAGGCAGATTTCCAGGGCCTGGCGGGTCAGCCGGTACTCGCGCTCGATCGGCTGGTAGGCGTCGGTGTTGATGCCCAGGGCGATCGGCTGCGGCACGTAGCCGGGCTTGCTCAGTTCTTCTTCCAGGCGGCTGGCGAGGTTGGTCTTGGCGATCAGCCGGGTCTCGAAGTCGATGCCCGGCGACAGGTCCCAGTAGGCGTGGCTGGGCCGTGCGAAGCAGTAGATGCAGCCGTGCTCGCAGCCGCGATAAGGGTTCACCGAACGGTCGAAGCCGACGTCCGGCGACTGGTTGCGGGTGAGCACGGTTCTGGCCTGTTCGCGGCGCACCTCGGTGGCGAGGCTCGGCGGGGTTTCTTCCTGATACCAGCCATCGTCCTCGGCCACGCTGCGGGTCGGGGCGAAGCGGTTGTGCGGGTTGCTGGCGGTGCCGCGACCACGCGGCGGGAGGGAAACGGACATGGCGGCGGCTCCGACTGATACTGTATGAATATACAGTTAATATTCGAAATCCCGCCAGCCTTCATCGGACCAACGGGCGTGCCCGTGGGATGGGGCGGAGCGATTCGATGGGAACCATTTCGCGGCCCGAAATCACATCCCTCTCCCCCGGCCCCTCTCCCATGAATGGGAGAGGGGAGTCGTTCGCGCCGCCTGGCCGTTCGCAGCCCGGATGCAATCCGGAGAAGCCTATTGTCACGGATTTCATCCGGGCTACGTCGACGTAGGAGCGCGCCATGCGCGCGAAT
>NZ_CAJFCI010000025.1:19968-114273 GCF_904061905.1 Zestomonas carbonaria
TCCGTAGCCCGGATGCAATCCGGGAAAACCGGCAACCCGCGTCCCGGACTTCGTCCAGGCCACGAATCTCGGGGCTCCAACCGTAGGAGCGCGCCATGCCCGCGATTTCACTTTCTGGCACCCGCGTGGGGAGAGGGCTGACGAGGACGCTGCCCGAAATCACATCCCTCTCCCCCAGCCCCTCTCCCATGAATGGGAGAGGGGAGTCGATCGTGCCGCCTGGCCGTTCGCAGCCCGGATGCAATCCGGAGAAGCCTATTGTCACGGATTTCATCCGGGCTACGTCGACGTAGGAGCGCGCCATGCGCGCGAATCGCGGCCATGGGCCGCTCCTACGGGGTAAGCCCTTCACAGTCCGTAGCCCGGATGCAATCCGGGAAAACCGGCAACCCGCGTCCCGGACTTCGTCCAGGCCACGAATCTCGGGGCTCCAACCGTAGGAGCGCGCCATGCGCGCGATTTCACTTTCTGGCACCCGCGTGGGGAGAGGGCTGACGAGGACGCAGCCCGAAATCACGCCCCTCTCCCCCGGCCCCTCTCCCATGAATGGGAGAGGGGAGTCGATCGCGCCGCCTGGCCGTCCGTAGTCCGGATACAGTCCGGGGACGCGGAGGCGCCGGCATTCCCGGATTGCATCCGGGCTACGTCGATGCGGGAATGGGCGTCAGTCGAGCAGCCCCAGCGCCTTGGCCTGGGCCACCGCCTGGGTGCGGCGCTCGACCTTGAGCTTGCTGTGGATGCGCCGGGCGTGGGTCTTCACCGTGTGCAGGGAGATGAACAGCCGCTCGGCGATCTCCTGGTTGGACAGCCCCTGGGCGATCAGCGCCAGCACCGCCAGTTCGCGCGAGCTGAGCGGCGAGTTGTCGTCGCGGGGCAGTTCTTCCTCGTGCGCCTGTTGCAGCAGTTGCAGGCTCTCGCGCTGGGCCGGGCTGGCCAGGCGCAGCACCAGTTCGGGATGCAGCCGGAAGAAGGCTTGCAGCGGGCGCAACAGCCGCATGCGCTGCGCCTCGCCCAGGGCGCGGCGCAATTCGAGTTCGGCCTGATACGCCCGGCCGGCGGTGAGCATCGCTTCGGCCAGGGCGAAGCGGCATTCGCAGACCAGCGGCGCATGGCCGGCGACCAGGCTTTCGTCGCGCAGCGCCAGCAGGGCCTCCTGGGCGGCGCCCAGGCGACCCAGGCGCAGGTCGCACAGGGCCAGGCCGAAGCGCGCGCGGAGCATCAGGCAGTAGAAGCTGGACGGCGCCAGCAGGCCGCGTTGCCGATAGCGCTCCAGCAGCGCCTGGAACAGTTCGCGGGCCTGCCGCGGCTCTCCCCGGCGCAGGTGCAGCAGGCCGCCGGCCAGTTGCAGCACCGCGTGGTAACGCTCTTCCGGCACGTGCTGCCACTGCATGACCCGCTCCGCCTCCTGGAGCAGGTTGAGGGCCTGGGTGAAGTCGCCCTGGTCGGCGACCAGTTCGATCAGCCCGAAGTAGCCGAACAGGCGGTAAGCGTCCTCGCAGCGCTCCGCCTCGCGCATGCCGCGCCGGTAGGCGTTGCCGGCCTCCTCGTACCGGCCCTGGGCGGCCAGCATGGCGCCCCGCAGCATGTGCAGGCGGCCGATGACCGGACCATGGCGCAGCGCGGTGGAGACCTGCCCGATGGTCTGCTCGGCCAGTTCCACCCCGAGGGCAAATTCGCCACGCATGCCGTGCAGGTGAATGCGCTCGACGTTCAGCAGCCCCTCGTAGATCAGGCTGCCGCTGTGCCGCGCCTGGAACAGGCCCTCTTCGCAGCAGCGTTGCGCTTCGTCCAGTTCGGTCTGCGCCATGGCCTGCTGGGCCAGCGCCTGGTAGCAGAGCACGCGCTGCGACCAGGCCGACTCGCTCAGCCCCGCCAGCGCCTCCCGGCAATGCTGGCGGGCGCCGGGCAGGCCACGCTGGCGCATCAGCATGCCTTGCAGCGCCTGCCAGTGGGCCAGCAACTGGCGCTGGCGACGGGCATCGGCCTGAGGCAGGAAGCGGCTCAGGTCGGCCAGGACGTCGTCCACTTCGTCGAAGCGGCCGCAGGTCACCAGCGCCCAGCCGAGCAGGAAGATCAGTCGCGGCGTGCTGGCGAACAGGTAGGCCGGCAGCTCGGCGCGCCATTGCAGGAACTGGGTGACGCTGTGCCCGACCAGCAGTTGTTCCTGGCCGAAGCGCTGAAGATAGCTGGCCGCCACCTCCGGCTGCTCCGCCCACAGCGCGTGTTCGACCGCCTCGCGCGGATCGCCGTGCAGGAAGAACCAGCGGCAGGCCCGCAGGTGCGCCTGGATCGGCTGGCCGCCGGACTGGCGCCTGAGGATCAGCGCCAGCGGCCGCCATAGCCGGAACCACTGGCCGGCGCTGTCCAGGCCACGCAGGAACAGTTGGCGGCCAAGCAGTTCATCGAGCAGTGCGTTGCCGTCTTCGTCCAGCAGTTGCCCGCAGAGTTCGGCGGAGAAGCGCGGGATATGCGCCAGCACCCGCAGGTGCTGGACCAGCGCAGGGGGAAGATCGCGCAGCACCTCGCGCTCGATATAGTCCTCGAGCAGCGTCGAGCCGGCCGCCAGGCGCTCGCGCAGGCCGGTCGCGTCGGTCTTGAACAGCAGCAGGCAGATGCCGGCCGGCCAGCCTTCGCAGTCGTGCAGCAGGCGGGCCACCAGTTCGCCGTGCACGTCCGGGTGCTGATCGCCCAGCAGGCCCCGCAGCTCGTCTTCGTTGAAGGCCAGGGCCTGGGCGTCCACTTCCAGCAGGTCGCCTTGCAGCAGCAGGCGCGGCAGGTTCCAGGACGGCCGGCGGCGGCCGCCGATCCACCAACGCAGGCTGGCCGGGGTCTGTTCGAGCAGGCGGTCCAGGCAGTCGTCCAGTTCCGGGCAGGGCTGCCGGGGGTAGTCGTCGAGAACGATCCACAGCGGCTGGTCGATGCTGCTGAGCAGGTTGCCCAGCAGGGTCTGCGGGTCGCCGGATTCGAGCGGTCGCTGCAGGACGGCCGACAGCCGGCCGAGCAGTTCGGCCGGGGTGAGCGGACGGCCGAGCAGGTCGAGCCAGACCAGCCGGGTGCCGCTCGGAACCTGGCGCGCGCACTCTGCCAGCAGCACGCTCTTGCCGAACCCCGCCGGCGCGCTGATCAGCGTCAGCCGGCAAGCACTGTCGCGCAGCACCCGGCTCAGGCGTGGACGCGGCACATGGTTGGCGGGCAGGCGCGGCAATGGCTGGGAGAATGCCGGTCGACTATCGAGGACTCGAACACTGGCTTGCCTGGTCATTACGGCTCTTCCTGTGCAGGCGATCCATCGATCTTAGCCGCACCAGGAAGGGGCCTGCTGCATCACCCCTAAGTATGAATATGCAGGAATAAGGAAAAGCGGGCGCCAGGCCCCCACCGGGCCTGGCGCTTCACGACCTTCCGGATCAGCGCACGCCAGCGGTGCGCAGTGCGGCCGGAGTGTAGTCGGAGGCCGAGGTCTTGATGCCGAACTCGACGGAGCGCTTTTCCTCATTGTTCATGCCGATCGCCAGGTAGCGGCCGGAAATGATGTCGTACAGCGCTTCGAAGGCATACACCGGCACTTCCACCTGGAACTGCTGCACCAGCATGGCCTGGCCGACCCGCCAGAGCTGGCCGCGACCGTCGTAGTGCTCGGACACGGCGATCTGCCAGGAATCCTCGTCGATGAAGAAGCGGCGCTTGGCGTAGATGTTGCGCTCGCCACTCTTCAGCGTGGCTTCCACTTCCCAGACGCGGTGCAGCTCGTAGCGCGCCAGGTCCTGGTTGGTGTGGCCGACCTTGAGGATGTCGGTGTATTTCACCGTCGGCATGGCGACGCGGAAGTTGTTGTACGGGATGTACAGCTCGCGCTTGCCGACCAGTTTCCAGTCGTAGCGGTCCGGCGCACCGTTGAACATATCGAAGTTGTCGGAGGTGCGCAGGCCGTCGGCGGCGGTGCCGGGACCGTCGTAGGCGACCTGCGGGGCACGCCGTACGCGACGCTGGCCGGCGTTGTAGATCCACGCCATGCGCGGTTCCTTGACCTGGTCCAGGGAGTCGTGGACCAGCAGCACGTTGCCGGCCAGGCGCGCCGGCGCGGTGACCCGCTGCTTGAAGAACAGCAGGGCGTTCTCCGCCTTGGCCGCCGGCAGGTCGGCCATGTTGTTGGGGAACGACACTTCGTCCTCGAAGTTGACCAGGCTGTAGGCGCCGTTGGCCTGCGGTGCGGCCTGGACGATGGTGCGCCGCAGGTTGCCGCCGCGATAGCGGGTGATGTGGTTCCACACCACTTCCAGGCCGTTCTGCGGGATCGGGAAGGCGTAGTAGCGGCTGTCGTTGAAGTTCTTCAGGCCGTTGCCGCCCTCGATCAGCTCGGTCCTCTGCGCGCTGATCTTCGCCGCGTCCTGGATCGCCTTGGGCACCACGGCGGAGCGGCGAGTGGTGTACACCGGCATCTTGTAGGTGTCCGGGTAGCGCTTGAACATCGCCAACTGGCCTTCGGACAGCTTGTCCTTGTACTGGTCGAGGTTCTGCGCGGTGATGGTGAACAGCGGCTGGTCGCCGGGGAACGGATCGCCGAGGAAGCCGCGCGAATCCACCGACGCGGCATTGGTCGGCAGGCCGCCGGTCCACTCGGGAATGGTGCCGTCGGCGTTGCCGGCCTTCTCGGCGCCCAGCGGGGTCAGGCTGGTGCCGAGCTTGGCCACCTGGTCGGCGGAAACCGCCGCCATCACGTTGGCGCTCAACAGACCAAGGGCCAGGACGCCGCATTGCAGCAGGGTATTGCGAATGATCATGGTGTTCTCCGCCCTTAGAAGTTCACGCCGAAGCTGAGCGCGATGAAGTCGCGGTCGGTCGTGGTGTTGTAGTCGCCACCGAAGAAATTGGTGTAGGACAGGCTGGCGGTGTAGGTGTTCAGGTAGTCGGCGTCCAGGCCGACGCTGATGGCCTTGGAACCCTCGTTGAACACCGGGCCGTAGCCGGACACGTCATGGGACCAGGCGACGTTCGGCTTGAGGTTCACCCCGGCGAACACGTCCGGGTAATCCCAGATGCCGCGCGCCCGGTAGCCCCAGGACGACGAGGTGAAGAAGCCGTGGGAGCCGTAGCGTTCCTGGGCCAGCGGGTTCTCCGGCAGGCCGAACACGGCGTCGCGGCCGTAGCGCTTGCCGAGTTCGTCGCTCATGCCGCTGACGCGGGTGAGGCCGACTTCGCCCACCACGGTGAAGCGGCTGGCGCCCATGACCTGGTCGAAGAAGTGGGTGAAGGTGGTCTGCACCTGGGTGACTTCCTTGCGGACGTAGCCCTGGTGCTCGGCCCCAGCCTGGGCCAGCGCCCCGGCGACGCCGCCGGTGGCGAAGCCTTCGGCCACGCTGGTGGCCAGCAGCGGGGTCAGGTCGCTGGTGTTGAGTTGCAGCGGCATGTTCGGCCGGTAGCTGATCTCGCCGCTCCAGGCGGTGCCGGTGGGCAGCGTGGTGGAGAAGCTCAGGCCATAGAGGCGGATGTCCTCGGGGTATTCGAGGAAGTAGCTGCCGCGCCCGAGCAGGATCGGCTGGGCCAGGGCGCCGCCGGCCAGGGTCAGGGCGTTGAACAGGTCCGCCACGCCGGCGTTCTTGTAGCTCACGATCGGCGTGCGGCTGTGGTAGTTGATCAGGTACGCGCCGTACTCGGTCTCGTCGCCCAGCCAGCGCAGGGTCAGGCCGTACTGGCCGGAATCGCGCGCATCGCGGTCGGGGCCGCGCGGTACCAGCAGGCCCTCCGGCTCGACGTTGACGCCAATGCTGGCCAGTGCGGACTGGAAGGGCAGCAGCGAATTGATGGTGGCGGGGTCGAGGATATTGTAGTTGTCGACGCAGCCGTCGGCGGCCACGTCGGCGCCGGAGAAGAAGGTGCCGCAGTTGTCGATGACGGTCTGGTCCCACTCCAGTTGGTAGAAGGCTTCGGCGGACAGGTTCTCGGTCAGGCTCTGCTGCACGTAGAACATGTTGACCGGGATCAGGCCCTCCTTGATCTCCGCGCCGGGACGGCGGAAGGCGGCCACGTCGATCGGGTTGATGGCGTTGATGCCGTTCTGGATGAAGGTGCTCTCGCCCCAGCTCACCACCTGCTTGCCGAGGCGCACGGAGCCCGGCTGCTCGGCGAGGGCGTAGTTGTAGTAGACGAAGGCATCGAGCAGTTCGGCGCCGGACGACTTGGCGCCTTCCTTGCGATTGTGGTCGCTGATGTCCTTGTGCAGGCGGCTCTCGTCCTTCAGCTCGAAGTCGTACCAGTACTTGCCACGGGTGAAGAGACCGAAGTCGCCGTAGCGCAGCTCGAGGTCGTGGATACCCTTGAAGATCTTCGAGAAGGTCTCGCCGCGCTTGAAGTTCAGGCGGCCATCGTCGTTGGTCTGGGTGAAGCCGTTACCACCGTTGGCCATGCCGATCAGGTCCTTGTCCTGCTTGGCAGTGCTCCAGCTAGCCCCCACCGACAGGGACGAATCGAACTGCCCCTCGATCTCGCCGATGGTGAAGTTCACCGCCTGTGCCTGGGCGCCGAGCCCGGAGGCGACGGCGATCGCCAGGATTTTCGGCAGGAAGACGGCGGGCCTTGTTGTTCTTGTCATTTGGCGCTCCTTGTTGGTCGAACAGACCCTTGGAACACCCTACCCAGAGCCGCTGGAGCGGATAAGCGCACGAACGGCGGATTTTCCCCGTGTCGCTCGAAAGGATTAATTCGCCGTTTTTTCTCACGTCTGGAGGCAGCCGCCGGACCTTCGGCCTGGGTGGCGGGAAGTTTCTACACAGAGGCGGGAAAACCCGTGGCATTGGGATTTACAGCCCGTTATTCGAAGCCGGGCCCCAGCGCCGCCGGTGTTTCGGAAAGGCCTTATTTCGCCACCCAAGAGCGCCCACTTAAAAGGTCATCGAAGCCAGGTGACGAGGGAGGTGGAGCGCCATGTCATGGTCATGCGGAAATCCGGATTGCCTAACCTGCAGGCGGACCAAACCGCCACAACCGCCGGAAAGGCCGTCCACGCCAGCCTACGACGAACAGTTGCGGCTCCTGGGCCCGGACGACGAGCCCGCCGGCCATGTGCCCTACACCATCCTGGCGGTGACCCTGACGCCGCCACCAGCCGCCCGGTCCCTGGCCTGCTGCGCCACGGACGCCGACCATCTCGCTACCGACCGGATTTACGTCAACTCCTCAAGCAACACCATCGCCACGACCAGCGACACCGCCGTCGGCACCTCCGTCACCAGGGTGGCGCTGCCAGAGGGGAAGAACCGCGCCCTCACCGCCAATGAAATCACCATGGCGCGCACGGTATTCGGGGGCGGAGTGGACTACGCCAGGGTGAAGGTGCGCCACGGCGGCTGGTGGTTGTTCATGGGCCTGCAGGATGAAAACACCGCCGTTACGCCCAATGGGAATATGTACTATCCCACGGCTCTGTATCGTGAGGATTTCACGGAGTCCGACGAAGCCAGAGCCCTATTCATGCACGAAATGGCGCATGTCTGACAGTACCAGATGGGCTACAGCGTCAAGTGGCACGGCCTTACCGTCAGTAGCCGCGGTCCCTCTGCCTATGCCTACAACCTGGCACCGGAGAGTCGCCTGAGCGATTTCAACATGGAACAGCAAGGGCACATCATGTCTGACTATTACATGATTTGCGTTCTACAAAGACCGAGCAGGGCTTTCACTCCAAACATGGATAAAGAGTTGCTGCGAAAAATCATGTCACCCTTTCTATCCAGCCCAAGAGACAAAATACACCTCCCCAAATGATCAGGATATTTACATGAGAGCATGGAGTGTAATTATCTCTCTACTAGTCCCCTGCATATTCATAGGGGATTCGGCGGCCACCTCTCTAGGTGCAAAACAACTGGACATAGAGCAAATGCTAGATGCGCCCGCCGGTTGCCTCCCAACAGATGAAAGCGAAAGCATAAAGTTGGAGTCCGCAGACGTTATCGAGGATTCTCGACAAGTAGGCGGATTACCGCATCAATGGGCCATCGAAAAGATACCCGGCGCCCAATCCACGATACTCCGCCCTGGAGAATGTGTGGTTTTTGGCAAACCAATCGATGGCTATCAACAAATAGGGGAAATCACTCCTCTCGAAGAAGGCAAGACTTACAGCTTCGGGCTACGGCGAGGCGACCGGCTCAACGACTGGGTGAGCAGACTCTATGTCGGCATGTTCTGTGTCCAGCGCTCGACGGATGGCCGCCTCGCTTACCTTCCCTACGTCCGGCATCCAGACGGCACGGTGACCTACCCGCCTTGCGGCCGCTACATCGGCAGCCCGGCCGCTCCTGACGGCATCAATCCTCCCCGCCCGCCAGGCTCTCTACCCATCGATGCTCGTCCCTGAATTCACTCCCCGAAGCTGCCGTGACGTCCCTCTCCACTCTTGAAGCGGCGGGCGCCGGCCTGGGTTTCTCCGCTTTCGATCACCGCCATGCCGCCACGGAATTCGTTGGCCAGGGCCTCGTCGAACGGCAAATCCCACTGGGCATGGGCGCTGGCCCGGTCGGCCAGCATGCAGCGCTGCGGGAAGGCGGCGATTTCCCGTGCCAGGGCTTCGGCCGCCTCGCGCGCCGCGCCCTTGGCCACCACGCGGTTGACCAGCCCCATGGCCAGCGCTTCCTCGGCCTGCACCGGGCGACCGGTGAGGATCAGGTCGAGCGCCCGGCCCTGGCCGACGATGCGCGGCAGGCGCACGGTGCCGCCGTCGATCAGCGGTACGCCAAAGCGCCGGCAGAACACGCCGAGCACCGCGTCCTCGGCCATCACCCGCAGGTCGGCGAGCAGCACCAGCTCCAGTCCGCCGGCCACTGCATGGCCTTCGATGGCGGCGATCAACGGCTTGGCGAGCTGCATGCGGCTCGGTCCCATCGGCCCGTCGCCATCGACTTCCAGGCGATTGGCGCGGGTGGCGTCGGTCGCCACCGCGCCGAGGTCGGCGCCGGCGCAGAAGGTGCCGCCCGCCCCGGTGAGCACCGCCACCCGCGCCTCCTCGTCCGCCTCGAAAGCCCGCAGCGCGGCGGCCAGGGCTTCGGCGGTCGGGCGATCGACGGCGTTGCGCACTTGCGGACGGTCGATGACCAGGGTGGTGACCGGGCCGTTCTTCTCGACGATGACGCTCATCTCGATCTCCTTGGGCTGGACTGCCAAACGCAAAAAGGCCGGCATCGCTGCCGGCCTTCCACGTTAAGTCCCCGGGGGCTGGAAATCAGCCCACCTGGCGGATCAGAGGGCGTACTTTTGCAGATTCGCCATCATTTCCTTGAGCGCCTCGACGTTGTCCGCCGGGTGCGCCGCGCCGTCGAAATCGCAGATCTGCTGCCACTGGGCGGCCACGTCTTCCGGGCTGAAACCAGCCTTGGGATCGAAACCGGCGCCCAGGCTGCGCTCCCAGCGCACCTTGCCGATCCAGCCGCCGCCGACCTCGAACAGACCGGAGGTTTCCTGGCAGGTGGCACTACCCAGGTACACCACCAGCGGGCTGACCAGCTCGGGCTTGAGCTGCTCGAACACCTGCGGCGGGATCAGCCCTTCGGTCATCCGGGTGCCGCCGGTCGGGGCGATGGCGTTGACCAGGATGTTGTTCTTGCGGCCCTCGATGGCCAGGGTGCGGGTCAGGCCGTAGAGGCCGAGCTTGGCCATGCCGTAGTTGCTCTGGCCGAAGTTGCCGTAGATGCCGGAGGTGGACGAGGTGAAGATCACCCGGCCGAAGTTCTGCTCGCGCAGGTGCGGCCAGGCGGCACGGGTCACCTTGTAGGCGCCTTCGACGTGGACCTTGTAGACCAGGTCCCAGTCGGCGTCTTCCATCTTGTGGAAGGTCTTGTCGCGCAGGATGCCGGCGTTGTTCACCACCACGTCGATGCGGCCGAAGGTGTCCAGGGCGGTCTGCACGATCTTGTCGCCGTCGGTCACCGAGTCGTGGTTGGCCACCGCGGTGCCGCCGGCCTCGCGGATCTCCGCCACCACCTTGTCGGCCGCCGAGGCGTTGGCGCCTTCGCCGTGGGTGCTGCCGCCCAGGTCGTTGACCACCACCTTGGCGCCATGCTTGGCGAACAGCAGCGCGTGGGCGCGACCGAGGCCGCCCCCGGCGCCGGTGACGATGACGACTTTGTCTTCGAAGCGGATGGCATCAGACATGGGCGAACTCCTGGGGGCAGATTGGAAAGGCCCCGAGTGTCAGCCAGCTCCCGCCGCCCCACAAGCAACCGCGCCCCGCCTGAATGAAGGCCGATAAGATGTCGCGATGACGACGGCTCCTGCCCGGCATCCAGACGCACGCTCCTACAGGTACGTGCCGTAAGCCTAATCCGCCACCGCGCCGGCCGGCTCCTCCGAGCGCTTGGCGTAGCGCTCGGCGAGCACCGCGCAGACCATCAACTGGATCTGGTGGAAGATCATCAGCGGCAGGATCAGCATGCCGATGGCGCTGCTGGCGAACAGCACCTGGGCCATGGGCACGCCGGTGGCCAGGCTCTTCTTCGAGCCGCAGAAGACGATGGTGATCTGGTCCGCCGTGTCGAAGCCCAGGCGCTTGCCGAGGAAGCGGGTGAGCACCAGCACCAGGGCGAGCAGGATGCAGCAGACCGCCACCAGGCCGAGCAGCGCCGGCAGCGGCACCTGATGCCAGAGGCCCTGGACCACCGCCGCGCTGAAGGCGGTGTAGACCACCAGCAGGATCGAACCCTGGTCGACGAACTTCAGCCAGTGCTTGTTGCGGTCGACCCAGTAGGCCAGCCAGCGCCGCGCGATCTGCCCGGCGATGAAAGGCACCAGCAGTTGCAGGGTGATCTTGCCGATCGCATCCAGGGTCGAGCCGCTTTCGCCCTGCACGCCGAGCAGCAGGGCGACCAGCAACGGAGTGAGGAAGATGCCCAGCATGCTGGACGCCGCCGCGCTGCAGATCGCCGCCGGGATGTTGCCGCGCGCCAGCGAGGTGAAGGCGATGGCCGACTGCACGGTGGCCGGCAGGGCGCACAAGTAGAGCACGCCGAGGTACAGCTCGGGGGTCACCAACGGCGCCAGCACGGGCTTGAGGGCCAGGCCAAGGGCCGGGAAGAGCACGAAGGTGCAGGCGAACACCAGCAGGTGCAGGCGCCAGTGGGTGGCGCCGGCGATCACCGCGTGGCGCGACAGCTTGGCGCCGTGGAGGAAGAACAACAGGGCGATGGCCAGGTTGGTGATCCAGTCGAAGGCCACCGCGACCTGGCCCTCGCAGGGCAGCAGGGTGGCGACGAGGATCACCGCGAGCAGGGTCAGGGTGAAGTTGTCGGGCAGGAAACGGGGGCGGCTCATGGCGGTATCTCGGGCTTGCAGAGCGAATGGGGCAGACACTACCTTGACCTGGAATTACCGACTAACGCCAAAGAGCCCGCCAATGTCGCGAAAAGGACAGAGCCGACCCTTCCGCCGCAGCATCCCCGGGCTGGCCAGCCTGCCGAGGCCGGTCTACGGGCGCGTCGAGTCGCTGCCCAACCGCGCCCTCACCTATCGCCACAGCCACCCCTGGGTGCAGCTCTCCTACGCCATCGCCGGCGTGCTCGAAGTGCATACCGACGCCGGCCGCTTCATCGCCCCGCCGCAGCGCGCGGTATGGGTGCCGGCGGGGTTGCCGCACCGGGTATCGAGCGCGCCGCGCACCGAAATGCGCAGCCTGTACATCGACTGCTCGGCGGTCGACTGGGCGCCGCTCGGCTGCCGGGTGCTACAGGTCAGCCCGCTGCTGCGCGAGCTGATCAGCGCATTCAGCGTGTTACCGGTGGAATATGCCGAGGATGGGTCGGACGGCCGCCTGGTGCAGGTCCTGCTCGACCAGTTGCGCGCCGCGCCGGAGGTCGACCTGATGCTGCCGCTGCCCGTCGACGAACGCCTCCAGGACCTCTGCCGCCGCTTGCAGGAACGCCCGGAACGGCAGGAAACCCTGGCCCAGTGGAGCGACCGCCTGGGCGTCTCGGAAAAGACCCTCAGCCGCCTGTTCCTGCGCGACACCGGCCTCAGCTTCCGCGCCTGGCGCCAACGCCTGCGCCTGCTCGGCGCGCTGACCCCGCTGGAACGCGGCGAACGGGTCACCGACGTCGCCCTGGCCTGCGGCTACGACTCCACCTCCGCCTTCATCGCCGCCTTCCGCCAGCAGTTCGGCTGCACGCCGAGCGAGTTCTTCCGGCCCTGACCACAACGCTTGGCGGGCTGAAGCCCGTCCTACACAATCGGCTCTTCGCAAAGCACAACCGTAGAGTGCGCCGCGTGCACCGATCCAGGAGCAACACTTTTCCTTCTGGCGGAACGCCCTGCACGCCCTCGGCAGACGGTGCGCGCGGCGCACCCTACAAGAGCATGGTGAACGACCAGTACAACCCGGCCGCCAGGCCGATGGCCGCCGGCAGGGTCAGCACCCAGGCCAGCAGCATGTTGCGGATGGTCGCCAGTTGCAGGCCGCTGCCGTTGGCCATCATGGTCCCGGCCACGCCGGAGGAGAGCACCTGGGTGGTCGATACCGGCAGGCCGAAGCCGTCCGCCGCGCCGATGGTGAGCATCGCCATCAGTTGCGCGGAAGCGCCCTGGGCGTAGGTCATCGGCGCCCTGCCGATCCCCTCGCCGACCGTGGCGACGATCCGCCGCCAGCCCACCAGGGTGCCCAGGCCGAGGGCCAGCGCCACCGCGCCCTTGACCCACAGCGGGATGAACTGGGTGGTGGCGTCGCTGCGCACACGCAATTCCTGCAAGGCGCTCCAGGTCTCCAGGGGCAGCGCCGGCTGGCTGTCGTCGAGCAGGCGAATGGTCGCCGCGCCCAGGTACAGGTCGTTGCGCAGCACCAGGGCGCGTTCGTTCGGCACTTCGGCGAGGCTGTTGTGGGTGCGCAGTTCGTGGCCGATCTCACCGAACAACGCGGCCAGCGCCGGCAGCAACTGCGGCTCGTCGGTCTGGCGGAGCTGGTAGGCGGCCAGCACCTCGCGCGGGTCGTCCACCAGCGCCTGGGGCGCGATGCGGCGCAGCGCTTGCTGGCTGCTCTCGGCCAGGGCGATCAGTTGGCGGGTCTGCTCCACCGACTGGGCGCGGTCGAGGGCGAACGCCACCGGCACGGTGCCGACCAGGATCAGCATGATCAGGCCGATGCCCTTCTGGCCGTCGTTGGAGCCGTGGGCGAAGGAGACCCCGGAACAGGTGACGATCAGCAGCCCGCGAATCCACCAGGGCGGCGGCGTGCGCCCCTCCGGCGCGCGGAACAGCGCCTGGTTGCGGTTGCGCAGGGCCAGCCTGAGCGCCAGCAACAGCAACGCGGCGCCGACGAAGCCGACCAGCGGCGAGAGCAGCAGCGCGTAGCAGACGGTGAGCAACGGCCCCCAGTCGCCGTGGGCGAAATCCAGGTAGCCGACCATCAGGCCATGGGCGAGCCCGACGCCGACGATCGAGCCGATCAGGGTGTGCGACGAGGACACCGGCAACCCCAGCCACCAGGTGCCGAGGTTCCAGATGATGGCGGCGATCAGCAGGGCGAAGATCATCGCCAGCCCGGCGCTGGTGCTGACCTTGAGCATCAGGTCCGGCGGCAGCAGGGCGACGATGGCGAAGGCCACCGCGCCGCTGGAGAACAGCACGCCGAGGAAGTTGCAGAAGCCCGACCAGATCACCGCCACGCTGGGCCGCAGGGCGTTGGTGTAGATCACCGTGGCCACCGCGTTGGCGGTGTCGTGGAAGCCGTTGATGAACTCGAAGCCCAGGGCGATCAGCAGCGCCACGCCGAGCACCACCAGCGGCAGCCCGAGGCGCAGTTCGGCGCCACTGGCGCGCAGGTCGAGGAACAGGCTGGCGAAGGTGAACAGCAGGGCGCCGCCGAGCAGGCTGAAGAACAGCAGCCGGCCCCTGGGACCGGCCCGTTCGCGCAGGATGGGGCTGATCGGCGATTGGGGCAGGCGCGCGGCACGCAGGGCTTCGACGAAATGGTAGCGATCAAGCACGACCGCCCTCTCCGGCAGGGCTGGCGTGCGGCAGGTGGCGGCGGCTCACGGCGGGCTCTCCTTATCCGGTGCGCGCGGCGCACCCTACGAACAGCCTAGTGCGCCCTGCCGGAATCGGAAATGTGCCGTTTACTGGGTCCCCGCGTTCGCGGGGATGACGATCGGGCTACGAAACCTCCCTAGCCACTTCGTCACTCCCGCGCACGCGGGAGCGTGGACGCCGTAGGGTGGGCTTCAGCCCACCAGAACCATTCGAGGCCATGCCACAAGACCATCGCCCCTACGGACTCACTCCGGCTTCTTCAGCTTCGGATTGGGGAAGAACTGCACGGCCTGCACCTTGGGATCGGCCGGCTTCTTCAGCGCGCTGACGTTGACCCGCGTCGGCAACTCCTTGGGCACCGAGTTGCCGCGCGCGTCGAGGGTGTCGGCGTAGCCGCAGGCCACGCACTGGCGGTGCGGCACGCCGTCCTCGTCCCACATCTGGATCTTGTCCTGCTCGCTGCACGCAGGGCACACGGCACCGGCGATGAAACGCTTCTTCGGCTCACTCATGCCGCCTCCTCGCTGAGCCCGGAATGGCGCAGCAGGGCGTCGATGCTCGGCTCGCGGCCACGGAAGTCGACGAACAGCAGCATCGGCTCCTGCGAACCGCCACGGGCCAGGATCGCCTCGCGGAAGGCGCGGCCGGTGGCCGGGTTGAGCACACCCTCCTCCTCGAAGCGCGAGAAGGCATCGGCGGACAGCACCTCGGCCCACTTGTAGCTGTAGTAACCGGCCGCGTAACCGCCGGCGAAGATGTGCGCGAAGCTGTTGGCGAAACGGTTCCAGGCCGGCGGCACCAGCACCGCCACCTCGTCGCGCACCGCGCCGAGCACGTCGTAGACACCGCGGCTGTCGCCGTGGGTGGTATGCAGCTCGAAGTCGAACAGCGAGAACTCCAGTTGGCGCACCATCATCAGCCCGGACTGGAAGTTCTTCGCGGCGAGCATCTTGTCCAGCAGGTCCTGGGGCAGCGGTTCGCCCGTCTCATAGTGGCCGGAGATCAGCGCCAGGCCTTCCGGCTCCCAGCACCAGTTCTCCATGAACTGGCTAGGCAGCTCGACCGCGTCCCAGGCCACGCCGTTGATGCCCGACGCACCGGCATGCTCGACGCGGGTCAGCAGGTGGTGCAGGCCGTGGCCGAACTCGTGGAACAGGGTGGTGACTTCGTCATGGGTCAGCAGCGCCGGCTTGCCGTTCACCGCCGGGGTGAAGTTGCAGACCAGGTTGGCCACCGGGCTGATCACCTCGCCCTGAGCCGAGCGGCGCTTGTCGCGGGCGCCGTCCATCCAGGCGCCGCCGCGCTTGTTGGCGCGGGCGTAGAGGTCGAAGAAGAAGCGCCCGACGCGCTGGCCGTTCTCCTGAATCTCGAACAGGCGCACGTCCGGGTGCCAGGTGTCGAAATCCTCGAGCTCGACGATCTGGATGCCGTACAGGCGCTCGACGATGGAGAACAGGCCGGAGAGCACCTTGTCGACCGGGAACCAGGCGCGCACCTGCTCCTGGGAGATGCTGTAGCGCTGCTGGCGCAGCTTCTCGCTGTAGTAGCCAACGTCCCAGCTCTGCAAGTCGTTGAGGCCCTGCTCGGCGGCGAAGGCCCTGAGCTCGTCCAGGTCGCGCTGGGCGAACGGCTTGCTGCGGCGGGCCAGGTCATGCAGGAAACCGAGCACCTGGTCGGTGGACTCGGCCATCTTGGTGGCCAGGGACAGCTCGGCGTAATTGCCGAAGCCGAGCAGCCGTGCCAGCTCCTGGCGCAGGTCGAGGATCTGCTCCATCAGCGGGCCGTTGTCGTGCTGGCCGGCGTTCGGGCCCTGGTCGGAGGCGCGGGTGCTGTAGGCGGTGTAGACCTCCTCGCGCAGGGCGCGGTCGTCGGCGTAGGTCATCACCGCGTAGTAGCTGGGGAATTCCAGGCTGATCAGCCAGCCGTCCAGCCCCTTGGCTCCGGCGGCCTGCTTCATCTGCGCCTTGGCCGAGTCGGTCAGGCCGGCCAGTTGCGCTTCGTCGACGACGTGCTTGGTCCACGCCTGGGTGGCGTCGAGCAACTGGTTGGAGAACCTGCTGGTCAGCTCGGAGAGCTTCATCTGGATCTCGCCGTAGCGCTTCTGCTCAGCTTCCGGCAGATCGATGCCGGACAGTCGGAAGTCGCGCAGGGCGTGTTCGAGGATGGTCTTCTGCGCCACCTCGAAACCTTCCGCCGAAGGACTCTCCGCCAGCGCCTCGTAGGCGTCGAACAGCGCGCGGTTCTGCCCCAGCTCGGTCCAGTATTCGGACAGCTTGGACAGGCAGGCCTCGTAGGCGGCGCGCAGCTCGGGGTTGTTGCACACGGCGTTGAGGTGGCTGACCGGGCCCCAGGCGCGGCCAAGACGCGCGCCCAGCTCGTCGAGCGGCTGCACCAGCGCGTCCCAGCTCGGCGTGGCCGGCTGCTCGGCGAGCAGCCTGGCGATGGCCACGCGGCTTTCGGCGAGAATGGTGTCGATGGCCGGCTCGACATGCTCGGGCTTGATCAGGGAATAGGGCGGCAGGTCGAAGTTCTGCAGGAGAGGATTGCTGGCGGTCACGGCATTCACCTGGATTCGGAACGAAGGTCGGCCGCTCGCGCGGCCCGCATGACCGTCATCTTAATTACAATCGGCGCTCACCGCAGCTTGAAGGAGACTATCGTGGCGATTCGCAAGTACCGGGGCATGGCCCCGCAACTCGGTGAGCGGGTGTTCGTCGACACCAGCGCCGTGGTGATCGGCGACGTCGAACTGGGCGAAGACAGCTCGGTGTGGCCCCTGGCGGTGATCCGCGGCGATATGCACCGGATCAGGATCGGAAAACGCACCAGCGTGCAGGACGGCAGCGTGCTGCACATCACCCACGCCGGCCCCTTCAACCCGGACGGCTACCCGCTGACCATCGGCGACGAAGTCACCATCGGCCACAAGGTGACCCTGCACGGCTGCACCCTGGGCAGCCGCATCCTGGTCGGCATGGGCAGCATCGTCATGGACGGCGCGGTGGTCGAGGACGAAGTGGTGATCGGCGCCGGCAGCCTGGTCCCGCCCGGCAAGCGCCTGGAAAGCGGCTTCCTCTACGTCGGCAGCCCGGTGAAGCAGGCGCGGCCGCTGACCGACAAGGAACGCGCCTTCTTCGCCTACAGCGCGGAGAACTACGTGAAGCTCAAGGAACTGCACCTGGCCGAGGGGTATGACCTGGCGGAGTAGTGCGGTTGGTTCTACCTGGGCGGCAGGTAAATTCTGAGCTGCCTGTACGGCAGTGAAGTCGCCCGGCGTGTGCTGCTCGCGCAGGATCTCTTTCTTAGCTGCCTATACGGCAGTGCAGGTAACGATTATGACGTCCGGATGGCTGTGACGTTTCTTAGCTGCCTATACGGCAGTGCAGGCCGTAATGCAGCAATACCCTGAAGGCCTTCCTTTCTTAGCTGCCTATACGGCAGTGCAGGAGAGCGAGGTCGATGATGTTTCCGTGGAGCATTTCTTAGCTGCCTATACGGCAGTGCAGACCCGGGCCGACACGCTTGCAGCGCACGCCCTTTTCTTAGCTGCCTATACGGCAGTGCAGGGTATCACCATTCGTCAGCCTGACCCCGACGATTTCTTAGCTGCCTATACGGCAGTGCAGGTGGCGAAAAAGGTCGTGGACCCTTTCACCAATTTCTTAGCTGCCTATACGGCAGTGCAGACCTCCTGAGCCCCGTTGGCATCGGTGAACGTTTTCTTAGCTGCCTATACGGCAGTGCAGCCGTAGAGGGTGTAAGGCATTGATTTTCCTCATTTCTTAGCTGCCTATACGGCAGTGCAGGTGGCGAGGCGGAGTTGCGCCTCCATTTTCTTTTTCTTAGCTGCCTATACGGCAGTGCAGGAAGGTCGCTCCGCATCCGATTCACATGGAAATTTCTTAGCTGCCTATACGGCAGTGCAGAGCAGGCCGCCGGACTCGCTGAATTTGTCGAGTTTCTTAGCTGCCTATACGGCAGTGCAGATTCCAGCCTCTTTCCACCGACCTGTGGATCTTTTCTTAGCTGCCTATACGGCAGTGCAGGTACGGATTCTCTGCACTACCTGACCGCCTCTTTTCTTAGCTGCCTATACGGCAGTGCAGCGCAGCAGAGTTCGCGGATGATATCGCGCGGTTTTCTTAGCTGCCTATACGGCAGTGCAGGGGATGGTTGCCCAGCGCCTGGCTGCCCGACATTTCTTAGCTGCCTATACGGCAGTGCAGGTACAGGCTTGTGGAAGACGGACAGGCCTAAATTTCTTAGCTGCCTATACGGCAGTGCAGTCCTCGGCTGCCTGGCCGAGCTGGGCAGTAATTTTCTTAGCTGCCTATACGGCAGTGCAGATGACCACTATCACCGTACCGCGCGAGCTGCTTTTCTTAGCTGCCTATACGGCAGTGCAGCTCGAAGACGAACCAGGTGCGGTCGGTCGGCATTTCTTAGCTGCCTATACGGCAGTGCAGTACAGTGGGGCAAGCTGTTCCAGGTCCTTGACTTTCTTAGCTGCCTATACGGCAGTGCAGGGTTGACCTTGCTTGGCCGTGGGAGCCTCGCTTTTCTTAGCTGCCTATACGGCAGTGCAGATAGCTTTTACCCGCCCCTGGCAACCCCTCATTTTCTTAGCTGCCTATACGGCAGTGCAGACGACCAAGGACGTCATGGAGTACCGGGAGAATTTCTTAGCTGCCTATACGGCAGTGCAGCAGGCCCCGTTCTGCACCGGCTACAGCGTCACTTTCTTAGCTGCCTATACGGCAGTGCAGGCACGGATGATGTCCGCGTCGGCCACGTCGATTTTCTTAGCTGCCTATACGGCAGTGCAGACCCTGATCGCCCTGGAGGGCCAGCAGGAAACTTTCTTAGCTGCCTATACGGCAGTGCAGATGCCGCCGAGGCCGGCGGGGGCGGTGGTGGATTTCTTAGCTGCCTATACGGCAGTGCAGTAGACACTCTACGAACCAACTCACTGACTTTCAAAAAGAAATGAGGATTTCCCCGGTTTTCACCCTTTTTCTGGGGGCTCTTGCAAGTCATTGATTTTACAAGGGCCCCGGATGGGTTCTGAAAAGAGGGTCAGAACCAGGGAATCGTGGTGGTGGCGCTCAGACCGTAGTTACCAAACTGGCCAGGACTGGGAGCGTCAAGCAATGGGCCATGGCGGATGAACAGTCGGAAGTTGTGGCCATTACCGTTGCTGCGCAGGGTGACGAACGGAAGATCGCAGCGTTTGGCAGCGCTGTCGGGGATGCGTCTGCGGGCCTCTTCCTCACTGATGCCATGGCGCTTTATCAGCCGTCGACGAGCGCGGTCCGGGTTGCTGTCCACCTGCACCCGACTGACGCATCGCCAGGCCACCTGGTCGGGTATCGGCGCCAGATCGCCGAGCTGCACATGGTCGCGCATGCCACTCAGCCAGTTCAGCGCCAGCAGACGGTCCAGGGCTTCGGCACTGCCATGCAGGCGCAGACGCCCACCCAGGCCATGGCTGGCGTTTTCCACGTCCGGGAAGCTGATGCCTATGTCGTGACGTCCCAGTTGCCCCAAACCCCGGTGCAGCTTGGCGAACAGTGCGCCCATCAGTTGTGTGGCGGGGAATTCAGGGTCGGGCCGCAGCCACAAGTCGAGGTAGTGGTCCATGGCTATTTCTCCTCGGCGGCACCGAACACGCCACCTCGGATCAGGTTGGCGATCACGTAGTGCTGCTGCTCGACGGGCGGCGTTTCATCCTTGAGCACCCAGTTGTCCAGCAGCGTGTAGAAATCCATCTTGTCCTTGGGCTGACGGTAGGCCTTGCCCTGGGAGGTGACCGAGCCGTAGGGCTCCACGGCGATGGGGCCGAGGCCGTCCTCGTCGGGGTACCAGGTGTCGATGGTGCGCAGGGCGTTGCCGAGCTTCTGCGAGTGGATGGCCGCGACACCGCGCACGTGGTAGAGCGTCTTGCTCTTCTGGCCCTTCTTGTCACCTTTGTCGAGGATCAGCTCCTGGGAGGGGAAGACTTCCTGGCCGTCGCCAATACGCACGAAGGCAACCACTTCCAGCAATACATGGCCTTTGCCGGCCAACCCTTCGGCGATCAGGGCACCGAGCGCATCGATGCCCTTGTCGCTGGAAAACTCGCGCAACGACAAGGCCAGACTGTCGAACATCCAGCTCTGTACCGCTTCGCCGTTACGCAGGTGGTTGATGCGTACCTCGATACGCTCCGCGCCGACCCGGTTGCGCCAGAGGAAACGGCCATTGGCCAGGTTGGAGGCATAGCGCTTGCCCAGCTCGGCGAAGCCCTGGGACTCCACATATTGGCCGACGGTGGCCAGCAGCTTGCCCTGATAGGCGGCGTCGTTGCAGGCCGAAGGCGTTCCGGCGCCGCCGAGCACGCGCAGGGTGAAGCGCACCTTGAGAGTGTCGGCGTCGCTGGGCAGGTTGGCCACGTCGACGGTCTGCAGGTTGGGCGCCTGGATAGAGGCATCCAGCTTGGCCGGGTCGCGATCCTTGGTCTTCAGTCGGTTGGAGATGGTGCCGCGTACCGATTTGGTTTCTACGGCGATCGGCTGCCAGGACGCGGGCTTGTCGAGATCGGCCCACTTGCCGGAAAACAGCAACGCGTCGGAAGGGTCGAGCTTGCGCTCGAAAGCGAGTACGGAGGCGGTGGTCAGTTCGGTGTTCTTGGCCATGTTCGTATGTCCTTATGCAATGGAGTCTGTGGCGAGAAAAGGCGTGGTGCAGCGATACAGGCCAGCATCGGGCTCGGCCTGGTGGTACCAGAGCAGCTCTCGGATATCGGAGAAGCGATGCGGGCTGCGCCATTCGCCAAGGCTGTAGAGGCTTTCGACGAAGTGGAACGGCGTCGTGCGGTCTCGGGCGTTGCGTACGCTGCCGGGCGCATGGGCCGATAGCGATCGATAGCCGACCGGAATCGGCACCAGCCAGCCAGCCCTGTGGCGAATGTGCCAGCCGATGTCTTCGCCGGGCGGGTCGACATTCAGTCGCGACAGGTCGAGCAGCGCGTCCAGCTCGTCAAGGCCGGCATCGCATTCGCGCAACGCGGCGGTGTGGCTGGCCAGCAGATCCTGCCTCGGGATCAGGGCGAAGCCCGGCAACAGGCACGCAGCCAGCTTGCGGCTCAGGTGATGTTCAGCATCCGCCGTACCTGGCCAGAGCTCCAGGCGTGGTCTGTTGCACCCATTCAGTGCCCAGGTCGGCGGCAAGACACTGCCACCCGCCAGGCGCATACCGCAGGCCAGGTCCCAGGCATGCTCGGCGATGGTCTGCAGGTCTTCTCCACTGTACAGCGCGCTACCGTGGACACCGACCAACAGACTGATATCCAGATGGATGCGGCCCTCTTCGACGATGGCGGCGGTGGCGCCGTCCTTGCCCACCGGGTTGCGGGTCAGGTTGAACACCCGCGTACGCTTGCCGGCCGGCTGCGAAGTCTGAGCCTCGAAGCGATGGCAGACGATGGCCACACCATCCAGATTGATATCCATCTCCTCGCCCAGCTTGCGTTGCAGTGCGTGGACGAAACCGGTGAAGGCCGTCACCGCCGGGAAGCCCCAGCTCAGCGGGCCGGAGATGGCGTTGGCATTCTGCACGCGCAGGCGCGGCAGCAGGAGCAGGGCTTCAGGCGCGTGCATCTTCGAGCACCTCCTTGAACATCTTCAGTTCGTCGCGCAGCACGCCGTGCCAATGGTCGGCCTCGACTTCGCTCAGGCGCAGCTTGTCGTGATCGAGGACACGATTGAGCCAGTTGCCGAAGCGCCGGCTGGCCTGCTCCGGCCAGTCGCGCCACAAGTGCGTGCTCTTGAAAGAGTCGTCGTGCAACGTTCGTAGCGGATCGAGCCAATGCCTTTCGCTGTCGTCCAGCCGGCAGTCGGCATGCGCGCTCCAGCCGGCGGCCAGTTCACGGCTGCGGTTGGCGTCGAGCAAACGCGCGGCGTACTGGTGAAACTCATCGGCGATATCGCCCAGCAGGCGTGCGCGCTTGCGGCGGATGGCCCAGTTGTTGTGGTCGGTGGTCACCAGGAAATGCTTCAGCTCCGCCACCCTGTTACGCAGATCGCGGTTCTGGCGGAACAGGAAGTCGAAAACGGAGTCGCTGCGCAGCGGCGAGCGTAGCTCGAGGTTTTGCCACTGCGGCGGCAGGGCGGCCAGCAGCCAGTTCTCGCCATAGCGCTCACTGTTGAGCTGGCTGATGTTCTGCGGCTTGGTACCACCGAATTTCTGGATGGCCAGGTTCGGGTATTCGCAATAGCCCTGGGAGAATGGTTCACCCTTGCGCCGGGCCTCGCGTGCAATCCTGGCCAGCTCGCCATAACGATCATCGCGCATTCGAGCCTGCACCCTATGCGCCAGGCTGGTGGGGAACAGCGGCGCCAGCAGGTGATAGCCGCCATCGGGCAGGGGGAAATACACCTGCTTGGCCAGGGTATGGGATGCTGGCGCGCCCCGACTCGTGGTGATTGTTGCGAAAGCAGCGCGCCATTGAGCGGCCACCTCGGTATCGTCGTCCAGCGCCGCGAGAGCCGCCGGGTCGTGCTCCAGCAAACGTTGCAGCAGCGTCTGACCCGCATGCTCCAGCTTGAGAAGCTTGAACACGTCCAGAGCGGCGGCATTGCCCACCACATCGTCGTCCCAACGTTCACCCAGGCAATGGCTGGAGACCAGACCAGGCAGCTCCTGCGGCTGGGGAGGCGCATGCAGGTTGCTACCGCGGGCATCGGGATGGATGGGTTTGAGGGTATGGGTGGCGAGCTGGATCTGCCCGACCCGCCGCGCCGCATCGGCCAGCCAGTTGTGTGGCCGATGGTCGTCGATCAGTTGCTGGCGCTTGTCGTGCTCGTCGGGCTTGAGCTTGTCCAGCTTGGTTTGCAGGCGGGAGTGGATGAAGGTGTGGATCAGGTCGCGCAGTGATGCTGCGTCCTCTGATAGCGCAATCGCCATAAAACCTCCTGTAGGGCGAAAAGATCGTGATGCCAGAGTGATGGCAAGGCATAAGCTTTTGAGCATAGACGTAACTTTTATAGCTCTCAAAAACTGAAAAGTACAAAGCACTAGGATTAATTAAGAAACCTTGCTAATCGCTTTTTTTTCTGCCTTCCTTTGGCAGGTACCGAGTCACCTTTGACTGCCGTGCAGGCAGCTCAGAAATAGTGATTTGCTCTTTAGAGCTCATTCTTCACTGCCGTGCAGGCAGCCCTCGAGTAGCAAACAGGACTGGAAATGGACTATTCGCCGCCGCAACTACCCCTTTCCGAGGACGTGGAAACCCGCGCAGTGCTGAAAAAACTAGCCCGTGCTCACCAGGCGCTGGCCGAGCTGAAAGGCGTGGTGGACAGCGTGCCGAACCAGCACATCCTGATCAACACTCTGGCGCTACAGGAAGCCAAAGACAGCTCCGCCATCGAAAACATCATTACCACCCATGACGACCTCTACCGCAGCGACAGTGTCGCCCGGCACTTCGTCAGTGTCGCAGCCAAGGAGGTACACAACTATGCCGGAGCTCTGAAAGACGGCTTCGATCAGGTCAAGCGCACAGGCCTGCTGACCAATGCAGACATTCTGCGCATCCAGGCCACCATTGAGGAAAACGACGCGGGGTTTCGGCGTCTTCCCGGAACGCAGCTCAAGAACCAGCAAACCGGTGAGGTCGTATACATTCCGCCTCAGCATCCTGACCAAATCATTGCACTGATGGACAACCTGGAGCGTTTCATCAACGACGACACGCTCTGCGACTGGGACCCCTTGGTACGCATGGCGGTGATCCACCACCAGTTTGAGAGCATCCATCCCTTCTACGATGGTAACGGTCGTACTGGTCGCATCGTCAACGTGCTGTATCTGGTGCAGAAAAATCTGCTGGGTAGCCCCGTACTGTACCTGTCGCGCTACATCAACCAGCACAAGGCCGATTACTACGTGCAACTCCAGGCCGTTCGGGAGCAAGGAAAGTGGGAACCCTGGCTCTTGTTCATGCTTGAGGCGGTCGAGCAGACGGCACTGCAGACGATCCGACTGGTATACGGCATCAAGGAACTGATGCAGGACTACAAGGACTGGTTGCGCACAGAACGACCCAAGCTCTACAGCCAGGAACTGCTCAACAACCTGTTCTGGCACCCTTACACCAAGGTGGAGTTCGTACAGAACGAGCTGGGTGTCAGCCGTCCAACGGCAACGAAATACCTCGACGAGCTGGTCGCCCTGAAGCTCCTAAGCAAGCATCGGGTCGGCAAGGAGAATTTCTTTCTCAACGATGCGCTGTTCGACCTACTGTCAAATGCAGCCAGCTACGAGTAAAGATTTCGGTACTTTTTTGATACGACCAATCCGACATGCAAAAGAAATTCGAATTTCTTTTCATGTTCTGCGGACGTGTAAAGATTTTCCGAGATTTTTTTCATGTCTACATTCAGCTACAGAGAATCCTCACGGTCATGAGGATTTCGCAATAGGCCAACCAGATCTTGTGGAAATCCTCACGACCGTAAGGATTCAGCGCCGCCTCTTGAAGCCCAGCAACGGATGCCAGTCCCAGCCCTGGGTACTGTCACGCTCATCGAGCTGAACCTGGCCGAAGCGCTTGGCGCAGGCAGGCAACGACAGGTCGAAGCGTTCGGCCAGGATGGCCAACTCGTCCAGGTAGTCGCCAGCACCCCAGCTTTGCACTCGCGGACCCAATGCCAGGGACAACTCACCCAGCAGGTTGCCGACGGCCGTCCACTCCCCGTCCCCGTTATCACGGTGGAACAGCAGGTACTCTTCATCGTCCACCGCTGGCAGCAGAGAGTAGGTCTGTTGCAAGGAACTCTTACGGAAACGCTGTTCGATCTGAAGGATGCCGGACAACGGAGCCAGGGTCTGCCACCAATGCGGCACGCCGAAGCGGGTGGCTGCGTTGCCCTCGCCGAGCATCAGCGCTCGCAAGCGGGCATGCTCCAGGTCGACAAGGCTGGTGGCGGGTTGCAGCGTTTCTCTGGCGACGATGCGTGGCGCGGCATCTATCGTCATCCATTCCTCCTCACGCAGCAGGTCGTGCAGATCGTGGCTCGCCAGGTGCCATTCCTTGCACTCGAAGCCGGGTTTCTCGAAGGCCACCGCCTGGCCTTGCAGAGCCCGGAGGTTACGCGCCAGCAGGTACAGGTTCGGCCCCGTGCAGGTGCCGGGCCGATGGCGACGAATGCGCCCGGCCAACTGGATGATCGAGCGCATCGACGAGGGTTCCACCACAGCCCAGTCGTAGTCATGGTCGCGCCCCACCTCGGCCACCGGAGAGGCGAGCACGACAAACACCTGGTCCGCTTCCGGGTGTTCGGCCAAGGCCGTGCGCACCAACGGGTGGTTGAACAACGCCTGCGGATCGTGGCGCCTGAGCAGACCATCCAGTTGTCGCTCGATGGCCGAGCGCAGGACCAGCGGATGGCGCGAGTGATAGACGCACAAGTGCAGGCGCGTACCTTCCGGCCCACCTTGGGCAAACAGTGCCTGGGCCAGCTCGATCAGCGGTTCGATATTGGCCAGGCGCAACAGACCGACGCTTATCCGCCGACCATCGGGTGCAGTCGAGTGGTGGGCCCGGTGCAATTGCAGCATCCAGTCCGGCAGTTGCCCGGCCAACTCCTGGCAGATTGCCTGGCGGTCGCCGCCGGAAACCGCCAGCGGAACCAGACGGGCACGGCGACGGACGTCCTCTGTCGCCAGGTGACCCAGACGCCGACGGATGAACGCGTCATGGGCCGCGGCGAAGCCATCCGGCTCTCCATGCCGGCCCTCCTCACAGCCGAACTCGTCGAACCAGGCGCAGCGAATCTCCAGAGGTATACCTGGCTCACCGCGATTGGCCTGGAACAAGGCGCGCCCTGCCCGGTAAGCCTCGAACAATCCTTGCACCAGGGCCGGCGGCAAGGTGGCCGAGGAGAGCAGCACACGGCTGCCGAGCATGCCGGCCCAGTGCACCAGGCGGCTCAGGGCCGGCAGGTCGGCCAGGTCGAAGTCGTCCGGCTCGTCCAGCACCAGGTCGGAGGTCAGCAAGCGCAACATGGGGGCGATCTGCTTGCCGCCGCGCAGGCTTTCGGTGGCGGAGATCAAGTGGTCGAGGGTGCAGGCCAGTACCGGCGCAGTCACCAGCTTGTGCACAGCCGGATCGCGCTCCAGCCAGGCCTTCAGCGGGCCGTCCGCCAGGCCACTCTCGTAGTGAACGTGGCTGTCGTCCGGTAGCAGGGCTTCGCTGGATTCGCTGCCGCGCACCCGCTCCTGGCCCAGTTCGAATAACTGGCGCACGGCGCCGCCGCCTACCAGCACGGCCAGGTCGTCCTCGCCAAGGCCAAGCCGCTCACGGTAGGCCTGCCCGGTCTGCAAGGTCAAGGTACGCAGGCCTAGGGCAATGGTGAAACGCGCGCCTTGCTGTGGATCGGCCAGGGCATAGAGGATGCGGCCGTTGGCCAGGGTCTTGCCGCAGCCGGTGGAGGCCAGGTTGATGCCGAAGAAACCTTGGCGTGCGGAGTGCTCACGCAGGCTGACCGCCAGGTCGAAGGCTTTGTCCTGCCAGCGGAAGCGCGGATCGTCGCTGCGTCGCTTGAAGCCTTTATGGCGGGCGATACGCGGCAGACTGCGCGACAGGCGCGGCAGGACACCCATCAATCGGCGGGACTCGCGGGCGACGCCAAGCAGGTGCTCGTCCAGACGCTGCTTGAGGCCCTCACGGTCGGTATTGGCATGGACGGGATAAGCCGGGTCGCCCAGCCTGGGGTTGGCATCCAGGCTGGAGTAATGGTGGTCGGCGAGCATCAGCACCATGCGCGACAGGTGCATCACGTAGGGATCGGCGAGCAGACGCGGGGCGCGTTGCAACAGGCCGGGACGGGCCAGAAGGGCGGCGGCGCAGGTGGCCACCTTGCGTCGCCAGGCTGCGCTGGCGAAAGGCAGGTGTCCCGGCGCGAAGGTCCAGCAGGCAGCCTGCTCGGCGCTGCCCGCATCACGTCGGGCGTCGTTCCAATCAGCAGTGATTGGTACAGGCAGATATTGCAGCCCCTGGGCATTGGTCCCTTCCATGATGGGCAGGCGGTGGTGACTGAGCACCAGCCAACCCACAGCCTGGGCCAAGGGCGGCAGACGGCCTTGCTTGAACGGTCCCGGCTGGCTCGGTCGGTCGTCGCGAACCAGTCGGGCCAGCCACTCGGTATCGGGGTTTTCTGCACCCTCCGCCAGGCGTTGCAACCAGTCGATATCGCCGTTGCCGACACCGACGAAAGCCTCGAACAGGCGCAGCGACACCCACTCGTGGCGGAAGGCGTCGCGGATCGGCCCCTCCCCCCGCAGTTTGGCCTGGAAGACGGCGTTGGCCTTGCCGATGTCGTGGAACAACGCCGCCATCTGCGCCAGCAGGCGGATGTCTTCGCCAGTGTGCCAATCGTTCTCGTCATCCCGGCGCAGCACATCGCGGCGGGTGGTGTTGGTGGGTACCGCGCCCTGCTCGTTGAAGCGGCTGGCGTCACCGACTATCCACAGCAGTTCACTGTGGTCACGACCGCGTATCCAGTGACAGGCCACCGCGGTGTTGCGCCGGGCGCTCTTCTTCAACAGCTTGCGCAGGCTGTCCAGGCCGGCCTGGGTGATGGGCGTCTGCCAGGTGCGCTCGCCACGGCGCTCGGCGAACTGGTCGAGAATGCGCCGCGACTCCACCAGGGCTCGCTTGTCGCACTGGCTGATCAGCAGGACATTCATCGACCGACACTCTCGGCCACCGCCTTGAGGGTGTCGATCATGAAATCCAGTGATTCGCTACGGGTCAGGTTGTCGATGCAGGCCTGGCGGAACTCCTGCTCCTCGTCACCGCGTACGGCGGAGACGAAGGCCTGGGGCAGGATGGTGGCGTCCTTGACCAGGTCAGCCACGTCGAACACCAGTCCACCTCGCCTCGTCTTGCCATGCAGCACCGCCAGGCCATGGGGGATACCCAGCACCCAGGTAGCCGTGGCGCCCAGGCCATAGGCCAGGTAGTTGCCGTGGTCGAGGAAGCGGTTGGCCGGGTCGCCGCCCGAACCACCCTTGGCACGAACGAACTCGCCATAGCCGCTGGCCTGAGCGGCGAGCTTGAACAGACGCTTGCTCAGTCGAGCCTCTTCGGCGAGCAGGGCGGTGTTGTCGGGGACTGATTGCAGATTGCGCAGGGATTGCTCCAACGCCTGCTGCAAGACGTCGCCGTCCACCGCGAAGCCAGCGTCGCGCAATGGCCGGTTGTGCAGCCAGCCCTGGCGAATGCGCTCCAGCCGTGCCCCCTGGAAGCGCTTCGCCGCCTCCAGCCGCAGGTCATCGTCGAACCAGAAGCGCACCCAGTGCTGTAGATACTCGGTGGGCCGGTATTCACTCTGCGGCGAGAACCAGGCCACCTCCACATCCACCTCGTTGGCCGAGAACAGCGGCGTTCCGCCTCCGCCACAGAAACCCACCAACACACCTGCCTTGGCCAACTCGCGCATGGCCGCCTGGGTAACCGAGGTACCGGTGCCGAGCAGGATCGTCGTGGTGTTGGCGATGGGGATGTTCCAGTACAGCGACTGCTTGCCGGCATCGGTGACGTACTCCACCCGCCCGCCATTGACCAACACCCGGCAGTGTTGCAGGTAGTAGATGTTGGCGCGCTTGGAATGGAGGATCGACTTGAGGTCGGAAGGGCTGAGGTCATCCATGGAAGCTCTCCGCGAAATCATGGAGGCATTCTGGCCTTCACAGCGGAAATATGGAAACGCACCATGCAGCGCTGATAACCCTTTTTTCTGAAGTCTTTCAGAGTCCTTTAAAATCAAATAGTTACAGATTCTCCCAGAAAAAGGGTTTTTCCAAGGAGAAAGAAGATGGGCCTTTGAAAGCAAAGAGTTGGCGGGTATTGTCTCTACTTCACTGCCGTATAGGCAGCTAAGAAAACATCGATACAGCAGGGTGGATGCCTGAGAAGCTTCACTGCCGTATAGGCAGCTAAGAAATTCGAGCGGACGAGCGTCGCCAGATCAAACCCCTTCACTGCCGTATAGGCAGCTAAGAAAACACCGAATCCCCAGGCGGTCAGCCAGAGGATCTTCACTGCCGTATAGGCAGCTAAGAAATCGACGCTGTGGCCGAGCTGATTGGCAATGAACTTCACTGCCGTATAGGCAGCTAAGAAATCAGCAATGCCGAGCGTCAGCGCCGCTACCGCCTTCACTGCCGTATAGGCAGCTAAGAAAAGGCCCGGCGGCATGAAGCCCTCGCCGCTGATCTTCACTGCCGTATAGGCAGCTAAGAAAAACGATCAACTGGAGATGTGATGGCGACCAACCTTCACTGCCGTATAGGCAGCTAAGAAATCCCTGCGTCGACGGCCCAACTCACAGCGAGCCTTCACTGCCGTATAGGCAGCTAAGAAAACTAACTGGTAGCCCAACGCCCAGCAGGCATCCTTCACTGCCGTATAGGCAGCTAAGAAACGGCGATAGTGTCGGTGACGACTCCGGTCGCGCTTCACTGCCGTATAGGCAGCTAAGAAATTCTCGGTGGTCTTCTTAGACGTGCAGGTCTGCTTCACTGCCGTATAGGCAGCTAAGAAAGACCCGGTGCCGGTGCCCGGCTACAGCACCGTCTTCACTGCCATGTAGGCAGCTAAGAAAATCATCGAAGTTCATGCTGTAGGCGTTGTTGGCTTCACTGCCGCACAGGCAGCTCCTCTACTTCCTGACGCCCAAGCCATTGCTCCGCCCGCCAACCGCCGCCCAGCGCCCGATACAGGCCGACGCTGGCTTGCAGGCGTTCGAGCTGGAGTTGTGCCGCTTCGTCCTGGGCAGCGTAGAGGGTGCGTTGGGCGTCGAGCAGGGTGAGCAGGGTTTCCGCGCCGGCGCGGTAGCGGGATTCGGCGAGGCGGAAGGCCAGTTCGGCCTGGGCCAGCGCTTCGCGCTGGGCGGCCAGTTTGGCGGCGCTGCCGGCCAGGGCGTTGAGTGCCGTTTCCACGTCGGCGAAGGCGGTGACGATGGCGCCACGGTAGTCGGCGAGCAATTCCTCGCGGCGGGCGATGGCGATGTCGCGGTCGGCGGCCAGGCGGCCGCCGTCGAAGATCGGTGCGGCGAGCGCCGCCGCCAGCGAGTAGACCGGATCGGCGAACACGCGCGACAGGCTGCCGCTGCCGCCACCGGCCCTGGCCGTCAGGTCGAGGCGCGGCAACAGGGCGGCGCGGGCGGCTTCGACGTCGGCATCGGCGGCGGCCAGGTTGGCTTCGGCACGGGCCAGGTCGGGACGGCGGCCGAGCAGTTCGCTGGGCAGCCCGGCGCCGAGGCTCGGCACCCGCAGGGCGTCCAGGTCGGCGGCGTGCATCCTCAGTTCGGTGACGCTTGCGCCAAGCAGCAAGGCCAGGGCGGTTCGGCTGTCTTCCAGTTGCTGGCCCAGGTCGGCGAGCAGGCGTCGCTGGGTGGCCACCACGCCGCGTTGCTGGGCCAGTTCGAGGGCAATGGCGGCACCGGCGCGCCAGCGTGCTTCGACGGTCGCCAGGACGCGTTCGGCGTTGGCCAGGTTGAGTTCGGCGATGCGCCGGCGTTCGCCGAGACCGACCGTCTGCAACCAGGTGTTCGCCACCCCGGCGCCGAGGGTGACGTGCAGGGCGTCGCGGTCGAAGCGGCTGGCGCGCAGGGCCAGTTCGGCGCTGTCGCGCCCGGCGCGCAGGCGACCCCACAGGTCGACTTCGTAGCTGGCCGCCAGGCCGCCTTCGTAGCGGTTGCCGGCGGTGTCGGCATCACCACCGAGACGGCCTGCTCGACTGGCGCCGAGGTTGCCGTCGAGCCTCGGCAGCAGCGGCGCGCCGGCCAGTCGCGCGCTGGCTTCGGCCTGGCGCACCCGAGCGACGGCGGCGGCCAGGTCGGGACTCTGCGCGAAAGACTGGGCGACCAGGCGGTCCAGCTCGTCGCTGCCGAAGGCTCGCCACCAGGTGGAGTCGATTTCCTGGGCGGGCAGGGCGTTGGCGTGGCGCCACTGCGCCGGGGTTTCGGGCAGCTCGTCCGGCGCAGGCTGATGACGGGAGCAGGCGGCCAGGGCCAGGAGCAGCAGCAGGGGGAGTGCGGGTTTCATGGCCATGGTGTGGCGTCCGTTGGCTCTCTTCTCGCGCTCATGGGAGAGGAGGAAGGAGAGGGAAGAGCGGTGCGTGCGAAGAGTCAACCTGCGTGTCATAGGAACGCATGACCCTCTCCCCAGCCCTCTCCCATGAATGGGAGAGGGAGCGGTCCGAGTTGTCGCCAACATCGCTCGCGCTACTCCATCGACAACGCCACCACCGGGTCGAGCGCGGCGGCGGTCCTGGCTGGCAGCCAGCCGAACAGCAGGCCGGTGGCGGCGGCGCTGGTGAAGGCGATCAGCATGGCGCTGAGGGAAAACACCAGCGGTACGCCGCTGGCGACCAGCAGCAGGCCGGCAACGATGCCGAGCAGCACGCCGGCGCTGCCGCCGGTGACGGTGACCAGCAGTGCCTCGCCGAGGAACTGGTGGAGGATGTCGCGGCGGCGCGCGCCGGTGGCCATGCGGATGCCGATCTCGCGGGTGCGCTCGCGCACGGTCATCAGCATCACGTTCATCACGCCGATGCCGCCGACCAGCAGCGACACCGCGGCGATCAGGCCGAGCATCAGGGTCATGCTGTCCTGGGTCTCCGCCTCGGCCAGCAGCTTGGCAGCGGCGTTGCCGATGCCGAAGTCCTGGCGGCCGTGGCGGGTTTCGAGGAGTTCGCGGATCGCCGCCTCGGCGGCGAGCACCTGGCTCGACGAGGCGGCGTCGATCACCGAGTAGTCCGGATGGGTCAGCGCCTGGAACACGCGTACCCGGCCGGCGCGATAGGGGATGAAGACCATCTCGTCGTAGTCTTCGGCGCCGGAGTCCGCGCCCTTCTCGCTCATCACGCCGATGACTTCGAACGGCGAGTCCTTGATCAGCAGTTGCAGGCCGAGCGGGTTGGCGATGCCGGGGAAGAACTGTTCGCGGGCCTTGTGGCCGAGCACCACCACGGGCGCCATCGCCTTGTCCTCGGCGGCACTGAAGAAACGGCCCACGGCGACCGGCCAGTGGTGGATGCGCGGCATTTCTTCGCTGCTGGAGAAGGTGTAGACCGAGCGGGCGACGTTGCCGTAGCGCACCATCGCCGGGTCGCCGATCACCGGCATGGCGGCGCGGACTTCCGGCAGCCCGGCCACCGCGTCGAGGTCTTCCAGGGTCACCACGCCGGCCGGCCCGCCTTCGGGCGGCTGGCGGCCGCTCAGGTACATGATGGTGGCGCCCATGGAGGCCATCCGCGCCACCACCCGGTCCTTGGTGCCGAGGCCGACGGCGAGCATGACGATCACCGACGCCACGCCGATGACGATGCCGAGCAGGGTCAGCGCGGTGCGGAAGCGGTTCTGCCACATCACCCGCCAGGCCGAACGCGCCACCTCGCCGAGCTCGCTCCAGGGCGATACGCCGTGGTCGCGGCCGGCCTCGGCGAGGTCCGGCGACGGCAGCGCCCTGGCCGGGACCTGGCTGCCGGAATCGCTCACCACTTCGCCGTCGCGGATCTCGATGACCCGCCGCGCCTGCGCCGCCACGTCGCGGTCGTGGGTGATCAGGATCACCGTGTGGCCGGCGTCGGCCAGTTCGTTGAGCAGCGCCATCACTTCCTTGCCGCTGTGCGAGTCCAGCGCGCCGGTGGGCTCGTCGGCGAGGATGATGCGGCCGCCGTTCATCAGCGCGCGGGCGATCGACACCCGTTGCTGCTGGCCGCCGGAAAGCTGGTTGGGGCGATGATCGAGCCGTTCGCCGAGACCCAGGCGCTGCAACAGGGCGACCGCCCGCTCGCGGCGCCGCTCGGCGGGCAGGCCGGCGTACAGGGCGGGGATCTCGACGTTCTCGCGCGCCGACTCGGTGGCGATCAGGTGATAGCCCTGGAACACGAAGCCGAACGCCTCGCGGCGCAGCCAGGCCAACTGGTCGGCGTCGAAGCCGGCGACGTCGCGGCTGGCGAAGCGATAGCGGCCGGCGCTCGGCCGGTCGAGGCAGCCGAGGATGTTCATCAGCGTCGATTTGCCGGAGCCGGAGGCGCCGACGATGGCGACAAACTCGCCAGCCTGGATGCGCAGCGACACGCCCCGCAGGACTTCCACTTCGGGGCTGCCGTCCTCGCCACCGTAGCGCCGGCGGATACCCTCCAGCTCGATCAGCGCGGGGCTTTCGCTCACCACTGGAACCTCACCGCCGAAGTCTGCGCCACCTCACCGGTGACCAGGCGATCGCCCTCGGCCAGGCCATCGAGCACCTCGACGAGCTGGCGATTGCGCGCCCCGACCCGCACTTCGCGGCCCTGCGGCCGACCCTTGGCGTCCAGCACGCGGGTGGTGAACAGCCCGGCCTCGCCGGCCACCGGGTCGAGCGCCTCCAGCGGCGCGGTGAGCACGTCGTGCACGGCGGCGGTGATGAACACCACCTGGGCGGTCATCTGCGGCATCAACGCGCCGTCGTCGTTGGCCACGTCGAACAGCACGGTGTACTGCACCGCCTGCGTCGCCTGGGCCGCCGCGCCTTCCTCGCCGCCATTGGCCGGGGTCACCGGCGGCGCCGGCAGCACCTGGCGGACCTTGGCGTGCCAGCGCCGGCCGTCGCCGCCGAGGGTGGTGAAGTACAGCGGCATCCCCGGCGCGAGCTGGCGGATATCGGCTTCGGACACCTTGGTCCAGGCGGTCATCGCGCTGAGGTCGGCGATGCGCATCACCGTCGGCGTCTGGTAGGTGGCGTTGAGGGTCTGGCCCTGCTTGACGTCGACGCCCAGCACGGTGCCGGCGATCGGCGCGTAGAGGCGGGTGTAGCCGAGCAGCGCCTCGTTGCCGCGCAGCCGCGCCTGGCTCTCGGCGATCTGCGCGCGCAACTGTTCGAGGCGCGCCTGGGCGGACTTCCAGGCGGCGATGGCGACCTGCACGTCTTCCTCGCGGGTCGCCTCGTCGCGGGCCAGGCGCAACTGGCGCTGGTGCTGCTGGCGCGCCAGGTCGAGCTGCGCCTGCTGGTCGGCCAGTTGCGCGCGCAGGCCGGCGAGCGCCGCGCGGTCGGCTTCCACCGTGGCCTCGTGGAGGCTGGCGTCGATCTCGGCGAGCAACTGGCCCTTCTCCACCTTGTCGCCGGGCTGCACGTGCAGGCGCAGCACCTGGCCGGAGACCTGCGCGCCGACATCCACCGACTCGCGCGGCTGCAGGGTGCCGATGGCCACCACGGTGGCTTCCACGTCGCCGCGCGCGACCGGCACGGTGAGGTAATCCGGCGCGGCGTCGCCCTGCCACCACCAGGCGCCGAGCAGCAGCAGCATCGGCACCAGCGTCAACAGCAGCCAGCGCCCCTTGGAACGGAGATCGAAACTCATGCGGGGTACATCCTTGTCGGCATCACAGGGCAAGCAGCGGCAGTGCCCCCAGGGTCGAGAACGCCGCCAGCCAGGCGGCCAGGCGCGGGCGATAGGGCAGCAGCAGGACCAGCGCCAGCGCGCCGGCGGTTAGCACGCCGCACCAGACCACCGTCCCCACCGCGCCGCCCCAGGCGCGCAGGCACGGCCACAGGGCGGCGGCCAGCAGCAGCCAGCCGGCCAGGCGCAGCAGGCGCTGGCGAGCGCGCGACTTGCGCGGCCAGACCTGCACGTGGTGGCGGTCCATGCCCAGGCACAGGCCGGCCATGCCGGCGTAGGAGAGGGCCAGTGCCAATGGAATCGCGACGACGGGCAGCATCAGTGCGCCTCCACTTCGAGTGCACGGGCGGCGCTGCGCCGGGGGCGTTTCGCAGGCGCCGGCCGGCTGGCCTTGACCCACACCCGCCGCGCCGCCAGCAGGCTGAGCAGGCCGAACCCGATGGCGACCAGCTCGACCCCGGCGCGCTGGCCGTCGCCGCGCAGCAGGTAGATGACGAACTGCTCGCCGACCGTCCCCCAGTTGAGCAGCGGCAGCAGCAGGCAGAGCAGCGCGATGGCCAGCAGTTGCTCGATCCAGGCCGTGGTCGCCGGGCGCAGCGCGGCATGCAGGCAGGTCAGTGCCCAGACCGCGAAGAAGGCGCCGATCTCCCATTCCGGCCGCTGCTCGATGCCCACCGGGATCAGCCGGTTGGCCCAGAAGAACGCCACGCAGGCCAGCGCCAGGCCGGCGATGCTGCCGATGTTGAGCACTTCGATGACCCGGTAGACACGCTCGGTCTGCGCGCCGAACTCGCCCAGCGCACGCTGCCGGCGCTTGACCATGAAGAGGATCGCGCCGGTGGCCAGCATCGCCGCGCCGGCCAGGCCGCAGACGAAGTACAGCCAGCGGATCGCGTCGCCGCCGAACGCCGCGAAGTGCAGGTTGCGCATCACCGACTGCACGTCCTGCGCCGCACCGCCACGCCGCTCGCCGGGTATCTGGATGTCCCGCTGCTCGCCGCTCACCGCGTCGAAGAACACCCGCCCCGCGCCATCGCCGAGCAGGGTGTACTGGCCTTCCTTCTCGATGAAGCGGCCGAACAGCACCGCCGCCGCGCTGCTGTCGCCGGGGTGCTCGACGCTGACGAAACTCACCGGCCGCTGCAATTGCGCCTCGCTGCGCACCAGCAGTTCGTCCAGCGCGGTGACCGGGGCCGCGATGCCGGTTTCCGGGCGGTGCTCGGGCTGGGTCAGCAGGTCGGCGAAATAGGCTTCGGGGCTGTCGTAGTGCGCGGCGATGCCGAGCGGCATGTATAGCGCGTAGAAGGTCGCCAGGCCGGTGTAGGCGATCATCAACTGGAACGGCAGGCTCAGCACCGACAGCGCGTTGTGGGCATCCAGCCAGCTCCGCTGGCCCTTGCCGGGGCGGAAGGTGAAGAAGTCCTTGAAGATGCGCTTGTGGATGATGATCCCGCTGACCAGCGCCACCAGCATGGCCATGGTGAAGAAGCCGACCAGCCAGATACCGGCGGTGCCGGCGTGGAACTCGAAGTGCATGTGCACGAAGTGGTGGCCGCCCTCGCTGTCGCGCTCCTCGGCATTGGCCAGCGGCTGGCCGGTGAGCGGGTCGAGGCGCTTCTGCTGGAACTGCTCGTGCTCGTCTTCCCAGAACAGGCGGATCGCCTTGTCGGTATCGTTGGGCAGGCCGATGCCCCAGAAATGCCCGCGCGGCGCATGCTCGGCGAGCCAGGCCTGGCCCAGGCGCACCGCCTGCGGGCGGTCGACGCTATCGTCGAGACCGGTGACCGCCTGCGCCTGCGGCAGGTGCGGCTTCATCCAGCGGGTGATCGGATCGTCGAACACCCCGAGGGTACCGGTGAGGAAGATGACGAACAGCACCCAGCAGGCCCACAGCCCGCCCCAGGTGTGCAGCCAGGCCATAGCCTGGCGCAGGCCCTCCTTCTGTTCCGCCTGGCTCATGCCAGCACCCTCCCCAGCAGCCAGCCGAGCCCGGCGAACAGCACGGCCGGCAGCAGCAGGCCGAGCCAGACGCGCTTGAGGTCCCTGACGGCGAATACCCAGACGATCGCCACGGTGTAGATGGCGAAGCTGGCCAGCGACCCGGCCAGCACCGCCTGCCCCTTGGGCAGGGGAATGATCGCGCCGAGGAACACCACGAGCGCCGAGGTCAACGCATAGCCGCCGAGGATCGCCGCCGCGCTGCGCGACAGCAGGGCGAGCGCGGGCCCGCGGGAGGAAGCAACAGATTTCATGGACAGACTGTCATTGCGATAGGCGGAAGAACGGCCGGCGGAAGAGGGTGCGCGGCAGACGCGCACTGGAAACGCCGTGCCTCATATGTCCATGACGGATGAGCACGGCAAAACCCGCACCCCGTTCGTCGATGATCTGCAACAGATTGTTTCAGGCCACGGCCGACCGCCGGAGAAGCGCATCGAATGCCCTGATATGCTTGCCCCTGGCTTTCACCGCGCAATCATCCCCATGCACTACCAGCACATCCTCTTCGACCTCGACGGCACCCTCACCGACCCGCGCGAGGGCATCACCCGCTCGGTGCAGTTCGCCCTCGCCAGACTGGGCATCGACGAGCCGGACCTGGCCCGGCTCGAGCACTTCATCGGCCCGCCGCTGCTGCAATGCTTCATGGCCAGCTACGGCTTCGACGAGGCCACCGCCTGGCAGGCGGTGAACCACTACCGCGAACGCTTCAAGGTCACCGGGCTGTACGAGAACCGCCTGTTCGACGGCGTGCCGAACCTGCTCGAACGGCTCGCCGGACAGGGCCGCACGCTGTACATCGCGACCAGCAAGCCAGCGGTGTTCGCCCGCGAGATCGCCCGGCACTTCGGCTTCGACCGGCATTTCAAGGTGATCTACGGCAGTGAGCTGGACGGCACGCGCACCGACAAGGTCGAGCTGATCGCCCACCTGCTCGCCGAAGAGGGCCTGGCGCCGGAAAGCGCGCTGATGATCGGCGACCGCAAGCACGACCTGATCGGCGCGCGGCGCAACGGGCTGGATTGCGCGGCGGTCGGCTATGGCTTCGGCAGCCATGAGGAACTGGCGGCCGAGGCTCCGACCTATCACTTCGCCACGCTGGACGAACTGCGGCGAGCCTTCGCGTAGTGCGCCATGCGCACCGGGAAGATCGGCGCCGCAAGCCTTTCGGTGAGTACGATAGATTGGCGTGGTTGGTCGGGCCCGCCCCTCACCCCAGCCCTCTCCCGGAGGGAGAGGGGACTGGTACGGTGGCGTCGACCAGGCATCGTGCCGCTCCATCATCTGGAGCAATCCTTCGAGGCCGCTCAGAGGCAGAGCCAAGACGCAGGACGGGCTCCCTCTCCCCTCGGGAGAGGGCTGGGGTGAGGGGCGGAATCTCCCTCCAACTCCTCCACCCCGCCCCCAAAGCAGACAAGCAGGATGGGTCGAGGAGCGGAGCGGCAATACCCATCCCACGGGTACAGGCCTCCCCTACTCAGTTACCGTTCTTCTGGTAAATGATCTTCTTGGTCCCGCCGTCGCAGCTACCGACCACCATGTTGGGGTCCTCGACCTCGTCGTTGGGCACGATTTCCAGGGTGTAGCTGGTCACCCCGGCGGCCTGGATCTTCACCTCGATCTCGGCCTTCAGTTCCTCGCACGGCTTGGGTGCCGCCACGGCGCCGCCGGCCAGCAGGCCGAGCAGGGCGACCGCCATCCATCTATTCATCGCTCACCTCCGGTTGTGAATCACTCATGGGTTGACTGTCTCCGGCAGCGCCGGGTTCTCGCCTTGCAAGGCGCGCAGGGCCCGCTCGCGCTCGGCCGGCGGCAATTTGCCGAGTGTCGCGGCACGCGCATAGAAGGTCGCCCAGTCGCCCGCCTGACGATACAGCGCGGCGAAGGCGCTCAGCCACTGCTCGTAGAGGCCGAACGGCAGCAGGCGGGCGTTGTTCAGCGGGGCGTTGATCCAGGCGTCGTAGCGGCGGTCGCCCTGCCACTCGGTGTCGCGCAGTTGCCGGTATTCCGTGCGCAGGCGCTCGAACTCGGCGGCCTTGCCGGCGCGCTTGGCGGCGTCGTCCAGGTCGCTGGCGTAGAGCGCTTGCAGGCGCTCGCGGCTGGCCAGGATCAGGGCGGTGAACTGTTCGCGCATCCGTTCGGCGCGGCCATCGGCGGGAGGCAGGCCACGCGCCGCGCGCCACTGCCGGGCGCCCTCGCGCTCGACGAAGCTGGCGAAGGATTCGCTGAAGGCGGTGTCGTCGGCGACGTACAGGCGCTGGTGGGCCAGCTCGTGGAAGATCAGCGCGGCAAGGCGCTCGTCGTCCCAGCGCAGCATGCTGCTGAGCAGCGGATCGTCGAACCAGCCGAGGGTCGAGTAGGCCTCGATGCCGGCGACGTAGGTGTCCCAGCCATCCTGCTGGAGCAGCGCCGCCGCGCCGCGCGCGCCGCTCTGGCTGTAGTAGCCGCGGTAGGCGACGCAGCCGGCGATGGGGAAGCAGTGGGTCAGCGGGGTCAGCGACAGTTCCGGCGTGGCGAACAGGTTCCACACCACGTAGGGGCGGTCCAGCTCGGCGTAGATGCGGTAGCTGCGATTGTCCGGCAGGCCCAGCTCGGCGCTGGCGAAGGTGCGCGCCTCCTGCGCCAGGGCCAGGCGGCGGCGCAGCTCGGGGTCGCGGGACTCGTCGGCGAGGATCGCCTCCACCGGCTCGCTGCGCCGCAGCAGGTCGAGCTGGCCGTCGACCAACTGGTCGTAGTAGGACAGGCTCGCGCAACCGCTCAGCGCCCCGGCCAACAGCAAGGGAACCCAGCGGGACAGGACGCGGTCGAGAGTGCTGGACAAGAAACTCATGGCGGGCCGGGTACAGGTTGATGGGGAGTCGCCGGAGCCAGCGACACTACTGCATCCCGCCACCGTCTGTCTGCCTGAAGACCTGGAGCACCGCATGCGCACCCCGCTTCTTTTCGCCGGCCTGATCTCGCTCGGTGGCTGCTCGTTGCTGCCGCCGCACGACCCCAGCCAGGCCTGGATCGACCTGCACACCAACCCGGCCAGCGAACTGCGCGCCGACGAAGTGGACGACAAGCCACTGGACGACGACCGCTTCTTCCAGGTGCCGCCCGGCCGCCACGCGTTGCAGGCGCGCCTGCTGTTCGCCGTGGCCGGCAGCGACATCGGCCCGGACAGCGAGGCCATGCCGCGCAACTGCCAGGTGCGCCTCGAATACGCCGACTTCGCCGCCGGCGAGCGCTACCGGCTGGTCGCCGGCAATATCGGTTTCCGCGCCTGGGCCAAGCTCTACGATGCGCAGAACCAGGTGCTGGCGAAGGGGCGAGAAGGACGTTGCGGCGAGTTCTGATGGGTTGTCTCGGGGTTTCTGGTTCCCCGCGTTCGCGGGGATGACGAGGAGGAAACTCCGGCGTTCAACCGTCATTCCCACGAACGCGGGAATCCACTGAACAATGTAGGAGCGAGACCAGCCGCCCAGATAAAACGCTTCGCAGTTTTCCACCCCGCATCACTATGCTTAAAGGATCGCTTGCCAGTATCGAGATTCGCCATGCGTCCGTTTCTGCTTTCCCTGTTCACCCTCAGCCTCGCTGCCTGCGCCAGCAGCAGCCTGCCGCCGGCCGATCCGCAGCAGGCGTGGGTCGAGCTGGCCACCCAGCAGCCCAGCCACACCATCTCCGCCAGCCGCCTGGACGGCCAGCGCCTGAGCGATGGGCGCTTCTTCCAGGTCAGCCCCGGCGCCCATGAACTGGACGTGCGCTTCCAGTACGAACGCATGGGCGGTGGCGGCGGCATGGAGCCGAGCGGTTCGCCGGGCTCGGTGACCTGCTACCTGCGCGTGCGCTACGACGGCTTCGCCGCCGGCCAGCGCTACCGCCTGGAAGCCCGCCCGCTGGCGGCCAAGGCCCAGGCCTGGCTGTACGGCGAGCAGCGCCAGGTGCTCGCCCGTGGCGAGGTGCTGCGCTGCGGGCCGTATTGATCCCCTTTGGTGGGCTGAAGCCCATCCTGCCGGCCGCCCCGGATAATCAGCTTTCCAGGGAAGCCTCCAGGGTGATCTCGGCATTGAGCAGCCGGGACACCGGGCAACCGGTCTTCGCCGCTTCCACCGCGCTTTCGAAGGCGGCGCGGTCGGCGCCGGGGATGTGCGCCTGCAGCGACAGGTGCACGGCGGTGATGGTGAAGCCGCCTTCGTCCTGTTCCAGGGTCACTTCAGCCTTGGTGTCGATGCGTTCGGCGGTCATCCCGGCCAGCCCCAGTTGCATCGCCAGGGCCATGGAAAAACAGCCGGCATGGGCGGCGCCGATCAGTTCCTCGGGGTTGGTGCCCGGCTGGCCCTCGAAACGGGCCCGAAAGCCGTAGGCCGTGTCGCTGAGCACACCGCTCTCGGTGGACAGGCTGCCCCTGCCGTCCTTGAGCCCACCCTGCCAGTGGGCCGACGCGTGTTTGGTGATTTCCATTACGCTCCTCCTTCTTTCCACGGGTGTTCAGTTTCAGAAAAGCGCAGAGCAGGCGAGTTCGCACCGGCCATCGGTCACCTGGCCAGCATCAGCCCCGGTGCAGCTCCGCAAGAATCTCGTAGGAACGCAGCCGATCGGCGAAGTCGTACATGTCGCTGGTGAAGATCAGCTCGTCGGCGTTGGTCTGCTCCAGCAGCACCTCCAGGCGCGCGCGGACCTTCTCCGGGCCGCCGATCACCGCCAGGCCGAAGAAGTCGCCGACCGCCTGGCGCTCGTGGGGCAGCCACAGGCCTTCCATGCTTTCCACCGGCGGGCGCTGCACCAGGCTCTGGCCACGGATCAGGGCGAGGATGCGCTGGTAGGCCGAAGTGGCCAGGTATTCGGCGCGTTCGTCGCTGTCGGCGGCGAGCAGCGGCACGCCAAGCATCACATAGGGCTTGTCGAGCACCGCGGACGGGGTGAAGTGGTTGCGATAGACGCGGATCGCCTCGTGCAGCATGCGTGGCGCGAAGTGCGAGGCGAAGGCGAACGGCAGGCCCTTCATGCCCGCCAGTTGGGCGCCGAACAGGCTGGAACCGAGAATCCAGATCGGCACCCCGGTGCCCGTGCCAGGCATGGCGATCACCCGCTGGTCGGGCGTGCGCGGGCCGAAATAGCGCTGCATTTCCTCGACGTCGGCGGGGAAGTCGTCGGCGCTGCCGGCACGGTCGCGGCGCAGGGCATGGGCGGTGTACTGGTCGGCGCCAGGGGCGCGGCCGAGGCCGAGGTCGATGCGGCCGGGATAGAGCGTTTCCAGGGTGCCGAACTGTTCGGCGATCACCAGCGGCGCGTGGTTGGGCAGCATCACCCCGCCGGCGCCGACGCGGATGGTCGAGGTGCCGGCGGCCAGGTAGCCGATCAGCACGGCGGTGGCGGAGCTGGCGATGCCGTCCATGTTGTGGTGCTCGGCCACCCAGAAGCGCGTGTAGCCGAGCCGTTCGACGTGCCGGGCGAGTTCCAGGGAGTTGCGCAGCGCCTGGCCGGGGCCGCCGTCGGCGCGTATCGGGGCGAGATCGAGGGTGGAGATGCGGATGTCTGACAAGCGGGTCATGGGGCCTCCTGGGTCGTCTTCCCTATGTGGGGACGAAGCGCCGGCAGACAACCCGCGTCCGGGAAAAAGCCTTCACCCGCACTCCGGGAGCGGCCAGGAACCGCTCCCGTGCCGCACCACGGCACTCAGCTCTCGACGATGCGGAAACCGACCTTGATGGTGACCTGATAGTGCGCCACGGCACCGTTGACGATATGTCCGCGGGTGTCGACGACCTCGAACCATTCCATCAGCTTGAGGCTTTTCGCCGCCTCGGTCAGGGCGTTGTTGATGGCATCTTCTATGCTGGTCTTCGACGAGCCGACCAGCTCGATCTTCTTGTACGTGTGGTGATCGGACATGGCGTGTTCTCCTTGAAGGTGGTGCCCGCGACAACGCGACCCCGGGTGGAGCCAGACAGGAAGCCGCGCCTGAATTTCAGCCTAGTCGCACTTTCCCGGCTCGGCGCAGTCGGAACCTTCACGGCCACAGAAAGAGGAGGACAACCCGATGACCCTGTTTTCCCGCAAGCAATCCCTGCACGGCCTGGAAGCCGAGATCCAGAGCCTGCTCGCCAGCCTGGAGCAGCTCAAGGAAGGCGCCAGCGACGAATCGAAGCGTTCGCTGGGGGCCATCCGCCACAACGCCGAACGCGCCCTGGCGCATTCGCGCCAGTTGCTCGGCGAGGCCTACGACGAGGTGAAGGACAAGACCTACAGGGCCGGCATCGCCACCCGCGACTACAGCCGCGAACACCCGCTGGCCACCGCCGGCCTGGTGCTAGGCGTGGTCGGGCTGCTCGGCTACCTGTACTACAGCAGTCATCGGGACTGAGCCGGGCGGGCTCCACGGCGTGCTGGAAGCCGGCCTCACCGAACGCACCTTGCCGACGGTTTGGCCGGACCATCGGAAGAACGATCCGCGCGAGCGGGCTGCCGCCAATCCCGCAGCCCGCTGGAGCAGCAAGGGTGGAAAACCGCGAAGCGTTTTCCACCACTCGGCGCTACCTGTCCGCAGCACCCTTGGTGGAACGATGAGGCGCGTTCCACCCTACGGCATAACGCATCTCATCCGTACAAGCCGCTCGGGCTTCACTCACGGCCAGCCCCCGCCAACTCCCGCATCAGCCATCGCGCCAGCCGCTCGGCACGTCCGTCGCGGCTACGCTCGGGCACCCACAGGGCCAGGCGGGCGGGGGTTTCGACGAAGCCCCAGGGCGCCAGCAGGCGACCCGCTTGCAGGTCGTCGGCCACCAGCGGCTCCGGGGCGATGGCCACGCCGAGGCCGGCGACCGCCGCTTCCAGCAGGTAGTAGAGGTGCTCGAAGCCCTGGCCGAGCTGCAGGCTGGCCGGGTCCAGGCCGTTGCCGCGCACCCATTGCGGCCAGGCTTGCGGGCGCGAGGCGGTGTGCAGCAACGGTTCGCTGAGCAGGATCGAGGCCGGCGCGTGGCGCAGTTCGGCGGCGCGCGCATGGCGCGGGCTGAACACCGGGCCGATGCGTTCCACACCGAGTTCGTGAACCTGCATGTCCGCCGGCCAGGGCGGCTCGGCGAACCACAGGGTCGCATCCAGCCCGGCGCGGCGTGGGTCGAGGTCGCCCTCGCTGGCGGAGAGTTGCAGGCGCAGGTCGGGCAGGTCGCGGTTGAGCCTGTCCAGGCGCGGGATGAACCAGCGCGCCAGCAGGCTGCCCGGGCAGCCAAGCACGAATGGCGCGTCGGCGCGGCCCTGCCTGAGTTCCGCGCAGACCGTGCGCAGCCGCTCGAAGGCCTCGCCGCTGGCATCGCGCAGGCGCTGGCCGGCATCGGTGAGTTTTACGCCGCGTCCGTCCTTGTCGAACAGGTTCACCCCGAGGTGTTCCTCCAGGGCACGGATCTGCCGGCTCACCGCGCCGTGGGTGACGTGCAGCTCCCCGGCGGCCTTGCTGATGCTGAGTAACCGGGCGGCGGCCTCGAAGGCGCGCAGGGCGTTCAGCGGGGGGAGATCGTGGGCCATGGCGATCCGTGAGTTTTTCTGACAGGTAAGGGCGATCTTATCGCTTTTCTGCCAGCCGCCACAGCCGTATCCTCAGCACAGACTGTAGGAGCGGGCCATGCCCGCGAATCGCGCCCATGGGGCGCTCCTACGCCACGACACGACAGGAGCCCACCATGACCACATTGCGCACCGGTCCCGACGCCAAGGGCCTGTTCGGCACCTTCGGCGGCCAATACGTCGCCGAGACCCTGATGCCGCTGATCCATGACCTGGCAGCCGAGTACGAGAAGGCCAAGGACGACCCGGAATTCATCCAGGAACTCGCCTATTTCCAGCGCGACTACGTCGGCCGTCCGAGCCCGCTGTACTTCGCCGAGCGCCTGACCGAGCACTTCGGCGGCGCGAAGATCTACCTCAAGCGCGAAGAGCTGAACCACACCGGCGCGCACAAGATCAACAACTGCATCGGCCAGATCCTCCTGGCCAAGCGCATGGGCAAGCAGCGCATCATCGCCGAGACCGGCGCCGGCATGCACGGCGTGGCCACCGCCACCGTGGCCGCGCGCTTCGGCATGCAGTGCGTGGTCTACATGGGCACCACCGACATCGACCGCCAGCAGGCCAACGTCTTCCGCATGAAGCTGCTGGGCGCCGAGGTGATCCCGGTCACCGCCGGCACCGGCACCCTCAAGGACGCCATGAACGAGGCGCTGCGCGACTGGGTGACCAACGTCGACAGCACCTTCTACCTGATCGGCACCGTCGCCGGTCCGCACCCCTATCCGCAACTGGTGCGCGACTTCCAGGCGGTGATCGGCAAGGAAACCCGCGAGCAGCTCGCCGAGAAGGAAGGACGCCTGCCGGACTCGCTGATCGCCTGCATCGGCGGCGGCTCCAACGCCATGGGCCTGTTCCATCCGTTCCTCGACGATGAATCCGTGCAGATCATCGGCGTCGAAGCCGCCGGCCATGGCATCGAGACCGGCAAGCACGCGGCCAGCCTGAACGGCGGCGTCCCCGGCGTGCTGCACGGCAACCGCACCTTCCTGCTGCAGGACGAGGACGGCCAGATCATCGACGCCCACTCGATCTCGGCGGGCCTGGACTATCCCGGCATCGGCCCGGAACACGCCTGGCTGCACGACATCGGCCGCGTCGAGTACACCTCGATCACCGACCACGAGGCCCTGGAAGCCTTCCACACCTGCTGCCGCCTGGAAGGCATCATCCCGGCCCTGGAGTCGTCCCACGCCCTGGCCGAAGCCTTCAAGCGCGCGCCCAGGCTGCCCAAGGACCACCTGATGGTGATCAACCTGTCCGGCCGCGGCGACAAGGACATGCAGACCGTCATGCACCACATGCAAGAGAAGGAGGCCAACGCATGAGCCGCCTGCAAACCCGCTTCGCCGAACTGAAACAGCAGAACCGCGCCGCCCTGGTGACCTTCGTCACCTCTGGCGACCCGGACTACGACACCTCGCTGCGGATCCTCAAGGGCCTGCCGGATGCCGGCGCCGACGTGATCGAGCTGGGCATGCCGTTCACCGACCCGATGGCCGACGGCCCGGCGATCCAGCTCGCCAACATCCGCGCCCTGAACGGCAAGCAGACCCTCGCCAAGACCCTGCAGATGGTCCGCGACTTCCGCAACGGCGACAGCACCACGCCGCTGGTGCTGATGGGCTACTTCAACCCGATCCACTACTACGGTGTCGGCCGCTTCATCGCCGACGCCAAGGCCGCCGGCGTCGACGGCCTGATCGTGGTCGACCTGCCGCCGGAGCACAACGAAGACCTCTGCGAACCGGCCCAGGCCGCCGGCCTGGACTTCATCCGCCTGACCACGCCGACCACCGACGACCGGCGCCTGCCGACCGTGCTCGAAGGCAGCTCGGGCTTCGTCTACTACGTCTCCGTGGCCGGCGTCACCGGTGCGGGCGCAGCGACCCTGGAACACGTCGAGCAAGCCGTGGCGCGCCTGCGCCGGCACACCACGCTGCCGGTCGCCATCGGCTTCGGCATCCGCAGCCCGGAACACGCGGCGAACATCGCCCGCCTGGCCGACGGCGTGGTGGTGGGCTCGGCGCTGGTCGACCAGATCGCCAAAGCCGAAACCCCGGCCCAGGCGGTGGACGGCGTCCTCGACCTCTGCCGCCAGCTCGCCGATGGCGTGCGTGGCGCACGGAAATAACCGCAGGATGCCTGTGGGGTGGGCCGGGCAGCTCTCCGCTTCCGCCCACCCTACGCTTTCGCCTCACGTCGAGCGGCACCATGCCGGTGGTCAGACGGATGACCATAAGCGATTGACAAGCCCACCCTGCCTTGCAGAACCTGACGCACACGTGCAGCTTGCCAGGTGATTTCCATGCCGGACCCGGCCTGCGCCCCGCGCATCGCGCGCTCGTCTGGCAGGATTCTTCATGGCCGCAAGGATGCAACACCGCTTCCACCGACTCCTTCCGCTCGCCGGGTTGTTCGTACTGACCCTGGGCCTGACGCTGCTCGGCGTCCTCACCCGCCCCATCGAATCGCTATCGCTGTTCTGGCCGGTCAACGCCATTCTCCTCGGCCTGCTGCTCAGGCAGCCACACAGGGCCACGCCGGCCGGCTGGCTGACCATCTATGCCGGGATGCTCGCCGTCGACCTCGGCAGCGGCAACACCTGGCTGCCGGCGCTGTGGCTGAACGCCTGCAACATGGGCCTGCTGCTCACCGGCTGGCACCTGATGATGCGCCGGCCGGTGCCGCAACTGCGCCTGGAAACCCCGCAGGCGCTCCTCCACCTGCTCATCGCCTGTGCCGCCGGCGCCGCGGTCGCGGCCTCGCTGGCCTGCCTGATGAACGGCGCCCGCTGGTTCGACGGCACCTTGCAGACCACCTGGCTGGCCTGGTTCAGCGAACAGTTCTCCACCTGCCTGCTGATCCTCCCGGCCCTGCTCACCGCGCCGCCTTTCCGCAGGCCGGGCCGCCACGACTTCGCCCACGCCGACGTGCGGCCGATGCTCGCGCTGCTGGCTTCGCTCCTGGCCGGCCTGGCCATCGGCGGCCCCGGCGCGCTGGCCTTCCCGGTTCCCGCGCTGCTCTGGTGCGCCCTGGCCTACCGGCTGTTCACCCTGGCCGTGCTGACCATGCTCACCGGCCTGGCGGAGATCATCGTGGTCGCCGGCGACCTGGTGTACTACGGGGTGCCGCACAGCAGCGCCGGGGTCGGCGCGCTGATGTCCGCCCGGCTGGGCATCTCCATGCTGGTCATGGGCCCGCTGGTGGTGGCCATCACCATCGCGTTGAACCGGCAGTTGCTGGCGCGACTGGAGCACCGCGCCAACCATGACACCCTCACCGGCGCCCTGGAGCGCAGCGCGCTGACCCAGCAGACCTCCGCGCTGATGGAGCGTCGCCGCCAGCAGCGGAACTCCGCGCCGCTGGCCCTGCTGATGATCGACATCGACCACTTCAAGGCGATCAACGACACCCACGGCCACGCCATGGGCGACCAGGTGCTCAGGGAGTTCGCCAACCAGTTGCGGCAGCAACTGCGCCAGGGCGAGCTGTTCGGCCGGCTGGGCGGCGAGGAGTTCGTCGTGGTGCTGCCCGGCGCCACCCGCACGGAGGCGCTGCACATCGCCGAACGGCTGCGCTCGCTGGTCGAGCGCCTGGAATTCCCGGTGACCGAAGGCAACAGCCTGCACATCACCGTCAGCATCGGCGTCGCCCTCACCGACCAGGAAGACGACATCCCCCTCGAGCAGATGCTGTCGCGCGCCGACGTGGCCCTCTACCGGGCCAAGGCGCAGGGCCGCAACCGGGTGATGGCGGCCGAGGAAAACCTGTAGGCGCGCGTTGTTTTCTGGGTCCCCGCGAACGCGGGGGTCCAGAAACAAGCGCCATCAACCATACACCTGGCTCGGCAACCAGGTGATCAGCGACGGCCAGAAGTAGGCGATCACCAGCATCAGCAACTGGATGCAGATGAACGGGACCACCCCGCGATACATGGTGCCGGTGGACACCGTGCGGGGCGTGACGCCGCGCAGGTAGAACAGCGAGAAGCCGAGCGGCGGGGTGAGGAAGGAGGTCTGCAGGTTCAGCGCGATCATCACCCCCAGCCACACCGGGTCCAGCCCCATGGCCAGCAGGATCGGGCCGATGATCGGCACCACGACGAAGATGATCTCGATGAAGTCGAGGATGAAGCCGAGCAGGAAGATCACCAGCATCACCACGAAGAAAGCACCGACCACGCCGCCGGGGAGGGAGTGGAAGACTTCCTCGATCAGCCCTTCGCCGCCGAAGCCACGGAACACCAGGGAGAACAGCGAGGCGCCGATCAGGATCAGGAACACCATGCAGGTGATGTCCGTGGTGCCGTGGGTGACGTCGCGCAACTGCTTCAGGTTCAGTTGCCCCTTGGCCAGCGCCAGCAGCGTGGCGCCGACCGCGCCGATGGCGGCGGCCTCGGTGGGCGTGGCGTAGCCGAGGAGGATCGAGCCGAGCACCGCGACGATCAGCCCCAGCGGCGGCACCAGGGCGCCGAGCAGCTTGCCCCATTCCACCTGGCCCAGCTCTTCCTTGGGGATGGCCGGCATCTTCTGCGGCTGCACGAAGGTGACGATGATCAGATAGATGATGTACAGGCCGACCAGCAGCAGGCCGGGCAACAGCGCGCCGATGAACAGGTCGCCGACCGACACGGTCTTCGGCGAGAAGATGCCCATCTTCAACTGCGCCTGCTGGTAGGCGGTGGACATCACGTCGCCGAGCAGCACCAGCACGATCGACGGCGGGATGATCTGCCCGAGGGTGCCGGTAGCGGCCAGGGTGCCGGTGGCCACCGCCGGGTCGTAGCCGCGCCGCAGCAGGGTCGGCAGGGCCAGCAGGCCCATGGTCACCACCGTGGCGCCGACGATCCCGGTGCTCGCGGCGAGCAGCGCGCCGACCAGGCACACCGAGATCACCAGGCCGCCGCGCAGCCGGCCGAACAGCCGCGACATGGACTCCAGCAGGTCCTCGGCGATCTTCGATTTCTCCAGCATCACGCCCATGAACACGAACAGCGGCACGGCCAGCATGGTCTGGTTGTTCATGATGCCGAACAGCCGGTTGGGCACGGCGCTGAGGTAGCTGGCGTCGAAGGTCCCGGTGAGGATGCCGATACCAGCGAACAGCAGGGAAACGCCGCCCAGGGTGAAGGCCACCGGATAACCGGCCATCAGCGTCAGGCAGATGCAGACGAACAGCAGGATCGCCATGAACTCAGCCATGCTTCACCTCCGGCAGCCGCCCGGCCATCAGGAAGCCGGCCTTGATCAGTTCGGAGATGCCTTGCAGGAGCAGGCTGACGACCAGCACCAAGATGATGCTCTTCTGCAGGTAGACGTATTTCAGCCCGCCCGTTTCGCTGGACACCTCCCGCGTGGCCCAGGAGTTGGCCACGTAGTCCCAACTGCTCCAGCCGAGGAACAGGCACACCGGGATGAGGAACAGCAGGGTGCCGAGCACCTCCACCAGCGCCTGGCGGCGACCGCTGAAACGCTGGTGGAAGATGTCCACCCGCACGTGGGCGTTGCGTTGCAGGGCCCAGGCGGCGGCGCCCATGAACACCAGGGCGTGGGCGTACATCACCGACTCCTGCAGGGCGATGGCGCCGATGCCGAAACCGTAGCGCATCACCACCACCGCCGCGGTGGCCATGACCATGAACAGGGTGAGCCAGGCGCAGAGCCGGCCGAAATACGCGTTCAGCGCATCGATGGCCCGGCTCAGCCGCAGCAAGGCGGGAGGGGAGTCCGACATGGGGCAGATCCTTTTGTTGTGATTATTGGCAGGTCGCAGGCGCGATTCTGACCAGCAACGCTCTGCAGCCGCAATCAACCTACGACTTTAGTTGTAGCGACTAACCTAGACGGGGCAAATCGGGTTATCCCTTAGAATCCGTCCATGATCGTGCGGGCTGGAGATAAACGGTGGCGAACATGGCCGAGGAACCTTCGGGTTCATGGCTGTAAACGAGCATTCCGAGACCTGTTTCAACGCCGTCCAGCCGACACGCAGCAGATCATGGACAGGTTCTTATGCGCTATCCGACAACAACAACAAAAGGAGCACCCCCATGAAACGTCGAGACATTCTCGCCGCGGCCGGCGTGGGCCTTGCAGCCACCGCCCTCGCCGGCTGCAAGGATGAAAAACAGGCCGCCAGCGGCCAGCCGGAAGGCACCGCCAAGGCCCAGACCTTCTCCTGGAAGATGGTCACCTCCTGGCCGAAGAACTTCCCCGGCGTCGGCGTCGGTGCCGAGCGCTTCGCCAGGCTGGTCAACGAGATGAGCGCCGGCCGCCTGAAGGTCAAGGTGTATGCCGCCGGCGAACTGGTCCCGGCCCTCGAAGTATTCGACGCGGTCTCGCGCGGCACCGCCGAGATGGGCCACGGCGCGCCCTACTACTGGAAGGGCAAGGTGCCGGCGGCGCAATTCTTCTGCGCCCTGCCGTTCGGCCCGAACGCCCAGGAAATGAACGCCTGGCTGCACTACGGCGGCGGCATGCAGCTCTGGGAGGAGGCCTACAAGCCGTTCAACGTCGTGCCGTTCGCCTGCGGCGCCACCGGCGTGCAGACCGCCGGCTGGTTCAACAAGGAAATCAACTCGGTCGACGACTTCAAGGGCCTGAAGATGCGTACCCCGGGCCTCGGCGGCGAAGTGCTGACCAAGATGGGCGGCACCGTGGTCAACCTGCCGGCCGGGGAAATCTTCACCGCCCTGCAGACCGGCGCCATCGACGCCACCGAATGGATCGGCCCCTACAACGACCTCGCCCTCGGCCTGCACAAGGCTTCCAAGTACTACTACACGCCGGGCTGGCAGGAGCCCAACGTGACCTTCGAACTGACCGTCCACCAGAAGGCCTGGGACAGCCTGCCGGACGACCTCAAGGCGATCGTCCGCGCCGCCGCCCGCGACGTGAACGGCGATATGCTCGACGACTACAACGCGCGCAACATGGAAGCGATGGAGAAGCTAAAGAGCGAGGGCGTCGACGTGCGCCGGCTGCCCGACGCGGTGCTCGATCGCCTGCGCGAAGTGGCCGCCGAAGTGGTCGAGACCAGCGCCGCGGCCGACCCGATGGCCAACAAGGTCTGGCAGCAGCAGAAGGCCTACCTGGCCCGCATGCGCGCCTACGCCGAGGAAAACGAGAAGCTGATCTACAACATCCGCGCCTGAACCCCGCGCCGGCCATGGGCTGGCGCGCACCGCGCGGCGTGACACGTCATCGGAGCCAAGCCCATGAGCCGAACCCTCCTGATAACCGGCGCCAGTCGCGGCATCGGCCGCGCCACCGCCTTGCTGGCCGCCGCGCGCGGCTGGGCGGTGGGCGTCAACTACCGTAACGACCAGGCCGCGGCGGACGCCGTGGTCGCCGAGATCGCCCAGGCCGGCGGCAGCGCCATCACCTTGCAGGGCGACGTCAGTATCGAAGCCGACGTGCTGCGTATTTTCGAGGAAGCGGAAGCGCTCGGCCCATTGCGCGGGCTGGTGGTCAACGCCGGTATCGTCGCACCGCCGCTGCCGCTCATGGACATGTCCGGCGAACGGCTGGAGCGGATGTTCCGGGTCAACGTGCTGGGCAGCTACCTGACCGCCCGCGAAGGCGCCCGGCGCATGGCGAAGAGCCGGGGCGGGCAGGGCGGGGCGATGGTCGTGGTGTCGTCGGTGGCGGCCAGCCTGGGCGCGCCTTTCGAATACGTCGACTACGCCGGCGCCAAGGGCGCGCTGGACGTGCTGACCCGGGGCCTGGCCAAGGAGCTGGGCGGCGAGGGCGTGCGGGTCAACGCCGTGCGACCGGGACTGATCGACACCGAGATCCACGCCAGCGGCGGCCAGCCGGACCGCGCCGAACGCCTCGGCAAGACCACCCCACTGGGCCGCGCCGGACGCGCCGAGGAAGTCGCCGAAGCGATCCTCTGGCTGCTCGATGACAAGGCCTCGTACACCACCGGGGCGCTGGTCGATATTGCTGGCGGCCGCTGAACGCCGCTCCCCGTAGGGTGGGCTTTCGTTCGGGGGTAAGTTCGGGGACTGGGCGCAGCCGCGTTCCCTCACCCTAACCCTCTCCCAGGGGGAGAGGGGACTGTTCGGTGTGGTTTGGTAGTTTGGCGTTCGAGCTTTGCTTCCGAGCAGCCGGAAAGATTTGGCACAGCACGATACCTGACCGACACCACGGAGTAGCTCCCTCCCCCCCGGGAGAGGGCTGGGGTGAGGGGCGGACCCAACAACCAGCACCCACCCCCTACACGTCATACTCCACCGCCCCATCCGACAGGCAGGACAGATCCAGCGGCCGCATCGCGCCCATCCACATGGGATAGTCGCGGTGGTCGCGCAGGTCGCTGCCGGTGATGGGGTGCACCAGCACCACCAGGCCGTTGCGGTGCAGCGCCAGCCAGGGAACCAGCTCGCCGAACAATTCCGGCTTGAAGGCCAGTTGGCAGCTCCAGTCGGGGTGCGGGCCGACGGACTTTTCGTGGACGCGGCCCATCTTCAGCGGAAAGCGCCGGGCCGCTTCCTCGCAGAGCGCGCGAGCCTGGTCGATGGTGTCCGCATCGAAGTAGACATGGGCGTGGAAGCCCTTGATCCGGGGAGTGGGGGTCAGGTTCATAAGGCGATTCCTTCCCGATGCTTGATGAGCTGGGCCTGGCGGGCCTCGTCGCCCAGCTCCCGTTGCAGCCAGTCGACGAAGCACTGCATCAGCCGCGCGCGGCGCTTGCGCTCGGGCTGTACCAGGTAATAGCCGAAATCCGAGCTGACGCTGGTGTCCAGCACGCGCACCAGCAGGCCCTGGTCGACCAGGTCATCGACCAGGTAGCGCCAGCCGATGGCCACGCCCTGGCCGGCGATGGCGGCCTGGATCAGCAGGGTGTAGTTGTCGAAGCGCAGTGTGCCCGGGCCCGGCGGCTGCACGATGCCCAGCGCACGGAACAACGCGTTCCAGTCGAACCAGCGGGTCCGCACCTCGGGCTTGAGGTGCAGCAGCGGCAGCTCCGCGAGGGCGGCCGCCGGCAACGGGCCGCCGCGCCCGGCCAGCAGGCGCGGGCTACAGATGGGGAAGACCTCCTCGCGGAACAGCAGCAAAGCCTCGCCGCGCTTGAAGCGGCCGTCGCCAAAGGCGATGGCGATGTCCACGTCCGGGCGCAGCATGTTCATGGTGCGATCGCTGGTGACGATGCTGACGTCGATATCCGGGTGCGCTTCGTGGAAGCGGTGCAGGCGCGGCATCAGCCAGTAGGCGGCGAAGGCGAAGTCGGTCGCCACCTGCAACACCTCGTGCTGCGGCTGCGAGCCGATGGCTTCCAGGCCGGCACTGATGGCTTGCAGCCCCTCCTGCACATGGCCGAACAGCAGGCGGCCGCTGTCGGTCAGTTCGATACCGCGATACACGCGGTCGAACAGGCGGGTCGCCAGTTGTTTCTCCAGGCGCTGGATCTGCTGGCTCACCGCCGGCTGGGTGGTGCCCAGCTCCACTGCGGCGGCGGTGAAACTCAGGTGGCGGGCGGCGGATTCGAATACCCGCAGCAGGTCCAGGGAGAGTTCAGGTTGCGGTTCTGCCATAAGATTCGCTTATCCGAGTCATGTTCCGTCGTGCGGTTTACCGAGGAGTCTGCTGGCGCAATCATCGCTGACAGCACTCTCGCATAATTCGACGGTATGGATAAGCGAACGATGAAACGCCCCAACATCCTCTTCATCATGGCCGACCAGATGGCCGCGCCGCTGCTGCCTTTCTACGCGCCGTCGCCGATCAAGGTGCCGAACCTGGCGCGCCTCGCCGCCGAGGGTGTGCTGTTCGAATCGGCCTACTGCAACAGCCCGCTCTGCGCCCCGTCGCGCTTCACCCTGGTGAGCGGCCAGTTGCCATCGAAGATCGGTGCCTACGACAACGCCGCCGACTTCCCCGCCGACGTGCCCACCTACGCCCACCACCTGCGCCGCCTGGGCTACCGCACCGCGCTGTCCGGCAAGATGCACTTCTGCGGCCCGGACCAGTTGCACGGCTACGAGGAACGCCTGACCAGCGACATCTACCCGGCCGACTACGGCTGGGCGGTGAACTGGGACGAGCCGGACGTGCGTCCGAGCTGGTACCACAACATGTCCTCGGTGCTGCAGGCCGGGCCCTGCGTGCGCACCAACCAACTGGATTTCGACGAGGAGGTGGTGTTCAAGGCCCGCCAGTACCTCTACGACCACGTGCGCGAAGACACCGGCCAGCCCTTCTGCCTGACCGTGTCGCTGACCCATCCCCACGACCCCTACACCATCCCCGAGGAATACTGGAACCTGTACCGCGAGGAAGACATCGAGCTGCCCCGCGTGCACCTCGCCGACGCCGAGCAGGACCCGCACGCCCAGCGCCTGCTGAAGGTCATCGACCTCTGGGGCAAGCCGCTGCCCGAGCACAAGATCCGCGATGCGCGACGCGCCTACTACGGCGCCTGCAGCTACGTCGACGAACAGGTCGGCCGCCTGCTCAAGACCCTGGCGGACTGCGGCCTGGCGCAGGACACCATCGTCGTGTTCTCCGGCGACCACGGCGACATGCTTGGCGAGCGCGGCCTCTGGTACAAGATGCACTGGTTCGAGATGGCCGCCCGCGTGCCGCTGCTGGTCCACGCCCCCGGCCGCTTCCAGGCGCGGCGGGTCGGCCAGTCGGTGTCCACGGTCGACCTATTGCCCACCCTGGTGGAGCTGGCCGGCGGCGAGCTGGACGCCAGCCTGCCGCTGGACGGCCGCTCCCTGCTGCCGCACCTGCAAGGCAGCGGCGGCCATGACGAGGTGCTGGGCGAATACATGGCCGAAGGCACCGCCAGCCCGCTGATGATGATCCGCCGCGGCCCCTGGAAATTCATCTACTCGGAACAGGACCCCTGCCTGCTGTTCGACCTTGCCAACGACCCGCAGGAACTGGAAAACCTGGCCGGTTCCGCCGACCATCGGGCGCTGCTGGACGCCTTCCTGGCTGAAGCCCGCGCGCGCTGGAACATCCCGGCCATCCACCAGGCCACCCTGGCCAGCCAGCGCCGCCGCCGCTTCGTCGCCGACGCCCTGCGACACGGCAGGCTGAAGAGCTGGGACCACCAGCCCTTCGTGGACGCCAGCCAGCAGTACATGCGCAATCACATCGACCTGGACGACCTGGAGCGCCGCGCGCGCTTCCCCCGACCCTGACCCCACTCTTGCGAGGAACCATGGCATGAAGACGATCAATGCAGTGCTCGCCGGCGCCATGCTGCTGGCCGGCCTGGCGTTCAACACCCAGGCCGAGGACGCCCGTTGCGCCACCGTGAAGCTGGGCGATCCGGGCTGGAGCGACATCGCCGTGACCAACGGCGTGGCGCGCTTCCTCCTGAACGGCCTGGGCTACCGCACCGAAACCCCGACCCTGGCGGTGCCGATCATCTTCGCCGGCCTGCACAAGGGGCAGATCGACGCCTTCCTCGGCAACTGGATGCCGGCCCAGCAGAGCAACTACGACAAGTTCGTCGCCACCGGCAGCGTCGACAAGCTGGCGCAGAACCTCAGCGGCACCGAGTACACCCTGGCCGTGCCGCGCTACGTCCATGACGCCGGCGTGAAGACCTTCGCCGACCTGGAAAGATTCGCCGACCGGTTCGACCGCAAGATCTACGGTATCGGCTCCGGCGCGCCGGCCAACGAATCGATCCGGCAGATGATCACCGGCAACGAATTCGGCCTCGGCGGCTGGACACTGGTGGAGTCCAGCGAACAGGCGATGCTGGTGCAGGTGGGTAGGGCGGTGAAGCGCGACCAGTTCGTGGTCTTCCTCGGCTGGACCCCGCACCCGATGAACGTGCAGTTCGACATAGCCTACCTCAAGGGCGGCGAGAAGTACTTCGGCGAAAGCGGCAGCGTGAACACCCTGGCACGCAAGGGCTACGCCGAGCAGTGCCCGAACGTGGCCAGGCTGCTGGCCAACCTGCGCTTCACCCAGGACATGGAGAACGCCATCATGAACCAGGTGCTCAACGGCAACGCCAGCAACGACGCGGCCGTGAAGGACTGGCTCAAGGCCAACCCGGCGGCGATCGACGGCTGGCTGGAAGGCGTCACCGCCCGCGATGGCGGGGACGGGGCGGCGGCGGTGAAGGCGAAGCTCTGAGGGCAAGGGGTGTTATTGGGGCAAATCCGTCTCCTAACATGGAGTTGTTCTCTCTCACGCTCCCTCACCCCAGCCCTCTCCCGAAGGGAGAGGGAGCAGATCGGAGTTGCGGTCATGGCACGGTGTTTATCGATACCTCGGACGGTCCCCTCTCCCTCCGGGAGAGAGCTGGGGTGAGGGGCGGACCCCAACCTCTTCTCCATCCCTAACCCAGCCACGCGTCACCAACCAGGCCAATGAAACTCCCCGACCTCTTCCCCTTCCTCGCCTGGCTCCCCGCCACCCGCCCGCGCGGCCTCGGCCGCGATGCGCTGGTGGGGCTGACCGGCGCCATCCTCGCCCTGCCGCAATCCATCGCCTACGCGCTGATCGCCGGGCTGCCGGCGGAGTACGGGCTCTACGCGGCGGTGGTGCCGGTGATCGTCGCCTGCCTGTGGGGCTCGTCGCTGCACCTGATCTGCGGGCCGACGGCGGCCATCTCGGTGGTGCTGTTCGCCAGCGTCAGCCCGCTGGCCCTGCCCGGCAGCCAGGACTACATCGGCCTGGTGCTGCTGCTCACCTTCATCGCCGGCGCCTTCCAGTGGCTGCTGGGGATGCTGCGCTTCGGCGTCCTGGCCAACTTCGTCTCGCAGTCGGTGGTGCTCGGCTTCACCCTCGGCGCGGCGCTGGTGATCGCCCTCGGCCAGGTGCCCAACCTGCTGGGCCTGGCCAACCTGGAAGGCCGCGCCACCGCCTGGCAGACCACGCTGCAACTGGCCGGGCACGTGCGCGAGGTGCACTGGCCTTCGCTGCTGGTGGCGGCCCTGACCCTGGGCCTGTCGGTCCTGGTACGGAGCCTGTGGCCGCGCCTGCCGGCGCTGCTGATCGGCATCGTCGCCGGCAGCCTGCTGGTGGCGGCGCTGCCCGGCGTCTTCGCCGGGGTCGAGCGGGTGGCGCCGTTCAGCGGCAGCCTGCCGCCCCTGGCCGCGATCCGCTTCGATGCCGAGACCATCCTGCGCCTGCTGCCCTCGGCCGTGGCCTGCGGCCTGCTCGGGATGGTCACCAGCCTGTCCATTGCCCGCGCCCTGGCCAGCCAGTCCGGGCAGATGCTGGACGCCAACCGGGAAACCCGTGGCCAGGGCCTGTCCAACATGATCGGTGCCTGGTTCTCCGGCTATCTCTCGGCGGGCTCCTTCACCCGCTCCGCGCTGAACCTCCAGGCCGGCGCCCGGTCGCCCCTGGCCGGGGTGTTCTCGGCGCTCTGGGTGGCGCTCTTCGCCCTGCTCGGCGCGCGCCTGATCGCCCACATCCCGCTACCGACCATGGCGGCGAGCATCCTGCTGATCTGCTGGGGGCTGCTGGATACGCGCGGCATCCGCCAGCTCTGGCGGGTCAGCCGGGCGGAGTTCGCGGTGATGGCGCTGACCTGCGCCGCCACCCTGCTGCTGGAATTGCAGACGGCCATCTACGCCGGGGTGCTGGCGTCGCTGTTCTTCTACCTCAAGCGCACCTCGCGGCCTCGGGTGCTGCAAGCGAAGGAGGGCGAGGACGAAGTGTTGCGCATCGAGGGATCGATCTTCTTCGGCGCCTGCCCCTACCTGCAACGGCTGATCCAGCGCAGCCGCGCCGGGCGCCTGGTGCTGGACGCCCATCACGTGAACTTCATCGACTACGCCGGGGTGAGCATGCTCCACGAGGAAGCCCGGCGCCTCGACGGGGAAGGTCGCAGCCTGGTGCTGCGCCGCGCCCGGCCGCAGGTGGAGCGGGAACTACGCAAGCTGGAGGATGAGCAGAGTCGCCTGGTGATCGAAGGGTAGGACGACTTGATGGCACGCTTCGTCCACGCCAGACTCATGCGGAAAAGTCGACTCTCGCGTGGAAATACTTGCCCGCCGATCACGAATCGCTTTTATGCAGGAACGGCTGTTTTTGGGTCCCCGCGTTCGCGGGGACCCAATAAAGCACACCCAAAGCCTCCCGGAACCCGCCCCATGAAAACCACCCTCGACGAACTCCAGGCCTTCACCACGGTGGTCGACAGCGGCTCGATCAGCGCCGCCGCCGAACACCTGGCGCAGACCGCCTCGGGCGTCAGCCGCGCGCTCGCCCGCCTGGAAGACAAGCTGGAAGTCACCCTGCTGCGCCGCACCACCCGGCGCCTGGAGCTGACCGAAGAGGGCGAGGCATTCCTCGCCCAGGCGCGGCGCATCCTCGCCAGCGTCGAGGACGCCGAGGAACAGATGCGCGTGCGCCGCCAGAAGCCGGCCGGGCGCCTGCGGGTCAACACCGCCTCACCGTTCATGCTGCACGTGATCGTGCCGCTGATCGGCGGCTTCCGCGCCCGCTACCCGGAGATCGAACTGGAACTGCACAGCAGCGACCAGATCATCGACCTGCTGGAACAACGCACCGACGTGGCCATCCGCATCGGCCCGCTTGGCGATTCCACCCTGCACGCGCGACCACTCTGTCACAGCCGCCGCCGGGTGCTGGCCAGCCCGGCCTACCTGGAACGCCACGGCACGCCGCGCATGGTGGAGGAACTGGCCGAGCACAGCCTGATCGGCTTCACCCAGCCGGACAGCCTCAACGACTGGCCATTGCGCCACGCCCTCGGCGAGCGCTGGCGCATCACCCCGTCGATCCGCGCCTCCAGCGGCGACACCGTGCACCTGCTGGCGCTGGCCGGCGAAGGGCTGGCCTGCCTGTCGGACTTCATGACCGACGCCGACCGCGAGCGCGGCAACCTGGTCGAGGTGCTGGCCGAACATCGCGTCGAAGTGCGCCAGCCGATCCACGCGGTGTACTACCGCAACACCGCGCTGGCCTCGCGGATCGCCTGCTTCCTCGACTACCTGAGCGAGCACCTGCGGGCTTAGGGCGCTATCGAAAAGAGCGCTTGGAGGCTGGACGAAAAGGCTCGGGCTACGGGCTGTGGGGCTGGAGAGTTCGTCATCGATCCCGGCTCCGCCCCTCACCCCAGCCCTCTCCCGGAGGGAGAGGGGGCCGTCCGAGGTGTCGATAAGCACCGTGCCATGACCGCAACTCCGATCTGCTCCCTCTCCCCTCGGGAGAGGGCTGGGGTGAGGGGCTGAATGCCAGGCCTGCACGACCTTTCGCACCCTTCGTCCACCTACCAGCAACAATCCGGTCCCTAACGCCCCCAAAACCCCAGCCGAACACCAATCCACCCACCAAGCTTGGCTTCATGAATTTTATTGTGTACTTTTTCATGAAATTACATAAATAAAATTTCACGAGGCCGCCATGTTCAAGCAATCCGCCCAGCATGTCGCCAGCTATTACGCCGGCACCTTTCCCGCCGCCATCCCGCTGCGCCCCACCCAGCAAGGCCGCGAAGACTGCGACGTGGTGATCGTCGGCGCCGGCTTCAGCGGCCTGCATACCGGCCTGCGCCTGGCCCTGGCCGGCAAGCGCGTGGTCCTGCTGGAGGCCAGCCGCATCGCCTGGGCCGCCTCCGGGCGCAACGGCGGGCAGGCGTTGCTCGGCTGGTCCTGCGACATGCCGCCATTGGAAAAGTCCCTGGGCCGCGAACGCACCCGCGAGCTGTGGGACAGCATGCGCTGGGCCGCCGCCGAAATGCGCGAGCTGCCCGAGCGCCACGGCTTCGACGTCGACTACCGGGTCGGCAGCCTGTGGACCGCCGTGCTGCCGCGCCGCGTGCGCCTGCTCCAGGAAGCCCAGGAAGAAGCCGTGGAGAAATGGGGCTACGACGTGATGCGCCTGATCGGCAAGGACGAGCTGCCGGAGTGGATCGCCAGCCCGCGCTACCAGGCCGCCCTCTACGATCCCGAAGCCGCCCACCTCAACCCGCTGAAGCTGGCCCAGGGCCTGGCCGGGGCCATCGAACGGGCCGGCGGGCGGATCTACGAACAGAGCCAGGCGCTCGACTGGCACGAGAGCGGCGAGGGCTACGTCGTCCGCACCGACAAGGGCGAAGTGAAGGGCGACGTGCTGGTGCTGGCCTGCAACGCCTATGTCGACCGCCTCGACCGCTCGCTGTCCGCGCGCCTGCTGCCGGTCGGCTCCTACCAGGTAGCCACCGCGCCGCTCGACCCGGAGCTGGCCCGCTCGCTGCTGCCGCGCAACAGTTGCGTGATCGACAACCAGTTCGTCCCCGACTACTTCCGCCTGACCCCGGACCACCGCCTGCTGTTCGGCGGCGGCTGCACCTACCTGGGCGGCCTGCCCAAGGACGTCGCCGCGGCCACCCGTCCCAACCTCGAACGGGTGTTCCCGCAACTGCGCGGCGTGCAGATCGACTACGGCTGGGGCGGGCATATCGACTGCACCATGAGGCGCACCCCGGACATCGGCCGGACCGGCCAGAAATACTGGCTGCAAGGCTTCTCCGGCCACGGCGTGCTGCCGACCCTGGCCGGCGCGCGGGCGGTCGCCGACACCATCCTCGGCGACTCGCGCCTGCTGGACATCTACCAGGCCATCGACAACCCGCGCTTCCCCGGCGGCGACCTGCTGCGCGCACCGCTGGAGGCGGCCGGCAAGGCCTGGTACCGGCTGCGCGACAGCATCTGACGGCTCTTGTAGGGTGCGCCGTGCGCACCGCCGGGGCGGCGACCCGGAAAACGAAGTACCCCTGTACCACTCGCAACACAGGAACACCCGATGAACCAGCAGGAAGAAATCGAAGGTCTGGCGATCCTGATCCGCGACCTGCGCAAGCACAAGAACGTCACCCTCGGCGAGCTGGCCGCACGCATCGACCGCTCGGTGGGCTTTCTCTCCCAGGTCGAGCGAGGCCTGTCGCGTCCCACCGTCGCCGACCTCACCGCGATCAGCGAAGCGCTCGGCGTGCCGACCACCTACTTCTACAATCCCAGCCGGCCGCGCGAGCGGCGCTGGGTGACCCGTCCCGGAGAGCGGCGCACGCTGTACTACGCCGGCGGCATCACCGACGTGCTGGTCTCGCCGACCATGTCGGCCGGCTTCTCCATGCTGGAAAGCTTTCTCGAACCCGGCGCCACCAGCGGCGAGGGACACCTGGACGACAGCTCGGAGCAGGGCGGCTTCGTCCTCGAGGGAGAACTGACCGTCTGGTACGGCGAGGACGCCGAGCCGGCCACCCTCGGCCCCAACGACAGCTTCCAGCTCCCGGCCCACGCAAAATTCCGCTACGCCAATCTCACCGACAAGCCAACGAGGGTGCTCTGGGTCTTTACGTGATCCGGCACGACATCATGACCAACGCCAACCGATTCCCCGACCTGCTCAGCGAAGTCCGCGCCTTCCGCGCCGCGCACCCCGAGGTGCGCTACGTCGACCTGATCAGCCTGGACATCCCCGGCCATTTCTATGGCAAGCGCTACCCCGTCGAGATGCTCGAGAAGGTCGCCGCCGGCAGCCCGCTCAAGCTGCCGCAGAACTGCGTGCTGCTCGGCGCGCAGGGCGGCCTGCACCCGATCGGCGACTACTGCTTCAACGACGGCGACCCGGACGCGCCGCGCCGGCTGATCCCCGGCACCCTCAAGCCGGTGCGCTGGGAAAACCAGCCGCTGGGGCAGATGCTGATCAGCTCCGACGGCACCGAAGCGCCCATCGAATTCGAACCCCGCGAAGTGCTGGCCCGGGTCCTCAAGCGTCTGGAGGCACGCGGCATCCGCCCGGTGGTGGCCTTCGAACTGGAGTTCTACCTGTTCGACCGCGCCCTCAAGGACGGCCTGCCGCAATTCCCCCGCGACCCGCTGACCGGCGACGAGGACGACCAGCCGAACATGCACATCGAGCGCCTGTCGCGCTTCTCCGACGTGCTCCACGAAATCGTCGAGGCGTCCCGCGAGCAGGGCGTGGACGCCAACGTGATCACCGCCGAGCTCGGCCCCGGCCAGTTCGAGATCAACTTCGCCCACTGCGACGACGGCCTGCGCGCCGCCGACTGGGCCGCGCTGTTCTGCCGCAGCACGCGCGGCGTGGCGCTCAAGCACGGCCACCGGGCCAGCTTCATGAGCAAGCCCTACCTGCAGGCGCCGGGCAGCGGCATGCACGTGCACGTCAGCCTCTACGACCGGCAGGGCAACAACCTGCTCGACGCCGACGGCCAGCGCCCGCTGCGCCACGCCGTGGCCGGCTGCCTGGACCTGCTGCCGCACTGCATGCCGATCTTCGCCGCCAACCACAACGCCTATCGCCGCTACGGCGCCATGGTCAACGCGGCGAGCCGCGCAAGCTGGGGCTTCGAGGACCGCGACGCGTGCATCCGCATCCCCGAGTCGGACGGCCGCAACCTGCGCATCGAACACCGTCTGGCCGGCGCCGACGCCAACCCCTACCTGGTACTGGCGGCCATCCTCAGCGGCATGGAACACGGCCTGGACAGCCGCCGCGAGCCCATCGCCCCGCTCAACGAGGATCGCACCAGCGGTATCGACTTCCCCAAGGACATGCTCGGCGCCGTGGCGGCCATGGAATCGCACCCGGTGGTGCGCGAGAAGCTCGGCGGCGAGTTCGTGTTCGTCTACTGCGAGAACAAACGCCACGACCACCTGGACTTCATGAACGAAGTCAGCGCGCGGGAGTACCGCTGGTTCCTGTGAAGGGCTTACCCCCATGGGAGCGGCCCATGGCCGCGATTCGCGCGCATGGCGCGCTCCTACGGTTGGAGCCCCGAGATTCGTGGCCTGGACGAAGTCCGGGACGCGGGTTGCCGGTTTCCCCCGGATTGCATCCGGGCTACGGACTGTGAAGGGCTTACCCCGTAGGAGCGGCCCATGGCCGCGATTCGCGCGCATGGCGCGCGCCTACGGTTTGAGCCCCGAGATTCGTAGCCTGGACGAAGTCCGGGACACGGCTTGCCGGTTTTCCCGGATTGCATCTGGGCTACGGACTGTGAAGGGCTTACCCCGTAGGAGCGGCCCATGGCCGCGATTCGCGCGCATGGCGCGCGCCTACGGTTTGAGCCCCGAGATTCGTGGCCTGGACAAAGTCCGGGACACGGCTTGCCGATTCCCCGGATTGCATCCGGGCCATGACGCAGGCATTCACGTCATCCCCGCGAACGCGGGGATCCAATGAAAACCCCGCCCTACTGCACCGCCTGCATCATCCGCGCGCGCTCGGCCTGCTTCTGCTGCTTGTAGGCCAGCGCCGCTGGCGCCACCGGGGTGATCCTGCCGGTCTCCACCCAGCGCTTGAGGCGGGTGGCGTCGGCCATATGGGTGTACTTGCCGAAGGCATCGAGCACCACGAAGGCCACCGGCTTGCCATTCATCATGGTGCGCATCACCAGGCAATGGCCGGCCTTGTTGGTGAAGCCGGTCTTGCTCGCCTGGATGCTCCAGTCGGGCTTGCGCACCAGGTTGTTGGTGTTGCGGAAACCCAGCGTGTAGTTGGGCTTCCGGAACGCCACGGTCTTCTCCGAGGTGGTGCTGAACTGGCCGATCAGCGGGTACTGCTGGGTGGCCTTGAGCAGCTTGACCAGGTCGCCGGCGTTGGAGACGTTGTTCTCCGACAGCCCGGTGGGCTCGGCATAGCGGGTATGGGTCATGCCCAATGCGCGGGCCTTGGCGTTCATCGCCGCGACGAAGGCCGGCACGCCGCCCGGATAGTGGTGGGCAAGACTGGCGGCGGCGCGGTTCTCCGAGGACATCAACGTCAGCAGCAGCATCTCGCGGCGGCTGATCTCGCTGCCGATGCGCACCCGCGAGAACACCCCGCGCATCTCCGCCACGTCCTTGATCACCACCGGCAGCTTCTGGTCCAGCGGCAGCTTGGCGTCGAGAACCACCATGGCGGTCATCAGCTTGGTCACCGAGGCGATCGGCACCACCAGTTCGGGGTTGCTGGAGTAGAGCACCTGGTTGGTCTTCAGGTCGACCAGCAGGGCGCTGCCGGAGGCCAGCTCCTGGCGCTTGGGCGTGGATTTTTCGGCGACAGCGTGGCCGGAGAGGAAGAGGCTTGAGCAGACCAGCATCAGGCTGGCGATGGAGCGACGAAAGCTGTTCACGAAGGCGGTCCGCAGGCAGGAAAGTAGGAAGCCACAGCATCCGTGCCGGATCGCGCAAGTATAGGGAAGCCTGCCGGGGCATGCAGCCCCCTGGCCCAGGCTCTCGCGTTGTTTTATTGGCTTCCCGCGGGCGCGGGAGCCCAGTAGTAGCTCGCGTCCCGGACTTCATCCAGGCTGCGAATCTCGGGGCTCAAACCGTAGGAGCGCGCCATGCGCGCGAATCGCGGCCATGGGCCGCTCCTACGGGAGCCAGGTCCGTAGCCTCAGCCCCTCACGCCAACTGCCGGCGCAGCTCGGCCAGCACCGCCGCACCATCAGGACGCACGCCGCGCCAGACGAAGAACGCCTCGGCGGCCTGCTCGACCAGCATGCCCAGGCCATCCACCGTCTGCGCCGCGCCCAGCCCGGCGGCCCAGCGGTTGAAGGCGGTCGGTTCCTTGCCGTACATCATGTCGTAGCAGCGCGTGTGGCCCGGACGGATCAGGCTCGGCGCCAGCGGCGGCAACTCGCCGGCGAGGCTCGCCGAAGTGGCGTTGACGATCAGGTCGACCTCTTCCTCCAGCCAGTCGAAGCCGCAGGCCGCCACCGGGCCCAGCTCGGCGAACAGCCGCGCCAGTTCCTCGGCCTTTTCCACCGTGCGGTTGGCGATCACCAGCGATGCCGGGCGCTCGGCGAGCAGCGGCTCGATCACCCCGCGCGCCGCGCCGCCGGCGCCGAGCAGCAGGATGCGCTGGCCGGCGAGGGGAAAGCCGGCGTTGTGCTTCAGGTCGCGGACCAGGCCGGCGCCGTCGGTGTTGTCGCCACGCAGGCGGCCGCCGTCCAGCCGGCTCAGGGTGTTCACCGCGCCGGCGCGCCGGGCGCGCTCGGTGAGTTCGTCGCAGAGCCGGTAGGCATCTTCCTTGAACGGCACGGTGACGTTGGCGCCCAGGCCGTCGCGGAAGAATTCACGGGCCACGCCGGCAAAATCGTCCAGCGGCGCGAGGATCGGCTCGTAGCTGAGCTGCTGGCCGGTCTGCTCGGCGAACATCCGATGGATCAGTGGCGACTTGCTGTGGCCGATGGGGTTGCCGAAGACGGCGTAGCGGTCCATGGGTATTCCTGAGCTGAAAGCGTGAAGCTGAAAGCTTGAAGCTTTTTTCTTCCAGCTTCCAGCTTCAGGCTTGAGGCTCCGCCTGCCCAAGCCAGTCGCGATCCTTGAGGAAGTACTCGGTCAGCCGCGCTTCCTCGCTGCCCGGCGCCGGCTTCCAGTCGTAGCCCCAGCGCACCAGCGGCGGCAGCGACATGAGGATCGATTCGGTGCGCCCGCCGGATTGCAGGCCGAACAGCGTGCCTCGGTCGTAGACCAGGTTGAACTCCACGTAGCGGCCGCGACGGAAGGCCTGGAACTCGCGCTGCTGCTCGGTGAAGGGGGTGTTCTTGCGCTTGCGCACGATCGGCAGGTAGGCCTCCAGGTAAGCGTCGCCGATGGCGCGGATGAAGGCGAAGCTGGTGTCGAAGTCCCACTGGTTGAGGTCGTCGAAGAACAGCCCACCGATGCCGCGCGGCTCGCCGCGATGCTTGAGGTGGAAGTAGCGGTCGCACCATTCCTTGTAGCGCGGGTAGACGTCGGCGCCGAACGGCGCGCAGGCGTCGCGGGCAACCTTGTGCCAGTGCACGCAGTCTTCTTCGTTGCCGTAGTAGGGGGTCAGGTCGAAGCCGCCGCCGAACCACCAGACCGGCGCCTCGCCTTCCTTCTCGGCGATGAAGAAGCGCACGTTGGCGTGCGAGGTGGGCACGTGGGGGTTCTCCGGGTGGATCACCAGCGACACGCCGAGCGCCTGGAAACCGCGCCCGGCCAGTTCCGGCCGGTGGGCGCTGGCCGACGGCGGCAGGCCTTCGCCGAACACATGGGAGAAGTTGACCCCGCCCTTCTCGACCAGCGCGCCGTTCTCGATCACCCGCGTGCGACCGCCGCCGCCCGCCGGACGCTGCCAGGCGTCCTCGGCGAAGCTCGCGCGGCCGTCCTCGGCTTCCAGGGCGTTGCAGATGCGGTCTTGCAGGTCCAGCAGATAGGCCTTCACGGCCTCGACGGGTAGGGTCACGGCATCACCTTGCGGCAGGAACGGGGCGAAAAACAGGGCGCAAGCATACCATCGTCATACGCGATCAAGACTTGACGGCGATCAGTGCGACGGCTTGGATGAAGGGCTTCGCAGTTGGAGGAATCGGCATGGCCAAGCGTATCCAGTTTTCCCGTCACGGCGGCCCCGAGGTGCTCGAATACCTCGACTACCAGCCCGCCGAACCCGGCCCGCAGGAAGTGCGGGTGCGCAACCGGGCGATCGGCCTTAACTTCATCGACACCTACTACCGCAGCGGCCTGTACGCGCCGCCGGCGCTGCCGTCCGGGCTGGGCACCGAGGGTGCCGGCGAGGTGGAGGCCGTGGGCAGCGAGGTGACCGGCTTCGCGGTCGGCGATCGCGTGGCCTACGCCACCGGCCCGCTCGGCGCCTATAGCGAACTGCACGTGCTGCCGGCCAGCCACCTGGTCAAGCTGCCGGACGCCATCGATTTCGAACAAGCCGCCGCGGTGATGCTCAAGGGTCTCACCGTGCAGTACCTGCTGCGCCAGACCTACGAGGTGCAGCCCGGCCAGACCATCCTCTGGCACGCCGCCGCCGGCGGTGTCGGCCTGCTCGCCTGCCAGTGGGCGCGCGCGCTGGGCGTGAAGCTGATCGGCACCGTGTCGTCGCCGCAGAAAGCCGCGCTGGCCAAGGCCAACGGCGCCTGGGCGACCATCGACTACAGCCGCGAGGACGTGCCGGCGCGGGTGCTGGAGCTGACCGAGGGAGCGAAATGCCCGGTGGTCTACGACTCGGTGGGCAAGGACACCTGGGAAATCTCCCTCGACTGCGTGGCGCCGCGCGGGCTGCTGGTCAGCTTCGGCAACGCCTCGGGGCCGGTCTCCGGGGTCAACCTCGCCGTACTGGCGCAGAAAGGCTCGCTGTACGTCACCCGGCCGACGCTGTTCGGCTACGCCAACAGCCAGGAACGCCTGCAGACGATGGCCGACGAACTGTTCGGCTTGATCGCCGCCGGCAAGATCCAGGTGGAGATCGGCCGCCGCTACCCACTCGCCGACGCGGCCAAGGCCCAGGAAGCACTGAGCAGCCGGCAGACGACCGGGTCGACCGTGCTGTTGCCGTAGCTGGAGGCCGGAGGCTGGCCATGCACCTTCTGCGTCAAGCTTTTTCGCGGCCATGGGACTGGGCGTCCCCGCCGATCCTACGAACACGGCCTCGATGCCGACCTGTAGGAGCGCGCCATGCGCGCGATCAGCGGCAACGCAAAAGCATCGCCAGCAAGCTGGCTCCTACGACAGCGAACGAGTAGCCCGGATGAAATCCGGGAGGCTGTTTACTGGGTCCCTGCGTTCGCGGGGATGACGGTTCGGCTGGGAGCCCAACACGTAGGGTGCGCCGTGCGCACCGATCCGGGGCCAACATCCATGTTTCCGGTGAAGCACTCTGCTGGCGCCAGGGTAAACGGTGCGCACGGCACACCCTACAAAAGCCGAGCGGCCTTTTCGTCCAGCCTTCCAGCCTCCAGCCGCTCTTCCCGGCTTCCAGCTTTTTTGGGGGGCTACGACGGCCGGATCACGTCGCCGGTGACCAGGTCGCGGATCAGGCTGGGGTTGCGTCGGCCGCCCAGTTCGCCGGCGAGCACCGCGTCGAGCTGGCCGTGGAAGTACTGTTCGATCCGCAGCCGGGTGCGCGCCGACGGGCGGCCACTGGGGTTGGCCGAGGTCGACACCAGCGGGCCGACCAGCGCACAGAGTTCGCGCACCAGCGGGTGGTCGCTGACCCGCAGGGCGACCTTGTCGCTGCCGCCGGTGATCCACTCCGGCAGGCGGCCCTGGTGCGGCACCAGCCAGGTGTTCGGTCCCGGCCAGGTGCTGGCGAGACGGTCCAGCCAGGCCGGGGGGAAGTCGTCGAGCAGGAAGTCGAACTGGTCGATATCGTCGGCCACCAGGATCAGGCCCTTGCTGACCGGGCGGTCCTTGAGCGCCAGCAGGCGCGCCACCGCGGCCTCGTCCCAGGGGTCGCAGCCCAGGCCCCAGACGGCCTCGGTGGGATAGGCGATCACCCCGCCGTTGCACACCACCCGCGCCACCTGCCGTACCCGCCAACTGCTGACCATTCGCCTTGCTCCTAGACCGCGATGGCGCGCAGTTTACCCAATGCGTAAATCGGTCTGTACCGGTAATTGGTGGGCTGAAGCGGAGCGCCGCCCGGCCCACCCTACGGGACTCATGATTCGCCGGCACGGGCCAGCCAGCGGCCGCCCTCGCAGACCACCCGGCCCTCCAGCTCCAGTTCGGTGAGCGCCGCCAGCACCTCCGGCAGCGGCCAGCCGCTGGTCTCGGCCAGCGCCTCGCTGGTCGCCGGTGCGGCGTGCAGCAGTTCCACCAGCGGATGTTCGTCCGGCGTCGAGTGCCGGGGCTCGTCCGCAACCGGTGCCACGCGCTGCCAGCCACGCAGGCTGTCGAGGATGTGCTCGACGCTTTCCACCAGGATCGCTCCCTCGCGGATCAACTGGTGGCAGCCGCGCGCGCCCGGATGATGGATCGAGCCGGGCAGGGCGTAGACCTCGCGGCCCTGTTCCGTCGCCAGCCGGGCGGTGATCAGCGAACCGCTCGACGGGCTGGCCTCGATCACCAGCACACCCAGCGAAAGGCCGCTGATGATGCGGTTGCGACGCGGGAAGTTGGCGGCCTGCGGTGGGCAGTCCAGGGGCAGTTCGGAGACCAGCGCACCGCCGCGTTCGCGAATCTCCAGCGCCAGCCCCGCATGCCGGGCCGGATAGATCCGTTCCAGGCCGGTGCCGAGCACCGCCACGGTCTTGCCGCCCACCTCCAGCGCGCCCTGGTGGGCGGCGCCGTCGATGCCCAGGGCCAGGCCGCTGGTGATCACGAAGCCGCCGCCGGCCAGGCTGCGGGAGAAAGCACGGGCATTGTCGAGCCCCGGTCGCGAGGCGCGGCGGCTGCCGACCAGGGCCAGTTGCGGCCGTTCGAGCAGGCCCGGATCGCCGATGACGAACAGCAGGGGCGGGGCGTCGGCCAGTTCGGCGAGCAGCGCCGGATAGCCCGGGTCGTCCCACATCAGCAAGTGCTGGCCGGGGGCTTCCAGCCAGGCCAGCGCGGCGGCGGCACGCTCACGGGTCGCCGGGCTGCGCCGCGCATCGCTGCAAGTCATGGGCAGGCCCAGCGCGCGCCAGGCGCTGGCCGGCGCGCTGAGGGCGGAGGCGGCGTCGCCGAATGCGGCGATCAGTCTGCGCAGGCGGGCGGGGCCGAGTTCGGGGAGGCTGTGCAGGCGCAGCCGGGCTTCCAGCTCGGCGGGACCGATGGTCGAGGTCATGCTGATCATCCTTGATCACTGAAAAGCAGAACCCCCGCGAGGCGGGGGTTCGGAGGAGGCCGCCAACTCAGGGGTTGCGCACCTTGTCGAGCACCGCCAACTGGCGGGTGGCGTTGAGCACCAGGCCGTAGCTGAGCTTGTCGTAGGCGCGGAACACCATCAGCAGGCCGGCGCGCTCGTCGGGGATCTTCACGGCGTCACCGGTGACCCGGTCGCGCACCGTCTCGCCGGTCTTGTACACCGCCAGCACGTTGCCTTCGGCGATGCCGTCACGCTTGCCCTTGTTGATGGTCACCACGTCGAACTGGCCGATCTGGGTGACCCCGCGCGGCACGTCGAGGATCAGGCCCTTGATCTCGCTGCTCGGTTCGCTGGGCATGAAGGTGGAGTTGATCGAGCGTTCCTCGGTGGGGAACAGGCGGTCGCCGAGGCGCACCTCCTGGGTCGAGCGGGTCAGTTCCAGGGTGGCGATGTCGCCTTCCTCGGCCACCACCTGGCCGCCGCCGATGTCGTCGGCGTTGATGCCGAGGAATTCCTGGGTTTCCGGATCGATGTAGGTACGGCCCTGGCGGAAGATGCCGTACACCGGCACGCCCGGCTCCAGCAGGCCACGGGCGTAGACACGGTCGCCCGCGCCGCTGACCACGCGTTCGGCGTTGCCGGCAACCACATAGGGGCGGTCTTCGAAGGCTTCGACGGTGTCGACGATGCGGTTGCTGAGCAGGAAGCTGTTGATCGCTTCCAGCGGGATGGTCGGGATGGCTTCGGCCATCGGCGTGCTGCGCACCTTCGGTGACAGCTTGATGGTGCCGCGCGATTCGCCACGGCCGAGCATCAGGCGCGGCTGGCCGTCGACGTAGACCAGCGACAGCACGTCACCCGGGTAGATCAGGTGCGGGTTTTCGATCTGCGGATTGACGTGCCAGATTTCCGGCCATTTCCAGGGCTGGCGCAGGAACTTGCCGGAGATGTCCCACAAGGTATCGCCCTTGACCACCGTATAGCGGTCCGGGTGCCCCTCCCTCAATTGCACATCCGCCTGGGCCGCGCCGCCAGCGGCGAGGAGCAGCAGGGCGAGTAGTGTTTTCCTCATGCGCTGAATCCCTTTATTATGTGTCTTCGCGAAGCACCCTAGCGCCGCGTCGAAACCCTTGAGGGACGCGGCCTGAAGCCTTTTTCTAATGGCTTCGGCATATTAGCAGCGGTTTTTGAATTTATTCCACAAGTGCATCACAAACGCATATGGCGATACTGACCATCCTCGAATTTCCCGATCCGCGCCTGCGCACCATCGCCAAACCGGTGGAAGTGGTCGACGATTCGATCCGCAAACTGATCGACGACATGTTCGAGACCATGTACGCCGCGCCCGGCATCGGCCTGGCGGCGACCCAGGTCAACGTGCACAAGCGCGTGGTGGTGATGGACCTGTCGGAAGACAAGTCCGAGCCGCGGGTTTTCATCAACCCCGAGTTCGAATCGCTGACCGACGAAATGGACCAGTACCAGGAAGGCTGCCTGTCGGTGCCCGGCTTCTACGAGAACGTCGACCGTCCGCAGAAGGTCCGCATCAAGGCCCTCGACCGCGACGGCAAGCCCTTCGAGGAAATCGCCGAAGGCCTGCTGGCGGTGTGCATCCAGCACGAGTGCGACCACCTCAACGGCAAGCTGTTCGTCGACTACCTGTCCAGCCTCAAGCGCGACCGGATCAAGAAGAAGCTTGAAAAGCAGCACCGCCTGCGCGCCTGATCCCGATTCTCCCAAAGGCTTGCCCCGGCAAGCCTTTTTCTTTTGGTGACCCTGCCCCATGTCCGAGTCATTGCGCATCGTCTTCGCCGGCACCCCGGAATTCGCCGCCGCCCATCTCGAGGCCCTGCTGGCCAGCCCTCACGACATCGTCGCCGTCTACACCCAGCCGGATCGCCCGGCCGGGCGCGGGCAGAAGCTGATGCCCAGCCCGGTCAAGCAGCTCGCCGTCCAGCACGGCATTCCCGTGCACCAGCCGCCGAGCCTGCGCAATGCCGAGGCCCAGGCCGAGCTGGCGGCGCTGGCGCCGGACCTGCTGGTGGTGGTCGCCTACGGGCTGATCCTGCCCCAGGCGGTGCTCGACATCCCGCGCCTCGGCTGCATCAACAGCCACGCCTCGCTGCTGCCGCGCTGGCGCGGCGCGGCGCCGATCCAGCGCGCGGTGGAGGCGGGCGACGCGGAGAGCGGCGTCACCGTGATGCAGATGGAGGCCGGCCTGGATACCGGGCCGATGCTGCTCAAGGTGACCACGCCCATCGGCGCGGACGACACCGGCGGCAGCCTGCACGACCGCCTGGCCGAACTCGGCCCGCCGGCGGTGCTGGCAGCCATCGACGGACTGGCCGCCGGCACCCTGGTGGGCGAGGTGCAGGACGACGCGCAGGCCACCTACGCGCACAAGCTGAGCAAGGACGAAGGCCGCCTCGACTGGTCGCTGCCGGCCACCGAGCTGGAACGGCGCATCCGCGCCTTCACACCCTGGCCGGGCACCCACAGCACGCTCGGCGGCGAACCGCTCAAGGTGCTCGGCGCCCGCCTGGGCAAGGGCAGCGGCATACCGGGCACGATCCTCGCCGCCGGCAAGGACGGTCTCACCGTGGCCTGCGGCGAAGGCGCGCTGTGCCTGACCCGCCTGCAATTGCCCGGCGGCAAGCCGCTGGCCTTCGCCGACCTGTTCAACAGCCGCCGCGAGCAGTTCGCCATCGGCACGGTGCTCGGCCGATGAACCCGCGTCTGGCCGCCACCCGTGCGTTGGGCGCGGTGCTGGCCGGCAAGGCTTCGCTGGGCGGCAGCCTGCCGCCGCAGCTCGACAAGGTCGAATCGCGCGACCGCGCCCTGGCCCAGGACCTGGCGTTCGGCGCCGCGCGCTGGCAGCCGCGCCTGATGCTGCTGGCCGAGAAGCTGCTGCAGAAGCCGTTCAAAGCCGCCGACAAGGACGTCGAGGCACTGCTGCTGGTCGGCCTCTACCAGTTGTTCCACACCCGCATTCCCGCTCACGCGGCGATCGGCGAAACCGTGGGCTGCGTCGACAAACTCAAGAAGCCCTGGGCCAAGGGCCTGCTCAACGCTGTGCTGCGCCGCGCCCAGCGTGAAGGCGAAGCGCTGTTCGCCGGGCTGGAGCGCGATCCGGTGGCGCGCACCGCCCATCCGCGCTGGTTGCAGAAGGCCCTGAAGGCCGCCTGGCCGGAGCACTGGGAAGCCATCTGCGCGGCCAACAACGCCCACCCGCCGCTGATCCTGCGAGCCAACCGCCGCCACGGCACGCGCGACGCCTACCTCGCCGAACTGGCCCAGGCCGGCATCGCCGCCAGTCCCTGCGCGTTCAGCCGCGACGGCATCGTTCTCGCCGAGGCCTGCGACGTCACCGGCCTGCCAGGCTTCGCCGAAGGCCGGGTCAGCGTGCAGGACGAAGCCGCGCAACTGGCCGCCGACCTGCTCGAACTGGCGCCCGGCCAGCGCGTGCTGGACGCCTGCGCCGCGCCCGGCGGCAAGACCTGCCACCTGCTGGAGGCCGAACCGGGCCTGGCCGGAGTGGTCGCCGTGGAGCTGGAGGAAAAACGCCTGGCCCGCGTGCGCGACAACCTGCAACGCCTCGGCCTGGACGCCACCCTGATCGCCGCCGACGCCCGCGATACCGCCGCCTGGTGGGATGGCCGGCCGTTCCAGCGCATCCTCCTCGACGCGCCGTGCTCGGCCACCGGGGTGATCCGCCGCCACCCGGACATCAAGCTGACCCGCCAGGCCGACGACATCCCCGCCCTGGCGCAGTTGCAGGGCGAACTGCTCGACGCCCTGTGGCCGACCCTGGAGGTCGGCGGCGTGCTGCTCTACGCCACCTGCTCGGTGCTGCCGGACGAGAACCGCGAGACCATCGCCGCCTTCCTGGCCCGCACCCCCGGCGCCCGCGAGCTGGACATCGTCGGCGGCTTCGGCCTCAAGCAGCCCCACGGCCGCCAGTTGCTGCCGCAGGAAGGCGGCCACGACGGCTTCTACTATGCCAAGCTGATCAAGATCGCCGCGGGACCTCGCGGATAGGGTCTGTTCCTGTTTCGTTCACGGCCGCGACGGCGCCAGTTTTTGCGCGGACCGTTGTTGCTCGACGGCTCGTTTGGGCGACCAGACTTCGCGTCTCGCGCCTGGTTCCGCGCAAAAACTGGCCCGCCCCTGCAGGTTGCGCGCAAAATCGCGCCATGCGTTGTTGCGGGACTTGCCAAGGGACCACCATTGCCTGCGTCCCGCGCCTAGCCTGGCGCGATTTTGCACGGCAACGCGGTTCGCGAACGAAACGGAAACAGACCCTAACGGAGCATTGCCGTGAAGATCATCATCCTCGGCGCCGGACAGGTCGGCGGCACCCTCGCCGAACACCTGGCCAGCGAGGCCAACGACATCACCGTGGTGGACACCGACGGCGAGCGCCTGCGCGACCTCGGCGACCGCCTGGACATCCGCACCGTGCAGGGCCCCGCCTCGTTCCCCACCGTGCTGCGCCAGGCCGGCGCCGACGATGCCGACATGCTGGTGGCGGTGACCAACAGCGACGAGACCAACATGGTCGCCTGCCAGGTGGCCTACACCCTGTTCCACACCCCGACCAAGATCGCCCGGGTGCGCGAGTCGGCCTACCTGACCCGCGCCGGGCTGTTCAGCAACGAGGCGATCCCGGTCGACGTGCTGATCAGCCCGGAGCAGGTGGTCACCAACTACATCAAGCGGCTGATCGAATACCCCGGCGCGCTGCAGGTGATCGACTTCGCCGAGGGCAAGGCGCAACTGGTGGCGGTCAAGGCCTACTACGGCGGGCCGCTGGTCGGCCAGCAACTGCGCCAGATCCGCGAGCACATGCCCAACATCGACGCCCGGGTGGCGGCGATCTTCCGCCGCGACCGGCCGATCGCGCCCCATGGCGACACGGTGATCGAGGCCGACGACGAGGTGTTCTTCATCGCCGCGAAAGCGCACATCCGCGCGGTGATGAGCGAGCTGCGGCGTCTCGAGGACAGCTACAAGCGCATCGTCATCGCCGGCGGCGGGCACATCGGCGAGCGCCTGGCCGAGGCCATCGAGAGCCGCTACCAGGTAAAGATCATCGAGATGAACCCGGCGCGCTGCCGCTACCTGTCCGACACCCTGGACAACACCATCGTGCTGCAGGGCAGCGCCTCCGACCGCGACCTGCTGGTCGAGGAGAGCATCAGCGAAGCCGACATCTTCCTGTCCCTGACCAACGACGACGAGGCCAACATCATGTCCTCGCTGCTGGCCAAGCGCCTCGGCGCGCGCAAGGTGATGAGCATCATCAACAACCCGGCCTACGTCGACCTGGTGCAGGGCGGCAACATCGATATCGCCATCAGCCCGCAGCTCGCCACCATCGGCACGCTGCTGACCCACGTGCGGCGCGGCGACATCGTCAGCGCCCACTCGCTGCGCCGGGGTGCCGCCGAGGCCATCGAGGTGATCGCCCACGGCGATGCCAAGTCGAGCAAGGTGATCGGCCGCATGATCGAGGACATCGCCCTGCCGCCGGGCACCACCATCGGCGCGGTGATCCGCGACGAGGAGGTTCTGATCGCCCACGACGACACGCAGATCGAACCCGGCGACCACGTGATCCTGTTCCTGGTCGACAAGAAGTACATCCGCGACGTCGAGCGGCTGTTCCAGGTCGGCCTGACCTTCTTCTGACCCATTCCGTAGGGTGGATGTCGCGAAGCACATCCACCAGGCTCCGCTCGCGGTGCCCCCGTAGGGTGGAAAACCGCGCAGCGTTTTCCACCGTCGTGTTGGTGGATGTAAAAAGCGACATCCACCCTACATTGGAGACGCAAGCATGCTCGAAGGACTGGAAAAAATGCTCGCCAAGGGCGTGGACAACGCCCTGCTGCGCTTCGGCCTGGGCAAGGGGTATCTCGACCAGCGGGACTACGCCCGCGCCGCCGAGCACCTGCAACGCTGCGTCGAGCAGGATCCCGGGTACTCCGCCGCCTGGAAGCTGCTCGGCAAGGCACGCCAGGGCCAGGGCGACCTGGACGGCGCACGCCGGGCCTGGGAGCAGGGCATCGCCGCCGCCCAGTCGCACGGCGACAAGCAGGCGGAGAAGGAAATGACGGTGTTTCTCAGGAAACTGGACAAGGCCGCGCCGGCGGGCTGATCACTCGGCGGCGTAACGGCGCTCGTCCTCTTCGCTGCAGAAGCGCAGGCCCACGCCTTCGGCGTCCACGCGCATCACCCGCATGCGCAGGATCGGCGCCTCGATCGGCAGGTCCTGGACCTGCCCGGTGACCTCGGCGCCCAGCGGCAGGGCGAGCAGGTCGACATGCCGCACATAGACCCCGCCATCGGACAGGTCGCGGGTCTGGGCGACCAGCTCGCCGAAGCTCGGATGGCTGATCCTGATCCGGCATTTCATCGGCGTACGGGGATGCTGACGCTGGTTGGACATGGGCCTGGTCCCGGGAAAGTGAGATGGGGCCTTTAATAGCGCAAACAGCGGCTTTCGCCCAGCGTCGCGCGGCAAAAAACCTCGTTCCGGGGTGATGGGTTGCACCCATCACCCCTCGCGAAGGATCAATACCAGCGCTTCTCACCCTCGGGGCGCTTCTTGAAGCGCTTCATGGTCCACATGTACTGGCTCGGCCAGGTGCGCACGTAGCGCTCCACCACCCGGCTCATGGCCGCCACCGAGGTTTCGGCGTCGTTGCTGTACATCTCCTCCGGCGCCGCTTCGAAGATCACCTTGAAGCCCGAGCCATCGTCCAGGCGCAAGGCGTGGATGAACACGCCGTTGGCCTTGCCGCCGGCGAGCATGCCGGCGACGAACTTGCTGGTCAGCGCCTGGGTGCCGAGGAAGGGCACGAAGAAGCCGGCGGTCTCGCTCGGCTCGGGGTCGGCGGGGATGCCCACCGCGCCGCCCTTGCGCACTTCCTTGATGACGCTGAGGATGCCTTCCCTGGTCGACGGGGCGACCCGGTTGCCGAGCTGCACGCGCTGCTTCTGGAGCAGTTCGTCGACCGCCTTGAGCTTCGGCGGGCGGTAGAAAATGATCGGCTTGCACAGGCTGCAATAGTAGTGGTTGAGCACTTCCCAGTTGCCCAGGTGGCTGGTGATGCCGACCACGCCCTTGCCGGAATCCAGCGCCGCTTGCAGCACGTCGAGCCCCTCGACCTCGCGGATCAGGTCGATGGATTTCTGCGCCGGCCAGATCCACGCGCAGGCGCTTTCGGTCAGGGTCCTGCCGATGTCCATCAGGCTCCGCTTCAGCAGCCGGTCCAGGCCGGCGGCGTCCAGCTCCGGGAAGCACTTGCTCAGGTTGACTCGCGCCACCTCGCGCGAACGGTTCGGCAGCTTCCACATCAGCCAGCCGATCGCCGCGCCGACAGCCTGCACGGCACGCCAGGGCAGCAGGGCGAACAGACGCAGGAAACCGACGACCAGACGGCCTTTGAACTCTTCCACGAACGACTCCAGGCAGGGGATCAAAGCCGGCATTGTAACCGGGGAGAGCCGCTCCGGGCTGATCCCGCGTCACGCTGCGGGCTTCCCGGCGCCGTTCGCGCGGAGCGCTTTCCTGATCGCAATAACCGCTCTATTACGGGCATTACAGGTCAAAAATCATACTTAGGGAGGAGATCGTAAATCCCGCCTTTGAACACTTATCAGCCCTGCATTCCGTGAGTAGGTTGCTCGACGCATCCTGCTAACACGGAGAGCCTCATGACAACAACAACAGGGGCCGGAATCTTCCAGCCACGCACGCTCGCACTGGCCGTCGCCCTCGGGACCACGGCCCCGGCACAGGCCATCACCTTCAATATCGGGGAGATAGAAGGTCAGTTCGACTCGTCGCTGTCGGTGGGGGCCAGTTGGTCCACCGCCAAGCCCGACAGGGACCTGATCGGCTCGGCCAACGGCGGCACCGGCTTCACCCAGACCGGCGACGACGGCCGCCTCAACTTCAAGCGCGGCGAGACCTTCTCGAAGATCTTCAAGGGCATCCACGACCTCGAGCTCAAGTACGGCGACACCGGCATCTTCGTGCGCGGCAAGTACTGGTACGACTTCGAGCTGAAGGACGAGAGCCGCCTGCACAAGGACATCGACGACCACAACCGCAAGGAAGGCGCCAAGTCTTCCGGCTATGAACTGCTCGACGCCTTCGTCTACCACAACTACGCCATCGCCGACCTGCCCGGCACCGTGCGCCTCGGCAAGCAGGTGGTGAGCTGGGGCGAGAGCACCTTCATCGGCAACAGCATCAACTCGATCAACCCGGTGGACGCCGCCGCCTTCCGCCGGCCCGGCGCGGAGATCAAGGAAGGGCTGATCCCGGTCAACATGTTCTACCTGGCACAGAGCCTGACCGACAACCTGTCCGCCGAGGCCTTCTACCAGTTGGAGTGGGACCAGACGGTCATCGACAACTGCGGCACCTTCTTCGCCAGCAACGACGTGGCGGCCGATGGCTGCGACAACAACTACAACGTGCTCGACGCCGGCACCGTCGAGCGGCTGATGGGCGGCCCGGGGGCGGCGATCCTCGCCGGCCGTGGCGTGACCCTGGAGCGGGAAGGGCTGCTGGTCCCGCGCGGGCCGGACCGCGATGCGCGCGACTCCGGCCAGTTCGGCGCCGCGCTGCGCTGGCTGGGCGACGAGACCGAGTACGCCGCCTACTTCATCAACTACCACAGCCGCACGCCGAACGTGAGCTACAAGAACGCCAACGCGGCGGACATCACCACGGCCCTGACCGCCCCCGCGGCGCTGGCGGCGCTGATCTCGCCGACCCTGCTCGGGCGTGGCAGCTACTTCCTCGAATACCCCGAAGACATCCAGCTCTACGGCCTCAGCTTCTCCACCACGCTGCCCACCGGCACGGCGTGGAGCGGCGAGATCAGCTACCGGCCGAACATGCCGCTACAGATCAACACCACCGACATGACCGCCAGGCTGGGCAGCCCGGCGCTGGCGGCGCAAGCGGCCGGCGGCGGCCTGGCGGGGTTGCAGGCGGCCCAGGGCCTGGCCGGCTTCGAGCACCGTGGCTACAACCGCAAGGAAGTCACCCAGGCGCAGACCACCTTCACCCACTTCGTCGACCAGATCCTCGGCGCCGAGCGCCTGACCCTGGTGGGCGAGGTCGGCTACACCCGCATCGGCGGCCTGGAAAGCCAGGACAAGGTGCGCTACGGCCGCGACTCCATCTACGGCTCGCCCTACGGCACCCAGGCCTCCAACGCGCTGGCGGCGCAGATGTACGGCTACCACGGGTTCTTCACCTCGTCGTCCTGGGGCTACCGGGCGCGCGGCATCCTCGACTACAGCAACGTGATCGCCGGCATCAACCTCAAGCCGAACATCGCCTGGTCCCACGACGTGGACGGCTACGGCCCGGTGTTCAACGAAGGCGCCAAGGCCATCAGCCTCGGCATCGACGCCGAGTACCGCAACACCTACACCGCCAGCCTGTCCTACACCGACTTCTTCGGCGGCGATTACAACACCCAGGTCGACCGCGACTTCATCGCCCTCAGCTTCGGCGTGAACTTCTAACCGGGGCCCACGGAGAACCAGCATCATGCAAGCACACAAGCTCATCACCGCACTCACCCTGTCCCTGCTGGCGGGCGGCGTCCTCGCGGCGGTCTCGCCGGAGGATGCCGCCAGGCTCGGCACCAGCCTGACCCCGCTGGGCGCCGAGAAGGCCGGCAACGCCGACGGCAGCATCCCGGCCTGGACCGGCGGGCTCGGCAAGGGCGCGGCGGCGGTGGACCCGCGCGGCTTCCTCGGCGATCCGTTCGCCGGCGAACAACCGCTGTTCGTCATCACCGCGCAGAACCTCGACCAGCACCAGGACAAGCTGTCCACGGGCCAGGTGGCGATGTTCAAGCGCTACCCGGACACCTACAAGATGCCGGTGTACACCACCCACCGTACGGCGGCGGTGCCGCAGGCGATCTACGAGGCGGCGAAGATCAGCGCGGTGAAGACCACCCTGCTGGATGGCGGCAACGGCCTGAAGGGCTTCGCCGACAGCCGCTACTATCCCTTCCCGATCCCGCAGAACGGCCTGGAAGTGGTGTGGAACCACATGACCCGCTATCGCGGCGGCAACCAGCGGCGCAACACCGTGCAGGCCACGCCGCAGACCAACGGCTCCTTCACGCCGGTGCATTTCCAGGAAGACGTGGCCGTCCCCCTGGGCATCGCCGACCTGCCGGCGGACAAGGCGGCCAACGCGCTGCTGTTCTTCAAGCAGCGGGTCACCGCGCCGGCGCGCCTGGCCGGCAACGTGCTGCTGGTCCACGACTCCATCGACCAGGTGGCCGAACCGCGCATGGCCTGGCTGTACAACGCCGGCCAGCGTCGCGTGCGTCGCGCCCCGCAGGTCGCCTACGACGGCCCGGGTACCGCCGCCGACGGCCTGCGCACCTCGGACAACCTGGACATGTTCAACGGCGCGCCGGACCGCTACGACTGGAAGCTGGTCGGCAAGCGCGAGCTGTACATCCCCTACAACAACTACCGCCTCGATTCGCCGCAGTTGAAGTACGCCGACATCCTCCAGGCCGGCCACACCAACCAGGACCTGGCACGCTACGAGCTGCACCGCGTCTGGGAAGTGGAAGCCACGCTGAAGAGCGGCGAGCGCAACATCTACGCCAAGCGCCGCTTCTTCATCGACGAGGATTCCTGGCAGATCGCCGTGTCCGAGCACTACGACGGTCGCGGCCAGTTGTGGCGCGTCGGCCAGAGCATGCTGCTGCAGAACTATGCGGTCGAAACCCCGGCCAACGCCTTCGAGGCGCTCTACGACCTGCTCGCCGGCCGCTACGTGGCTTCCGGCCTGAAGAACGAGGAGAAACGCTCCATCGAGTTCGGCGTACCGGCCTCGATCAAGGACTTCACCCCCGCGGCCCTGCGCAACGCCGGCGTTCGCTGAGCCAAGACGCTGCTTCTGGTGCATGGGCGACCCCACGGGGTCGCCTTTTTTTCATTCGCCCCGAGGGCATAATGCGGGCCAGCCGAGCAGCGCCAACCAAGAGTCGCCGTCATGCCCAACGAGGTTCCCAGCATCCACGTAGCCAGCGCCCTGCCGCGCCTGCCGGCCGCCCATGTGCCACGGCCGCGGCTAAGCCAGCGGCTGCTCGGCCATGAATGCCGGCTGACCCTGGTCTGCGCCCCGGCCGGCTACGGCAAGAGCGTGCTGCTGGGCGAATGCGTGCGCCGGGTGCCGGCCGGTACCCGGCTGGTCTGGCTCGACCTGCTCGGCCACCCGCTGGAGCCCGCCGAACTGCTCGCGCGCCTGGCCGCCGCCCTGCAAGCGAAGCCCGGCGGCGGCGATCCCGAAATGGAGCTGGCCCAACTGCTCGGCCATCTCGAACAACCGTTGTGGATCGTCCTCGACGATTATCCCCGGCAACCCTGCGCCGAACTGGACGCCTGCCTCGGCCGCCTGCTCGAACGCGCCCCGCACACCCTGCGCTGGTGGATCGGCGGGCGCCGCCGCCCGGACTGGAGCCTGCCGCGCCTGCTGCTGCAAGGCGACCTGCTGGAACTGGGCGCGCGCGACCTGGCCCTCGACCAGCAGGAGCTCGACGCCCTGCTCGGCAAGCATCAGGTACAGCTACCCGCCGAACAACGCGCGCTGCTGCTGGAACACAGCGACGGCTGGCTGGCCGCCATCTGCCTGCTGCTGCTCCAGGGCGACCCCCAGAACCTCGCCGAGCGCCTGGCCGCCGGCCCGCCGCTACTGCAGGAATACGTCAGCCGCGAAGTGCTCGCCGACCTGCCCGGCCCCCTGCGGCATGGGCTGACCCTGCAGGCCTACATGCCGAGGTTCTGCGCCGCGCTGTGCGCCCAGGTGCTGGAGGACGAGGGCGGCGCCCGGCTGTTCGACGAATTGCGCCAGCGCCAGTTGTTCCTCCACGACCTCGATGGCTACGGCGAATGGTTCCGCCTGGAGCGACCGCTGGCGACCATCCTCAAGCAGCTCCATGGCCCCCACGAACCGCTCCACGCCCACGAGCGGGCCTGCCAGTGGTTTTCCCAGCAGGGCCGGGTGCGCGAAGCCGTGGAGCACGCGCTCCGCGCCGAGCGCCCGGACGTGGCGGCCAGCCACCTGCAACGCTATGGCGAGGACATGCTGTTGCTCAGCCGCAACGGCGCGCAGTTCCTGGCCTGGCGCGACGAGTTGCCGGCCGGCCTGTTCACCAGCACCCCGCGACTGATCACCCTGCAAGCCTGGGCGCTGATCATCTGCGCGCGGCTCGACGAAGTGGACACCTGCCTCGATGACCTCGCCCGCTTCCTGCCGCAGCCGGACGCGCGCCGCCAGCAACAGTTGCTGGCCCAGTACCAGAGCATCCAGGGCGTGTTGCAGCGCCAGCTCGGCCAGCGCGCTGCCCGCCAGCACAGCCTGGAAGCCCTCGAAATCCTCGCGCCGACGGCCTGGACGCAGCGGGTGCTGTGCTACCAGATGCTGACCCAGCAGGCCCTGGCGGAAAGCGACCTGAACGCCGCCCGGCACTACAACCACGAGGGCCTGCGCCTCGCCCGCCAGCGCGGCAACCTGCCCTTCGAATCGCTGCTCAGCCTCGAACGCGTCCACCTGCTGGCCATGCAGGGCGAGGGCGAGCGCGCCCTGGACCAGGTCGAGCAGTCCCTGCAGGACATGCAGGAGGACGGCCGCCACGGGCCGGTGCTGGTACGCCTGCTGTTGCTGCGCGGCAAGCTGCTGGCCGCGCGCGGCGCCAGCGTCGAGGCCGGTCATGCCCTGCGTGCCGCCCTGGAGGAGGGCGAACGCTGCCAGGATGCCTACCTGCTGTACGCCTACCTGGGGCTCGCCGAACTGGCGGCCGAGAACGGCGAGTTCGACCGCGCCCAGCAACTGCTGCGCAAGGCCGAGCGGCAGATGCACTGGCTGAAGGTGCAGGAGGTGCGCTATCGCGAGGCGCTACAGCATGTCCAGGGCCTGCTCTGGCTGTACCAGGGCGAAGCGGACAAGGCCCGGGAATGCTTCCGGCAGGTGAGCCACAACCTGCGGGTGTTCGACCTGCTGGCGCCCTCCGGCTTCTACGACCTGCCGCTGCGCAACCGGCTCGGCCTGGCCCAGGCCGATCTGGCCCTGGGCCAGATCGACAAGGCGGCCACCGCCTTGCAGGCGCTCGAACGGGAATGCCGCGAAGCCGGCCTGCGCAGCCTGGCCTGCGAGTGCCTGCTGGTCCTGGCCGAAGCGCGGCTGCTCGCCGGGCGCAGCAAGACGGCCAACGGCCTGCTGGACCAGGCGCTCGACGAGGCGCAGCGGCTCAACCTGCTGCCGCCGCTGCGCGGCCTGCTGGCCCGCCAGCGCGCCTGGCTGGAGTCCCGCCTGCCGGCGCCGGCCGAGCGCCAGGGCTGCCTGAGCCTGCTCGAACCCTCGCCGGAACGCTCCCCGCTGACCCGCCGCGAAGCGGCGGTGCTGAAGCTGATCGCCCAGGGCCTGTCCAACCAGCAGATCGCCGAACTGTTGTGCGTCTCCCTGCACACGGTGAAAAGCCACGCCCGCCACATCAACGCCAAGCTCGGCGTCGAACGCCGCACCCAGGCCGTGGCTCATGCCAAGGCGCAGGGCTGGCTGAGCTAGGTTCTGATCGAAAAGTCGTCGAGCGCAGGCACTTTTCGGATGTGCCATCGACGGTGAACCATCCTGGTTCCATCTTGCTGCGACACGTCAGCCCCTCACCCCAGCCCTCTCCCAGAGGGAGAGGGGCAGTCAGAGGAAACCGGTACCCCCGTTTCCCGGCATATCTCCGTTCTCATCCGAACGGTTCATCGCTTTTCGCCATGACATCGCAAAAACACTTCACATATTCCGCACAGCGAAATATATTTCCGAAAAACAAGGAGAACATTGCGATGTCAGCTAGCGTACTCTTCGAGCGACGGGGCAACCTGGCGCTGGTTACCGTGAACAATCCGCCGGTCAACGCCCTCGGCCAGTCGGTCCGCGAAGGTCTGCTGGAAGCCTTCCGCGCCGCCGAGGCGGACGCCCAGGTCGAGGCCGTGGTGCTGCTCTGTACCGGAAGCACCTTCATGGCCGGCGCCGATATCAAGGAGTTCGGCAAGCCACCGCAGGCGCCGAGCCTGCCCGAGGTGGTCAATGCCATCGAAGCCTGCGCCAAGCCCAGCGTGGCGGTGATCCACGGCAGCGCCCTGGGCGGCGGCCTGGAAGTCGCGCTGGCCTGCCACTACCGCATTGCCCGCAACGACGCCAGGGTCGGCCTGCCGGAGGTCAAGCTCGGCCTGCTGCCGGGCGCCGGCGGCACCCAGCGCCTGCCGCGCCTGGCCGGGGTGGCCAAGGCCCTGGAGATGATCGTCGGCGGCGCTCCGATCAGCGCCACCGAGGCACAGCGGCACGGCATCCTCGACGAGCTGTTCGACGGCGACCTGCTCGCGGCCGGCAGCGCCTTCGCCCAGCGCCTGCTGGCCGAGGGCCGTGGCGTGCGGCGCAGCGGCGAGCAGCCGGTCGCCGACGCCGGCGAGGCGGCGGCACTGCTCGACGCCAAGCGCGCGGAAATCCACCAGCGCATGCCCGGCCTGTTCTCGCCGCTGCGCTGCGTGGCGGCGCTGGAGGCCGCCGTGCAATTGCCGCTGGCCGAAGGCCTCGAGCGCGAGCGCGAGCTGTTCCGGGAATGCCTGGCCTCGCCGCAGCGCGCGGCGCTGGTACATGCCTTCTTCGCCGAGCGCCAGGCCGGCAAGGTCGTCGGCCTGGCGGCGGACACCCCGACCCGCGCCATCGCCAGCGCCGCGGTGATCGGCGGCGGCACCATGGGCGTGGGCATCGCCCTGTGCTTCGCCAACGCCGGCATCCCGGTGAAACTGCTGGAGATCGACCAGACCGCCCTGGAGCGTGCCCTGCAACGCGCCCGCGACACCTACGCCGCCAGCGTCAAGCGCGGCAGCCTGTCCGAGGCGGACATGGCGCGGCGCCTGGCGCTGCTCGACGGCGTCACCGACTACGCCGCGCTGGCCGAGGCGGATGTGGTGGTCGAGGCGGTGTTCGAGAACCTGGAGGTCAAGCGCCAGGTGTTCGAGCGTCTGGACGCGGTGTGCAAACCCGGCGCCATCCTCGCTTCCAACACCTCCTCGCTGGACCTCGACGCCATCGCCGCCTTCACGGCGCGCCCGCAGGACGTGGTCGGCCTGCACTTCTTCAGCCCGGCCAACGTCATGCGCCTGCTGGAAGTGGTGCGCGGCGCGCAGACCTCCGACACGGTGCTGGCCACCGCCATGGCCCTGGGCAAGCGCCTGAAGAAGGTCGCCGTGGTGGTCGGCGTGTGCGACGGCTTCGTCGGCAACCGCATGGTGTTCCAGTACGGCCGCGAATCCGAGTTCCTGCTGGAGGAGGGCGCCACCCCGGAACAGGTGGACGGCGCCCTGCGCGCCTTCGGCATGGCCATGGGGCCCTGCGCCATGCGCGACCTGTCCGGCCTGGACATCGGCCTGGCGATCCGCAACCGCCAGCGCCAGAGCCTGCCGCCGCAGTTCCCGCTGCCACGGGTGCTCGACAAGCTGTGCGAAGCCGGCCTGCTCGGCCAGAAGAGCGGCGCCGGTTTCTACCGCTACCCGGAAGGCTCGCGCACACCACAGCCCAACCCGGCGCTGGCGCCGCTGCTGGAGGCCGCTTCGCGCGAACGCGGCATCGCCCGGCGCAGCCTGGACGACCGGTACATCGTCGAGCGCTGCCTCTTCGCCCTGGTCAACGAAGGGGCGAAGATCCTCGAAGAGGGCATCGCCCAGCGCGCCAGCGACATCGACCTGATCTACCTCAACGGCTACGGTTTCCCTGCCCACCGTGGCGGCCCCATGTTCCACGCCGACCAGCTCGGCCTGGACAAGGTGCTGGCCCGTATCCGCGAATTCCACGCCGAACACGGCGCCTGGTGGCAGCCGGCGCCGCTGCTCGAAAGGCTGGCCGCCGAAGGTCGCCAGTTCAGTGACTGGGAGGCCGGCCAATGACCGATGCCGTGATCGTCTCCACCGCGCGCACGCCGATCGGCAAGGCGTTTCGCGGTGCCTTCAACAACACCCACGGCGCCGTGCTCGCCGGCCACGTGGTGCGCCACGCGGTGGCCCGTGCCGGGATCGACCCGGCACTGATCGAAGACTGCGTGCTCGGCTGCGGCCTGCCGGAAGGCGCCACCGGCAAGAACGTCGCGCGCCTGGCGGTGGTCCAGGCCGGCCTGCCGATCGGCATCGCCGGCGCCACGGTCAACCGCTTCTGCGGCTCGGGCCTGCAGGCCATCGCCCAGGCCGCGCACCTGATCAGGGCCGAGGGCATCCCGGCGATGATCGCCGGCGGCGTCGAGTCGATCAGCCTGGTGCAGCCGAGCCTCAACCAGAACCACATCCAGGAGGCCGGGCTGTTCCAGGCCAGGCCCGACCTGTGGCTGCCGATGATCGACACCGCCGACATCGTCGCCCGACGCTACGGCGTCAGCCGCGAGGTGCAGGACGAACTGGCCCTGGAGAGCCAGCGGCGCACCGCCGCGGCCCAGGCCGCCGGGCGCTTCGATGCCGAGATCGTGCCGCTGGAGTCCGTCCGGCTGGTCAAGGACAAGCACAGCGGCGCGCTCAGCGAGGAGCGCGTGCGCCTCGAACGCGACGAGTGCAACCGCGCCGACACCACGCCCGCCGGCCTGGCCGCGCTGGAGCCGGTGCGCGGCGCCGGCCACTTCGTCACCGCCGGCAACGCCAGCCAGCTATCCGACGGCGCCAGCGCCTGTGTGCTGGTCGACGGGCGCCTCGCCACGCGGCATGACCTGCCGGTGCTGGGCATCTTCCGGGGCTTCGCGGTGGCCGGCTGCGAGCCCGACGAGATGGGCATCGGCCCGGTGTTCGCGGTGCCCAGGTTGCTCAAGCGCCACGGCCTGAGCGTGGACGACATCGGCCTGTGGGAGCTCAACGAGGCGTTCGCCTCGCAGGTGATCCACTGCCGCGACCGCCTCGGCATCGACCCCGAAAAACTCAACGTCGACGGCGGCTCCATCGCCATCGGCCACCCCTACGGCATGACCGGCGCGCGCCTGGTTGGCCACGCGCTGCTCGAAGGCAGGCGCCGTGGCGTGCGCTATGTCGTCGTGACCATGTGCATCGCTGGCGGCATGGGCGCCGCCGGCCTGTTCGAAATCGCCTGAGGACATCCCATGAACATCGACTACACCGCCGAAGAACTGGCCTTCCGTGACGAAGTCCGGGCCTTCCTGGCCGCCGAGCTGCCCGCCGACATCGCTGCCAAGGTGCGCCTCGGCAAGCGCCTGAAGAAAAACGACCACCAGCGCTGGCAGAAGATCCTCGCCGCCAAGGGCTGGTACGCGCCGGGCTGGCCGGTGGAATACGGCGGCACCGAATGGGGCGCCGTCGAGAAGCACATCTTCGACGAGGAATGCGCCGCCGCCGGCGCCCCGCGCCTGGTGCCGTTCGGCGTCAACATGGTCGCCCCGGTGATCATCAAGTTCGGCACCCAGGCCCAGAAGGACCACTACCTGCCGCGCATCCTCTCCGGCGAGGACTGGTGGTGCCAGGGCTACTCCGAGCCGGGTGCCGGCTCCGACCTGGCATCGCTGAAGACCCGCGCGGTGCGCGACGGCGACCACTACGTGGTCAATGGCCAGAAGACCTGGACCACCCTCGGCCAGCACGCCAACATGATCTTCTGCCTGGTGCGCACCGACCCCGAGGCGCAGCAGCAGCGCGGCATCAGCTTCCTGCTGATCGACATGGACACGCCCGGCATCAGCGTGCGGCCGATCATCACCCTCGACGGCGACCACGAGGTCAACGAGGTGTTCTTCGACAACGTCCGCGTACCGGTGGAGAACCTGGTCGGCCGCGAGAACGAAGGCTGGACCTGCGCCAAGTACCTGCTCACCCACGAGCGCACCGGGCTGGCCGGCATCGGCGCCTCCAAGGCCGCGCTGCGCCACCTCAAGCGCATCGCCGCCAGGGAACTGTGCGACGGCAAACCGCTGCTCGACGACCCGCTGCTGCGCGCGCAGATCGCCGAGGTGGAGATGCAACTGCGCGCCATCGAGATCAGCACCCTGCGCATCTGCGCGGCGGCCGCCCACGGCGGCGTGCCGGGCACCGAAAGCTCGATCCTCAAGGTCAAGGGCACCGAGGTGCGCCAGGCGATCAGCAACCTGCTGCGCAAGGTCATCGGCCCCTACGCCCTGCCGCTGCTCGAAGAAGAACTGGAGCTGGAACATGCCGGCGAGTGGCTGCACGCCGACTACAGCGCGGCGCTGGCCGGCCAGTACTTCAACCTGCGCAAGCTGTCGATCTTCGGCGGCTCCAACGAAATCCAGAAAAACATCGTTTCCAAGATGATGCTCGAGCTGTAACGCCTGCTCCCTCTCCCACTCGTGGGAGAGGGGCCGGGGGAGGGCCTGCGGTAGGCCCCACCCAGATCGCCACCCTATTCGGATAGCCTGGACGCGCAGCACGCGGCCAGTCTCAAGGAGACATCGATGGACTTCAAACTGACCGAAGAGCAGCAGATGCTGCAAGACACCGCGGCGCGCCTGGTGCGCGACGCCTACAGCTTCGAAGCGCGCGAAAAGCACGCGAAGACCGAGCTGGGCTACTCGGCCGAATTCTGGCAGCAGCTCGGCGAGCTGGGCCTGACCGCCGTGCCGTTCGGCGAGGAGGCCGGCGGCTTCGGCGGCAGCGGCGTGGAAACCCTGCTGATCATGACCGAGCTGGGACGCGGCCTGTGCCTGGAGCCCTACCTGCACTCGGTGATCTTCGCCGGCGGCCTGCTCGAACAGCTCGGCAGCCCGGCGCAGAAGGACGCCCTGCTCGGCGACGTGGCCAGTGCCCAGGTGCAGTTGGCGGTGGCCTTCGAAGAGCCGCAGAGCCACTACAACCTGAACGACGTGCGGACCCGCGCCGAAGCGGTGGACGGCGGCTGGAAGCTCTCCGGCCGCAAGGCCGTGGTGATTGGCGGCCACAGCGCCGGACGCATCCTGGTCAGCGCCCGCACCGGCGGTGCCGACCGCGACGAGGCCGGCATCAGCCTGTTCCTGGTCGACCCCGGCGCCGCCGGCGTCAGCCGCCGCAGCTACCCGAACATCGACGGTCCCAAGGCCTGCGACCTGTTCCTCGACGGCGTCTTCGTGCCCGCCGACCAGTTGCTCGGCGAGCCCGGCAACGCCCTGCCGGCGATCCGCTACCAGCAGGGCCGCGCCATCGCCGCGCAGTGCGCCGAGTCGCTGGGCAACATGCAGGAAGCCTGCGACCTGACCCTCGACTACCTGAAGACCCGCAGGCAGTTCGGCGCGCCGATCGGCAAGTTCCAGGTCCTCCAGCACCGCATGGTCGACATGCGCACCGAGCTGGAACAGGCCACCTCCATGGCCATCCTCGCCGCCTGCGTCGCCGACCAGCCGGACAGCGCCGAGCGTTCGCGCATCCTCGCCAACGCCAAGTTCACCTGCACCCGCGCCGGCCGCTTCATCGCCGAGCAGGCGATCCAGTTGCACGGCGGCATCGGCATGACCTGGGAATACGTCCTCGCCCACCACGCCAAGCGCCTGGTGATGCTCGGCCACCAGTTCGGCGACGACGATCATCACCTGAAGGTGTATGCGAGCCTGCTCGAAGTGGCATAAGCGGGAGAACGGCCGGCCAAGCCCGGCCATCTTCCCGAATCGTAGAGCGTAGGATGGCTGAGTGGCGCACGGCCGCCATTCCGTCCACCCACTCGTACTCGATGCGCCGCATAACCCATCATGGGAGGCGCCGGACATGCCGATGATGGGTTACGGCGCCAGACATCCCAGCCAAGACCAGTACAACGATGCCTGGCGCCTAACCCATCCTACGACCTACGAATCGCGAGCCCGCATGGGCACGGCGAGATTTCGCTCACTCCCCGTCCGGAATCTCCGGCTCGACCAACTGCGCCAATTGCAGCAACGACTCCTGCCAGCCCAGGTAACAGGCCTCGGCGGGAATGGCGTCGGGCACGCCCTCCTGGGTGATGTCGAGCTCGGTCCCGCAGGACACCGCCTTGAGCGCGACGGTCACCTGGATCGTGCCGGGCAGGTTCGGGTCGTCGAAGACATCGGTGTAGCGAATCAGCTCATGCGCCACCAGCTCCAGGTAGGTGCCGGAAAAGGCGTGGCTGGTACCGGTGTTGAAATTGCTGAACGACATCTTGTAGGTGCCGCCGACGCGGGCATCCAGGTGATGGACCTTGCCGGTGAAGCCGTGCGGCGGCAGCCACTTGGCCTTGGCGTCCGGGTCGAGAAAGGCCCGGTAGACCCGCTCGGGCGCGGCGCGCAGAACACGGTGAAGGCGAATGGTGCTGGGCATGATGAAACTCCTGCGACTGACGAATGCCGGGACTGGCACTCCATGGTCGAACGGGCGGGCGCGATTTCGACACCGGCCCCGATCGCCCATCCACGCAGGTCCTCCCCTCGCCCCAGAACGGGCGAGGGGAGGAGCGGGCGTCACGCCGGTTGCTGTCCGGCTTCCACCGATGCCTCGCCGGCACCCTTCGGCCGCCACTGCTGCAGGCGGTCGAGGCTGTCCCGGTAGTGCTTCAGGCCCATTCCCAGCAGCACGATGGCGCCCACCAGCGCCACACCGGTGACGATCAGCAGCGAGTAGCGCAGCGCCAGGTCGTCGGCGAACACGAAGTCGGTGACCAGTGCCACGGCGGTGGGGCCGACGCCAAGGCCGATCAGGGTGATGATGAACAGGTAGATCGCCGACGCCTGGCCGCGCATGGAGTTGGGCATGATCTCCTGGATCGCCGCCGGGCCGACGCCGAAGGGCATGGCGATGGTGAACACGTGCAGGGCGATCAGCCCCAGCGCCAGCTCGCCGGTGGCCGCCAGGTAGGCGAGGTTGAGCGGCAGGGTCAGGACCGCCGAGACGATCGCCACGCGCAGCGGCGCATCGCGGTAGCCGCGACGGTGCAGCAGGTCGGACAGGCGCCCGCCAGCCACGATGCCCAGCGAGCCGGCCAGCGCCACCACCGCGCCGTAGAGCACGCCCACCTCGCTGGCCGACCAGCCGTAGGTGCGGATGAAGAAGGTGGGAATCCAGGCGGAACCGCCGTAGGCGGCGAAGGCCAGGCAGGCGAAGCCGAAGTTGTGGCACAGCACGGTGCGGCGGTTGGCCTTGAGGTAGCCGGCCACTTCCGCCAGGGGCACCTCGACGCCGGCGCCGATGCCCTGCCGCTGCGGTTCCTTGATCGCCAGCAGCACCAGGGTGAACAGCGCGCCGGCGGCGCCGAGGATCAGGAAGATCAGTTGCCAGTGACGAACCTCGCCGAGCAGCGGCAGGGTCACGTCGCCCTGGGCCGAGGCGAACTTGACCACCAGCCCGCCGAGCAAGAAGGCCAGGCCCGAGCCGATGTAGATGCCCATGGAATAGACGCTCATCGCCGTGGCGCGCAGGCGCGGCGGGAAGCTGTCCGCGATCAGCGAGTAGGCCGAGGGCGACAGCGCCGCCTCGCCGACGCCGACGCCGATGCGGAAGGTGAGGAACTGCCAGAAATTCTTCGCCGTGCCGCACAGCGCGGTCATCAGGCTCCACAGCAGCACGCCGATGGCGATCAGCCCGCGCCGGCTCTTGCGGTCGGCCAGGCGCCCGAGGGGGATGCCGCAGATGGTGTAGAACAGCGCGAAGGACAGGCCCATGAGCAGGCTCATGTGGGTGTCGGTGATATCCAGGTCGCGGCGGATCGGTTCGACCAGCAGGTTGAGGATCTGCCGGTCGATGAAGGACAGCACGTAGGCCAGCATCAGGATGCCGACCGTCAGCCAGGCTCGGGTACTCGAAGGGTAGCCGTTGTTATGCATTGGAATGGCTCCGGGTGAGGGCGGCGCTGCCGCGGAGCCACGACTTTCCCCCAGAACCACTCAGGCATCAAGTTAAAATGATCCTAATATTTCAAAATTTATTACTTATGTTCCGCTGTGCGAAACATTGTCGAGATCAAACCCCCAGGCTCTCGATGTCCCGCGCCAGCGAGGCAAGCTGCTGCGCCAGCGAACCCTTGAGGTCTTCCTCGCTGACCTGGTACTGCGGCCCGCCGCAGGTCAGCGCCATGATGTTGCCGTCGGACAGGCGCAGCGGCACGCCGGCGGCGATCACGTTGCGGTCCCAGTCGCCCAGGGAGAAACAGAAACCGTGCTCCTGGTACTCGGCGAAGGACTCCTGCAGCGACGCCTTCATCTCCGGCCAGGCCTCGGCGTACTTGGCTTCCAGCGCGGCCATCAGGTGCTCCCGGGCCAGCACCGGGGTGGCCGCCAGGTAGGCGCGGCCAGCGGCAGTGGTGGCCAGCGGCAGGCGCACGCCGGCGTCCATGCGCAGGGTGGTCACCTCCGCCGGGCGGCAGTTCTCCACGTAGATCATCGACAGCCGGTCGCGGCAGGTCAGTCCCACCGTGGTGTTGGTGCGCCGGGCGAACTCGTCCATGTAGGGCTTGGCCAACTGGCGCACGCGCAGGTTGGAGACGTAGGCGTAGCCCAGGGCGAGCACGCCGGAGTCGAGCTGGTACTTCTCCAGTTGCGGCGCATAGCTGAGGTAGCCGAGCTTGGTCAGGGTGTAGGTCATGCGCGACACGGTGGGCTTGGGCAGCCCGGTCAGCCTGGCGATGTCCTGGTTGCCCAGCACCACCGAGCCATGGGTGAAGGCGCGCAGCACGTCCAGGCCGCGGGCCAGCGCCTCGACGAACTTACGGTCTTTCGCTGTGGAGTTGTCTTCTAGGTCGCTCATGTACGTTCCGCCTGGCATGGGAGAGCGTGCGCACCATAGCAGATAGCGTCGAGTCGAGCAGCGCTCCGACAGGTGTCGATTGCAGGATATGGGGCTAACCTCTAATATCGGTAGTTAGTTTCGCACAGCAGAATAACAAACCGACTGGAGAAATGGCATGGCGACCTCCAACCAGGGCTACATAGCCTCCGAACTGGCCCGCAACGATTTCCAGAATACCTACGACCTGCTGGTCAGGGCCTGTGCCAGCCACCCCGAGCGGATGGCCTTTTCCTGCGGCGACAGCCACCTGAGCTTCGCCGAACTGGCCCGCCAGGCCGACGCCCTCGCCCGCTACCTGCGCCATGGCCTGGGCCTGCAACCCGGCGACCGCCTGGCCCTGCAACTGCCGAACTCCCTGCAATACCCGATCGCCACCTTCGCCGCGTTGCAGGCCGGGCTGGTGCTGGTCAACACCAACCCGCAGTACACCGCCGCCGAAGCCCGCCACCAGTTCCGCGACTCCGGCGCCAGGGCGATCCTGGTGCTCGACCGCCTGCTGCCGCTGGTACGCGCCGTACAGGCCGACACCGCCATCGAGCACATCCTGCTGACCAGCGTCGACGATATGGAGAACCCGCGATACGACGGCGATGAACCCGGCACCCAGCGTTTCATGCAGGCGCTGCGCATCGGTGCCGAACTGCCGCCGGTGGAGCCGGTCGCGGGCCTGGAGCGCCTGGCGCTGCTGCAATACACCGGCGGCACCACCGGGGTGTCCAAGGGCGCCATGCTCAGCCACTACAACCTGCTGGCCAACATCATCCAGACCCTCGAACTGTTCGGTAAGCCGGGCCTGCTGGAGCCGGCCACCGACGTGCGCATCGCCCCGCTGCCGCTCTACCACATCATGGCCTTCGCCACGAACTGCCTGGGCTCGGTGGGCATGGGCCTGCACACGGTGCTGATCCGCGACGGCCGCAACCTCGACGAGATCATCGAGGCCATGCTGCGCCACCCGTTCACCCTGCTGACCGGCATCAACACCCTGTTCGTCGGCCTGATGAACCACCCTCGCTTCGGCGAGGTGGACTTCTCCCACCTGAAATGGGTGACCGCCGGCGGCGCGGCGCTCAACGACGAAGTGGCGCGGCGCTGGAAGCAACTCACCGGCGCGCCGATTCGCGAAGGCTTCGGCCTGACCGAAACCTCGCCGGTGGTCACCACCTCCACCAGCATCAGCCCGCACCGCGACGGCTACATCGGCCTGCCGCTGATCGAGACCGAGCTGCGCACCGTCGACGACGACGGCCACGACGTGGCTCCGGAACAGCCCGGCGAACTGTGGGTGCGCGGCCCGCAGGTGATGCAGGGCTACTGGCAACGCCCGGAAGACAGCGCCCAGGCGCTGACCGCCGACGGCTGGCTGAAGACCGGCGACATCGCCGTGCTCGACGCCGAGGGCTTCGTGAAGATCGTCGACCGCAAGAAGGACATGATCCTGGTCTCCGGTTTCAACGTGTACCCCAACGAGATCGAAGACACGGTGATGTGCCACCCCGGCGTGCGCGAATGCGTGGCGATCGGCGTGCCGGACGCGCGCAAGGGCGAGGCGGTGAAGCTCTACGTCAGCCTCAAGGACACCGCGCTCGACGCCGAGGCGCTGATCGCCCACTGCCGGCAGTTCCTGACCGGCTACAAGGTGCCGAGCTTCGTAGAAGTCCTCGACGACCTGCCGAAGAGCTCGGTGGGGAAACTGCTGCGTCGCGAGCTGCGTGACAGGGCGCGGGCGGAGGTGGGGTGAATGGTTGAGGGACCAGGGGAGAGCTTAGCGTTGTTATTGAGTCCGTCCCTCACCCTAACCCTCTCCCGGAGGGAGAGGGGACTGGTCCGGGTGAGACGTGGCATCCATTCAGGATCTGAACCTATTCAGCAATAGATAGCTTGCAGGAGCAGCACGAGGCATCGAGCAAATGACTCCCCTCTCCCGGAGGGAGAGGGGACTGGTCCGGGTGAGACGTGGCATCCATCCAGGATCTGAACCTATTCAGCAGTAGATAACTTGCAGGAGCAGCACGA
>NZ_CAJFCI010000026.1 GCF_904061905.1 Zestomonas carbonaria
TCCAGCCTCCAGCCTCCAGCCTCCAGCCTCCAGCCTCCAGCCTCCAGCCTCCAGCCTCCAGCCTCCAGCCTCCAGCCTCCAGCCTCCAGCCTCCAGCCCGGCTTTTCCCCGAAACCTGCCGCCACTCTCCCCGCGAGCGCAGGCGTGGCGCTTGCGGTAGCATGGCCGCAGAACCACCGCGGAGCGTTTCATGTCACTTGCAGTGATCCAGATGGTCAGCCAGGACGATGTCCTGGCCAATCTCGCTGCCGCCCGTCGCCTGCTCGAACAGGCGGCGGCCGCTGGCGCGCGCCTCGTGGTGCTGCCGGAAAACTTCGCAGCCATGGGGCGCCGTGACCTTGCCGCGCTCGGTCGTGCCGAGGCGGAAGGCGAGGGGCCGATCCTGCCCTGGTTGAAACAGGCGGCGCGCGACCTCAGGTTATGGGTAGTCGCCGGCACCATTCCGCTGCCGCCGGATGGCCAGCCGCAAGCCAAGGCGCATGCCTGCTCGCTGCTGGTCGATGAGGACGGCGAGCGGGTGGCTCGCTACGACAAGCTTCATCTGTTCGATGTCGATGTTGCCGACAACCGGGGCCGCTACCGTGAGTCGGACGATTATGCTTTCGGGACGCGAGTGGTGGTGGCGGACACTCCGGTTGGCCGGCTGGGCCTCAGCGTCTGCTACGACCTGCGCTTCCCCGAGCTGTACAGCGCGCTGCGCGAGGCCGGTGCCGAACTGATCAGCGCGCCCTCGGCGTTCACCGCGGTGACCGGCGCGGCGCATTGGGAGGTGCTGGTGCGCGCGCGGGCCATCGAGACCCAGTGCTATGTGCTGGCGGCGGGGCAGGGCGGGATGCATCCCGGACCGCGCGAAACCCACGGTCATTCGATGATCGTCGACCCGTGGGGCAAGGTTCTCGCCGAGCGGGACCGTGGCGAAGCGATGCTGCTGGCCGAACGCGATGCCGCCGAGCAGACGGCGATCCGCCAACGCATGCCGGTGGCCGGCCACCGACGATTTTTCTCCGCAGCCGAACCTCGGCTGCCAGGTGTGGAGTAGTTATGAGCGATCTGTTGTTATCCGTCAGCGAGCAGTTGCTGGCCCCCGGTGAATTGAGCGTCGAGGCGCTGCCTGCGTTGCTCGGCGAACTGGCCGGTCCGGGCATCGATGCCGCCGACCTGTATTTCCAGCGCCACGTCTCGGAGACCTGGGTGCTGGAGGACGGCATCGTCAAGGACGGCAGTTTCCACCTCGACCAGGGCGTCGGCGTGCGTGCCCAGTCCGGCGAGAAGACCGGCTTCGCCTACAGCAACGCGATCAACGGCGAGGCGCTGACCGCCGCCGCCCACGCCGCCCGCTCGATCGCCCGTTCCGGCCAGCAGGGCCGCGTGCAGGCCTTCACGCGCGCCGAGGCGTCGCCGCTGTACATCGCCGGCAATCCGCTGGAAGTGCTCAGTCGCGCCGAGAAGGTCGAGCTGCTCAAGCGCGTCGATGCCGCCACCCGTGCGCTGGACCCGCGCATCAAGCAGGTCACCGTCAGCCTCGCCGGCGGTTGGGAACACATCCTGGTGGCGGCCAGCGACGGCGGCCTGGCGGCCGACATCCGTCCGCTGGTGCGCTTCAACGTCAGCGTCATCGTCGAACAGAACGGCCGCCGCGAGCGCGGTGGCCAGGGTGGTGGCGGACGTACCGACTATCGCTATTTCCTGAGTGAAGACCGCGCCATGGGCTACGCCCGCGAGGCGCTGCGCCAGGCACTGGTCAACCTGGAAGCGGTGCCCGCACCGGCCGGCACCCTGCCGGTGGTGATGGGCGCCGGCTGGTCCGGTGTGCTGCTCCACGAGGCGGTCGGCCACGGCCTGGAAGGCGATTTCAACCGCAAGGGCAGCTCGGCCTACAGCGGCCGTATCGGCGAGAAGGTGGCATCGAGCCTGTGCACCATCGTCGACGACGGCACCCTGGCCGACCGCCGTGGTTCGCTGAGCGTCGATGACGAAGGCACGCCGACCCAGTGCACCACGCTGATCGAGAACGGCGTGCTCAAGGGCTACATGCAGGACAAGCTGAACGCCCGCCTGATGGGCGTGGCGCGCACCGGCAACGGCCGCCGCGAGTCCTACGCGCACCTGCCGATGCCGCGCATGACCAACACCTACATGCTGGCCGGCGAAAGCGACCCGGAAGAGATCATCCGTTCGGTGAAGAAGGGCATCTACTGCGCCAACCTCGGCGGCGGCCAGGTGGACATCACCAGCGGCAAGTTCGTGTTCTCCACCAGCGAGGCCTACCTGATCGAGGACGGCAGGATCACCGCGCCGGTCAAGGGCGCCACGCTGATCGGCAACGGCCCGGAGGCGATGAGCCGGGTGTCCATGGTCGGCAACGACCTAGCCCTGGACAGCGGCGTCGGTACCTGCGGCAAGGACGGCCAGTCGGTACCGGTGGGCGTCGGCCAGCCGACTCTGAAGATCGATGCGATCACGGTCGGCGGCACCGGCGCGTGAGCGCCAGTGCCTCCGAGCGGCAAGCTGCAAGTGGCTTTTCTCTTGATGCTTGCAGCTTGAAGCTTGTAGCCAATTGATGGGTTTCACCCATCCTACGGTTGCGGTTATTTCAGGCCGCGTTTGGTTTCGTCCAGTTCGCGGATGTACTTGAAGATCTTGCGCGCGGCGCTCGGCGGTTTGTTCCGCGCCGCCTCGTGCTGGGCATGGCGGATCAGGCCGCGCAGGTGCTGGCGGTCGGTCTCCGGGTAATCGGCGACGAACTGCTCCAACGCCTCGTCGCCACCGGCCACCAGCCGGTCGCGCCAGCGTTCGAGGGCATGGAAGCGCTCGTTGTACTCGCGGGTGGAGCTGTCAAGCTGGTCGACCAGGGCGAGGATCGCCTCGATGTCCTGGTCGCGCATCAGCTTGCCGATGAACTGGATGTGCCGTTTGCGCGCGGCGTGGGCGGTGTGCTTCGGCGCTTCGGCCAGGGCGCGTTGCAGCGCCTCGGTCAGCGGCAGCCTGGCGATGAGGTCGGGCTTGAGGGTGGTCAGGCGCTCACCGAGTTCCTGCAGGGCATGCAGCTCGCGCTTGACCTGGGATTTGCTCTTCTCTCCGGAGAAGGCGTCGTCGGAATAGTCAGACATGGGGTGGGTCCAAAGGGAAACGCCGCCATGATAACCAGTCCGGGACCGGTGGTCTCGGCTGAAAACGGATACGCGAAGTGGAGTGCAGTATGAGTGCAATCGAAGGTGTCGGCCCGCAGGTGCTGCCGCAACTGCAGGAGCAGGTCGAGCAGATCGTCGCCGAGGCCCGCCGCCAGGGCGCCAGTGCCTGCGAGGTGTCGGTCTCGGTGGACCAGGGGCTGTCCACCACGGTGCGCGAGGGCGAGGTGGAGACGGTCGAGTTCAACCGCGACCAGGGCTTCGGCATCACCCTCTACGTGGGACAGCGCAAGGGCTCGGCGAGCACTTCGGCGACCGGCGCCGACGCGATCCGCGAAACCGTCGCCGCCGCACTGGCGATCGCCAGGCACACTTCCGAGGACGAATGCGCGGGGCTCGCCGACGCCGAGCTGATGGCCCGCGAACTGCCGGACCTCGATCTCTACCATCCCTGGGACATCGCTCCCGAACGGGCCATCGAGCTGGCCCTGGAATGCGAGGCCGCGGCCTTCGCCGCCGACAAGCGGATCAGCAAGGCCGACGGCACCTCGCTGAACACCTATCGCGGCTGCCGCGTGTACGGCAACAGCCATGGTTTCGTCGGCGGCTATGCCAGCACCCGGCACAGCCTGAGCTGCGTGATGATCGCCGGCAACGAGGCGCAGATGCAGCGCGACTACTGGTACGACGTCAACCGCATCGGCGAAGAGCTGGCCGACCCGGCGAGCATCGGCCGGCGCGCCGCCGAGCGCACCGTGCGGCGCCTCGGCGCGCGGCCGGTGCCGACCTGCGAAGTACCGGTGCTGTTCAGCGCCGAGCTGGCCGGCGGTCTGTTCAGCCACTTCCTGGCGGCGATCTCCGGCGGCAACCTGTACCGCCATTCCTCCTTCCTCGAAGGCAGCCTGGGGCAGACCCTGTTCCCGACCTGGCTGTCCATCGACGAGCGCCCGCACATCCCGCGCGCCCTGGCCAGCGCCAGCTTCGACGGAGACGGCCTGGCCACCTACGCCAAGCACTTCGTCGAGGACGGCGTGCTCGCCTCCTACCTGCTCGGCACCTACTCCGGGCGCAAGCTGGGGCTGCCCAGCACTGCCAACGCCGGCGGCGTGCACAACCTGTTCGTCAGCCATGGCGACGAGGACCAGGCCGCGCTGCTCAAGCGCATGGGGCGTGGCCTGCTGGTCACCGAACTGATGGGGCAGGGGCTCAACCTAGTCACCGGCGACTACTCGCGCGGCGCGGCCGGCTATTGGGTGGAGAACGGAGAGATCCAGTTCCCGGTACAGGAAGTCACCATCGCCGGCAACCTGCGCGACATGTTCCGGCAGATCGTCGCGATCGGCAGCGATCTCGAGCGGCGCGGCAACGTTCATACCGGCTCGGTGCTGATCGAGCGGATGACCGTGGCGGGGAGCTGAGCATGGCGAAGAAGAGGCCGGCGCTGCGGGCCGTGCCGGCGGTCGGCAAGCCGATCACCGGCAGCCAGCGCAAGTTCAACGCGCTGGTCGAGAAGATCGAGCAGAAGCGCGAGCTGCTGGAGGCCTGGCAGGTCGTGGTGGTCGATTACGAACAGCGTTGGGGCGAAGAGTTCTTGCCGCTGCTGGATGAGGAAGCCGCGCTCAACGTCGAACTGGTCGAACTGCTCGACCGGGCCGCTGAGCAGGTCGAGCTGGCCGACGACGAACGGGCCACGCTCGACGAGGTGATCGTCGAACTGGTGCCGCGACTGCTGGGCAGCGATGACGACGAGGCGCTGAAGTCGCTGTTCGATCGTCACAGCGAGATCGATTTCGCCACCCTGGAGCGCGAGACGGCCAGCCTGTTGCGTGCCGAGATGGGGCTGGACGAGGAGGCGCCCGAAGCTGACGGACCGGAGTCCGGGCGCCCGCGCGACGTTCGCGCCGAGGAGCGCTCTCGCCAGGCCAGCCGCACCGTGCGCGAGGTCTATCGCAAGCTGGCCGGCCCGCTGCACCCGGACCGCGAGCAGGACGATGCCGAGCGCGAGCGCAAGACCGCGCTGATGCAGCGGGTCAACCAAGCCTACGAACACGGCAACCTGCTCGAACTGCTGGAGTTGCAGCTCGAACTTGAGCAGATCCGGCCCGGCCACCTCGCCGACCTGCCGGAAGAAAAACTTCGCCACTTCATCCATGTACTCGACGAGCAACTGGCGGAGATCGAGGACGAAGTGCTGAACGAGGAGCAACTGTTCCGCGAGCGCTTCGCCATCGAGCCGATGCAGGCGGTGAGCCCGAAGATCGTTAGGCGCCTGGTTCGCGAGCGGACCGAGTTGCTGCGTGAGGATGTCGCCTGGTTGCGCGAGGACGTGGCGCGGGTTGCCGGCGCCGATGCGCAGCAGTTGCGTGAATGGCTGCGCGAGGAGCGCAAGTCCATCGACGAGGCGGACGAACTGAATCTCCTGCCCGCCCGCTGACCTCCCCCGGCACTTCCATGAGGGGCTGCCCGGCTTGTCCGGCAGCCCCTTTTTTCATGGTCCCTGCGGTTGCTTGTCATGGGTTTGATAATTAGTATCTGTTGATATTGATTATCAATAGCGAAGTCGCATTCATGAAGACTCCCTGGCGCCAGACCGTATCCCTCGACAACTGGCACTGGCTGAAGACCAAGATCCGCTGTGCCCTGGCCGCCGACGATCCGCAACTGATCGACCAATTCATGGCGGAAACCCAGGTGATGGTGGGGCTCGGCCGGATTTCCCCCTGGCGTGCCGCCGAAGCCGCCTTCCGCCTGCTGCTGGATACCGCCCACGACTACAGCCTGCCCTGGCACTGGCGCTGCCTGTGCCTCGACCACGCCTATCGCCCGCTGCGCGACCTGGAACGCCTGGCTCGTGGCGAGGCCCAGCGATACCGATTGAGCCTGCTCGGCCGGCAACTGGCGCTGACCGAACTGATCCCCTCTCTCCCTTACCTGGAACTGGAAGGAAAACGACATGACTGAGACCCGTATCGAGCGCGACAGCATGGGTGAACTGGCCGTACCGGCCGACGCCCTGTACGGCGCGCAGACGCAGCGCGCGGTGGACAACTTCCCGGTCAGCGGCCTGCGCATGCCGGCGCCGTTCATCCGGTCGCTGCTGCTCGCCAAGGCGGCCGCGGCGCGCGCCAACGTCGACCTGGAACAGCTCAGCCCGGCCATCGGCGACGCCATCGTCGGTGCCTGCCAGCAATTGCTGGAGGGCGACTTCATCCGGCATTTCCCGGTGGACGTATTCCAGACCGGTTCCGGCACCAGCACCAACATGAACGCCAACGAGGTGATCGCCACCCTGGCCAGCGATCTGCTCGGAGAGAAGGTCAGCCCGAACGACCACGTCAACTGCGGGCAGAGCAGCAACGACATCATCCCCACTACCATCCACGTCAGCGCCGCCCTGGAAGTCAGCGAACAACTGCTGCCGGCGCTGGGCCACCTGTTGCACACCCTGTGCGAGAAATCCCTGGCTGTGCAGCCCTACGTGAAGACCGGCCGCACCCACCTGATGGACGCCATGCCGGTGCGCATGAGCCAGGTGCTGGATGGCTGGGCGGAGCAGATCCAGGCCAACATCGGCCTCCTGCAGGCGCTGCTGCCCAGCCTGCGCAGCCTGGCCCAGGGCGGTACGGCGGTGGGCACCGGGGTCAACGCCCATCCACGCTTCGCCGAACGCTTCTGCCTGGAACTCAATGCGCTGACCGGGCAGACCTTCACGCCCGGCAAGAACTTCTTCGCCCTGATCGGCTCGCAGGACACCGCCGTGGCGCTGTCCGGTCTCTTGAAGACCACTGCGGTATCGCTGATGAAGATCGCCAACGACCTGCGCTGGATGAACTCCGGCCCTCTGGCGGGGCTCGCCGAGATCGAGCTGGAAGCGTTGCAGCCCGGCTCGTCGATCATGCCCGGCAAGGTCAACCCGGTGATCCCCGAGGCCACCGCCATGGCCGCCGCCCAGGTGATCGGCAACGACGCCACCATCGCCATCGCCGGGCAGTCCGGCAACTTCGAGCTGAACGTGATGTTGCCGGTGCTGGCGCACAACCTGCTGGGCAGCATCCAGTTGCTGAGCAACACCAGCCGCCTGCTTGCCGACCGCGCCATCGCCACCTTCAAGGTCAACGACTCCAAGCTGCGCGAGGCGCTGGGCCGCAACCCGATCCTAGTCACCGCGCTGAACCCGGTGATCGGCTACCTGAAGGCGGCGGAAATCGCCAAGCAGGCTTATCGCGAGGGACGGCCGATCATCGACGTGGCGCTGGAGCACACCGATCTGGATCGAGCTCAGCTCGAGCGTCTGCTCGATCCGGAGAAGCTCACCGCCGGCGGCCTTTGACATCCCCATGAGGCGGGCCGGGACGTTCCCGGCCCGCATGACGCCCGCAGGGCGAGGAGGTACGTTCATGGAGCACTGGAAAGACATGATCGGCACGGGCAACCGCCACTTCCAGATCGGCGACTGGGTCGAGGCCCGCGAGCTGTACCTGCAGGCGCTGGCCTGGGCGCAGACGCTGTTCGATCGCTGGCCGAACGCCGACGAGGCGGTGGCGGCGCTGGTGGTCTCCTACCACAACCTGGCCGACCTGCACCTGTGTCTCGGCCAGCCGGAGGAGAGCGCGGAATACCTCTGCGCCTGCCACGAGCGCCTGCTGCGCAGCATGGCCGACCTGCGCCTGGACGAAGGTCTGCGCGAAGCCGCCTGCCGGCATAGCCGCCACACCTATGCCGCGCTGCTCGGCTTCATTTCCGAGCACGGCACCTACCCGCGCACCGAAGCCTTGCTCGCGACACTCGCCCCACGGCGGCTGGCGGATACCCGGCCGGCGCTGCGCTACTACCATTGAAGGACGGAACCGATGAGCTACCAATTGCCTGCGTTGCCCTATGCCTACGATGCGCTCGAGCCCCACATCGATGCGCAGACCATGGAAATCCACCACAGCAAGCATCACCAGACCTACGTCAACAATCTCAACGCGGCACTGGAAGGCCATCCGCTGGGCGAGCTGCCGGTGGAAGAGGTGTTGCGCCGTCTCGACGAAGTGCCCGAGCAGAAGCGCACCGCAGTGATCAACAACGGTGGTGGGCATGCCAACCATTCGCTGTTCTGGACGGTGATGTCGCCCAGCGGCGGCGGTGAGCCGCAAGGTGAGCTGGCCGAGGCGATCACGCGTGAACTGGGCGGTTTCGCGGCTTTCAAGGAAGCCTTCACCCAGGCCGCGCTGACCCGCTTCGGCAGTGGCTGGGCCTGGCTCAGCGTCACCCCGCAGGGCAAGCTGGTGGTGGAAAGCAGCGGCAACCAGGACAGCCCGCTGATGCAGGGCAATACGCCGATCCTGGGCCTGGACGTCTGGGAGCACGCCTACTACCTGCGCTACCAGAACCGCCGGCCGGAATACATCGGTGCGTTCTACAACGTGATCGACTGGAGCGAGGTGGCGCTCCGCTACCGACAGGCTCTCGGGCAGGCTTGAGTGAACAGGCCCTGGCGCGCATCGCGCGAATCGATCGACGAAAGGAAACCCATGTTGGCCTTCGATTCCCCTCCTATCCGCCTGTTGCGCCAGGCCATCGGGTTGCTGGTGCTCGCCTTCGGCGCCGTGCTGTTGTTCGAACGTATCGTGGAGTTCCATGCCCAGAGCGCCGATCCGGTGATCTGGCAGGCGCTGCAAGGCGGGCTCCTGTGTGCGCTCGGCACGGCGCTGGGAGCCCTGCCGGTGCTCTTCATCCGTTCCGTCACGCAGCGCACCGAAGCCATGATGCTGGGCTTCGGCGGCGGGGTGATGCTCGCCGCCACGATGTTCTCCCTGCTGCTGCCGGGGCTGGAGAGTGCGCGTGGACAGGGCTATGCCCCCTGGCAGGCGAGCCTGCTGGTGGCCGGCGGCCTGATGCTCGGCGCTGGCGTCCTGTTCGCCTGCGGTCGCTGGCTGCCCGTCCAGTCGCCTGGCTGCGTATCGCCCAATGACGAGCGGATGGCGCGGGTGCTCCTGTTCGTGGTCGCCATCGTCCTGCACAACGTGCCGGAAGGCATGGCGGTCGGCGTGGCGACAGGGGCTTCGCTCAGCGGTTCGGAGCGCCTGGCGCTGGGCATCGCCCTGCAGGATGTGCCGGAAGGCATGATCGTCGCCCTGGTGCTGCTGAGTGCCGGGATGGGGCGCTTCAAGGCGGTGGCGATCGGCGCCGCGTCCGGGCTGGTGGAGCCGCTGTTCGCGGTGATCTGCGCCTGGATGGTCGGGGTATCGACCGTGCTCCTGCCATGGGGACTGGCCTTTGCGGCGGGCGCCATGCTGTTCGCGGTGATCCACGAGATCATCCCGCAGTCACAGCGCAACGCCCACGCGATGGTCGCCAGCCTCGGCCTGCTGGCCGGCTTCTGCCTGATGATGGGGCTGGATACGGGGTTGGGGTAAAGTCGATAAGAGCGCTGGAAAGCTTTAGGCTGGACGAGAAAGCGATGTGCTTTTGTAGGGTGCGCTGTGCGCACCGTTTACCTGGAGCTGGCAGGAGGGGGCTTCGCCGGAAACATAGGTGTTGGTCCCGGATCGATGCGCACGGCGCACCCTACGTTGGATTCCCAGTAAATAGCATTGCCGCGAATCGCGCGCATGGCGCGCTCCTACAGAAAGGCCGAGCGCTGGAAGGCTGTGGGGGGAGCCCGCAGCCTTCAGCCTATTCACCTTCGTCGAAGCGGTTGTTGATCAGGTCGACCAGGGCGGTGAGCGCTTCGTCTTCCTGTTCGCCTTCGGTGTGCAGGTGGATGTCGGTGCCCTTGCCGGCGGCCAGCATCATCACCGCCATGATGCTCTTGCCGTCGACGTAGCTGTCCGGGCTGCGGCCGACGCGCACCTGGCAGGGGTAGCGCCCGGCGACGCCGACGAACTTGGCGGCCGCCCGGGCATGCAGGCCGAGCTTGTTGATGATGGTGATTTCACAGGCAGGCATCGCGGTGGGTCCTTAGCTGAGGTCGCGGTGGCGAACCTGAACGTTCTTCAGAAGCAGTTTGAGGGCCTGGCCGATGCGCTCGGCCAGGTAGACCGAGCGGTGGTGGCCGCCGGTGCAGCCGATGGCGATCGTCACATAGGCGCGGTTGCTGGCGGCGAAACGCGGTAGCCATTTATGCAGGTAGGAGAGGATGTCCTGGTACATCTCCTCGACGTCCGGTTGTGCGGCCAGGTAGTCGATCACCGGTTGCTCCAGTCCCGAATGGTCGCGCAGTTCCGGCTTCCAGTAGGGGTTGGGCAGGCAGCGTACATCGAACACCAGATCGGCATCCACGGGCATGCCGCGCTTGAAGCCGAAGGATTCGACCAGGAAGGCGGTCCCCGGTTCGGGCTTGTTGAGCAGGCGCAGCTTGATGGTGTCGCGCAACTGGTAGAGGTTGAGATGGGTGGTGTCGATCTTCAGGTCGGCGAGATCGGCAATCGGCCCGAGCAGGGTCGATTCGTCCTGGATGGCTTCGGCCAGCGGACGGGTCTCGTTGGTCAGCGGATGGCGCCGGCGTGTTTCGGAGAAACGCTTGAGCAGGGTTTCCTCGTCGGCGTCGAGGTACAGCACGTCGCAGTTGATGTGCCGGGCGCGCACCTCGTCGAGCAGTTCGGGGAAACGCTTGAGCTGGCTGGGCAGGTTGCGCGCGTCGATGGACACGGCCACCAGCGGTTCGAGCAGTTCGGTATGCAGCAGGGCGCGCTCGGCCAGTTCCGGCAGCAGGCCGGCCGGGAGGTTGTCGATGCAATAGAAGCCGTTGTCCTCCAGGACATCGAGGGCGGTGCTCTTGCCGGAGCCGGAGCGGCCGCTGACGATGATCAGGCGCATCGGAGGACTCCTCAGGCGGCGTTCTGGTTCTGTACGTCGACCACGACCTTGTAGAGTTGCTCGCTGCTGTTGGCCTGGCGCAAGCGTTCGCGCACGTCGGCGCGGTCGAGCATGCTGGCGATCTGGCGGAGCAGTTCGAGGTGCGCGTCGGTGGCGGCTTCCGGCACCAGCAGGACGAACAGCAGGTCGACCGGTGCGCCGTCGATGGCGTCGAAGTCCACCGCGGCGTCCAGGCGCAGCAGCGCGCTGATCGGCTCGATGCAGCCGGGCAGGCGGCAGTGGGGGATGGCGATGCCGTTGCCGAAGCCGGTCGAGCCAAGCTTCTCGCGGGCGATCAGGCTTTCGAAGATGTCCTGGCTGTCGAGGTCGGGCAGGTCTCGCCCGATCAGGTTGGCGATTTGTTCGAGTACACGCTTCTTGCTGCCGCCCGGCACGTTCACCAGGGAACGGCCGGGGGTCAGGATGTTTTCGAGTCTGGTCATGTGAAGGGAGGGGTTAGCGAGCCGTGGCGCCCTGCAGGCGACCGAGCTGCTTCTCCTTATGCTTGATGAGTTGGCGGTCGAGCTTGTCGGTGAGCAGGTCGATTGCCGCGTACATGTCTTCGTGCTCGGCGTTGGCCTGGACTTCGCCACCGGCGATATGCATGGTGGCTTCGATCTTCTGTTTGAGTTTTTCGACCTCCATGATCACCTGTACGTTGGTGATCTTGTCGAAGTGGCGCTCCAGTCGGCCGAGTTTTTCGACCACGTAGTCGCGCAGGGCGTCGGTCACATCGAGCTGATGTCCACTGATGTTGACTTGCATACCGCTTCTCCTTACTTGCCGTGTGTAAGAACAGGCTAACGGGCCTGTCACCGGAACACTTTGGCGTGGGTCAATGTTTTCCGTCACATCAGCCGCTTGCGTTCGCTGGAAGGCGCGATGCCGAGGGATTCACGGTATTTGGCGACTGTGCGACGGGCCACTTGGATGCCCTGTGCCTCCAGTAAACCAGCGATCTTGCTGTCGCTCAACGGCTTTTTCGCATTTTCGGCGGCGACCAGTTTCTTGATGATCGCGCGGATCGCCGTGGACGAACATTCGCCGCCTTCGGAGGTACTGACGTGGCTGGAGAAGAAGTACTTCAGCTCGTAGATGCCGCGCGGGGTGTGCATGTATTTCTGCGTGGTGACGCGGGAAATGGTCGACTCGTGCATGCCTACCGCTTCGGCGATGTCGTGCAGGACCAGCGGCTTCATCGCCTCCTCGCCGTAGTCGAGGAAACCGCGCTGGTGCTCGACGATCTGGCTGGCGACCTTCATCAATGTTTCGTTGCGGCTCTGCAGGCTCTTGATGAACCAGCGCGCTTCCTGCAACTGGTTGCGCATGAAGGTGTTGTCGGCGCTGCTGTCGGCGCGGCGCACGAAACCGGCGTACTGCGGATTGACCCGCAGGCGCGGGATGGCTTCCTGGTTCAGCTCCACCAGCCAGCGATCGTTGTGCTTGCGCACGATCACGTCGGGCACCACGTATTCCGGCTCGCTCGACTCGATCTGCGAGCCGGGGCGCGGGTTGAGGCTCTGGATCAGCTCGATGACCTGGCGCAGCTCGTCTTCCTTGAGGCGCATGCGACGCAGCAACTGGTTGTAGTCGCGGCTGCCGAGCAGGTCGAGGTAGTCGCTGGCCAGGCGCTTGGCTTCCGCCAGCCAGGGCGTGTTCGCCGGTAGCTGGCGCAGTTGCAGGAGCAGGCACTCGCTGAGGTCGCGGGCGGCGACGCCGGCCGGTTCGAACTGCTGGATGCGGTGCAGTACCGCTTCGATCTCGTCCAGCTCGACATCCAGTTCCGGGTCGAAGGCGGCGAGCAGTTCGTCGAGGGGCTCTTCCAGGTAGCCCTGGTCATTGATGCAGTCGATCAGGGTGACGGCGATCAGGCGGTCCTTGTCGGACATCGGCACCAGGTTGAGCTGCCATAGCAGATGGCTTTGCAGGCTCTCGCCGACGGAGGTGCGGGTGGTGAAGTCCCACTCGTCGTCATCGTTGCTGGGCAGGCTGCTGGCGCTGGTCTGGTAGACGTCTTCCCAGGCGGTATCGACCGGCAGCTCGTTGGGAATCCGTTCGTTCCAGTCGCCCTCGTCGAGGGGCTCGGCGCTGCCCAGGCTGTCCTGGTAGGTGCTTTCCGAGAAGCTGTCGCTCGCTTCGCTGCTGGCCGTGGGGTTGTCGGCGGCGTCGGCCATCGGATCGGAGTTGTCGAAGTCGTCGCCGTCTTCCTGGCGTTCGAGCATCGGGTTCGATTCCAGGGCCTCCTGGATTTCCTGCTGCAGGTCCAGGGTCGACAGTTGGAGAAGACGGATGGCCTGTTGCAACTGCGGTGTCATCGTCAGTTGCTGGCCCATCTTGAGGACTAGCGATGGTTTCATGGCAGGGGGCTAAGACCTTGTTCGCCGGCGCATGGGCGCCATCCACAATCATCAGGGCGCTTGGGGCCCGTTCCGGATCCGCCGAGCGTCGGCCATGCGGCGTGGGAACGCTTTCGCCTGGCCTTGCTGCGCGAGATTTGGAACAGGCGCTGGAGACGCCTCGTTAAGCAAATTATATGCCCGACCTTGAGGGTTTTTTCCAGCCGCTGCAAGCCGTTTGTTACAAATCGTCGAGTGCTACAAGCGGAACTCGTGACCCAGGTAGACCTCTTTCACCAGTTGGTTGGCGAGGATGGTCTCGGCGTCGCCCTCTGCGATCAGTTGGCCGTCGTTGACGATGTAGGCGGTCTCGCAGATGTCCAGGGTCTCGCGCACGTTGTGATCGGTGATCAGTACGCCGATACCCTTGGCCTTGAGGTGGTGGATGATCTGCTTGATGTCGCCCACCGAAATGGGGTCGACGCCGGCGAAGGGTTCGTCGAGGAGGATGAACTTCGGCGCGGTGGCCAGCGCGCGGGCGATCTCCACGCGGCGCCGTTCGCCGCCGGACAGGCTCATGCCGAGGTTGTCGCGGATGTGGCTGATGTGGAATTCCTGCAGCAGGCTTTCCAGCTCCTTGCGCCGTCCGGCCCGGTCGAGTTCCTTGCGGGTCTCGAGGATCGCCATGATGTTGTCGGCGACCGACAGCTTGCGGAAGATCGAGGCTTCCTGCGGCAGGTAGCCGATGCCGGCGCGGGCGCGGCCGTGCATGGGCTGGTGGGTGACGTCCTGCTGGTCGATCAGCACGCGGCCCTGGTCGGCGCGCACCAGGCCGACGATCATGTAGAAGCAGGTGGTCTTGCCGGCGCCGTTGGGGCCGAGCAGGCCGACGATCTGTCCGCTTTCGATGGACAGGCTGACGTCGCGCACGACCTGGCGGCCTTTGTAGCTTTTCGCCAGGTGCTGGGCTTTCAGGATGGCCATTATTGGGGTGCCTGCTGGTCGGCGGGTTTCTTCTTGGGCTGGATCACCATGTCGATGCGCGGGCGCGGCGTGGTCACGTTGGTGCCCGTGGCGCGGCCGGCGTTGACGATCTGGCGCTGGGTGTCATAGACGATCTTCTCGCCTTCGAAGGTGTTGCCTTCCTGGACCACCTTGGCCTGGTCGATCAGCACGATGCGATCCTTGGCGGCGAAGTACTGGATGGTCAGGCCGTAGGCCTGGACGATTTCCTTGTCGACTGCCGGCTTCTGCTCGTAGTAGGCGGGTTTGCCCACCGAGGTGAAGACTTCGATGTCGCCCTGGGCGTTCTGGGTGATGGTCACCGTGTCGCCGGTGATCTTCATGCTGCCCTGGGTGATCACCACGTCGCCGCGGTAGACGGCGACGCCTTGCCTGTCGTCGAGCTCGGCGCTGTCGGCCTGGACCCGGATCGGCTGGTCGCGGTCGGTCGGCAGGGCCCATGCGGCACTGCCGGCGAGGGCGGCGCCCAGGCCGACGAGCAGGGGGAGTGCCCTGAAGGTGAAGTTTTTAGCGAACCTCATGCTGGCCTCTTACGGTGGACAGCAGGTGTATCCGGCTGTCTTTCAAATACGCTTTCATTCCGTTGGCGGTGGTCACCCCGTTGGCGGCCTCGATTCTAACGGCTTGCTCGGTCTGCGCATATTCTTCCTCGGGGAAGACGGTCATGCGGCTGGAGGTGATCACGGTCGGGCGATTCTTCGCGTCGGTACGGGCGATGCGCACGTCGTCGATCAGTTCGACCCGCTGGCCGTCCGGCGAGACTTCGGCCTGCTTGCTGCGCACGTGCCAGGGGTATTCGGTGCCGCGATAGAGGTGCAGGTCGGGATCGGTCACCAGGGTGACCTCGCTGGACTTGAAGTGCTCGGCCTTGGCGCCGGTCATCTCGTACTGCAGTTTCCCGTCGGGCTGGTATTGCACGGTGCGGGCGTTGCTCACGTAGAAGTCGACGGCGTTCTCGGTCTCGGCGAGCGGCGCCTGGTCGCTTTCCGGGGCGATGTTCCAGTAGCCGAGGGCGGCCAGCAGCAGGGCGCCGGCGACGAAGGAGAGGGTCAGCAGCAGTTTGCGCAGCATGCTCGGGGTCTCAGAGATAGGCGGACTGGGCGGCCTGCAAATGACCCTGGGCACGCAGGATCAGTTCACAGAATTCGCGGGCCGCGCCTTCGCCGCCGCGTGCCCGGGTGACGCCGTGGGCATGCTCGCGAACGAACGGGTCGGCGCTGGCGACCGCCATGCCCAGGCCGACCCGGCGGATCGCCGGCAGGTCTGGCAGGTCGTCGCCCAGGTAGGCGACCTGGTGGCGCTCCAGGCCCAGTTGGGCGAGCAGCTCGTCGAGCGCTTCCAGTTTGTCCTCGCGGCTCTGGAACAGGTGCTGGATGCCGAGATTCCTGGCGCGTCGCTCGACCACCGGCGAGTTGCGCCCGGTGATGATCGCGGTCAGCACGCCCGACTGGATCAGCATCTTGATGCCGTGGCCGTCGAGGGTGTTGAAGGTCTTGAACTCGCTGCCGTCGGGCAGGAAGTACAGCTTGCCGTCGGTGAGCACGCCGTCGACATCGAACACCGCCAGTTTCACGGCCTTGGCGCGTTGCAGCAGGTCTTCGCTCATCACATCACTCCGGCGCGCAGCAGGTCGCCCAGGTTGAAGGCGCCGACCGGGCGGTCGTCGCCGTCGACCACCACCAGGGCGTTGATCTTGTGGTCTTCCATGATCTTCAGCGCCTCGGCGGCGAGCATTTCGGCGCGGGCGGTCTTGCCGTGCGGGGTCATCACCGTGTCGATGTCGACGTTGCGGATGTCGATGCCCCGGTCCAGCGCGCGACGGAGGTCGCCGTCGGTGAAGATCCCGGCCAGGCGGCCGTCCGTCTCGAGCACCGCGGTCATGCCCAGGCCCTTGCGGGTCATCTCCAGCAGGGCGTCCTTGAGGGCGATGCCGCGCGGTACGCGGGGCAGTTGCTCGCCGGCGTGCATGACATCCTCGACCTTGAGCAGCAGGCGGCGGCCGAGGGCGCCACCGGGGTGCGAGAAGGCGAACTGTTCGGCGGTGAAGCCACGGGCCTCCATCAGGGCGACGGCCAGGGCGTCGCCGAGCACCAGGGCGGCGGTGGTGGAGGTGGTCGGCGCCAGGTTGAGCGGGCAGGCTTCCTGGGCCACTGCGGCATCGAGGTTGGCCTCGGCGGCCTTGGCCAGCGGCGACTCGGGATTGCCGGTCATGCTGATCAGGGTGATGCCGAGGCGCTTGATCAGCGGCAGCAGGGTGACGATCTCGGCGGTCGAGCCGGAGTTCGACAGTGCCAGCACCACGTCGTCGCGGGTGATCATGCCCATGTCGCCGTGGCTGGCTTCGGCCGGGTGGACGAAGAAGGCGGCGGTGCCGGTGCTGGCCAGGGTCGCGGCGATCTTCTTGCCGATATGCCCGGACTTGCCCATGCCGACCACCACCACGCGCCCCTTGCAGGCCAGGATCAGCTCGCAGGCGCGCACGAAAGTGTCGCCGATACGTGGCAACAGATCCTGCACCGCCTCTATTTCCAGGCGCAGGGTGCGTTGTGCGGATTGGATGAGTTCGCTGGCTCGGGTCATGGGTACGGCAGGCTCGGCGGGTGAAAAGCCCAAGATTATACCGACAAAGGCGGGATCGCTCACCTGGAGCCTGTCGTCGTCGGCCGGTGCGCTTGGGCGTCGTCTGGCACGATGCTATAGTGCGCGGCTCTTTCGGACCATTATGGACCCCAGGGTGCCCTCCGGGTGGCCGTGGGCGTCTGTATGGGAAGGCTGCATCGCAAGGAGTCCTGATGAGCGCCGATAACGCCTATGCCGTGGAGCTGAAGGGTGTTTCCTTCTATCGCGGTACGCGCAGCATCTTCAATAACGTCGACATTCGCATTCCGCGCGGCAAGGTCACCGGTATCATGGGGCCTTCCGGGTGCGGCAAGACTACTCTTCTGCGTCTGATCGGCGCCCAGTTGCGCCCGGCCAAGGGCGAGATCTGGGTCAATGGCCAGAACCTGCCGACGCTGTCGCGCAGTGCGCTGTTCGACATGCGCAAGCAGATGGGCGTGCTGTTCCAGAGCGGCGCGCTGTTCACCGATCTGGATGTTTTCGAGAACGTCGCCTTCCCGCTGCGGGTGCATACCAAGCTGCCGGAAGAAATGATTCGTGACATCGTGTTGCTGAAGCTGGAAGCGGTCGGCCTGCGCGGTGCCATCGAACTGATGCCGGACGAGCTGTCCGGCGGCATGAAGCGCCGGGTCGCGCTGGCCCGGGCGATCGCGCTCGATCCGCAGATCCTCATGTACGACGAGCCTTTCGTCGGCCAGGACCCGATCGCCATGGGCGTGCTGGTGCGCCTGATCCGCCTGCTCAACGACGCGCTCGGCATCACCAGCATCGTGGTCTCCCACGACCTGGTGGAGACCGCCAGCATCGCCGACTACTTATATGTAGTCGGCGATTCGCAGGTGCTCGGCCAGGGCACGCCGGACGAGCTGATGAACTCCGATAACCCGCGCATCCGCCAGTTCATGAAGGGCCTGGCGGATGGTCCGGTGCCGTTCCACTATCCGGCGCCGGACTACCGCGACGATCTCCTGGGGGCGCGCTGATGCGCAAGAAATCCATCCTCGAGCGAATCCGCCTGCTCGGCGGCTCCGGCATCGACGTGGTCGCTTCGCTGGGCAAGTCGACCATCTTCCTGATGCGCGCGCTGTTCGGCCGCGGCAGCCTGGGTGGCGGCCTGCAACTGCTGCTCAAGCAGCTCTACGCGGTCGGCGTGCTGTCACTGGTGATCATCGTGGTCTCCGGCATCTTCATCGGCATGGTGCTCGCCCTGCAGGGCTACAACATCCTCAAGGACTACGGTTCCGAGCAGGCCGTGGGGCAGATGGTCGCCCTGACCCTGCTGCGCGAACTGGGGCCGGTGGTCACCGCGTTGCTGTTCGCCGGGCGCGCCGGCTCGGCGCTGACCGCCGAGATCGGTAACATGAAGTCCACCGAGCAACTGTCCAGCCTGTCGATGATCGGCGTCGACCCGCTCAAGTACATCATCGCCCCGCGCCTGTGGGCGGGCTTCATCTCCCTGCCGTTGCTGACCCTGATCTTCTGCGTGGTCGGCATCTGGGGCGGCGCCATGGTGGCGATCGACTGGCTGGGGGTGTACGAGGGCTCGTACTGGGCCAACATGCAGAACAGCGTGTCCTTCTACGACGACGTGCTCAATGGCGTGATCAAGAGCCTGGTGTTCGCCTGGGTGGTGACCTGGATCGCCGTGTTCCAGGGTTATGACTGCGAACCGACCTCGGAAGGGATCAGCCGTGCAACGACAAGAACCGTGGTCTATGCCTCGCTGGCCGTGCTGGGCCTGGACTTCATCCTGACCGCCTTGATGTTTGGAGATTACTGATGCGAATCCGCACCCTGGAAATCGGTGTCGGCCTGTTCCTGCTGGCCGGACTGCTGGCGTTGCTGCTGCTGGCGCTGCGGGTCAGCGGGCTGACCGTGGACGCCACCAAGGACACCTACAAGCTGTACGCCAATTTCGACAATATCGCCGGTTTGACTGTCAGAGCTAAGGTGACCATGGCCGGTGTGACCATCGGCAAGGTCACCGCCATCGATCTCGACCGCGACAGCTACACCGGGCGGGTGACCATGGAGCTCGACAGCAGCGTCGACAACCTGCCGGCCGACTCCACCGCCTCGATCCTCACCGCCGGCCTGCTGGGCGAGAAGTACATCGGTCTCAGCGTCGGCGGCGACGACGCGCTCCTGAAGGATGGCAGCACCATCCACGACACCCAGTCGGCGCTGGTGCTGGAAGACCTGATCGGGAAATTCCTGATGAATTCGGTGAATAGAGAATCCAACTGAGGACCAGACTGATGACCATCGCTTTGCGCCGCGGCCTGCTGGCACTGCTCGCCGCGCTTCCCCTGATCGCCCTGGCCGCTCCGTCTCCGCAGCAGGTGGTGCAGCAGACCACCGACCAGTTGCTGGCCGACCTGAAGGCCAACAAGGAGCACTATCGCACCAGCCCCGGCGATTTCTACACCTCGCTGAACAAGATCATCGGCCCGGTGGTGGACGCCGACGGCATCTCCAAGAGCATCATGACCGTCAAGTACTCGCGCAACGCCACTCCGGAGCAGATGACCCGCTTCCAGGAGAACTTCAAGCGCAGCCTCATCGAGTTCTACGGCAACGCCCTGCTCGAGTACGACAACCAGGACATCCGCGTGCTGCCCAGCAAGGCCAAGCAGGCCGATCCGGACCGTGCCAGCGTCAACATGGAGGTGCGCGGGAACAACGGCGCCATCTACCCGGTGACCTACACCATGGTGCAGATCGATGGCCAGTGGATGCTGCGCAACGTGATCATCAACGGCATCAACATCGGCAAGTTGTTCCGCGACCAGTTCGCCGACACCATGCAGAAGAACGGCAACAACCTGGACAGGACCATCGACGGTTGGGCGAAGGTGGTGGCCGAGGCCAAGAACACTGCGGAAGGTCAGAAGGCCGCCGGCAATGACTGATACCAGCATTCGCCAGGTGGACGGCGAGCTGCGCCTGGCCGGGGTACTCGACTACAGCACCGGACCGGCGCTGCGCGAGGAGGGCGGTCGCCTGATCCGCGAGGCGCAGGCGGCCGAGCTGGTGCTCGACTGCGGTGCGGTCGAGCATTCCAGCAGCGTCGGCCTGTCGCTGCTGCTGGCCTTCATGCGCGATGCGCGCCAGGCCGGCAAGAGCCTGGCCATTCGCGGCCTGCCCGTGGAAATGCGGCAGATCGCCCAGGTTTCCGGGCTGACCGAACTGCTGCCGCTGCGGGACTGAGCACCTGATCCCGGGCCGGCCCGCAGGTCTTCGCCGCGGGCCCGGTACCGCGCCCTCCGTCAGCGCCCCCGTGCGTGGGGTTCGCAGGCGGAGGGCTTTTTTGTATGATGGCCGGCCCACAAAGTCCGGCTCCGCCGTGGACCACAAGCGCGCTGATCGAGGTTCGATATGCAGGCCGTAGAAGTGAAAAATTTCCTCGAGGAAAAACTGGCCAACACCCTGGTCGAAGTAGAGGGCGAGGGCTGCAACTTCCAGCTCAACCTGATCAGCGATGAACTGGCCGCCCTGAGCCCGGTCAAACGCCAGCAACAGGTCTATGCCTTCCTGAACCCCTGGATCGCCGACGGCAGCATCCACGCCGTGACCATGAAATTCTTCAGCCGCGCCGCCTGGGCCGAGCGCACCTGAGCCTGCGGGCGACGAGACTCCTTATGGACAAACTGATCATTACCGGCGGCGTGCGCCTGAACGGCGAAATCCGCATCTCCGGCGCGAAGAACTCGGCCCTGCCGATCCTTGCCGCCACCCTGCTGGCCGACGAGCCGGTCACCGTCTGCAACCTGCCGCATCTGCACGACATCACCACCATGATCGAGCTGTTCGGCCGCATGGGCGTCGAACCGGTGATCGACGAGAAACTCAGCGTCGAAGTGGACGCCAGCACCATCAAGACCCTGGTCGCGCCCTACGAACTGGTGAAGACCATGCGCGCCTCGATCCTGGTGCTCGGCCCGATGGTCGCCCACTTCGGCGAGGCCGAAGTGGCCCTGCCCGGCGGCTGCGCTATCGGTTCGCGCCCGGTCGACCTGCACATTCGCGGCCTGGAAGCCATGGGCGCGCAGATCGAAGTGGAAGGCGGCTATATCAAGGCCAAGGCGCCGGAAGGCGGCCTGCGTGGTGCGCACTTCTTCTTCGATACGGTCAGCGTGACCGGCACCGAGAACATCATGATGGCGGCCACCCTGGCCAACGGTCGCTCCGTGCTGGAGAACGCCGCGCGCGAGCCGGAAGTGGTCGACCTGGCCAACTGCCTGATCGCCATGGGCGCGAAGATCCAGGGTGCCGGCACCGACACCATCATCATCGACGGCGTCGAGCGTCTGCACGGCGCCCGCCACAGCGTGATGCCCGACCGCATCGAGACCGGCACCTACCTGGTCGCCGCTGCGGCCACCGGCGGACGGGTCAAGCTCAAGGATACCGATCCGACCATCCTCGAAGCCGTTCTGGCCAAGTTGCAGGAAGCCGGCGCCGAGATCACCAGCGGCGAGGACTGGATCGAACTGGACATGCACGGCAAGCGGCCGAAGGCCGTCAACCTGCGTACCGCGCCGTATCCGGCGTTCCCCACCGACATGCAGGCGCAGTTCATCGCCCTCAACGCGGTGGCCGAAGGCACCGGCACGGTGATCGAGACGGTGTTCGAGAACCGCTTCATGCACGTCTACGAAATGACCCGCATGGGCGCGCAGATCCTCGTCGAGGGCAATACCGCCATCGTGACCGGCGTCCCGACGCTCAAGGGCGCACCGGTGATGGCCACCGACCTGCGTGCTTCCGCCAGCCTGGTGATCGCCGCGCTGATGGCCGAGGGCGATACCCTGATCGACCGCATCTACCACATCGACCGTGGCTACGAGTGCATCGAGGAAAAACTGCAGCTTCTCGGCGCGAAAATCCGCCGCGTTCCCGCCTGACCGGACGACTCGCCGCATGTTGACCATCGCGTTATCCAAGGGCCGCATCCTCGACGATACCCTGCCGCTGCTGGCCGAGGCCGGCATCGTGCCGACCGAGAATCCGGACAAGAGCCGCAAGCTGATCATCCCCACCAGCCAGGAGGATGTGCGCCTGCTGATCGTCCGTGCCACCGACGTGCCGACCTACGTCGAGCACGGCGCCGCCGACCTCGGCGTGGCCGGCAAGGACGTGCTGATGGAATACGGCGGCCAGCTCTACGAACCGCTCGACCTGCGGATCGCCAACTGCAAGCTGATGACCGCCGGCAAGGTCGGCGCGCCGGAGCCGAAAGGGCGCCTGCGCGTGGCCACCAAGTTCGTCAACGTCGCCAAGCGCTACTACGCCGAGCAGGGCCGCCAGGTCGATATCATCAAGCTGTACGGCTCCATGGAGCTGGCGCCGCTGGTCGGCCTGGCCGACAAGATCATCGACGTGGTCGACACCGGCAACACCCTGCGCGCCAACGGCCTGGAGCCGCAGGAACTGATCGCCACCATCAGCTCGCGACTGATCGTCAACAAGGCGTCCATGAAGATGCAGCACGACCGCATCCAGGCGCTGGTCGAAGCGCTGCGTGCCGCCGTGGATTCCCGACACCGGGGCTGATCCGATTCCGCGACCTCGTGTCGCGGCAGCCTATCCGTGTCATAGCCAACTTTCTCGGGTGCCCGCACGGTGGGCTTGCTACTCTAGCGGCGCCTGAGAACCAGCTATCACACGAGGCCTCATCATGACCGCTCCCGTTGCCATCCGCCGACTCAATGCCGCCGATCCGGACTTCGCGCGTCATCTGGACCATCTGCTGAGCTGGGAAAGCGTTTCCGACGACGCGGTCAACCAGCGCGTGCTGGACATCATCGAGGCGGTGCGCGAGCGCGGCGACGAGGCGCTGGTCGAGCTGACCCAGCGCTTCGATGGCGTCACGGCCACGACCATGGCCGAGCTGATCCTGCCGCGCGAGCGCCTGGAACTGGCGCTGACCCGCATCAGCGCCGAACAGCGCGCGGCGCTGGAGAAGGCCGCCGAGCGCGTGCGCCAGTACCACGAGCGGCAGAAACAGGGCTCCTGGACCTACACCGAGGCTGACGGCACCGTGCTTGGCCAGCAGGTCACCCCGCTGGACCGTGCCGGTCTCTACGTGCCGGGCGGCAAGGCTTCCTATCCGTCGTCGGTACTGATGAACGCCATCCCCGCCAAGGTCGCCGGCGTGCCGGAGGTGGTCATGGTGGTGCCGACCCCGCGTGGCGAGATCAACGAGATCGTCCTCGCCGCCGCCTGCGTGGCCGGCGTCGACCGGGTGTTCACCATCGGCGGCGCCCAGGCCGTGGCCGCGCTGGCCTACGGCACCGAGAGCGTGCCGCGCGTGGACAAGATCGTCGGCCCCGGCAACATCTACGTGGCCACCGCCAAGCGCCACGTGTTCGGCCAGGTGGGCATCGACATGATCGCCGGCCCGTCGGAAATCCTCGTGGTCTGCGATGGCAAGACCGACCCGGACTGGATCGCCATGGACCTGTTCTCCCAGGCCGAGCACGACGAGGACGCCCAGGCCATCCTGGTCAGCCCGGACGCGGCGTTCCTCGACCGGGTGGCCGAGAGCATCGCCAAGCTGCTGCCGACCCTGGAGCGCGAGCGGATCGCCCGCACTTCGATGGAAGGGCGCGGCGCGCTGATCCAGGTCGCCGAGATGGAACAGGCCTGCGAAGTGGCCAACCGCATCGCCCCGGAACACCTGGAGTTGTCGATGGACGACCCCGAGCAGTGGTTGCCGAAGATCCGTCACGCCGGCGCCATCTTCATGGGCCGCTACACCGCCGAAGCGCTGGGCGACTACTGCGCCGGCCCCAACCACGTGCTGCCCACTTCCGGCACCGCGCGCTTCTCCTCGCCGCTGGGCGTGTACGACTTCCAGAAGCGCTCGTCGATCATCCATTGCTCGGCGGACGGCGCTTCGGAGCTCGGCAAGGTGGCCAGCGTGCTGGCCCGTGGCGAATCCCTGACCGCCCACGCGCGCAGTGCCGAGTATCGGATCAAGGGCTGAAAAGCCGATTAAAGGCGCTGAAGGCTGAAGGCTGGACGAATCTGGTTTCGCTTTTTCGTCCAGCCTTCAGCCTTCGGCCTCCAGCGATTTTTGAGAGGAGAGAAGGGCGAGATGAGCAAGTTCTGGAGCCCCTTCGTCAAGGACCTAGTGCCCTACGTGCCGGGTGAGCAGCCGAAGCTGACCAAGCTGGTCAAGCTGAATACCAACGAGAACCCCTATGGCCCGTCGCCCAAGGCGCTGGCGGCCATGCAGGCGGAGCTGAACGACAACCTGCGTCTGTACCCGGACCCGAATGGCGACCGGCTCAAGCAGGCGGTCGCCGACTACTACGGCGTGCAGCCGGAGCAAGTGTTCGTCGGCAACGGCTCCGACGAGGTACTGGCGCACGCCTTCCACGGCCTGTTCCAGCACGGCCGGCCGCTGCTGTTCCCGGACGTGACCTACAGCTTCTATCCGGTCTATTGCGGCCTGTATGGCATTCCCTTCGAAGCCATCGCGCTGGACGACGCATTCCAGATCCGCGTCGAGGACTATGCGCGGCCGAACGGCGGCATCGTCTTCCCCAACCCCAACGCGCCGACCGGCCGCCTGCTGCCGCTGGAAGCCGTCGAGCGCCTGCTTCAGTCCAGCCCGGACAGCGTGGTGCTGGTGGACGAGGCCTATATCGACTTCGGCGGCGAGACCGCGATCAGCCTGGTGGACAAGTACCCGAACCTGCTGGTGGCGCAGACCCTGTCCAAGTCGCGGTCGCTGGCCGGGCTGCGGGTCGGCATCGCGGTCGGTCACCCGGACCTGATAGAGGCGCTGGAGCGGATCAAGAACAGCTTCAACTCCTACCCGCTGGACCGCATGGCCATCGCCGGCGCGGCGGCGGCGTTCGAGGATCGCGCCTGGTTCGAAGAGATCTGTGCCAAGGTCGCCGCCAGCCGCGAGGTGGTGGTCGCCGGGCTCGAGGCGCTGGGCTTCGAGGTGCTGCCTTCGGCGGCCAACTTCGTGTTCGCCCGTCATCCGCAGAAAGACGCCGCCGGCCTCGCCGCCGGCCTGCGCGAGCAGGGGGTGATCGTGCGCCACTTCAAGCAGGCGCGCATCGCCCAGTTCCTGCGCATCAGCATCGGTACGCCGGAGCAGAACCAGGCGCTGCTGGATGCCCTGAAGGGGCTGTAGTCGCCGCGGGCTCGGGAACGGGCACGCGGCAACGCCCTTTCCCTCCGGGAGAGGGCTGGGGTGAGGGGCGGTGCTTGGACAGGCGAGTTGCATGCGGTAGCGCCATTCGGGCTGGCCATCACTCGTGATGCGGCTCTCCGAGGAAGGTCAGCGACGCGAACAACCCGCGCTCGTCGATCTCCGCATCGCCCTGCACCTTCTGGTAGTACTCGGCGGCGATGATGTTCAGCCCCTCGTTGCGCACTGTTACCTGCGCACGGCCTTCGGCGTCGGTCTCGGTGCTGATCTGGTGCGGCGAGCCCCGGTAATCGCCGATCAGCTTGATGCCAGCGACCGGCTGGCCATCCACCAGCACCCGTACCGGCAACGGCTTGCCCGGGCCGACGGTGAGCGGATCGCGTTCCGGCAGGATGACCATCTTCAGTTGCTTCAGCTCGGGCAGGCGGGCGCCTTCGCGGTGGATCGCCAGGCTGTACTTCCAGGTGTGCAGCGAATGGATCGAGTCCGGCACTTGCGAGCGCCCCTGGTTGATCCATTTCTTGTCCGGTGTCTGCGACCAGGCGCCGTTGTCCAGCGCCACCGCCAGTACCGCCGGTGGCTTCAGCGGTTGCAGGCGGGCATGGTCGTCCAGGCGCTGGACGCTCACCGGGATCATTCGCCCGGCCGCGTCGTAGGCCCAGGCGCCGCTGATCTTCCGGGCCTTGAAGGTATCGTCCTCGGCGCCGTGACCGTAGATCACCTCGATATTGCCGCGACGTTGCTCGGTCCACAGGCCGTGGGCGAGGGCGTCGCCACTGGCCAGCAGGCCGGCGAGCAGCAGGTAGGCGGGGATGCGCATGGAAATCTCCTGAAAGGTCAAAGGGCCAGCGTCAGGCTGACGCTGAGGTTGCGGGGTTCGCCGGGCAGCACCCAGACGCTGTTGTAGGAGCGCTCGTAGTACTTGCGGTCGAAGACGTTGTTCAGGTTGAGGCCGAGGCTGAGATCGTCCGTGGCCTGGTAGTGGGCGAGCAGGTCGAGCGTGGTGTAGGCCGGCAGTTCGAAGTCGCTGCCGGTCTGGCCGGAACGGTCGCCGACGTAGTTGAGCGCGGCTCCGATATCCGAGCCGCGCAACATGCCGTCCTGGAACTGGTAGACGCCGAGCAGGCTGGCGCTGTGGCGGGCGATGCCGAGCAGGTCGCTGCCTTCGGGGATGCTGTTGTCCTCGGTCACTTCGGCGTCGATGTAGGCATAGGCGCCGATCACCCGCAGGGCGTCGGTCAACTGGCCGCTGAACTGCAGGTCGAGCCCCTGGCTGCGAGCCTTGCCGGCGGCGATGCTGTCGCCTGGGCTGTCCGGGTCGGCAGTGAGGACGTTTTCCTTGTCGATGTGGAACAGCGCGATGGTCGCACCCAGGCGGCCATCCAGCAGGTCGAGTTTGAGACCGCTTTCATAGCCGATGCCTTTCTCCGGTTTGAACACCTGCCCCTGGCTGCCGATGCCGTTGGGTTTGAACGACGTCGAGGCGTTGGCGAATACCCCGACCTCCGGCGTCAGTTGATAGAGCAGGCCGGCGCGCGGGACGCCGATTTCCTTGTCCTGATCGTTGCTGACCCGGGTCGTACGGTTTTGGGCGGTCTGTTCGAAACGCTCGAAGCGCACGCCTAGCAGGCCGCTGAGCCGGTCGGTGAAGGTGATCTGGTCCTGCAGATTGAGGGCGTAGCTTTCCGTGTGTTCGAAGAAGTCGTTGGGGTTGATGATCGGCGGCTTCGCCCGGCCATAGACCGGGTGGTAGATGTTCTGGCCGTAGCCGAGGCCGGTCGCGCTCTGCGGGTATTTCTGGCTGTTGCGGTAGTTCTCGTACTCCAGGCCGGCGAGGGTCTGGTGTTGCCAGCCGGCGAACGTGAAACTGCCATGCAGTTCGGCCTGGGTGATGCTGTCGTTCCACTCGAAGCTGCGCTGGCGGTAGAAGCGCGTCACGGTGTCGCCGACCAGCCGCGAGGTTTCCGAACTGTCGCCGTCCAGCGTGCCCTGGCTATAGTGGCTGGCCAGGCGCAATTTCCAATCCTCGTCGAGCCAGTGTTCGAGGCTGACCTGCAACAGTTGGTTGTCGTTGCGGATCTCGCCGTCGTTGGGCTCGCCGAGGAAGGTCGAGCGCTTCACCGCGCCCAGTTTTCCGTCCACTGCCGGGATGCCCCGGTCGAATACCGACTCGGTGCGCGAGAATTCGCTGTCGACCAGCAGGTGGGTGTCGGCATTTATCTGCCAACTGAGCGTCGGGCTGACGATCTGGCGTTCGTTGCCGACGTGATCGCGAAAGCTGCGGTTGTCCTCGACCGCCAGGTTGATCCGCGACAGCAGCGTGCCGTCGTCGCTCAGCGGGGTGTTGACGTCGAGGCTGCTGCGGTAGCGGTCCCAGCGCCCGGCGCTGGCCTTGAACTGGTTGAAGGATTCGGCCTGGGGTTTCTTGCTGACGATGTTCACCAGCCCGCCGGGATCGCCGCGCCCGTACAGGCTGGCGGCCGGTCCCTTGAGCACTTCGATGCGCTCGATGCCGGAAGCGTCCGGCGAGCTGTAGCTGCCTCGGTTGATGGCGAAACCGTTGCGATACAGCTCGCCGGTGGTGAAGCCGCGCACGCTGTAGTTGAGGAAGGTCAGGCCGCCGAAGTTGTTCTGCCGGGACACGCCGCCGGCGAAGTCCAGGGCGCGGTCGATGCGGGTGCTGCCCAGGTCGTCGAGCACCTGCGCAGGCACGACGGCGATGGTCTGGGGAATGTCTTCGAGGCGGGTGTCGGTGCGGGTCGCGCTGGCCGAGCGGGTGGCGCGGTAGCCGTGCACCGGTCCGTCGGCACGCTCCTCACGGTAGGCGGAGGAGATGGCGATGTCATCGAGCTGGACGGCTCCGGCGGCCAGGGCGGCCTTGCCCAGCAGGCCCAGGCCAAGGCTCGCCAGGGAGGTTAGGGTGCGCAATGTCATGTCATGGGATCTCGATAATAGACGTAATAACATAACATTATATGGCGAAAACGAAATGTGGAATCTGCCGTTCCAGCATCGATCATGAGGGAGAAGACCGGTTGCGAACGGGCGCGCAACCGGTGGGGAGGACGATCAGTTCTTCGAGTCGCCGCCGTTGCTGACAGGCGCGCGCAGGCCGATCTCGGCGATGAGCTCAAGGGTCTTGCCGTTGCGCATCACCTCGATGACGGTTTTCTCGCCGGGCTTGGTGCGCGCGACCTGGTTCATCGAGCGGCGGCCGTCGGTGGCCGGCTGGCCATCGATGCTGAGGATCAGGTCGCCCGGCTGCAGGCCGGCCTTCTGCGCGGGGCCGTCGCGGTAGAGGCCGGCGACGACGATGCCGGGACGTCCCTCGAGACCGAAGGACTCGGCCAGTTCGGGTGTCAGCGGCTGCACTTCGATGCCCAGCCAGCCACGGATCACCGAGCCGTGTTCGATGATCGCCTGCATCACCTCCAGGGCCAGCTTGACCGGGATGGCGAAGCCGATGCCCTGCGAACCGCTGGACTTGGAGAGGATCGCGGTGTTGATACCGATCAGGTTGCCGTAGGCGTCGACCAGCGCACCACCGGAGTTGCCCGGGTTGATCGCCGCGTCGGTCTGGATGAAGTCCTCGTAGGTGTTCAGCCCCAACTGGTTGCGGCCAGTGGCGCTGATGATGCCCATGGTCACTGTCTGGCCGACCCCGAACGGGTTGCCGATGGCCAGCGAGACGTCGCCGATATTGACCATGTCCGAGTGGCCGAGGGTGATCGCCGGCAGGTCCTTGAGGTCGATCTTGAGCACCGCCAGGTCGGTTTCCGGGTCGCTGCCGATCAGCCGCGCCAGGGTCTCGCGGCCATCCTTGAGGGCCACCACGATCTGGTCGGCGCCGGCCACCACGTGGTTGTTGGTCAGCAGGTAGCCCTCGGGGCTCATGATCACCGCCGAGCCCAGGCTGGACTCCATGCGCCGCTGCCGGGGCAGGTTGTCGCCGAAGAAACGGCGGAACTGCGGGTCCTCGAACAGCGGATGCAGCGGGCGGTTGACGAACTTGGTGGTGTACAGGTTGACCACCGCCGGCGCGGCGCTGCTCACGGCCTCGGCGTAGGACACCGGGCCCTTCTGCGGCAGGTTGTAGCGCGGCACCTGGCGCATGTGCACGTCCTGGCGCGGCAGGCCGACCCAGTGCGGATAGTGCTGGATAATCAGGAGCGCGAGAAGAATACCGACCAGCAGGGGCCAGCCGAGGAACCGCAATGCCTTGAGCATCGATCAATCCTGAGGGTTGCAGGGCCATTGCTCGGCCCTTAAGGTGCGCCATTATATTGGCCGCCCGTCAAGAAAGCAGCGGTCTGCCACATTGTCGAGAGGAATTCCATGGCCATTGCCCTGACCACCCTGGTGGAGGAAGCCGACCGCTATCTGGAGGCGGCGCGAATCAACGATTACTGCCCCAACGGCCTGCAGGTCGAGGGGCGTCCGCAGGTGCGCCGTATCGTCAGCGGGGTGACCGCCAGCCAGGCGCTGCTCGATGCCGCGGTGGAAGCCGAGGCCGACGTGGTACTGGTCCATCACGGCTATTTCTGGAAGGGCGAGAACCCCTGCGTCACCGGCATGAAGCAGCGCCGGCTGAAAACCCTGCTTGCAAATGACATCAGCCTGCTGGCCTACCACCTGCCGCTCGACGTGCATCCGGAGGTGGGCAACAACGTGCAACTGGCGCGGCAACTCGACATCATCGTCGAAGGCCCGCTGGAGCCGGGCAATCCGCGCACCGTCGGCCTGGTCGGAGCGCTGGCCGAGCCGATGAGCCCGCGCGATTTCGCCCGCCGTGTGCAGGAAGTGCTCGGCCGCGAGCCGCTGCTGGTCGAGGGCGAGGGGATGATTCGCCGGATCGGCTGGTGCACCGGCGGCGGCCAGGGCTACATCGACACCGCCATCGCCGCCGGGGTCGACCTGTACCTGACCGGCGAGGCTTCCGAGCAGACTTTCCACAGCGCACGCGAGAACGGCGTCAGCTTCATCGCCGCCGGCCATCATGCCACCGAGCGCTATGGCATACAGGCGCTGGGCGAGTACCTGGCGCGCCGCTTCGCGCTCGAACACCTGTTCATAGACTGTCCGAACCCGGTCTGAAACACCGAAACCGAACGGTATATCGCTAGATCGTTTAGGTCTAAGCCGTCGCCTGAATAGAAGATGGGCGCTGTGCTAAAGTGCGCCCCTCGTCCACGGCCCGTTGGCCGTCCCCAAGCTCTCCTGAGAGAAAGCCGTGAGTAGCCATGCTCGATAAACTGACGCACCTGAAACAGTTGGAGGCGGAAAGCATCCACATCATCCGCGAAGTTGCCGCGGAGTTCGACAACCCGGTGATGCTGTACTCCATCGGCAAGGATTCCGCCGTCATGCTGCATCTCGCGCGCAAGGCGTTCTTCCCCGGCAAGCTGCCGTTCCCGGTGATGCACGTCGACACCCGGTGGAAGTTCCAGGAAATGTACCGTTTCCGCGACAAGATGGTCGCCGAGATGGGCCTGGACCTGATCACCCACGTCAACCCGGACGGCGTGGCCCAGGGCATCAACCCCTTCACCCACGGCAGTGCCAAGCACACCGACATCATGAAGACCGAGGGCCTCAAGCAGGCGCTCGACAAGTACGGCTTCGACGCCGCCTTCGGCGGTGCGCGCCGCGACGAGGAGAAGTCGCGCGCCAAGGAGCGCGTCTATTCGTTCCGCGACAGCAAGCACCGCTGGGACCCGAAGAACCAGCGCCCCGAGCTCTGGAACATCTATAACGGCAAGGTGAAGAAGGGCGAGTCGATCCGCGTCTTCCCGCTGTCCAACTGGACCGAGCTGGACATCTGGCAATACATCTACCTGGAACAGATCCCGATCGTCCCGCTGTACTTCGCCGCCGAGCGCGAAGTGATCGAGATGAACGGCGCTCTGATCATGATCGACGACGATCGCATCCTCGAACACCTGACGCCCGAGCAGAAGGCCAGCATCCAGAAGAAGATGGTGCGTTTCCGCACCCTCGGCTGCTACCCGCTGACCGGCGCGGTGGAGTCCAGCGCCGCGACGCTGCCGGAAATCATCCAGGAAATGCTCCTGACCAAGACCTCCGAACGCCAGGGCCGGGTCATCGACCACGACCAGGCCGGTTCGATGGAGGAGAAGAAGCGGCAGGGGTACTTTTAAGCCACAAGCTGCAAGCGGCAAGCTTCAAGTGGACTGGAGCGAAGAGAAATGGATTTCGAGAGGCTTGAGGTCTGGCAAAGAGCCAGATACCTGGCTGTACAGGTCTTTCAGGGACTGCGCGATTGCCGTGACTATGGGTTCCGGGATCAGGTGGGCCGTTCGGCACTCTCCGTTCCCAGCAATATCGCCGAGGGCATGGAGCGGGGAAGTGGTAGGGAAAAGTGCCACTACCTGCGCATCGCCAAGGGCTCCTGCGCCGAGTTGCGAACGCAACTGCTCATAGGCTGCGACATCGGCTATATCCCCGAGCCGCTTGCAACCCAGTGGATAGAGGAAACCCGCGAGCTTTCCAGAATGCTCAGTGGGTTGATCAACAGAATTTCAGGCTAGCCAGGCGCTCTTGGCTTGCCGCTTGAAGCTTGCAGCTTGGAGCAACGAAGAATGAGTCATCAATCCGACCTAATCAGCCAGGACATCCTCGCCTACCTGGCCCAGCACGAGCGCAAGGAATTGTTGCGCTTCCTCACCTGCGGCAACGTCGATGACGGCAAGAGCACCCTGATCGGGCGTCTGCTGCACGATTCGAAGATGATCTACGAGGATCACCTCGAAGCCATCACCCGTGACTCGAAGAAGGTCGGCACCACCGGTGACGACGTCGACCTGGCGCTGCTGGTCGACGGCCTGCAGGCCGAGCGCGAGCAGGGCATCACCATCGACGTGGCGTACCGCTACTTCAGCACCGCCAAGCGCAAGTTCATCATCGCCGACACCCCCGGTCACGAGCAGTACACCCGCAACATGGCCACTGGGGCGTCGACCTGCGACCTGGCGATCATCCTCATCGACGCCCGCTACGGCGTGCAGACCCAGACCCGTCGGCACAGCTACATCGCCACGCTGCTGGGCATCAAGCACATCGTCGTGGCGGTCAACAAGATGGACCTGAAGGACTTCGACCAGGCCGTCTTCGAGCAGATCAAGGCCGACTACCTGGCCTTCGCCGAGCGCATCGGCATGCGGCCGAGCACGCTGCACTTCGTGCCGATGTCGGCGCTCAAGGGCGACAACGTGGTCAACAAGTCCGAGCGTTCGCCCTGGTACGACGGCCAGTCGCTGATGGAAATCCTCGAAACCGTGGAGATCGCCGGCGACCGCAACCTCAACGACATGCGTTTCCCGGTGCAGTACGTCAACCGGCCGAACCTGAACTTCCGTGGCTTCGCCGGCACCCTGGCGAGCGGCATCGTGCACAAGGGCGACGAGGTCGTCGCGCTGCCGTCCGGCAAGACCAGCAAGGTCAAGTCGATCGTCACCTTCGAAGGCGAGCTGGAGCATGCCGGTCCGGGCCAGGCGGTCACCCTGACCCTGGAAGACGAGATCGACGTGTCGCGTGGCGACATGCTGGTGCATAGCGACAACCGCCCGCTGGTCACCGACAGCTTCGAGGCCATGCTGGTGTGGATGGCCGAGGAGCCGATGCTGCCGGGCAAGAAATACGACATCAAGCGCGCCACCAGCTACGTGCCGGGCTCGATCCCGAGCATCGCCCACAAGGTCGACGTCAACACCCTGGAGGAGGGTGCGGCAAGCAGCCTGCAGCTCAACGAGATCGCCAAGGTCAAGGTCAGCCTGGACGCGCCCATCGCTCTCGATGGCTATGCGCACAACCGCACCACCGGCGCCTTCATCGTCATCGACCGCCTGACCAACGGCACGGTCGGCGCCGGCATGATCATCGCGGCTCCGACGGCCGTCCAGGCCGGCAGTCATCACGGCAGGCTTGCCCACGTCTCCACCGAGGAGCGTGCCGCGCGCTTCGGCCAGCAGCCGGCCACCGTGCTGTTCTCGGGCCTCTCCGGCGCCGGCAAGAGCACCCTGGCCTATGCCGTGGAGCGCAAGCTGTTCGACATGGGCCGCGCGGTGTACGTGCTGGACGGTCAGAACCTGCGCCACGACCTCAACAAGGGCCTGCCGCAGGACCGCGCCGGGCGCACCGAGAACTGGCGCCGTGCCGCCCACGTGGCGCGCCAGTTCAACGAGGCCGGGTTGCTGACGCTGGCCGCCTTCGTCGCTCCGGACGCCGAAGGCCGCGAGCAGGCCAAGGCGCTGATCGGCGCCGAGCGGCTGATCACCGTATACGTGCAGGCTTCCCCGCAGGCCTGCCGCGAGCGCGACCCGCAGGGCCTGTACGCTGCCGGTGGCGACAACATCCCGGGCGAGTCCTTCCCCTACGACATCCCGCTGGATGCCGACCTGGTGATCGACACCCAGAGCGTTTCGGTGGAAGAGGGCGTCAAGCAGGTGATCGACCTGCTGCGCGCCCGCGGCGCGCTGTAAGCCGCACGGACGCTGTAGGAGCCAGCAACAAAAAGCCCCGCCTAGGCGGGGCTTTTTGTTGCTGGAAGGTCTACTTCTTCAAGCCGAAGGTCACGTCCAGGGTACCGGGGGCGTCGGGGTCCTTGGGCGCATAGTCCTTCGGTGCTTCCTGATGCTTCGGCGGGGTCAGGCGCTCGCGCGGCGCCGGCTGCTCGTCGGTGTGCAGGGCGGCGAGCAGGCGCTGGCGGGTCAGCTCGTCGAGAGCCAGTCGGCTGGCGCCGTCGGAGAGGTGCTCCTGCACGTCCTGGTAGCTCTGGGTCAGCTTCCTCACCAGGTTGGCGGTCGTGTTGAAGTGGGTCACCACTTCGCGCTGATAGGTGTCGAAGCGTTCCTGTAGCTCGTCCAGCTGGCGCTGGGTGCGATTGGGCGCGGCGGTGGGCAGCAGTCGGGCCACCACGAAGCCGATGGCGATGCCAGCGAGCAGGGTGAGGGTCGGCAGCAACCAGGCTGTGAGCGTCTGTTCCACGAGTCCTTCCTCTGTAAACGGCTTTGCTTTACGTTAACGGCTCGAACCTGCGCTGTATACCGCGACGCAAGCCGTATGGTGCTTATCCAAGACGTGCAGACCCATCCCGGGGTCACGGAGTCTCTGTTTTGCTGATGCGTGAAACCTCCCTGCTGCTCGACGGCCCGGTCGGGCAGCTCGAAGCTCTCTACCTCGATGTGCCCGACGCCCGTGGCGTGGCACTGATCTGCCACCCCAATCCGGTGCAAGGCGGCACCATGCTCAACAAGGTGGTATCCACCCTGCAGCGCACCGCCCGCGACGCCGGCCTGGCCACCCTGCGCTTCAACTATCGGGGTGTCGGCGCCAGCGCCGGCAGCCACGATATGAACAGCGGCGAGGTCGACGACGCCGAGGCGGCCGCGCGCTGGCTGCTGGCCGAGCGACCGGGGCTGCCACTGACCCTGTTCGGTTTCTCCTTTGGCGGCTTCGTCGCCGCCAGCCTGGGCGGACGCCTGGAAAGCCGGGGAGTCGAGGTGAGCCGTCTGTTCATGGTGGCGCCGGCGGTATCCCGGCTGACCGGGGAAAACCAGCCGCCTCGACGCACCCCGCTGACAGTCATCCAACCGGAGCAGGACGAAGTGATCGACCCGCAGACGGTCTACGACTGGTCCGCCGCCCTCGATCGTCCCCATGAGCTACTGAAAGTGGCAGAATGCGGTCACTTCTTCCACGGCAAGCTCACCGAGCTCAAGGAGCTGGTGCTGCCGCGCCTCTGATTCGATGCAGTCCGACAAGCGATAATCCATGACCACCCGTATCCTCACCGGCATCACCACCACCGGCACCCCGCACCTCGGCAACTACGCCGGCGCCATTCGCCCGGCGATCGTTGCCAGCCGCGACCCGAACGCCGATTCCTTCTACTTCCTCGCCGACTACCACGCGCTGATCAAGTGCGACGACCCGGTGCGCATCCAGCGCTCGCGCCTGGAAATCGCCGCCACCTGGCTGGCCTGCGGCCTGGATACCGACAAGGCGACCTTCTACCGGCAGTCGGACATTCCCGAGATTCCCGAGTTGACCTGGCTGCTCACCTGCGTGACCGCCAAGGGCCTGCTCAACCGCGCGCACGCCTACAAGGCCTCGGTGGACAAGAACATCGACTCCGGCGAAGACCCCGACGCCGGGGTGACCATGGGCCTGTACAGCTACCCGGTACTGATGGCCGCCGACATCCTGATGTTCAACGCGCACAAGGTGCCGGTCGGCCGCGACCAGATCCAGCACGTGGAAATGGCCCGCGACATCGGTCAGCGCTTCAACCACCTGTTCGGCGCCGGCAAGGAACTGTTCACCCTGCCCGAGGCGGTGATCGAGGAGGACGTGGCGACCCTGCCCGGCCTCGACGGCCGCAAGATGAGCAAGAGCTACGACAACACCATCCCGCTGTTCGGCAGCGCCAAGCAGCTCAAGGACGCCATCGCCCGTATCGTCACCGATTCGCGCGCGCCCGGTGAGCCCAAGGACCCGGACAGCTCGCACCTGTTCACCCTCTACCAGGCTTTCGCCACTCCCGCGCAGCTCGCCGAATTCCGCGCCGAGCTGCTCGCCGGCCTGGCCTGGGGCGAGGCCAAGCAGCGCCTGTTCCAACTGCTCGACAGCGAACTGGGCGAGGCGCGCGAGCGCTACCACGCACTGATCGCCAGGCCTGCCGACCTGGAGGATATCCTTCTCGCTGGTGCCGCCAAGGCGCGCAGGATCGCGACGCCGTTCCTCGCCGAACTGCGCGAATCGGTCGGCCTGCGTTCGTTCCGCGAGCAGGTACAGGTGGCCGGCGGGAGCAAGAAGAAGGCGGCCCGGAGCGCGCGTTTCGTCAGTTTCCGCGACGACGACGGTAGCTTCCGTTTCCGCCTGCTGGACGCCGACGGCGAGCAACTGCTGCTGTCGAAGCGCTTCGCCGACGGCAAGTCGGCCGGCCAGGCCAGCAAGCGCCTGCAGTCTGGCGAAGCGCTGGATGTGCGCGAGCAGGGCGAAGGCTTCAGCGTCTGGCTGGATGGCGAGGCGGTGGCCGATAGCCCGGCGTTCGCCGATGCCGCCGCGCGCGAGGCGGCCATCGCTCGCCTGCGCGAGGCCCTGGCGCCAAGCGAGTAACCGGCACTTTTGGTAGCCCGGATGCAATCCGGGGAAGTTTCTCAGCCAGCTTCCCCGGATTGCATCCGGGCTACGAGCCTGCCTATCTCCGCTCTTCCCCAAACCGCCAATTGCCAATCCGCGGGGCCATCGCTAAAGTGACGGCCCCGTTTTGTTACCGAATTTCCCACCATGACCCCTCTTGAGCGCTATCAGGCCGATCTGAAGCGGCCGGACTTCTTCCACGACGCCGCACAGGAAAACGCCGTGCGCCACCTGCAGCGGCTCTACGACGATCTGGTGGCCAGCGAACAGGGCAAGGCCGGATTGTTCGGCAAGCTGTTCAGCAAGAAGCCGCAGGGGCCGGTCAAGGGCCTGTACTTCTGGGGCGGGGTGGGGCGCGGCAAGACCTACCTGGTCGATACCTTTTTCGATGCGCTGCCCTTCAAGCAGAAGATGCGCACCCACTTCCACCGCTTCATGAAGCGCGTCCACGAGGAGATGAAGACCCTCAAGGGCGAGAAGAACCCGCTGACCATCATCGGCAAGCGCTTCGCCGACGAGGCGCGGGTGATCTGCTTCGACGAGTTCTTCGTCTCCGACATCACCGACGCGATGATCCTGGCGACGCTGCTGGACGAACTGTTCAAGAACGGCGTGAGCCTGGTCGCCACCTCCAACATCGTGCCGGATGGCCTGTACAAGGACGGCCTGCAACGCGCCCGCTTCCTGCCGGCGATCGCCCTGCTCAAGGAACACACCGAGGTGGTCAACGTCGACAGCGGCGTGGACTACCGCCTGCGCGCCCTGGAACAGGCCGAACTGTTCCACTGGCCGCTCGACGCCGAGGCAGAGGAAAGCCTGCGCAGGAGCTTCGACAGCCTGCTGCCGGACTGCAGCCACGCCGCCGAAGATGAGCCGCTGATCATCGAGAATCGCGAGCTTCGCGCCGTGCGGGTCTGCGAGGACGTCGCCTGGTTCGAATTCCGCGAGCTGTGCGACGGCCCGCGCAGCCAGAACGACTACATCGAACTGGGCAAGATCTTCCACGCGGTGATCCTCGCCAACGTCGAGCAGATGGGCGTGGCCAAGGACGACATGGCGCGGCGCTTCATCAACCTGGTGGACGAGTTCTACGACCGCAACGTCAAACTGATCATCTCCTCCGAAGTGGAGCTGAAGGACCTGTACACCGGCGGGCGGCTGACCTTCGAATTCCAGCGCACCCTGAGCCGGTTGCTGGAGATGCAGTCCCACGAATTCCTGTCGCGGCCGCACAAGCCTTAAGGGCGGGAAGCCGAGAAGAGCGCTGGAGGCTTAAGGCTGGACGAAAAAGCTCCCCAGCACGAAGCCCATCCTGCGGGAGAGTTCGGGCGAAGAGTTCGGGCCCGCGCCGTAGGGCTCCCTCTCCCTCCGGGAGAGGGCTGGGGTGAGGGGCGGACTTTGGAGCGGATACGAGCTTCAGGGAGTCTCCGGACCTCTGCCCGGTGGGCTAAAGCCCACCCTACGGTTTGGCTTCGGTGCCAGGGGATATTCGTCCAGCCACGTAGCCCGGATGCAATCCGGGAGGGCCTCCCCCCGGATTGCATCCGGGCTATTCGTTCGCTGTTGTAGGAGCCAGCTTGCTGGCGATGCTTTGGCGTTGCCGGTGATCGCGCGCATGGCGCGCTCCTACAGGTCGGCATCGAAGCCGTGTTCGTAGGAGCGGTCCATGGCCGCGAAAAAAGGCTTGACGCAGAAGGCGCATGGCCAGCCATGTAGCCCGGATGCAATCCGGGAGGGCTTCCCCGGATTTCATCCGGGCTACTCGTTCGCTGTTGTAGGAGCCAGCTTGCTGGCGATGCTTTGATGTTGCCGAGGATCGCGCGCATGGCGCGCTCCTACAGGTCGAGACCGTAGGAGTGGCGGGGACGCCCAGTTCCATGGCCGCGAAAAAAGGTTTGACGTAGAGGGTGCATGGCCAGAATGCTGTCCAGCCTCCAGCCTCCAGCCTCCAGCCTCCAGCCTCCAGCCTCCAGCCTCCAGCCTCCAGCCTCCAGCCTCCAGCCTCCAGCCTCCAGCCTCCAGCCTCCAGCCCCTCAGCGCTGGGCAACCTGCTCCTGCCGTTTCAGCAGCTTCCGCGCATGGGCCACTTCCAGCGCTTCCATGGCGTTGATCGGCTTGATCGCCACCGCGCGCTGTAGCTGCTCGACGACCTTCGCCTGCCCGTCGTCGCCGTATACGTAGGCGAGGGCGTTGGCGTATTCGTAGTGGCCGATCGGCAGGTCGTCGGCGGCGCGGAACGAGCGGGCGAAGTACTGTTCCATCTGGTCGGCGCTGACCCCGTAGGTCATCTTGCCGACCAGTTTGCCGACCTTGCGGATCACCCCCGCCTCATAACCGCCATACAGCGCCAGGGCGAACGGCTGGCGTGGTTGCTTGGCCAGCAGGGCATCCAGTTCGGCGGGAATCTGGCTGGTGTAGCCGCGCTTGAGCACCACCGGCACCGACAGCTCCTCGGCCAGCCGGGCCTTGGCATAGACGCGGCCGAACTGGGCGGCGATGTCGGCCTGCATCAGCTCGCCGGCCTGGTCGGTATAACTGATGACTTCCTCGAGCAGGCGGTGCTTCTCGGCCTGGTCGGGGGCGAGGAACATGGCGTAGACCACCTGGGCGAACATCGCCGGCACCTGGCCGCCGACCCCGAGGGCCAGGCCACGTTTCTTCGCCTCGGCGAAGTCGCCACGGAACACCAGGCGCCAGACGCCCTGCAACTGCTCGGCATAGTGCTCGGCCTCCTCGGGCTTGCCGGTGAAGCCGGTATTGCCGGTCACGGTCAGCTCCAGGGCCTTCGGATAGCGGGTGGCCGTGGTCACCACCCAGTCGGTGTCCGGGAACGGGTAATCGTGGCCGAAGCCGCGGGTCAGGCGTGGCCAGGCTTCGCGCAACTTGTCGCCGGAGTAGTCGTAGGCGCTCTGGTCGTAGGGGAAGGGTTTCCAGTGGTCATCGGCCACGGTATTCAGGCTGACGGCGGCAAGCAGGGCGAGCAGATAGCGACGCATCACGAGGGACCTTCGGGTTCTTGTTGTGAGGCTCGATCTTAGGCTGCTCGTCGGCTCCGCCTAACCTATCCTAGGGTCGGTTGTCGTTTCGTCGCGGCGTGCCGAAACGGCAGCGGGCCCTAGGGATGGCCGCTCACTCTCCCTTGTGCTGGAACTGCCGGCGGTACTGGTTCGGCGACAGGTCGGTGTGCTGGCGGAACAGGCGGGCGAAGAAGCTGGCGTCGTCGTAGCCGACCTCGTAACTGATGGTCTTGATACTCTTGCGGGTGGTGCTGAGCAGGCCCTTGGCGGTCTCGATGCGCAGTCGTTGCAGGTAGTGCAGCGGCTTGTCGCCGGTGGCGGTCTGGAAGCGCCGCATGAAGTTGCGGATGCTCATGCCGTGGTCGCGGGCCACGTCCTCGAAGCGGAACTTGTCGGCGAAATGCTCTTCCAGCCACTCCTGGATCTGCAGGATGGCCAGGTCCTGGTGCAGTTTCTGCCCGCCGAAGCCGATGCGCCCGGGCGTATAGGTGCGGCGCACCTCGTAGAAGATGTCGCGGGCCACCGCCTGGGCGACGCTGGCGCCGCAGAATTGCTCGATCAGGTGGATGTACAGGTCGCGGGACGAGGTGCTGCCGCTGGCGCAGTACAGGTTGTCGGCATCGGACAGGTGCTTCTCCTGGTTGAGCAGTACCTTGGGGAAGCGCTCGGCGAACTCGCGATGGAAGCGCCAGTAGGTGGCTGCCTCCTTGCCGTCGAGCAGGCCGGCCTGGGCCATCCAGAACACGCCCATGGCCTCGCCGCAGATCACGCTGCCGTTGGCGTGCTGGGTGCGCAGCCAGTCGAGAATCTGCGGGTAGCGCCGGCAGAGCTGCTGGAAGTCGCCCCAGTAGGGCGGCAGGATGATGATCTCGGCATCCTCCAGGGCGCCGTCCACCGGCAGCACCACCTCGCTGAAGCTGCGCACCGGCTTGCCGTCGGGGCTGACCAGGCGGGTGTCGAAGGAAGAGGTGAGCCCCAGGCCTTGCTGGCGGCCATGGCGCAGGGCGGCCATGTGGAAGAAATCCTTGGCCTGCATCAGGGTGGAGGCGAACACGCCCTCGATGGCGAGGATGCAGACACGTTGCAGCGGTTTGGTGCTCGGGGAAGGCATGATCGGGTACTGTTCTTTTTGTAGGGGAAAGTGGCCAAGCTCTGGCGGGATCGTCTTATTTTTTGGCGCTTGTGTCCAGTTCTAGACTGTATGGTCAGTCTTACAGTCCAATCCTTCATCCATCCCGTGTGTTTCAGGTAGCCAAAATGATTCCAAGAACGCTATTCAGCTCCGACCACGAACTCTTCCGCGACAGCGTGCGCAAATTCCTCGAACAGGAAGCCGTGCCTTTCCACGCGCAGTGGGAGGAGGACGGCCACGTCGATCGCCAGTTGTGGAACAAGGCCGGCGAGGCCGGGATGCTCTGCTCGCACCTGCCCGAGGAGTACGGCGGCATGGGCGCGGACTTCCTCTACAGCAGCGTGGTGATCGAGGAGATCAGTCGCCTGGGGCTGTCCGGCATCGGCTTCTCGCTGCACTCGGACATCGTCGCGCCCTACATCCTGCATTACGGCAGCGAGCACCTGAAGCAGAAGTACCTGCCGAAGATGGTCAGCGGCGAGATCGTCAGCGCCATCGCCATGACCGAGCCGGGCGCCGGTTCCGACCTGCAGGGCGTGAAGACCACCGCCGTGCTGGACGGCGACGAATACGTGATCAACGGCTCGAAGACCTTCATCACCAACGGCTACCTGGCCGACCTGGTGATCGTGGTCGCCAAGACCGATCCCAAGGCCGGCGCCAAGGGTACCAGCCTGTTCCTGGTGGAGGCCGGCACGCCGGGCTTCGACAAGGGCCAGCGCCTGAAGAAGGTCGGCATGAAGGCCCAGGACACCTCCGAGCTGTTCTTCCAGAACGTGCGCATTCCCAAGGAAAACCTGCTCGGCCAGGCCGGCATGGGCTTCGCCTACCTGATGCAGGAACTGCCGCAGGAGCGCCTGACCGTTGCCATCGGTGGCCTGGCCTCGGCCGAGGCCGCGCTGCAGTGGACCCTGGACTACACCCGCGACCGCAAGGCCTTCGGCAAGGCCATCGCCGAGTTCCAGACCACTCGCCACAAGCTGGCCGAACTGGCCACCCAGGTGCAGGTCGGCCGGGTGTTCGTCGACCGCTGCCTGGAGCTGCACCTGCAAGGCAAGCTGGATGTGCCGACCGCGGCGATGCTCAAGTACTGGAGCACCGACCTGCAGTGCCAGGTGATCGACGAATGCGTGCAGTTGCACGGCGGCTACGGCTACATGTGGGAATACCCGATCGCCCGCGCCTGGGCCGACGCCCGCGTGCAGCGCATCTACGCCGGCACCAACGAAATCATGAAGGAGATCATCTCCCGCGCTTTGTAGGGGAAAGCCGGTTAGGGGCGCTGGAGGCTGGAGGGCTGAACGGAACAGCGGGTTCGGTGGTTCCCGTGCTCTTGTGTCATTCGGGGAGGGTGGGCTGTAGCCCGGATGAACTTCTCGGATTGCATCCGGGCTACTCGCTCGCGGTTGTAGGAGCCAGCTTGCTGGCGATGCCTTGGGCGGTGCCGGGGATCGCGGCTTCTACTTGTTTATTGACGCCGTGTTCATTGGATTCCCGCGTTCGCGGGAATCCAGTGATCCAGTAAATAGTGCGTGCCAGTTCCGTCCCCACGAATCGCGCGCATGGCGCGCTCCTACAGGTCGGCATCTAGGCCGCGTTCGTAGGATCGGCGGGGACGCCCAGTCCTATGGCCGCGAAAAAAGGTTTGACAGCGAAGAGGTATGGCCGGAATCCTGTCCTCCAGCCTCCAGCCTCCAGCCTCCAGCCTCCAGCCTCCAGCCTCCAGCCTCCAGCCTCCAGCCTCCAGCCTCCAGCCTCCAGCCATCAAGGCGCCGGATTCGGCTGCTCGCGGTGGATCGCTTCGATCCCGGCCAACACTTCTTCGGACAAACGCAGCTCGAAGCTCACCAGGTTGCTTTCGAGCTGCTCGAGGCTGGTGGCGCCGAGGATGTTGCTGGTCACGAAGGGTTGCGCCGTCACGAAGGCCAGGGCCATCTGTGCCGGGTCAAGGCCGTGTTCGCGGGCCAATGCCACGTAGCGCGAGCAGGCGGCCTGGGCCTGCGGGTTGGTGTAGCGGCTGAAACGGCTGAACAGCGTGATCCGCGCATTGGCCGGGCGGGCGCCGTTCTCGTACTTGCCGGAGAGCATGCCGAAGGCCAGCGGCGAGTAGGCCAGCAGGCCGCACTGCTCGCGAATGGCGACTTCCGCCAGGCCGACCTCGAAGCTGCGGTTGAGCAGGTTGTAGGGGTTCTGGATCGACACCATGCGAGGCAGGCCGAGTTCGTCGGCGAGTTGCAGGAACTTCATCGCGCCCCAGGGCGTTTCGTTGGACAGGCCGATATGGCGGATCTTGCCGGCCTGCACCTGTTCGGCCAGTACCTGCAAGGTTTCCGTCAGCGGAGTGAAGCTTTCCTCCACGTGGCGATAGCCGAGCTGGCCGAAGAAGTTGGTGCTGCGCTCCGGCCAGTGCAACTGGTAGAGATCGATCCAGTCGGTCCGCAGGCGCTGCAGGCTGGCGTCGAGGGCGGAGATGATGTTCCGGCGGTCATGCCTGAGCTGGCCGCCGCGGATATGGGCGATACCGTTGCCCGGGCCGGCGACCTTGCTGGCCAGAATCCAGTCGGCGCGGTTGCCACGCGCCTGGAAATAGTCGCCGATGATCTGTTCGGTCCGGCTGTAGGTCTCCGCGCGTGGCGGCACCGGGTACATCTCGGCGGTGTCGATGAAGTTGACCCCGGCCGCGCGCGCCATGTCGATCTGCGCGAAGGCTTCTTCCCGGCTGTTCTGCTCGCCCCAGGTCATGGTGCCCAGGCAGAGTGCGCTGGCCTCGAGGTCGGTGCGGCCCAACTGACGGTATTCCATCTACGGCTCCTGCATGCGGTTTCTGCGGCAAAGGGATCATGAAAGCAGGTTGAAATTTTTCTCGCAATCGGCATAATTCGGCAGCCGTTTTCGCCGGGGGATGCCTAGCCCGTCGAACCCAGGCCCTGCGAGCGTGAAGACCCGAGCCCCGATGAACGCGCGTGGTGGCCGCTTTTGGCTTGTAAAAGCCAGCACCTTTCAGTAAGATCCGCCGTCTTATTTTCAGGGCGGCCCCTGAGGCTATAAAGAATGAAAACTTTTACTGCTAAACCGGAAACCGTTAAGCGCGACTGGTATGTCGTCGACGCCGCTGGTCAGACTCTGGGTCGTCTGGCCACCGAAATCGCCTCCCGTCTGCGTGGCAAGCACAAACCCGAGTACACTCCGCACGTCGATACCGGCGACTACATCGTCGTTATCAACGCCGAACAGGTTCGTGTGACCGGCGCCAAAGCCAGCGACAAGATGTACTACTCGCACTCCGGCTTCCCGGGTGGCATCAAGGAGATCAACTTCGAGAAGCTGATCGCCAAGGCGCCTGAGCGTGTGATCGAAACCGCGGTCAAGGGCATGCTGCCGAAGAACCCGCTGGGTCGTGACATGTATCGCAAGCTGAAGGTGTACAAGGGTGCCGTGCATCCGCATACCGCTCAGCAGCCCCAAGAACTGAAGATTTGACGGAATAGTTCATTATGTCGGCGACTCAAAATTACGGCACTGGCCGTCGCAAGACCGCAACCGCTCGCGTTTTCCTGCGTCCGGGTACTGGTAACATCTCGATCAACAACCGCACCCTGGACAGCTTCTTCGGTCGCGAAACCGCCCGCATGGTGGTTCGTCAGCCGCTCGAACTGACCGAGACCGTCGAGAAGTTCGACATCTACGTCACCGTCAGCGGTGGTGGTGTCAGCGGTCAGGCCGGTGCGATCCGTCACGGCATCACCCGTGCCCTGATGAGCTACGACGAAGGCCTGCGCAGCGCCCTGCGCAAAGCCGGTTACGTGACCCGCGACGCCCGCGAAGTCGAGCGTAAGAAGGTTGGTCTGCGTAAAGCGCGTAAGCGTCCGCAATACTCGAAGCGTTAATTCGTTTCTGTATTCAAAAAGAGCGCCCGGTTTCCCAAGGAAATCGGGCGCTTTTTTTTGCCTATCTTAATTATTGTCGCGACAACTTGTCGCACCTTTGCACCCCGCGTCCGACAAGGCCTCCAGCGTTTTTGTGTCCATTAGTTACCTTGTCAGAAATGTGGCTTTTCTTTACCATTTGCCAAATTTTTTTGCGGCTCGAATTTTACTTAGTAGATGCCTGAACAACAGGCCACAAAGCTGATGGGAGACGACTGAATGAGCAATGACGGCGTGAATGCAGGCCGGCGTCGCTTCCTTGTGGCAGCCACTTCCGTAGTGGGTGCCGCAGGAGCGGTGGGTGCCGCGGTCCCGTTCGTGGGGTCATGGTTCCCTAGCGCCAAGGCCAAAGCCGCAGGTGCACCGGTGAAAGTGAATGTCGGCAAGATCGAGGCGGGTCAGCAGATGGTTGCTGAGTGGCGCGGTCAGCCGGTGTTCATCGTCCGCCGTACCGAGGAGATCCTCGGCAATCTGGAGAAGATTGCCGGCCAGGTGGCCGATCCCGAGTCCAAGTCGTCGGTACAGCCGACGTACGTGGACCCCAAGACCCGCTCGATCAAGCCCGAACTGCTGGTGCTGGTCGGCCTGTGCACCCACCTGGGTTGCGCGCCGTCCTTCCGCCCGGAAGTGGCTCCGGCCGACCTCGGTCCGGATTGGGTCGGTGGCTATTTCTGCCCTTGCCACGGCTCCCGCTACGACTTGGCCGGACGCGTCTACAAGGCGCAGCCCGCCCCCTTGAACCTGCCGGTGCCGCCGTACTCCTACGAGTCGGATGATGTCATCGTCATCGGTGTGGACCAGGAGAACGCCTGATGAGCAAATTCATGGAATGGGTCGATGCGCGCTTCCCGGCCACCAAGATGTGGGAAGACCATCTCTCCAAGTACTACGCACCGAAGAACTTCAACTTCTTCTACTTCTTCGGCTCCCTGGCGCTGCTGGTGCTGGTCAACCAGATCCTCACCGGCATCTGGCTGACCATGAGCTTCACCCCGTCCGCCGAGGAAGCCTTCGCTTCCGTCGAGTACATCATGCGCGACGTGGAGTACGGCTGGATCATCCGCTACCTGCACTCCACCGGCGCTTCGGCGTTCTTCGTGGTGGTCTACCTGCACATGTTCCGCGGCCTGCTCTACGGCTCCTACCAGAAGCCGCGCGAGCTGGTGTGGATCTTCGGCATGCTGATCTACCTGTGCCTGATGGCCGAAGCCTTCATGGGCTACCTGCTGCCCTGGGGCCAGATGTCCTACTGGGGCGCCCAGGTGATCATCTCGCTGTTCGGCGCCATCCCGGTGATCGGCGAAGACCTGACCCAGTGGATCCGCGGTGACTACCTGATTTCCGGGATCACCCTGAACCGCTTCTTCGCCCTGCACGTGATCGCCCTGCCGATCGTCCTGCTCGGCCTAGTGGTGCTGCACATCCTGGCGCTGCACGAAGTCGGTTCGAACAACCCGGACGGCGTCGACATCAAGAAGAAGAAGGACGAGAACGGTGTGCCGCTGGACGGCATCGCCTTCCACCCGTACTACACCGTGAAAGACATCGTCGGTGTCGTGGTGTTCCTGTTCGTCTTCTGTGCCGTGGTGTTCTTCTTCCCGGAAATGGGCGGCTACTTCCTCGAGAAGCCGAACTTCGAACAGGCCAACCCGTTCAAGACCCCTGAGCACATCGCGCCGGTGTGGTACTTCACCCCCTTCTACGCGATCCTCCGCGCGGTTCCGGACAAGCTGCTGGGCGTCATCGCCATGGGTGCCGCCATCGCCGTGCTGTTCGTCCTGCCCTGGCTGGATCGCAGCCCGGTCAAGTCGATGCGCTACAAGGGCTGGCTGAGCAAGATCTGGCTGGTGATCTTCTGCATCTCCTTCATCATCCTCGGCGTGCTGGGCGTCCTGTCGCCGACCCCGGGCCGTACGTTGCTGTCGCAGGTATGTACCTTCCTGTACTTCGCGTACTTCATCCTGATGCCGTTCTACACCAGGATGGAAAAAACCAAACCGGTTCCGGAAAGGGTGACAGGCTGATGAAAAAGCAATTCGCTGCATTGATCCTCGCGCTGCTGCCGGCCTTTTCCTTCGGCGCCGCGGGCAACTATCCGCTGGACAAGGTGGATATCGACCTGGCCGACAAGGCCGCGCTGCAAGACGGCGCGCGTACCTTCGTCAACTACTGCATGGGTTGCCATGCCGCCAAGTTCCAGCGCTACGAGCGCGTGGCCAACGACCTGGGCATTCCCGAAGAGATCATGATGGAAAATCTGGTCTTCACCGGTGCCAAGATCGGCGACCACATGAACATCGGCATGCAGCCGGATCACGCCAAGGCCTGGTTCGGCGCCACGCCGCCCGACCTGACCCTGGTCGCCCGCGTACGCGGCACCGACTGGCTGTACACCTACCTGCGGACCTTCTACGAAGACCCGAGCCGCCCGCTGGGCGCCAACAACAAGGTCTTCCCGAACGTCGGCATGCCCAACGTGCTGGTCGGCCTGCAGGGTCGCCAGTACATCGGTTGCAAGCAGGTGCAGGTGGTTGAGGATGGCAAGAAGCAGTTCGACCCGCTGACCGGTACGCCGATCACCCATGAGGCGTGCGACCAGTTGACCATCGAGCCCAACACTGGCACTCAGACCGAAGAGCAGTTCGACGAGACGGTCAAGAACCTGGTGACCTTCCTGGCTTACTCGGCCAACCCGGTGAAGCTGGAAAGCCAGCGCATCGGTACCTATGTGCTGCTGTACCTGGCCTTCTTCTTCGTCTTCGCCTACCTGCTCAAGCGCGAATACTGGAAGGACGTGCACTAAAGGTCGCTGTTCCGCTTTCTGATAACTGCAATACGCGAGGAGGATCGCCATGGCGGTGACCAACAAGTTGGCCTGCTACTCCGACCCCGTCGATCACTATTCGCATCGTGTCCGTATCGTGCTCGCCGAGAAGGGCGTCAGCGCCGAAGTCATCTATGTCGAGCCCGGCCAATGCCCGCCGAAACTGGCCGAAGTGAACCCGTACGCCAGCCTGCCGACCCTTGTCGATCGTGATTTGGCCTTGTACGAGTCGACCGTGGTGATGGAATATCTCGACGAGCGCTATCCGCATCCGCCGCTGATGCCGGTGTATCCGGTGGCGCGGGCCAACAGCCGTCTGCTGATCCATCGTATCCAGCGCGACTGGTGCCGACTGGTGGATCTGGTGCTCGATCCGCGCAGCAAGGAAACCGAGCGAACCCAGGCCCGCAAGGAATTGCGCGAGAGCCTGACCGGGGTTTCCCCGCTGTTTGCCGAGAAGCCGTTTTTCCTCAGCGAGGAGCTGAGCCTGGTGGATTGTTGCCTGTTGCCGATCCTCTGGCGCCTGCCGGTACTCGGCATCGAGCTGCCACGGCAGGCCAAGCCACTGCTTGATTACATGGATCGCCTGTTTGCCCGGCAGGGCTTCCAGGCCAGCCTTTCCGTCGCCGAGCGCGATATGCGCCAACGCTAAGGAGGATGCGATGACCTCCAGTCGTCCCTATCTGATCCGCGCCCTGTACGAATGGATCGTCGACAACAACTGCACGCCGCATATCCTGGTCAATGCCGAGCATGCCCAGGTCCAGGTGCCCCAGGGCTTCGCCAAGGACGGGCAGATCGTGCTGAACGTGTCGCCCAGTGCGGTGCGCCACCTGCAAATGGGCAACGAGGCGCTGAGCTTCGAAGGGCGCTTCGGTGGAGTCGCCCACCAGTTGTACATTCCCTCGGCCGCCGTGCTGGCGATCTACGCGCGGGAGAACGGGCAGGGCATGGTCTTCGACCTGGAGCCGCCCGTGCTCGACGAGGAGGATGAAGGCGGGCCGGACGACGACGGACCGTCCGGTGGCGAGCCGCCACGGCCAAGCGGCCGACCCAGCCTGAAGGTGGTCAAGTAGGACCGCCGCAGGTTCGAAGCAGGAAACAGAAAGGGCGCCCAAGGCGCCCTTTCTGTTTGTGGGTCATCCGGCTTTCAGTTCGTGTACTGGAAGAGCTTGACGATCTTCTGGACGCCCGACACGGTCTGGATCACGTTGGTGGCGGCCGCGGCCTCCTGGCGGGTAACCAGGCCGAGCAGGTAGACGATGCCGTTCTCGGTCACGACCTTGATTCGCGAGCTCGGCACATTGCTGTCGGTCAGCATCTGGGCCTTGATCTTGGCGGTGATCAGCGAGTCGTTGCTGCGCGCCAGCGCGGAGGTCGGCTGCAGCACCTGCAGCTCGTTGTGCACCTTCTTCACTCCCTGCACCGAGCGGGCGGCCTGTTCGGCCCGCTCCTTCAGTTCGCCGCGCGGAGTCTGGCCGGCCAGCAGGATCACGCCGTTGTAGCTGGTCACCACGATATGCGAGGTCGGGCTGGTCAGGTCGGCGTGGGCCTTGGAGATGCTGGAGCTGACCTCCGGGGCGAGGAACTGGTCATCGATCTTGTTGCCGATGCTGCGGTTGCCGCATCCGCCCAGTAGCAGGCTCAGCGTCAAGGCGACGAGGATCGGTAGGCTGCGGGTCATTCTTCACTCCCAAACAGTTGACTGTCGATAAGGTCGCATAGGCAATGGATCACCAGCAGGTGCACCTCCTGGATGCGTGCGGTGACCTTGGCCGGAACGCGGATCTCCACGTCTTCCGGCAGCAGCAGCGAGGCCATGCCGCCGCCGTCGCGGCCGGTCAGGGCGACCACGGTCATTTCGCGGTCGTGGGCGGCCTGGATGGCCTGGATCACGTTGGCGGAATTGCCGCTGGTGGAGATCGCCAGCAGTACGTCGCCCGGCTGGCCGAGCGCGCGGATCTGCTTGGAGAATACCTCGTTGTAGCTGTAGTCGTTGGCGATCGAGGTAATGGTCGAGCTGTCGGTGGTCAGGGCGATGGCCGGCAGGCTGGGGCGCTCGCGCTCGAAGCGGTTGAGCAGCTCGGAGGAAAAGTGCTGCGAGTCGCCGGCCGAGCCGCCGTTGCCGCAGGACAGAATCTTGCCCTCGTTGAGCAATGCATTGACCATCACCAGGCTGCCCTGCTCGACGAAGGGGGCGAGCACTTCCATGGCTTGCTGCTTGGTGTCGATGCTGGCCTGGAAGTGCCGGCGGATTCGGGATTGCATGTCCATGGTGAATGACCTTCAGTGGTGTCGGCTGCAAGGGTGGCCCGGAAAGCATTTCAGGGACGAGCCGGTGCATGGGTGGCTGCGGCCGGGGCGCATTCGGAAACCGCTCGGCGCGGATGATGCCGGAGTCGCCAGACGCGGTGGGATTGGTATTTTCTATCGGGATATCCCGAATGATTGAGCATGGATTCAGGCGTCGAAAGCATTCTTGATCCATTCGGGGCGATCGGTCGGTCCGCTTGTCGCGCCCAGAGCTATGACATCGAAGCGGCAGGGATGCTTGCCCCAGCGTTTCTCTTGCTGGAGAAAGTATTCCGCCGCCAGGGCGATCCGCGCTTGCTTGCGCGCATCCACGCTTTCCAGCGCGCCGCCCCAGGCAGCGTGACGCCGGTAGCGAACCTCGACGAATACTACTGTATCGCCATCGAGCATGACCAGATCGAGCTCCCCGCGCCGGCACAGCCAGTTCTGCGCCAGCAGGCGCAGGCCCTGTTCCTCGAGGAAGCGGCGGGCGAGGTTTTCCGCCTCGCGCCCGCGCTGCTGGTTGGCGGTCATGCCTAGATGCTGTCTGGCAATCTCTGGACCTGGCCGCCGCGGAACTCCGCCCAGGGCAACTGGCGCTGGACGCGCTGCGCGGGGCTCAGGCTCAGGCTGCCGGTGAGGCCGTCGACCTGGCTGCCGGGCAGCGCCTTGAGCTGGCTCAGGCGCGGCGCCAGGCGGTAGGCGTCGACGCCCATGGCGTACAGGCGGCCGAGGCTGCCGCCGGCCTGCGGCCACTGGTTGGCGATCTGTTGCTGCAAGGGTTCGTTGGCGTTCAGCAGCCAGGGCGTTTCGCAGAAGCGGATGCCTTCCAGGTCGAGGTTCTGGGTCTGGTTGCTGGTGCCGCTATACAGGTGCGAGGTGGCGTAGACCGGTACGTCGCCGGCGTACTGGAAGGCCAGGGTCGGCTTGATCTGTTGCGCCTGCTGCGGGGTGGCGGCGAGGAAGATGAAGTCGACGTCCTGGCGGCGCGCCGGCTGCGCGGCAAGCTGGGTGCCCAGGGTGCTCTGCAGGCGCTTGGCACGGGCCTCGCTCTGGCGCAGTTGGAACAGGTCGGCGATCTGCTGGGCCAGTTGCACCGGCTGGTCGACGTGCTCGGCGGCGATCAGCGAGCCGCCAGCGGCTTCCCAGCTCTGCCGGAAGGCGGCGAGCACGCGGTCGCCCCACTCGCCGCGCGGCACCAGGGCCACGGCTCGCCGCATGCCGTCGGCCCAGGCGCGGCGGGCGGCTTCGCGGGCTTCGTCTTCGGCGGCCAGGCCGAACTGGAACAGTTGTGGCGGTCCTTCCTGGCCGGCGTCGCTGTAGTTGAGGGCGAGGGTGGTGATGGGCAGTTGTTCGCGATCGCCAAGCTGCTTGACCAGCGGCTTCTCCAGGGGGCCGACCACCAGTTGTACGCCGGCCGCCTGGGCCTGGCGGTAGAAGTCGTCCAGCGAGCCCAGTCGGGAGCTGTCGTACAGCTCGATGGCCGGGGGATTCTGGCCGGCCTGCCGGGCCTGGTAGTGGGCGGCGAGGAAGCCGTCGCGCAGGGCGCGGGCCACCGAGGCCAACTGGCCTTCCTGGGGCAGCAGCAAGGCGATCTTGCCCAGCGGCTGGTCGCTCAGTGCCAGGAGCTGGTGCAGCGGCTCCGGCAGTTGCGTTGCCGCAGGATGCTGCGGGTTCTGTTGCTGCCAGGCCTCGATCGCCTCCTTTTGCTGCTGGACGGTGCCGGCGCCGTTGACCGCGCGGACCAGTGCCAGCCAGCCGTCGAAGTCGCCGCCGCCGCTGCTTTGCAGTTGATCTCGGGGCAGGCTCGATACCAGGGCCCAGATGGCTTCCTGGTTGGCGCTGGCCGCTTCGCCGCTGAGCAGCGGGGCGATGAACACGCGTTCGCGGGCTGCGGCCAGTTTCTGTCCATCTGCCTGGAGGGCGCGGGCGCGGACCAGTTGAGTGCGGGTCTGCTGCTCGACAGGCAGCTCGCCGAGGCGATCCAGGCTCGGATGCTGGAGTGCCTGCAGGGCGGTCTTGGGCTGGCTGCGGGCCAGGGCCAGTTCGGCAGCCAGGGTGCTGGCGAAAATCTGCTGCGCCGGCTTGAGGTCGTCCAGCGGCACCTGTTCGAGGATGCGCGCGGCGCGGCCCTGGTCGTCCTGTCCAAGTGCCAGGTCGGCGGCGGACAGGCGCAGCAGGGCGGCCTGCTCGGGTTTGCTGTTTTCCGCCTGTTGCAGCAACTGCTCGATGCTCGCCTGCGGCGTGCGCGGCAGTTCGCCCAGGGTGGATGTGGGCGAGCTGGAGCAGGCCGCCAGGAAGCCAATGAGGCAGAGAAGTGAGAGCTGGCGCAGGCAAACGGTCATGTAGGCCTTCCCGTACTGGAACAAAAGAGGGCGAATTGTACCCAAGCCCCACTGGGGGTGCGATCTCGATGCGTGAATCCGTTCCCGGAAGCGAGGATGGATGGCGATGAGGCTACAATGCGCGTTCCATGCGATACCGAGGTGTGTGCTGTGACCCTTCCCGAAGCTCCGAATTCCCCGGCTGGCACGCTCTACGTGGTGGCCACGCCGATCGGCAATCTCGACGATATCGGGGCGCGGGCGCTCAAGGTGCTGCGCGAAGTGGCGCTGATCGCCGCCGAGGACACTCGTCATTCGTTGCGCCTGTTGCAACATTTCGGCATCGAGACGCCACTGGCTGCCTGCCACGAACACAACGAGCGCGACGAAGGCGGGCGCTTCCTCGCTCGCTTGCAGGCCGGCGACGACGTGGCGCTGATCTCCGATGCGGGCACGCCGCTGATTTCCGATCCGGGCTTTCATCTGGTGCGCCGGGCGCGTGCCGCCGGGATCAGGGTGGTGCCGGTGCCGGGGCCCTGCGCGCTGGTCGCGGCGCTGTCGGCCGCCGGGCTGCCGTCCGACCGCTTCATCTTCGAAGGCTTCCTGCCGGCCAAGGCGGTTGGCCGGCGTGCGCGCCTGGAACTGGTCAGGGAGGAGCCGCGCACGCTGATCTTCTATGAGGCGCCGCACCGGATCCTGGACTGCCTGGAGGACATGGAGGCGGTATTCGGCGGAGACCGCCAGGTGTTGCTGGCGCGTGAACTGACCAAGACCTTCGAGACCTTGAAGGGCGCGCCGCTCGCCGAGCTGCGTGCCTGGGTGGCGGCGGACAGCAACCAGCAGCGCGGCGAGTGCGTGCTGCTGGTGGCCGGCTGGCAGGCGCCGGAGGGCGAGGCGGCGGTGAGTGCGGAGGCCTTGAGGGTGCTCGACCTGTTGCTCGCGGAATTGCCGCTCAAACGCGCGGCGGCGCTGGCGGCGGAGATCACCGGGGTGCGCAAGAACCTGCTGTATCAGGTGGCGTTGGAAAGGAAGGCGTAGGCGAGGGGCAGGAGCCGAAAAAAAGCGCTGGAGGCTGGAAGACTGGGCGAAAAGACGGTTCGGCTTTTGTAGGGTGTGCCGTGCGCACCGTTTACCCTGGCGCCGGCAGGGTGCTTCGCCGGAAACATGGATGTTGGCCCCGGATCGGTGCGCACGGCGCACCCTACGTGTTGGGCTCCCAGCCGAACCGTCATCCCCCTACGCGGGCCGCCACTAACGCGGGGCCCCAGCAAACCACCACGTAGCCCGGATGCAATCCGGGAGGGCTTCCCCGGATTGCATCCGGGCTACTCGTCCGTTCGTTGGAGGAGCCGGCTTGCTGGCGATGCTTTGGGCGTTGCCGGTGATCGCGCGCATGGCGCGCTCCTACAACCGGACTTCGTCGTAGGATCGGCGGGGACGCCCAGTTCCGTGGCCGCGAAAAAAGGTTTGACAGCGAAGAGGCCAGACCAGAACCCTATCCAGCTTCCAGCTTCCAGCTTCCAGCTTCCAGCTTCCAGCTTCCAGCTTGCAGCTTGCAGCTTGCAGCTTGCAGCTTGCCTCGTTACCCTTGCCAGCGGAGAGTCGATCGGACAGTCGCTGCCTTCATTCGTGAAGGGGGAGGAAAGTCCGGGCTCCATAGGGCGGAGTGCCAGGTAATGCCTGGGAGGCGTGAGCCTACGGAAAGTGCCACAGAAAACAACCGCCTAAGCGCTTCGGCGCCGGTAAGGGTGAAAAGGTGCGGTAAGAGCGCACCGCACGGCTGGTAACAGTCCGTGGCTAGGTAAACCCCACTCGGAGCAAGACCAAATAGGGTTCCATTGGCGTGGCCCGCGCTGGAACCGGGTAGGTTGCTAGAGGCGTTCAGTGATGGGCGTCGTAGAGGAATGACTGTCCTCGACAGAACCCGGCTTACAGATCGACTCTCCCTTCTTTCTCTTCTGCTTCTCCTCCGCGTTTCTAATACCGAAAAAATCTTACTCTTGAGAAGTTACTTTAAGTTCGTGGCTTAACGCCCCGGACTGGCTTCTTTTTACCCTCCAAAATCCCGCCTGCCGTTCGTCATTTCCGTTCGAAAGCTCGCTAAATCTCCGTCCTGTAAGGATTTTTCCATCCTGACGCGCCTTGACGCTGGGCTTTGCGCATTTCTATAGTGTGCGCAAGTGGCACAAAGTGGCACAAAGTGGGTCAATAAGGCATGGAAAGCTAATCAAGGTGGGGAAACGCAGCCGTGTTTCGCGGAGCTAACGCCATATCACTCGACGCCAAGGGTCGACTCGCGATGCCAAGCCGGTATCGGGACGAGATCGTCGCGCGTTCGGGCGGCCAGCTCATCGTCACCATCGATGCCGTCGACCCCTGCCTGTGTGTCTACCCGCTGCCCGAATGGGAACTGATCGAAACCAAGCTGCGTGAACTGCCGTCCCTGCGCGAGGAAACCCGTCGCCTGCAACGCCTGTTGATCGGCAATGCCGTCGATCTGGAGCTGGATGGCAGCGGTCGCTTCCTGGTGCCGCCACGCCTGCGTGAGTACGCCAAGCTGGACAAGCGCGCGATGCTGGTCGGTCAGCTCAACAAGTTTCAACTGTGGGATGAAGATGCCTGGAACGCCCTTGCCGAGGCGGACCTGGCTGCCATTAAAGAGCCCGGCGGTCTGCCGGATGAACTGCGTGATTTGATCCTGTGACCACTACCAGCCAGTTCCGCCATGTCACCGTGCTGCTCGAGGAGGCCGTCGAGGCCCTCGCCGTGCGCGTCGATGGCTGCTACCTGGACGGTACCTTCGGTAGAGGGGGGCACAGTCGGCTGATCTTGGAGAGGCTCGGGCCCGGTGGGCGGCTGATAGGGTTCGACAAAGATCCCCTGGCAATCACCACGGGACTGGAGCTGGCGGCCGAAGACGGCCGCTTTGTCGTTGTACAGCGCAGCTTTGCGGAACTTGGCGAGGAGGTTGCTGTCCGCGGGCTGGTCGGCCAGGTTTCCGGCATTCTTCTCGACCTCGGCGTGTCCTCGCCGCAACTGGACGACGCCGAGCGCGGCTTCAGTTTCCTCAACGACGGCCCTCTGGACATGCGCATGAACCCGCATGTCGGGCAGAGCGCGGCCGAGTGGCTGGCGTCGGCCGACGAGGAAGAGATCGCCCGGGTATTCAAGGACTACGGCGAGGAGCGCTTCGCCAAGCGCATGGCCCGCGCGGTGGTGCAGCGCCGCGCCGAGCGGCCTTTCGAACGTACCGCCGATCTGGCCGAAGTGCTCAAGGCAGCCAATCCCGCCTGGGAGAAGAACAAGCACCCGGCCACCCGGGCCTTCCAGGGGCTGCGCATCCATATCAACAACGAGCTGGGCGATCTCGAGCGTGGCCTGGACGCGGCGCTGGAAGCGCTGGAGGTGGGCGGTCGGCTGGTGGTGATCAGCTTCCACTCGCTGGAAGACCGCATCGTCAAGCAGTTCATGCGCAAGCACGCCAAGGGCGAGCCGGACAAGCTGCCGCGCCACCTGCCGGTCGCGGTCAAGGCCTTCGAGCCGCGCCTGAAGCTGCTGGGCAAGCCGCAATACGCTTCCGACGAGGAAGTCAGGGCCAACCCCCGGTCGCGCAGCGCGGTGATGCGCGTCGCGGAGAAACTGCGATGAGCCGGGTATTCGCCAAGCCATTGCCGGCCGGCAGCATGTTGCTGCTGGCTTTGTTCGTTTCCGTGCTGCTGTCGGCGATCGCGGTGTCCTACTGCGCCCACTGGAACCGCCAGTTGCTCAATTCCCTGTACGCCGAGCTCAGTGTGCGCGACAAGGCGCAGGCCGAGTGGGGGCGCCTGGTGCTCGAGCAGAGCACCTGGACCGCGCACAGCCGCATCGAGAACCTGGCCACCGGCCAGTTGAAGATGCGCATTCCCGAACCCGGCGAAGTGCGGATGGTGGCGCCATGATGTGGCTCGAAGGGGCGCGCTATCCCTGGCGTTTTCGCCTGGTGCTGGCCCTGCTCGCACTGATGGTCGGCGCCATCGCCTGGCGGATCCTCGACCTGCAGGTGATCGACCGCGCCTTCCTCAAGGAACAGGGCGATGCACGCAGCGTGCGCCATGTGCCGATTCCCGCCCATCGCGGGCTGATCACCGATCGCAACGGCGAGCCGCTGGCGGTGAGTACGCCGGTCACCACCCTCTGGGCCAATGGCAAGGAATTGCAGGGCGCGCGTGCCCGTTGGAGCGAGTTGGCCAGCGTGCTCGGCCAGGATCCGAAAACCTTCGCCCAGCGCCTGGAGCAGAACGCCGGGCGAGAATTCATGTATCTGGTGCGTGGCCTGACGCCGGAGCGCGGCCAGTCGATCCTCGACCTGAAGATCCCCGGGGTGTACGGCCTCGAGGAATTCCGCCGCTTCTATCCTGCCGGAGAAGTCACCGCGCAACTGGTCGGTTTCACCGATGTGGACGACCGGGGCCGCGAAGGCATCGAGCTGTCCTTCGACAACTGGCTGGCCGGCGTGCCGGGCAAGCGCCAGGTGCTCAAGGATCGTCGCGGCCGCCTGATCAAGGACGTCCAGGTGGTGGAGAACGCCAAGCCCGGCAAGGCCCTGGCGCTGTCCATCGACCTGCGTCTGCAGTATCTGGCCAATCGCGAACTGCGCAACGCCCTGGTGGAGAACGGCGCCAAGGCCGGCAGCCTGGTGATCATGGACGTGAAGACCGGCGAAGTGCTGGCCATGGCCAACCAGCCCAGCTACAACCCGAACAACCGGCGCAACATGCAGCCGGCGATGATGCGCAACCGGGCGATGATCGACGTGTTCGAGCCCGGCTCGACGGTCAAGCCGCTGTCCATGGTCGCGGCGCTGCAGAGCGGGCGCTGGAAGCCCTCCGACAACGTCGAGGTCCATCCGGGACGGTTGCAGATCGGTCGCTACACCATCAGGGACGTGTCCACCGGCGGCGGGCCGGTGCTCGACCTGACCGGCATCCTGATCAACTCCAGCAACGTCGGCATGAGCAAGATCGCCTTCGATATCGGCGGCGAGGCTATCTACAACCTGATGCAGCAGGTCGGCCTGGGCCAGGACACCGGCCTCGGCTTCCCCGGCGAGCGGGTCGGCAACCTGCCCAACCACCGCAAGTGGCCGAAGGCCGAGACCGCCACGCTGTCCTATGGCTACGGCCTGTCGGTGACCGCCGTGCAACTGGTGCACGCCTATTCTGCGCTGGCCAACAACGGTCGCCTGGTGCCGCTGACCCTGGTGCGCGCCGACCGCGAAGCGGTAGCCACCCAGGTGATTCCCGAGTCGGTGGCCAAGACCATGCAAGGCATGCTGCAACAGGTGATCGAGGCGCCGCGCGGTGCTCACCGCGCGCTGGTGCCGGGCTACCATGTGGCCGGCAAGAGCGGTACCGCGCGCAAGGCCTCGGTGGGCACCAAGGGCTACACGGCCAACGCCTACCGCTCGCTGTTCGCCGGCTTCGGGCCGATGAGCAATCCCCGTTTCGCCGTCGTCGTGGTGATCGACGAGCCGAGCAAGGCCGGCTACTTCGGCGGCCTGGTCTCGGCGCCGGTGTTCAGCAAGGTGATGTCCGGCACGTTGCGCCTGATGAACGTTCCGCCGGACAACCTGCCGGCCGAACCGCCGCAACCGACCGTCGCCACGAACAATGGAGGGCAGCGCTGATGCCCATGCCCCTGAATCAATTGCTGCCCCAGGCGGAAAGCGCCGTGCTGATCCGCGAGCTGAGCCTGGACAGCCGCAAGGTGCGCCCTGGCGACCTGTTCCTCGCCGTGCCCGGCGGGCAGCAGGATGGCCGTGCGCACATTGCCGACGCCATTTCCCGTGGCGCGGCGGCGGTGGCCTACGAGGCCGAAGGTGCCCCGGCGATCGATGCCAAGGATGCCGTGCTGGTGCCGCTGAAAGGCCTGGTCGGGCAACTGTCGACCATCGCCGGACGCTTCTATGGCGAGCCGAGCCGCGGCTTGCACCTGGTCGGGGTGACCGGCACCAACGGCAAGACCAGCGTCAGCCAACTGGTCGCCCAGGCACTGGACAGCCTCGGCGAGCGCTGCGGGATCATCGGCACGCTCGGCAGCGGCTTCCACAATGCCCTCGAGCAGGGCCGCCATACCACGCCCGACCCGGTCGGCGTGCAGGCCACCCTGGCCAACCTGAAGAAGGCCGGCGCCAAGGCCGTGGCCATGGAGGTTTCGTCCCACGGTCTCGACCAGGGACGGGTCGCTGCGCTCGCCTTCGACGTCGCGGTGTTCACCAACCTGTCGCGCGACCACCTCGACTACCACGGTTCCATGGAGGCCTATGCGGCCGCCAAGGCCGAACTGTTTTCCTGCCCCGGTTTGCGCTGCCGGGTGCTCAATCTGGACGACGCGTTCGGCCGCCAACTGGCCGCCGCCAGGCACGAATCGCGGCTGATCGGCTACAGCCTGGAAGACAGCAGCGCCTACCTCTATTGCCAGGATGTGCAGTTCGACGACGATGGCGTGCGTGCCCGGCTGATCACCCCGCGTGGCGAGGGCAGCCTGCGCAGTTCGCTGCTCGGCCGTTTCAACCTGAGCAACCTGCTGGCGGTGGTCGGTGCGTTGCTCGGCCTGGATTACCCGCTGGACGAGATCCTCAAGGTGCTGCCGACCCTGCAAGGGCCGGCCGGGCGCATGCAGCGCTTCGGTGGCGGCGCGCAACCGCTGGTGGTGGTCGACTACGCACACACCCCGGATGCCCTGGAGAAAGTCCTCACCGCGCTGCGCCCGCATGCCCGTGGCCGCCTGCTGTGCCTGTTCGGCTGTGGCGGCGATCGCGACCGTGGCAAGCGTCCGCTGATGGCCGAGGTGGTCGAGCGGCTGGCCGACGGCGTGCTGGTCACCGACGACAACCCGCGCAGCGAGGACCCGCAGCAGATATTCGCCGATATCCGTGCCGGCTTCGCGGCGCCGGAAAAGGTCTCCTTCGTGGCCGGACGTGGCCAGGCCATCGCCCAACTGATCGCTTTGGCAACGCCGGAGGACGTGGTGGTGCTGGCCGGCAAGGGGCACGAGGACTACCAGGAGATCAACGGGCAGCGCCAGCCGTTCTCCGACCTGGACGAGACCGTGAAGGCCCTGGCGGCCTGGGAGGCGGCACATGCTTAAGCCATGGCTGCTCTCCGAAATCGCCGCGCCGCTGAACGGCACCCTGCACGGTGCCGACGTGACCTTTTCGGCGGTCAGTACCGACAGCCGGACCATCCAGCCTGGCCAACTGTTCATCGCCCTGACCGGCCCGCGCTTCGACGGCCACGCCTATCTGCAGGAAGTCGCCGCCAAGGGTGCGGTGGCCGCCCTGGTCGAGCGTGCGGTGCTCGATGCGCCGCTGCCGCAACTGGTGGTGGCCGATACCCGCCAGGCCCTTGGCCAGCTTGGTGCCCTGAACCGCGACGCCTACGCGGGGCCGCTGGCCGCCGTCACCGGTTCCAGCGGCAAGACCACGGTCAAGGAAATGCTCGCCAGCATCCTCAAGGCCGGTTTTTCCGGCGCGGTGCTGGCCACGCGCGGCAACCTCAATAACGACCTCGGCGTGCCGTTGACCCTGCTCGAACTGGCGCCGCAACACGTTGGCGCGGTGATCGAGCTGGGCGCCAACCATGTCGGCGAGATCGCCTACACCGTCGGCCTGACCCGCCCGCAGGTGGCGATCATCAACAACGCCGGTACCGCACACGTGGGCGAGTTCGGCGGCCCGGAGAAGATCGTCGAGGCCAAGGGCGAGATTCTCGAAGGGCTGCCCACCGATGGCGTGGCGGTGCTCAATCGCGACGACATGGCGTTTTCCGTCTGGCAGGCGCGTGCCGCCGGCCGCCAAGTGCTGAGCTTCGCGCTCACCGACAGCACCGCCGACTTCCACGCCAGCGACCTGGGCCGCGATGCCCGTGGCTGCCAGGGCTTCACCCTGAACGGTCCGGCCGGGCAGGCGCGCATCCAGCTCAACCTGCTTGGCACCCACAACGTCGCCAATGCCTTGGCCGCCGCCGCCGCGGCCCATGCCCTCGGCGTGCCGTTGGTCGGCATCGTCCAGGGGCTGGAAACCGTGCAGCCGGTCAAGGGCCGCGCGGTAGCGCAGTTGGCGACGAACGGCGTGCGAGTGATCGACGACAGCTACAACGCCAACCCGACTTCCGTGTGTGCGGCCATTGATATACTCGCCGCCTTTTCCGGGCGCACCGTGCTGGTGCTGGGCGATATCGGCGAGCTGGGCGAGTGGGCCGAGCAGGGCCACCGCGAGGTCGGCGCCTATGCCGCCGGCAAGGTCGACAGCCTGTATGCCGTGGGCCCGCTGACGGCTCACGCGATCGATGCGTTCGGCGCCGATGGCCGCCATTTCCCGGATCAAGCCAGCCTGATCGAAGCACTCCGCCACGAGCGGGGCGACACCACCATTCTGATTAAGGGATCGCGCAGCGCGGCGATGGACAAGGTCGTCGCGGCGTTGTGCGGTACCAGCGAGGAGACTCACTAAATGCTGCTGCTGTTGGCCGAGTATCTGCAACAGTTCCACAAGGGCTTCGCGGTCTTCCAGTACCTGACCCTGCGCGGCATCCTCGGCGTGCTCACCGCCCTGGCGCTGGCGCTGTGGCTCGGGCCGTGGATGATCCGCACCCTGCAGACCCGCCAGATCGGCCAGGCGGTGCGTGACGACGGTCCACAGTCGCACCTGTCGAAGAAGGGCACGCCGACCATGGGCGGCGCGCTGATCCTGTCCGCCATCGGTGTCAGCACCCTGCTGTGGGCCGACCTGTCCAACCGCTACGTGTGGGTGGTGCTGCTGGTCACCCTGCTGTTCGGCGGCATCGGCTGGGTCGACGACTATCGCAAGGTGATCGAGAAGAACTCCCGCGGCCTGCCGAGCCGCTGGAAGTATTTCTGGCAGTCGGTGTTCGGCCTGTGCGCGGCGATCTTCCTTTATATGACCGCGCAGAGCCCGGTGGAGACCACCCTGATCGTGCCGATGCTCAAGGATGTGAGCATCCCGCTCGGCATCGGCTTCGTGGTGCTCAGCTATTTCGTGATCGTCGGTTCGAGCAACGCGGTGAATCTCACCGACGGCCTCGACGGGCTGGCGATCATGCCCACGGTGATGGTCGGCGGCGCACTGGGCATCTTCTGCTACCTGTCGGGCAACGTGAAGTTTGCCGAATACCTGCTGATCCCGTACGTGCCGGGCGCCGGCGAGCTGATCGTATTCTGCGCCGCGCTGGTCGGCGCGGGCCTGGGCTTCCTGTGGTTCAACACCTACCCGGCGCAGGTCTTCATGGGCGACGTCGGTGCGCTGGCGCTGGGCGCCGCGCTGGGCACCATCGCGGTGATCGTCCGCCAGGAAATCGTGCTGGCGATCATGGGCGGCGTGTTCGTCATGGAAACCCTGTCGGTGGTGATCCAGGTCGCTTCCTTCAAGCTCACCGGCAAGCGGGTGTTCCGCATGGCGCCGATCCACCACCACTTCGAACTGAAAGGCTGGCCCGAGCCGCGCGTCATCGTGCGTTTCTGGATCATCACCGTGATCCTGGTGCTGATCGGCCTGGCCACGTTGAAACTGAGGTAACAGAGAGTGTCGTTGATCGCTTCCGACCAGTTCCGCATCGTTGTCGGCCTCGGCAAGAGCGGCATGTCCCTGGTGCGCTTCCTGGCGCGTCAGGGCGTGCGCTTCGCCGTGGCTGACACGCGCGCGAACCCGCCGGAGCTGGCGACCCTGCAACGCGACTACCCGGGCGTGGAAGTGCGTTGCGGCGAACTGGATGCGGACTTCCTCGGCCGCGCCTCGGAGCTCTACGTGAGCCCCGGCCTGGCCGTCGCCACCCCGGCGCTGCAGGAAGCCGCGCGGCGCGGCGTGAAGCTGTCCGGCGACATCGACCTGTTCGCCCGCCATGCCAAGGCGCCGATCGTGGCGATCACCGGTTCCAACGCCAAGAGCACCGTCACCACCCTGGTCGGCGAGATGGCCCGGGCGGCCGGCAAGCGCGTGGCGGTGGGCGGCAACCTGGGCACGCCGGCCCTCGACCTGCTGGCCGACGACGTCGAGCTGTACGTACTGGAGCTGTCCAGCTTCCAGTTGGAAACCACCGAGCAACTGAATGCCGAAGTGGCTACCTGCCTGAACGTCAGCGAAGACCACATGGATCGCTACAGCGGCCTGCCGGCCTATCACCTGGCCAAGCACCGGATCTTCCGTGGTGCCCGCCAGGTGGTGGTGAACCGCGACGATGCGCTGTCCCGCCCGCTGGTCGGCGACGACGTGCCGATGTGGAGCTTCGGCCTGGGCAAGCCCGACTTCAAGCGCTTCGGCCTAGTCGAAGAGGACGGGGTGAAGTACCTGGCCTTCCAGTTCGACAAATTGATGCCGGTATCCGAGCTGAAGATTCGTGGCGCCCACAACCAGTCCAACGCCCTGGCGGCGCTGGCGCTCGGTCATGCCGTCGGCCTGCCGTTCGAGCCGATGCTCGCGGCGCTGAAGGGCTTCGCCGGCTTGCCGCACCGTTGCCAGTGGCTGCGCGAGTTGCGCGGGGTGAACTACTACGACGATTCCAAGGCCACCAACGTCGGTGCCGCGCTGGCCGCCATCGAGGGCCTGGGCGCCGACATCGACGGCAGGCTGGTGCTGGTCGCCGGCGGCGACGGCAAGGGCGCGGACTTCTCCGCCCTGCGCGCGCCGGTGGCGAAATACTGCCGCGCCGTGGTGCTGCTCGGCCGCGACGCCGAACTGATCGCCGCCGCGCTGGGCGATGCCGTGCCGCTGGTGCGGGTGTCGAGCCTCGACGAAGCAGTGGCGCGCTCCGCCGAGCTGGCCGGGGCGGGCGATGCGGTGCTGCTGTCGCCGGCCTGTGCCAGCCTGGACATGTTCAAGAACTTCGAAGAGCGCGGACGCCTGTTCGCCCAAGCGGTGGAGGCGCTCGACTGATGCTGCCTACGCTGCCCGGCATGTTCCGTCCCTATCCCTCGCCGCTGTTGAGCCGGCGCGGCATCGACGTGGACTTCCCGATGCTCGCCGGCTGCCTGGCATTGCTCGGCCTGGGCCTGGTGATGATCACCTCGGCGTCCTCGGAAGTCGCCGCGGCGCAGACGGGCAACCCGCTCTACCACATGATCCGCCACCTGATCTACGTGGCCATCGGCCTGGTCGCCGGCGGCCTGACCCTGATGATCCCCATGGCCTTCTGGCAGAACATGAGCTGGAAGCTGCTGCTCGTCGGTTTCGCCCTGCTGGTGCTGGTGCTGGTGCCGGGAATCGGCCGTGAGGTGAACGGTTCGATGCGCTGGATCGGCTTCGGCATGTTCAACGTGCAGCCCTCCGAGCTGGCCAAGGTGTTCGCGGTGATCTTCCTCGCGGGTTACCTGGTGCGCCGCCAGGAAGAGGTGCGCGAGAGCTGGATGGGCTTCTTCAAGCCGTTCATCGTGCTGATGCCGATGGCCTTCCTGCTGCTGATGGAGCCGGACTTCGGCGCCACCGTGGTGATGATGGGCGCGGCGGCGGCCATGCTGTTCCTCGGCGGCGTCGGCCTGTTCCGTTTCGGCTTGCTGGTGGCCCTGGCGGTCGCTGCGGTGTTCATCCTGGTCCAGGCGCAGCCGTACCGGATGGCGCGCCTGACCAGCTTCACCGATCCCTGGGCCGACCAGTTCGGTTCCGGCTACCAGTTGTCCCAGGCGCTGATCGCCTTCGGCCGTGGCGAGTGGTTCGGCGTGGGCCTCGGCAACAGCGTGCAGAAACAGTTCTACCTGCCGGAAGCGCACACCGACTTCGTGTTCTCGGTGCTCGCCGAGGAGCTTGGCCTGATCGGCGCGCTGCTCACCCTGGGGCTGTTCGTTTTCGTCACCGTGCGTGCCCTGTACATCGGCCTGTGGGCGGAGAAGGCCGGGCAGTTCTTCTCCGCCTATGTCGCCTACGGGCTGGCTTTCCTGTGGATCGGCCAGTTCCTGATCAACATCGGCGTGAACGTCGGCCTGCTGCCGACCAAGGGCCTGACCCTGCCGTTCCTCAGCTACGGCGGCAGCTCGCTGGTGGTCTGCTGCATCTGCCTGGGGCTGCTCCTGCGCATCGAATGGGAGCGGCGGACGCAGTTGGGCAACGAGGAAACCGAGTTCAGCGAAGAGGACTTCGCCGAAGACCAACCGCCGTTACGGGAGTTGAGCCGATGAGTGCGAATGTCCTGATCATGGCCGGCGGCACCGGGGGGCATGTGTTCCCGGCGCTGGCCTGTGCCCGCGAGTTCCAGGCGCGCGGCTACCGCGTCCACTGGCTGGGCACGCCGCGCGGCATCGAGAACGAGCTGGTGCCCCAGGCCGGCCTGCCGCTGCACCTGATCGAGGTCAGCGGACTGCGCGGCAAGGGCAAGCTGGCCCTGCTCAAGGCGCCGTTCCAGTTGGTCAAGGCACTGTTGCAGGCGCGTAGGATCGTCAAGCAATTGCAGCCGATCTGCGTGCTCGGCATGGGCGGCTACGTGACCGGCCCGGGCGGGCTGGCGGCCAGGCTGGCCGGCGTGCCGCTGGTCATCCACGAGCAGAACGCCGTGGCCGGTACCGCCAACCGCAGCCTGGCGCTGTTCGCCAAGCGCGTCTGCGAGGCTTTCCCGAATACCTTCCGTCGGGGTGGCCAGCGCCGCCGCACCACCGGCAACCCGGTGCGCGAGGAGCTGTTCCTGGAAACCCCGCGCGAGCCGTTGGCCGGCCGGCGTCCGCGCCTGCTGGTGCTCGGCGGCAGCCTGGGCGCCGAACCCCTGAACAAATTGTTGCCGGCGGCGCTGGCCGAAGTGGCCGCCGAGCTGCGCCCGGAAGTGGTGCACCAGGCCGGCAGGCAACACGATGCGCTGACCGTCGAACGCTACGCCGATGCCGGCGTCAAAGCCCATGTGGTGCCGTTCATCCAGGATATGGCCGGCGCCTACGCCTGGGCCGACCTGGTGGTCTGTCGTGCCGGCGCGCTGACCGTCAGCGAGTTGGCCGCCGCCGGCCTGGCGTCCTTCCTGGTGCCTCTGCCCCATGCGATCGACGATCACCAGACCCAGAACGCCAAATACCTGGCCGAGGAGGGCGCCGCTCTCCTGCTGCCACAAGCGACCACCGATCCCGACGATCTGGCCGCGTACCTGACCGAGGTTCTGATGCAACCCGAACGACTGATTCAGATGGGCCGCCATGCGCGGCGCCTGGCCAAGCCCGATGCTACCCGCACGGTGGTCGATGTCTGCCTGGAGGTGGCCCATGGTTGAGAGCCGCAAAGCCATGCCGCAGCCGGAAATGCGCCGCATCCGCCGCATCCACTTCGTCGGCATCGGCGGCGCCGGCATGTGCGGTATCGCCGAGGTGCTGCTCAACCTCGGCTACCAGGTGTCCGGCTCCGACCTCAAGGCCTCGGCGGTGACCGAGCGCCTGGAAAGCTTCGGCGCGCAGATCTTCATCGGCCACCGCGCGGAGAATGCCGAGCAGGCCGACGTGCTGGTGGTTTCCAGCGCCATCAATACCACCAACCCGGAAGTCGCCACCGCCCTGGAGCGGCGCATCCCGGTGGTGCCGCGTGCCGAGATGCTTGCTGAGCTGATGCGCTACCGCCACGGTATCGCGGTGGCCGGCACCCATGGCAAGACCACCACCACCAGCCTGATCGCCTCGGTGTTCGCCGCCGGCGGCCTGGACCCGACCTTCGTGATCGGCGGCCGCCTCAACGCCGCCGGCACCAACGCCCAGCTCGGCACCAGCCGCTACCTGGTGGCCGAGGCCGACGAGAGCGACGCCAGCTTCCTGCACTTGCAGCCGATGGTCGCGGTGGTCACCAACATCGACATGGACCACATGGGCACCTACGAGGGCGACTTCAATCGCCTGAAGAAGACCTTCGTCGAGTTCCTCCACAACCTGCCGTTCTACGGGCTGGCGGTGCTCTGCGTGGACGACCCGGTGGTGCGCGAGATCCTTCCGCAGGTGGCGCGGCCGACCGTCACCTACGGCCTCAGCGAAGATGCCGACGTGCGCGCCATCAACATCCGCCAGGAAGGCATGCAGACCCATTTCACCGTGCTGCGCAGCGGCCACGCGCCGCTCGACGTGTCGGTCAACATGCCGGGCATCCACAACGTGCTGAACTCCCTGGCGACCATTGCCATCGCCACCGACGAAGGCATCAAGGACGCGTCCATCGTCCAGGGCCTGTCCGGCTTCCAGGGCGTCGGCCGGCGCTTCCAGGTGTACGGCGAACTGCCGGTCGAAGGCGGCCAGGTGATGCTGGTCGACGACTACGGCCACCACCCGCGCGAAGTCGCCGCGGTGATCAAGGCGGTGCGCGGCGGATGGCCGGGCCGGCGCCTGGTGATGGTCTACCAGCCGCACCGCTACAGCCGCACCCGCGACCTGTACGACGACTTCGTGCAGGTGCTCGGCGACGCCAATGTACTGCTGTTGCTGGAGGTCTACCCGGCCGGCGAGGAGCCGATTCCCGGCGCCGACAGCCGCCAGTTGTGCCACAGCATCCGCCAGCGCGGCCAGCTCGATCCGATCTACGTCGAGCGCGGCACCGAACTGGCACCGCTACTCAAGCCGCTGCTGCGTGACGGCGACATCCTGCTCTGCCAGGGCGCCGGCGATATCGGCGGGGTGGCTCCGCAACTGTTGCAAAGCCCATTGTTTGCCGGCGCCGTGCCCGCGGCGGCCGCGAGGAAGACCCCATGAGCAGCCTGAAGTCCACTCTCGATCCCCGGGCATTCGGCCGCGTCGCCGTGCTGCTCGGCGGCAAGAGCGCCGAGCGCGAGGTTTCGCTGAAGTCCGGCAATGCCGTGCTGGAAGCGTTGAAGAGCGCCGGAGTCGATGCATTCGGCATCGACGTCGGCGATGACTTCCTGTCGCGCCTGGCCAGCGAGCGCATCGATCGTGCCTTCATCGTCCTGCACGGCCGTGGCGGCGAGGACGGCAGCATGCAGGGCCTGCTCGAATGCGCGGGGATTCCCTACACCGGCAGCGGCATCCTCGCCTCGGCGCTGGCCATGGACAAGCTGCGCACCAAGCAGGTGTGGCACAGCCTCGGCCTGCCGACTCCGCGCCATGCGGTATTGGCGAGCGTCGACGACTGTCGCGCCGCGGCCACGGAACTGGGCTTCCCGCTGATCGTCAAACCGGCCCATGAAGGTTCCAGCATCGGCATGGCCAAGGTGAACGGCGTCGACGAATTGATCGCCGCCTGGCAGGACGCCGCCCGCTACGACTCGCAGGTGCTGGTCGAGCAGTGGATCCACGGCCCGGAGTTCACCATCGCCATGCTGCGTGGCGAGGTGCTGCCGCCGATCCGCCTGGGGACGCCGCACATTTTCTACGACTACGACGCCAAGTACCTGGCCGATGACACCCAGTACCTGATCCCCTGCGGCCTGGATGCCGCCAAGGAAGAGGAACTCAAGGAGCTGACCCGGCGCGCCTGCGAGGCGGTCGGCGTGCAGGGCTGGGCCCGCGCCGACGTGATGCAGGACGCCGACGGCCGCTTCTGGCTGCTCGAGGTGAATACCGTTCCGGGCATGACCGATCACAGTCTGGTGCCGATGGCCGCCCGTGCCGCCGGCCTGGATTTCCAGCAACTGGTCCTGGCGATTCTCGCCGACAGCGTCGAGAGCCGAGGTTAAGTCCATGCACGGCGCCACTCTCCGTCACCAGCAGCCCGCACCGCTTCGCGCCCCGTCGCGAAAGGCGGCGCCGCGTGGTGCCAGCCGGATGGTGGCCAAGGAACCGCTGGCGGCTCGCCTGCCGAAGCCGAACTTCGCGTTCCTCAAGCACCTGCTCTGGCCGACGCTGCTGGGTGCGCTGGGCTTCGCGACCTACGAGGGCGCGCAGTACCTGCTGCCCTATGCCGACCAGCCGATCAGCCGGGTCAGCGTCAGTGGCGAGCTCAGCTACATCAGCCAGCAGGCGGTGCAGCAGCGTCTGGCTCCCTTCGTGGGCGGCGCGCGCTTCCTCAGCGTCGACCTGAACGGCATGCGCACGGAGCTGGAGAGCATGCCCTGGATCGCGCGCGCCGAAGTGCGCCGGGTGTGGCCGGACCAGGTGTCGATTCGCCTGGAAGAGCAATTGCCGGTGGCCCGCTGGGGCGACGAGGCGCTGCTCAACAACCAGGGCCAGGCGTTCACTCCGCGCGAGTTGGCCAACTACGAGAACCTGCCGCAGTTGGTCGGGCCGCAGCGGGCCCAGGAAAAGGTGATGCAGCAGTACCAGATGCTCAGTCAGATGCTGCGCCCGTTGGGGTTCGCCATCACCCGCCTGGAGATGCGCGATCGTGGCAGTTGGTTCCTCAGCGCCAACGAAAGCAGCAGCGGGCAGAGCATCGAACTGGCGATCGGCCGCGACCATCTGGTGGAGAAGATGCGCCGTTTCATCGCCGTGTACGACAAGACCCTGAAAGAACAGATCGCGAATATCGCGCGCATCGACCTCCGCTACTCCAACGGCCTGGCCGTGGCGTGGCGCGAGCCGGTGGCGCCGACGGCGGCGGAAGCCGTCGCCGTCCAGTGAGTTAGGAGAGGCAACAGAATGGCAAACGTGCAGAGCGGCAAGATGATCGTCGGCCTCGATATCGGCACCTCCAAGGTGGTGGCGCTGGTGGGCGAGGTGGCGGCTGACGGTCAGTTGGAAATCGTCGGTATCGGCACGCACCCATCGCGTGGCCTGAAAAAGGGCGTGGTGGTCAACATCGAGTCGACCGTGCAGTCGATCCAGCGCGCCGTCGAGGAAGCGCAGATGATGGCCGGGTGCCGTATCCACTCGGCCTTCGTCGGCGTGGCCGGCAGCCATATCCGCAGCCTGAACTCCCACGGCATCGTCGCCATCCGCGACCGCGAGGTCAGCGTCGCCGACATCGACCGTGTGCTGGACGCCGCCCAGGCGGTGGCCATTCCCTCCGACCAGAGGGTGCTGCACACCTTGCCGCAGGACTACGTGATCGATAACCAGGAAGGCGTGCGCGAGCCGCTGGGCATGTCCGGCGTGCGCCTGGAAGCCAAGGTGCACGTGGTGACCTGCGCGGTGAACGCTGCGCAGAACATCGAGAAGTGCGTGCGCCGCTGTGGCCTGGAAGTCGACGACATCATCCTCGAGCAACTGGCCTCGACCTATTCGGTGCTCACCGAGGACGAGAAGGAACTGGGCGTGTGCCTGGTCGACATCGGCGGCGGCACCACCGACATGGCGATCTTCACCGAAGGGGCGATCCGCCACACCGCAGTGATCCCGATCGCCGGCGACCAGGTCACCAACGACATCGCCATGGCGCTGCGCACGCCGACCCAGTACGCCGAGGAAATCAAGATCCGTTACGCCTGCGCACTGGCCAAGCTGGCCGGTGCGGGCGAGACCATCAAGGTGCCCAGCGTCGGTGAGCGGCCGCCGCGCGAGCTGTCCCGCCAGGCCCTGGCGGAGGTCGTCGAGCCGCGCTACGACGAACTGTTCACGTTGATCCAGGCCGAGTTGCGCCGTAGCGGTTACGAGGACCTGATCCCGGGCGGGATCGTCCTCACCGGCGGCACCGCGAAAATGGAAGGCGCGGTCGAACTCGCCGAAGAGATCTTCCACATGCCGGTGCGCCTGGGCGTGCCGCATGGCGTCAAGGGGATGGCCGACGTGGTTCGCAATCCCATCTATTCAACGGGCGTGGGCCTGTTGCTGTACGGACTGCAGAAGCAGGCCGACGGCATCGGCATGTCTCCCGGCGGCTTGTATGCCGACGAACCCAAGACACCGGTACTGGAGCGGCTGAAACGCTGGGTCCAGGGCAATTTCTGATGTTCCACCGCAGTAGGCGTTACAACTAGAAAGCAAAGGAGAGGGGAAAATGTTCGAGCTCGTAGACAATGTCCCGCAAAGTGCAGTGATCAAGGTGATCGGCGTGGGCGGCGGCGGCGGTAATGCCGTCAACCACATGATCAAGAACAACATCGAAGGCGTGGAATTCATCTGCGCCAACACCGATGCGCAGGCGTTGAAGAACGTCAGCGCGCGTACCGTGCTGCAGCTTGGCTGCGGCGTGACCAAGGGCCTGGGTGCCGGTACCAACCCGGAGATCGGCCGTCAGGCCGCCCTGGAGGACCGTGAGCGCATCAACGAGGTGCTGCAAGGCGCCGACATGGTGTTCATCACCACCGGCATGGGCGGCGGCACCGGCACCGGTGCGGCGCCGATCATCGCCGAAGTGGCCAAGGAGATGGGTATCCTCACCGTTGCGGTGGTGACCCGTCCGTTCCCGTTCGAGGGCCGCAAGCGCATGCAGGTCGCCGATGACGGCATCCGTGCGCTGGCCGAGAGCGTCGACTCTCTGATCACCATCCCCAACGAGAAGCTGCTGACCATCCTCGGCAAGGATGCCAGCCTGCTGTCCGCCTTCGCCAAGGCCGACGACGTGCTGGCCGGTGCGGTGCGTGGCATCTCCGACATCATGCAGCGTCCGGGCCTGATGAACGTCGACTTCGCCGACGTGAAGACGGTGATGGGCGAGATGGGCATGGCGATGATGGGTACCGGCTGCGCCAGCGGTCCGAATCGTGCCCGCGAGGCCACCGAGGCGGCGATCCGCAACCCGCTGCTGGAAGACGTCAACCTGCAGGGCGCGCGCGGTATCCTGGTGAACATCACAGCCGGTCTGGACCTGTCCCTCGGCGAGTACGCCGCGGTCGGCGAGATCATCGAGGCCTTCGCCTCCGAGCACGCCACCGTCAAGGTCGGCGCGGTGATCGATCCGGAAATGCGCGACGAACTGCATGTCACCGTGGTCGCCACCGGCCTGGGTGCGAAGATCGAGAAGCCGGTCAAGGTGGTCGACAACACCGTGCCGGCCGCGACCATCAGCGCACCTGCCGCCGCTCGTCCGGAACAACCGTCGGTCAACTACAAGGACTACGATCGCCCGACCGTGCAGCGTCAGAGCCATGGTGGCTCGGCCGCAGCCAAGCTGAATGCCCAGGATGATCTGGACTACCTGGACATCCCGGCGTTCCTGCGTCGCCAGGCCGATTAATCTGATTTATCAGGAGTATTAAGGTGATTGGCGTTTTTCAGCAAAGGCCGGTTCTGCTATCATCGCCGGCCATTGTTGAAAACAATTCGCAACTAGTGCTATAGCGGCCAAAGCCATGATCAGACAACGCACCCTGAAGAACATCATCCGGGCCACGGGCGTCGGCTTGCATTCCGGGGAAAAGGTTTACCTGACCCTGAAGCCGGCCCCGGTGGATACCGGAATCGTGTTCCGTCGTACCGACCTCGATCCTGTCGTGGAAATCCGCGCCCGGGCCGAGAACGTCGGGGAAACCACCATGTCGACCACCCTGGTCAATGGTGATGTCAAGGTGGACACCGTGGAGCACCTGCTTTCGGCCATGGCTGGCCTGGGCATCGATAACGCCTACGTCGAGCTCTCCGCGTCCGAAGTGCCGATCATGGATGGCAGCGCCGGTCCCTTCGTATTCCTGATTCAATCCGCAGGCCTGCAGGAGCAGGAGAAGGCCAAGCAGTTCATCCGCATCAAGCGCGAGGTGACGGTGGAAGAGGGCGACAAGCGCGCCACCTTCGTACCGTTCGACGGCTTCAAGGTGAGCTTCGAGATCGACTTCGACCATCCGGTATTCCGTGGGCGTACCCAACGGGCCAGCGTGGACTTCTCCAGCACCTCGTTCGTCAAGGAGGTCAGCCGCGCGCGGACCTTCGGCTTCATGAGCGATATCGAGTTCCTGCGTTCGCAGAACCTGGCACTCGGCGGCAGTGTGGAAAATGCCATCGTGGTGGACGAGGACAGCGTGCTCAACGAAGACGGCCTGCGTTACGAGGACGAGTTCGTCAAGCACAAGATCCTCGACGCCATCGGCGACCTCTACCTGCTGGGCAACAGCCTGATCGGCGAATTCCGCGGCTTCAAGTCGGGGCATGCGCTGAACAACCGTCTGTTGCGCGCACTGATCGCGGAAAAGGATGCGTGGGAAGTGGTGACCTTCGATGATGTGAAGAGCGCTCCCATCTCCTACATGCGTCCGGTAGCTGCCGGTTAAGCGCGGCCGACGAGACAATCTCTCCCTTTTGCTTTTTATTGAGGCCACCTTCGGGTGGCCTTTTTTCTTTTACTGGGTCCCCGCGTTCGCGAGGACGACGGGGAACAACCAGCGTGCTTCAGGCCCCGTCATTCCCGCGCACGCGGGAATCCAATGAGCCGAACAGGGCCTTGGACTGGCGGGCTGAAACGGAACGTCGCCCGATCCTTCCTACGGCTTGTCGCCATGGCTGGCCAGGCGTTCGAGGGCGGCGCGCAGGCGTGGGTCGCCGATGTGTTCGGCGGTAGCGCGGATGCTGTCGGCGGCGTTGGCCGACAGGCTGGCACAGCGACCGCGCCCCTGGCTCTGGGTCTGCGGTGGTTGCACCTTGAACAGGAGGCGGGTCAGCCCGGCGAACTCGTCGAAGCCCTGCAACTGGCGCAGCAGGCGGCGTTGCTGGTAGCGCAGCCGGGTGGCCCAGTGGCCATCGGTGACCACCAGCAGCAGGCTGCCGTCACGCCAGGCGGCGACGTGGCAGTGCTCGCGGGCCGCTGGTTGCAGTTGGCTGTGCAGCAGGTTCTGCAGATGGGCCAGGCGTTCGGCCTGGTCTATCAGGCCTTGCAGCGGCTTGGCTTCGCGCAACAGGGCGGCGGGAGAGCGGGCCGGCAACGGGCGGAAGGTCATGGTGGGTGCCTGCGGTGGATGAGGTGCGATGTTAGCAGAAAGCCGTCCTGTGCCGGGCGCCGGACGAGCCCGGTGCGCCCGCTTTAGTGCGCCTGCTGAGGCCGCCCGAGCCATTCCAGGCGACCGCCCGGTCGCCCGAAAACGCGTACCAGTCGCGAACGGGGCTACTTTCCTCTCCATCGATTCCGAGTAGAATGCCCGCTTCGCATGCAGCCCATAAGGCTGCGCGGGCGACTCGCGAGGCCGCCCTCCATCCATAGTGTGGAAGACCCTGCCGATATGTTTGCGCCTTTGTTGAAGAAACTCTTTGGAAGCAAGAACGAGCGTGAAGTCAAACGCATGCTCAAGGCCGTACAGGCCGTGAATGCGCTCGAAGAGCAGATGGTGGCCCTGTCCGACGAGCAGTTACGGGCCAAGACAGAGGAGTTCAAGGCGCGTCTGGCAAAAGGTGAGACCCTCGATCAACTCCTGCCGGAAGCCTTCGCCGTGGCACGCGAGGCCGGCAAGCGGGTGATGGGCATGCGTCACTTCGATGTCCAGTTGATCGGTGGCATGACCTTGCACGAAGGCAAGATCGCCGAAATGCGCACCGGTGAGGGCAAGACCCTGGTGGCGACCCTGGCGGTGTACCTCAACGCGCTGTCCGGCAAGGGCGTGCACGTGGTCACGGTGAACGACTACCTGGCCCGCCGCGACGCCAATTGGATGCGCCCGCTGTACGAGTTCCTCGGCCTGTCGCTCGGCATCGTCAGCCCGTTCCAGCCGCCGGAAGAGAAGCGTGCCGCCTACGCCGCCGACATTACCTACGGCACCAACAACGAATTCGGTTTCGACTACCTGCGCGACAACATGGCCTTCAGCCTGGACGACAAGTTCCAGCGCGAGCTGAACTTCGCCGTGGTCGACGAAGTGGACTCGATCCTCATCGACGAAGCGCGTACCCCGCTGATCATCTCCGGCCAGGCCGAGGACAGCTCCAAGCTGTACATCGAGATGAACCGCCTGATCCCGCGCCTCAAGCGGCACATCGAGGAAGTCGAAGGGCAGGTGACCCAGGAAGGCCACTACAGCATCGACGAGAAGACCCGCCAGGTGGAGCTGAACGAGGCCGGGCACCAGTTCATCGAGGAGCTGCTCGCCCAGAACGGCCTGCTGGCCGAAGGCGAGAGCCTCTACTCGGCGCACAACCTCAGCCTGCTGACCCACGTCTACGCCGCGTTGCGCGCGCATACCCTGTTCCACCGCAACGTCGAATACATCGTGCAGAACGGCCAGGTCATCCTGATCGACGAGCACACCGGCCGCACCATGCAGGGCCGTCGCCTGTCCGAGGGCCTGCACCAGGCCATCGAGGCGAAGGAAGGCGTGAACATCCAGGCCGAGAGCCAGACCCTGGCCTCGACCACCTTCCAGAACTACTTCCGCCTGTACAAGAAGCTCTCCGGCATGACCGGCACCGCCGACACCGAGGCCTTCGAGTTCCGCCAGATCTACGGCCTCGATGTGATGGTGATCCCCACCCATCGGCCGGTCGCGCGCAAGGACTTCAACGACCTGGTGTACCTGACCCAGGACGAGAAGTACCAGGCGGTCATCGCCGACATCAAGGACTGCCAGGCCAACGGCCGTCCGGTACTGGTCGGCACCGCGACGATCGAAGCCTCCGAGTACGTCTCCAAGTTGTTGGAAGAGGCCGGCATCGAGCACAAGGTGCTCAACGCCAAGTATCACGAGAAGGAAGCCGAGATCATCGCCCAGGCCGGTCGTCCGGGCGCGGTGACCATCGCCACCAACATGGCCGGCCGTGGTACGGACATCCTGCTGGGCGGTAACTGGGAAGCCGAAGTGGCGGCCCTGGAGAATCCCACCGACGAGCAGGTCGCACAGATCAAGGCCGACTGGCAGAAGCGCCACCAGCAGGTGATCGAGGCCGGCGGCCTGCACGTGATCGCTTCCGAGCGTCATGAATCCCGCCGTATCGACAACCAGTTGCGCGGCCGTGCCGGCCGTCAGGGCGACCCGGGTTCCAGCCGCTTCTACCTGTCGCTGGAAGACAACCTGATGCGCATCTTCGCCTCCGACCGGGTGAAGAACTTCATGAAGGCCCTGGGCATGCAGCCGGGCGAGGCCATCGAGCACCGCATGGTGACCAATGCCATCGAGAAGGCGCAGCGCAAGGTCGAAGGCCGCAACTTCGACATCCGCAAGCAATTGCTCGAATACGACGACGTGGCCAACGAGCAGCGCAAGGTGATCTACCACATGCGCAACAGCCTGCTGGCCGCCCAGGACATCGGCGACACCATCGCCGAGTTCCGCGAGGAAGTGCTGAACAGCACCTTCCACCAGTACATCCCGCCGCAATCGCTGCCCGAGCAGTGGGACGTGGCCGGCCTGGAAGCCACGTTGTACAGCGACTTCGGTATCAAGCTGCCGGTCCAGCAGTGGCTGGACGAGGACGACCACCTGCACGAGGAGCCGCTGCATGCGCGCATCCTCGAGCACCTAGTCGCGGCCTACCAGGAGAAGGAAGATCTGGCCAGCGCCGAGGCGCTGCGCACCTTCGAGAAGCAGATCCTGCTGCGCGTGCTCGACGATCTGTGGAAGGACCACCTGTCGACCATGGACCACCTGCGCCACGGCATCCACCTGCGCGGTTACGCGCAGAAGAACCCCAAGCAGGAGTACAAGCGCGAGTCCTTCAACCTGTTCCAGGAGCTGCTCGAGTCCGTCAAGCGCGACACCATCCGCGTGCTTTCCCACGTCCAGGTGCGTCGCGAGGACCCGGCCGAGGAAGAGGCGCGCCTGCGCCGCGAAGCAGAGGAGTTGGCCAAGCGCATGCAGTTCCAGCATGCCGAGGTGTCCGCCCTGGCGCAGCCTGAGGCGGCCGAGGAAGGCGATGTCGCCGTGGCCGCCGCACCGGTGCGCGCGGAGCCGAAGATCGGTCGCAACGAGCCCTGCCCCTGCGGTTCCGGCAAGAAGTACAAGCATTGCCACGGGCAGGTGAACTGAGAACCTGCTCATGATTCGTCGCGCGTCGGCCATACTGCGTTAAAGCGGTCCCGACCCGCGAGATCACGAGAGGGTTCTGCGGCTCCGCTGCCTGCACCATCGACGCCGCGACCGGCTTAGCCGCTCGCGGCGTTTTTGCCTAGATTCGGACCGTCTTCCCGGTCTTCGATAACTGTATCCAACAAGGAGCGCTCTCCATGGCTGTCGGTCTTGGTCCCCTGCCTACCCTGCACCCGGTCCCCGGTTTCGAACTCGGCATCGCTTCGGCCGGCATCAAGCGCCCCGGGCGCAAGGATGTGGTGGTGATGCGCTGCGCCGAGGGTTCCAGCGTGGCCGGGGTGTTCACCCTCAACGCCTTCTGCGCGGCGCCGGTGATCCTCTGCAAGCAGCGTTTCCTCGGACCGGTCCGCTACCTGCTGACCAACACCGGCAACGCCAACGCCGGCACCGGCGAGCCGGGCCTGGCCAATGCCACGCGCACCTGTGTCAAGCTGGCCGAGCTGGCCGGCGTGCCGGCCAATGCGGTGCTGCCGTTTTCCACCGGGGTGATCGGCGAGCCGCTGCCGGTGGAGAAGATCGAGGCCGCCCTGCCGGCTGCCCTGGCCGACCTCAAGGCGGACAACTGGGCTGCCGCGGCCGAAGGCATCATGACCACCGATACCCTGCCGAAGGGGGCCAGCCGCCAGTTCGTCCACGAGGGCGTCACCGTCACCGTCACCGGCATCAGCAAGGGCGCGGGGATGATCAAGCCGAACATGGCGACCATGCTCGGCTACATCGCCACCGACGCCAAGGTGGCCCAGGGCGTGCTGCAGGACCTGCTGCGCGACGCGGCGAACAAGTCCTTCAACCGCATCACCATCGATGGCGATACCTCCACCAACGACAGTTGCGTGCTGATCGCCACCGGCCAGTCCGAGCTGCCGGAAATCGCCCAGGCCAGCGGGGCGCTGTTCGCCGCCCTGAAGCAGGCGGTGCTGGAAGTCTCCATGGAGCTGGCCCAGGCCATCGTCCGCGACGGCGAGGGCGCCACCAAGTTCGTCACCGTGCAGGTCAACGGCGGCGCCACTCACCAGGAATGCCTCGACGTGGCCTACGCGGTAGCCCATTCGCCGCTGATCAAGACCGCGCTGTTCGCCTCCGACCCGAACTGGGGACGCATCCTCGCCGCCGTGGGCTATGCCGGTGTGGCGCAACTGGACGTCAGCAAGATCGACGTGTTCCTCGGCGACGTGTGCATCGCCAGCAAGGGCTGCCGCGCGGCCAGCTACACCGAGGACCAGGGCGCCAGGGTGATGGCCGAAGCCGAGATCGGCATCCGTATCGAGCTGGGCCGTGGCGCCTGCGGCGAAACGATCTGGACGACCGACCTGTCCCATGATTACGTGAAGATCAATGCGGAATACCGGACGTAACGGCAAGCCCCGAGCCATGAGCGCGGAAAAGGCGGTGCGGCGTTCGTAGAAGCGGTCCATGACTGCGAAGGCGCGGTTCGAGCGAGGAGCGAGCGATGGAACTGGTAATCGGCGATAAACGCTATTCGTCCTGGTCGTTGCGTGGCGCGCTGGCCCTCGAACTGGCCGGCGTGCCCTATCGCGAGCGGTTGATCCGTCTCAATCGCCCGGACACCCGCCTGCGCATCCTCGAATACTCGCCGAGCGGCAAGGTGCCGCTGCTGGTGACCGAGGAGGGGCTGGTCTGGGATTCCCTGGCGATCGCCGAGTACCTGGCCGAACGTTTCCCGGAAGCCCACCTGTGGCCCCGTGGCGAGTACGCCCGGGCGGTGGCGCGCTCGATCTGCGCGGAAATGCACAGCGGGTTCGCCGCCTTGCGTACCCATCTGCCGATGGACCTCAAGCGCGACCAGGCGCTGGAACGGGTGCCGGACGAGGCGAAGACCGATATTCAGCGCATCTGCATGCTGTGGGCCGAGTGCCGTTCCAGCTTCGGCCAGGACGGCCCGTTCCTGTTCGGCCACGCCAGCCTGGCGGATGCCTTCTATGCGCCGGTGGCCAGCCGCCTGCGCAGTTACCGCATCGACCTGCCGCCGGTGGCCGCGGCCTATGTCGATACCATTTACCATTGGCCGGCGTTCCAGCGCTGGTTGCAGGCCGCCCAGGAGGAAAGCGAAGCGTGAAACGAATCCATGTGGCGGCGGCGGTTATCCATGATGCCGCCGGCCGCATCCTGCTGGCCCGTCGCCCGGAAGACAAGCACCAGGGCGGGCTGTGGGAGTTTCCCGGTGGCAAGGTCGAGGAGGGCGAGCCCGTCGAGGTGGCCCTGGCCCGCGAGCTGGAGGAAGAGCTGGGCATCCGCGTCGAGCGGGCCAGCCCGTTGATCCAGGTGAACCACGACTATCCGGACAAGCATGTCCTGCTGGATGTCTGGGACGTCACGGCGTTCGCCGGCGAGCCGCACGGCGCCGAAGGCCAGCCGCTGGCCTGGGTGACGCCGCGAGAGCTGGGCGACTACGAGTTCCCGGCGGCCAACCGGCCGATCGTGCATGCCGCGCGGTTGCCGCGCCAGTACCTGATCACGCCTGACGATCTCGAGCCGGCGGCTCTGCTCAAGGGGCTGCGGGCGGCGCTGGCGTCCGGTGTCCGGCTGGTCCAGTTGCGCGCGCCGAACCTCTACAGCCCGGAATACCGCGACCTGGCGGTGGACGCCGTGGGACTGTGCGCCGGCAAGGCGCAGCTCATGCTCAAGGGGCCGCTGGAGTGGCTGGGCGACTTTCCCGCCGCCGGCTGGCACCTGACCGCCGAACAGTTGCGCAAGTATGCGGCCCATGGCCGGCCGTTTCCCAAGGAGCGCTGGCTGGCCGCTTCCTGCCACAGCGCCGAGGAGCTGGAACTGGCCGACCGGATGGGCGTGGATTTCGTCACCCTGTCGCCGGTGCAGGCGACCCGGACCCACCCCGAAGCGAGCCCCCTGGGCTGGGACGCGGCGCGCGAGCTGATCGCCGGTTTCAACCAGCCGGTGTTCCTGCTCGGCGGCGTCGGCCCCGACGATGCCGAACGCGCCGGACGGGTTGGCGCACAGGGTGTGGCCGGTATCCGCGCGTTCTGGCCGGCATGAAAGACGAGAAGAGCGCTGGAGGGCTGGACGGAAAAGCGATCCGGCTTTTGGAGGGTGTGCCGTGCGCACCGTTTACCTTGCGCGGGCAGGGTGGTTCGCCGGAAACGTAGGTGTTGGACTCGGATCGGTGCGTGCGGCGCACCCTACGTGGGCCGCCACTAACGCGGGGACCCAGTAAACCGCCACGTAGCCCGGATGAAATCCGGGAGGGTTTCCCCGGATTGCATCCGGGCTACTCGTTCGCTGTTGTAGGAGCCAGCTTGCTGGCGATGCTTTTGCGTTGCCGGGTATCGCGCGCATGGTGCGCTCCTACAGGTCGAGACCGTAGGAGCGGCGGGGACGCCCAGTTCCATGGCCGCGAAGAAGGGTTTGACGTAGAAGGTGCATGGCCAGAACGCTGTCCAGCCTCCAGCCTCCAGCCTCCAGCCTCCAGCCTCCAGCCTCCAGCCTCCAGCCTCCAGCCTAGGGCTTTGGTGCGGCCTGCCAGAGCACTTCGTTGATCTGCATGCGCTTGGCGATCAGGCGGGCGGCGACGAACAGCAGGTCGGAGAGGCGGTTGATGTAGGCCAGGGAGACGGCGCCCAGCGGTTCCATGGCGTTGAGCGCCTGGCAGCGGCGTTCGGCGCTGCGTGCCTGGCTGCGGCAGATGTGGGTCTGGGCGACCAGGGTCGAGCCGCCGGGCAGGATGAAGTTCTCCAGCGGGCCGACTTCTTCGTTCCAGCGGTCGATGGCCGCTTCCAGGCGCTGTACTTCCGCTTCGCCCAGGGCCTGGTAGGCCGGCATCGCCAGTTCGCCGCCGAGGTCGAACAGGCGGTGCTGGCAGGGGGAGAGGACTTCGATCAGTTCGCTCAGGCCCGGCCACATGGCTTCCTGTTCGGCGAGCTGGGCGAGCAGCAGGCCGAGCTGGCTGTTCAGCGCGTCCACTTCGCCGATGGCTTCCACGCGCGGGTGGTCCTTGGGCACCCGGCGGCCGTCGCCGAGGCCGGTCTCGCCCTTGTCGCCGGTCTTCGTGTAGATCTTGCTCAGTCGATAACCCATGTTCAGTGGCTCGTGGTTTCGCCGGGGGAGGCCAGTGGCAGACGCAGGGTGAAGCAGGTGCCCTGGCCGAGCTGCGACTGCACTTCCATCTGCCCCTTGTGGTTGTTGGTGATGATGAAGTAGGACACCGACAGGCCCAGCCCCGTGCCCTGGCCGATCTCCTTGGTGGTGAAGAACGGTTCGAAGATGCGCTTGCGCACCTGCTCGGGCATGCCGATGCCGTTGTCCTCTACCTGGATTTCCGCCCACGGCGGGCTCAGCCGGGTACGCAGGGTGATGCGGCCGGGCTGGTCGTCCTCGCGCAGGTGGATGGCCTGGGCGGCGTTCTTCAGCAGGTTGAGCAGCACCTGCTCCAGCTCGTTGGCGGTGGCCGGCACCGCGCCGAGCCGGGGATCGAAGTCGCGGACGATGGTCAGGCCCTTGAAGTCGAAGCCTTCGGTGAGGTCGAAGTCGTTGCCGGCGATCTCCACTGCCTGGTCGATCAGCGACGGCAGGTCGCAAGGCGCCAGTTGGCGGTCGCTGCGCCGGCTGAAGCTGAGCATGTGGGTGACGATCTTCGCCGCCCGCGAGCCGGCCTGCTGGATGCCGTCGAGCAGTTGCGGCACCTCGCGGCTCTCCAGGTAGCGGTTCACCGCGCCGAGGTCGATGTTGGCGGCTTCGGCCTGCTCGATGTTCTTCGGCAGCTCGGGCGACAGGCGCCGGCGGATGTTCTGCACGTTGTGCAGGATGGCGCCCAGCGGGTTGTTGATCTCGTGGGCCATGCCGGCGGCCAGGCCACCGACCGAGAGCATCTTCTCCGACTGCACCATCATTTCCTCCAGCGACAGCCGCTGGGTGATGTCGTCGATGCGGATCACCACGCCCTGCAGGGTGCCGCCCATCAGTGGGTAGAAGGTCAGCGCGTAGTGGCGCGGCTCGCCGTCCTGGATCCAGGTGACCCGCTCGATCTTCTCCACCGTGTGTCGCTCGGCGGTGCGCTTGAGCTGGGTGAGGTAGAACTTCAGCGAGGGGAAGGCGAGGAACACCGGCTGGTTGAGGGCGTCCTCCTGGGCGGTGCCGGAGAGGGCGCTGGCCTCCTGGTTCCACTGGGTGACGTAGAGCTCCTGGTCGAGGGCGATCAGCGCCGAGGGCATGGAGTCGATGATGCTGTTCAGGTAGTTCTGGAAGCCGGTGAGCTTCTTCTCGATCTTGCTGCGCACCTGCACTTCCAGCTCCAGCTTGCGGTTGGAGTGGCGGGTTTCCTCGGCCAGGTTGCGGGCCTGGTCGAAGGCGGCCTGGGCTTCGTCGCGGGCGCGCTTGAGCTGCTGTTCGCGCGCTTCGATGCGGGTCAGCATGGTGTTGAAGGCGTCGGCCAGGTTGCCGATCTCGTCGTGGTTGCCGCGTGCGGCGCGCAGCGAATAGTCCTCGTCGCGGGTGACCTGGCGCGACAGCGCTTCCAGTTGCAGGATCGGCCGGGTCACCAGGCGGCGGATCTGCTGGGCGACCAGCAGCCAGAGCAGCACGCTGAGGGCGAGGATCACCAGGCTGGCGGTCAGGGTGCCGGTGTAGAAGGCGCCGGGCAGTTCGCTGGAGGCGACCAGCAGCAGGTGACCGGGGGGCTGGCCTTGCTGGGGCAGTTCGATCAACTGGTTGGCGCGGAACTCGCCGATGCGCCAGGTTGCGACCTTTTCGACGCGCTTGGGCAGGTTCAGGGACTCGCCTTGCTGCAGTTCGGCGAGTAGCGCGCCCTGGCTGTCGTAGATCGCCGCCGCGCGCAGCGGCGTATAGCCATCCAGGCGGCGCAGCAACTCGTTGGCGGCGGTTGGCGAGCTCAGCGCGGTGCTGCTCAGCGACGGGCTGGCGATCAGCCGGCCGAGGATCTGCAGCGCCTGGGGCGCCATGTTTTCCTGGGAAATCCAGTAGGCGGCGCTGATGAAGCTGAAGTTGGCCACCAGCAGCACGGTGGCGAGCAGTACCAGCACGGCGGTCAGAAGTTTCTGCCCGACCGGCAGGTTTTCGAGGCGCTGGCGCAGGGGCATGGGCGGACTGTCGCGACTGACGGGGAGTGCCGGCAGGGTAGCGCGCCGCTAGCGGGTGGGCAATCCAAGCCGGGTGAGATGTGCCGACAGGCGCCGGTGCAGCTCGTCCAGGCGCGGCAGCGACAGGTCGTGGCGCTGCGCTTCGGCCAGGGCATGGCCGAGCAGGTAGCCGATCTCGGTGCGCCGGCCGTGGGCGACATCCTGGTACATCGAGGAATAGTTGGCGGCGGTGGCCTGGATCACGCGTTCGACTTCCGCCTGCAGGTCCTCGGCGGCGCTGTCCTGGCCGCAGGCGCGGAGCAGTTCGACCAGCTCGTCACACAGTCCGGCGACTTCCGCCGCGTGTTCGGCGAGGCCGCCATTGCGGCAGGTGTGCAGCACGGTGAGCGGGTTGATCGCACAGTTGAGCGCCAGTTTGCGCCACAGCCGGGCGAGGATGTCCGGCGTCCACTGGTGGGGGATGCCGGCGGCGTGCAGCTCGGCGAGCCAGGCGGGCGCGGTTGGCTCGCGCGGATCGCCCAGCCAGGTGAAGCCCTGGCCGGCGAATACCACGCGGAAGTTGTCGTCGCGAAACGCGCCTTCGGTGCTGGAGGCGAGGATGCAGCGCGCCCGTGGCAGCCGCGCGGCAACCGCGTCCTGGCTGCCGAGGCCGTTCTGCAGGAGGATCAGCTCCGCGCCCGGGGTGAGCCGGGCGGCCACGCTGGCGACGGCTTCCTCGGCGTCGTAGGCCTTGCAGGCGAGCAGCAGGCGGTCGATCGGTTCCGGGTCGTCCGGGGTCTGCGCCGGGATCGGGTAGAGGCTGGTCTGTTCCGGTTCCACCAGGGTCAGGCCGCCGAGCCGCCGGTAACCGGCCAGGCGCGCGCGGTCACGGAGGATCAGCCGGACCGGCAGCCCGGTGCGGGCCAGGCGCGCGGCCCAGAGTCCGCCGAGGCTGCCGGCGCCGAGGATGTGCCAGGTCATACCCGTTGTGGCAGGCGCAGGGCCGCTACCCGGCCGCTGGCGTAGGCTTCGAGGAGCAGTTCGGAGGCCTGTTCCATCAGCGTTTCCGGGGTGGTCGGCAGGGCCTGGGCGTCGAGGCCGACCAGGGCGATGCCGGCCTGCAGGTTGATGAAGCCTTCGCTGGTCTTGAACGCCTTGACGTTGAGCCCTTCGTGCAGGCGGCGGAAGCTGCTCGGCGAGCACTCCTGGAGGTCGTCGAGCAGGGTGATCAGGCCGAAGTGGTCGTCGTCCAGGCGCACCAGCACGTCCAGCGGTCGCACCAGTTGTTGCAGGCGGCGGGCGATGCCGTGCAGCAGTTCGTTGTGGAACGCGGCGCCGAAGCGCTGGCGTAGTTGCGGGGCGTTCTGCAGGCCGATCAGCAGGTAGCAGGCGGCACCGCCGCGCGACTCGATCTGGCGCAGGCTGTCGGCCAGCTTCTGGCGCAGGTAGCGTGGGTTGCCGAGCCCGGTCAGCGGGTCGACCAGGTTGCGCTCCTCGAGATGGGCGATGTTATGGGCCAGCAGGCGGTTCTCGTTCAGCAGGCGCTGCAAGGTGTTGCACAGGCGGTCGGCGGCGTATACCCGTGGCAGCAACTGCTCGTTCATCACCGCCTTGCTGATGAAGTCGTCGACGCCACGGTCGAAGGCTTCGCTCAGGGCGTTCTCGCCTTCCTTGCCGGTGAGCAGGATCACGTAGGTGTAGTGGTCGGCCATCTCGTCGAGCTGGCGCACCCGGGCGGTCAGCTCCAGGCCGTCGATCTCCGGCATCAGCCAGTCGGCCAGCAGCACGCTGGCGGGGCGCTGCTCCAGTTGCCCGAGCGCTTCCTCGGCGCTGCTGGCGAAACGCACGTCCTGGTATCCGGCCTGGCTGAGCGCGCGGCCGATCATCGCACTGGAAAACTTGGCATCGTCCACCACCAGGATGCTGAGATGGGGGTTGGGCATTGAGTAGGCTCGCAAGAAGAGTGGATATGCCGGCAGTCACAGCGGGAAAAGCCTGAAACGGGCCGATTATGCGCTGTGCGGCTATATAATGACCGCGCATTTTTATCGTCAAGCCTCGGCGCGCTCCGACCGTGATGCCGGTCGCGCCGTCTATCTGGAGAATCACCATGCCTTCGTTCGACGTGGTGTCCGAACTGGACAAACACGAACTCACCAACGCCCTGGATAACGCGGCGAAGGAACTGGAGCGCCGCTTCGACCTGCGCGGCAAATGCAGCTTCGAAAGCAAGGAAAAGAGCGTCACCCTGACTGCCGAAGCGGATTTCATGCTCGACCAGATGCTCGATATCCTTCGCTCCTGCCTGATCAAGCGCAAGATCGACATCCAGTGCATGGAGATCAAGGACTCCTATGCCTCTGGCAAGGTGGTCAAGCAGGAAGTGGATTTCCGCGAAGGGATCGACAAGGAGCTGGCGAAGAAGATCGTCGCCCACGTCAAGGACACCAAGCTCAAGGTCCAGGCCGCCATCCAGGGCGAGCAGGTGCGCATCACCGGCAAGAAGCGCGACGACCTGCAGGACGCCATCGCCAGCCTGCGCGGCAAGGATTTCGGCATGCCGCTGCAGTACAACAACTTCCGCGATTGATCGCATTGCGCCAGCTCCGCGGGGAACCTTCCCGGCCGGCTGGCGTCGCAGCTTCCTGGACGACGCTTTTCGTGGCCGGGTGGTCGGCCGTCGACGTGAAGGAGGTTGCAATGGATGTAGGTTCGGAAGTCGATCGCCTGGTCAGGGCCTCGGAGGCCTGGTGGCCGATGGTCCTGGAATACGGCAGCAGGGTGGCCCTGGCGCTGGTCACCCTGCTGATCGGCTGGTGGTTGATCAACTCGCTGACCGCCCGGCTGAGCAGGCTGCTGGCGCGGCGCAGCGCCGACCAGGCCTTGCAGAACTTCGTTTCAAGCCTGGCCAACATCATCCTGAAGGTGCTGCTGGTGGTCAGCGTGGCCTCGATGATCGGCATCGAGACCACGTCCTTCATCGCCGCCATCGGTGCCGCCGGCCTGGCCATCGGCCTGGCCCTGCAGGGCAGCCTGGCGAACTTCGCCGGCGGGGTACTGATCCTGCTGTTCCGTCCGTTCCGCATCGGTGACTTCATCGAGGCGCAGGGGGTGAGCGGCACCGTCGACAGCATCCAGATCTTCCATACCGTGCTGCGCACCGGCGACAACAAGACGGTGATCGTGCCCAACGGCAACCTGTCCAACGGCATCATCACCAACTTCAACCGCCAGCCCACCCGCAAGGTGGTGTTCGACATCGGGGTGAACTACGACGCCGACCTGCAACGCGCCCGCGAGGTGCTGCTGCGCCTGGCCCAGGACCCACGGGTGCTGCGCGAGCCGGCGCCGGAGGCGGTGGTCGCCAGCCTGGGCGACAGCGCCATCACCATGTCCCTGCGCGTCTGGGTGAAGAGCGCCGACTACTGGTCCGTGGTGTTCATGTTCAACGAGAAGGCCCGCGACGCGTTGGGGGAGGCCGGGATCGACATCCCGTTTCCGCAGCGGGTGGTGCGGATGATCCAGGAGACGGCGGAGTAGGGGCGCGCGGGACGGGCGAGTCCGTGTGATGGGTTGTCACCCATCCTACAGGGCTGCCGTAGGATGGGTGGCAACCCATCAGCCCCGCCTACGAGGTTTCGCCGTACATCGGCAGGAGGGCCAGGCCGGTGTGCGGGTCGGCCTCCGGCCAGTCGTGGTGCTGATGGCCGCCGAGCGCGCAGTAGACCAGCCAGCCCCGGTCCTGGACGTTGAACGCCAGGGCATCGACCAGCGCGGTTTGTTCATCGTTGTGGGCGACCCGGTAAAGCGGGTCCTGGTTGTGTGCATGCAGCATGGCGGGCTCCTCGGATAACGGGCAGGGAGGATGCCCGGCGCTTCTGACAATCCGGTGACAGCGGCCCGGCGTTCCGTCGGAAAGCACCGCGCCAGAGCTCCCAGTCGGGTAGACTGCGCCGCCATATCCCTTTCGTTTTTTCTTTCCTTGCTTGTGTGGTAGCGCGGTGTCCCCGTTCTCCTCCGGGCGGAGTTCGATGATGTCGCTGCAGCTACTCTGGGGCCTGTTCCAGGCCCATCCCGCCCAACTGGTCAACGGCCTGGCGCTGTTCTTCGCCGTCGCCGGCGGCTGGTTGCTGGTCGCCACCCGGACGCGCGAGCGTCGCGCCCTGGCGCGACTGACCGCCCAGACCGAACTGGCTGAACTGGATGAGGAAGAGGCCCTGCCGCTGGACGAGCGCACCCTGCGCATCAACCGTTTCTTCACCCGCTTCGGCGCCGCCAGCCTGGGGCTGGCGCTGGTGGTGTCCTGGTTGAGTACCCAACTCGTATGAAAGAACGGCGACCCTGAGGTCGCCGTTTTTCGTTACAGCTCCAGCCCGGTTTTCAGGCGGTACTGGTTCCGCACCGGGTTGGCGTATTGCAGGATCAGGTAGGGCCGCTGCTCGACCGGGCAGGCGTCCAGGCGACGCTGCCACTCGCGGCGGGCGCCGGCCAGTTCCTCGGCGGAGAACAGCGCGGTGGCGTCCGGCACCGCCAGCGCCGGGTCGCGTTCTTCCCACTGCGCATAGGCCAGGTAGTTGACCGGGAACAGCCGGTAGCTGCCGAGGATATGCCGGTCGATCTCCTGGGCCAGTTGCTTGGCGTCTTCCGCCGGCTCGGTGAGCGGCGGGCAGAAGCTGACGTGCACCCGGCCCTTGTAGCCGGTGATGCCGAGGGCGATGCTCTGGTCGTCCTCGCCCGGCGCCTTGCTGTAGCCGCCGGTGGTGGCGCGGGTGTACAGCTCGCGCGCCTTGGCCTGGTCGCAGGGGTCGTACTCGTAGCTGATCGACACCGGGGTCAGGCGCAGGTCGCGGATCACCTCGGCGAAGGGCTCGTCCTTGCGGCTCATGTGGAACATCTTGAGGATCGCCGAGTCGGTGCGGTCGTCGCCGTCCTTGGCGCGGCCTTCGGCCTGGGCGATCCACACCGACTCGCCGTCCGAGCGGATCGAGTGGTTGATGTAGGCCGACAGCAACTGGAAGGCGGCCAGTTTCTCGCGCCGGTTGCTCAGCGAGCGGTGCACGATGAAGCTCTTGTTCAGGCGCATCAGGTCGCTGACGAAGGGCCGCTGCAACAGGTTGTCGCCGATGGCGATGCGTGGCGTCGGCAGGCCCGCGTGGTAGACCGCGTAGTTGACGAACGCCGGGTCCATGACGATGTCGCGGTGGTTGGCGAGGAACAGGTAGGCGCTGCCGGCCTTCAGCCGCTCGACGCCGGAATAGGTCACCCCGTCGGTGGCGCGTTCGATGGTGCGGTCGACGTAGGGCTCGATCCGGTCCTGCAGCTTGGCCACCGAATCGATTCCACGGAACTCGCTGCGCAGCCGATGGGCTATAAGTGGTTTGAGCAGCCTGGAGAACGGTTTGCTCAGGCGCGGGTAGCGAAAACGGGTGAGGATATCGAGAAAGCTCTCGTCCGCCGCCAGGCGTCTGAGGACAGCCGAGACTTCGGCGTCGGCGTAGGGTCGGATGGCGTCGAATTCGCCCATCATGTTCTCTTGTCGTGTATGCCGTGTAAGGGAGCGAACCCCGTGGAACGGGGTCGAAAATAGACCGGCGAGTATACGCCAAAGTCACAACGGGAGATGGCGATGCTGGAAGCGCAGGATTACCAGTGTCCATATTGTGGCGAGTGGGTCGAGGCTTCGCTCGACCTGTCGGCCGGCGACCAGCAGTACATCGAAGACTGTCCGGTGTGCTGCCGGCCGATCGTCTTCGACCTGCGCAGCGATGGCGTGGACTGGAGCCTGGATGTGCGCACGGAGAACGACTGATGCAGCGAATCTACGATCCGCAGGACCTGCTCGAAGCCGAAATGCTGCGCAACATGCTGGCCAGCGAGGGCATCGAGGCGCATCTCACCGGCGGCCACCTGCTCGGGGCCATCGGCGAGGTGCCGGTGCACGGCCTGCTCGGCCTGTTGGTGGAAAATCACCAGGCCGAGCAGGCGCGCCAGTTGATCGCCGCGTACAATGCCGCGCAGCCGCTGCCGGGCGAGGAGCCGGAAAGCTGGCCCGGCGTGCTGCTCTGCTGAGTACCCCGGCGCTCGCGATCGCGCAGCCACCCCTTTCCCCAACAGGTTTTTCATCTCCATGTGTGGACGCTACGCCCTGTTCCGCTGGTCCCCGGCCTTCGCCGCGCTGCCGGGGTTTCCCGCCGACCAGCAGCCGTCCTGGAATATCGCGCCGCAAGCCCAGGTGCTGCTGCTGCGCCAGGTCGACGGGACATTGTGCGCCGAACGCGCGCGCTGGGGACTGACACCGGCCTGGCTGAACGACCTGTCGAAAACTCCGGCCCAGGCCCGCGCGGAAACCCTCGCCGGGCAGCCGATGTTCCGCGAGGCGTTCCGCCTGCGTCGTGGACTGCTGCCGGCCAACGGCTTCTACGAATGGCGCGGCGCCGTGCGCAAGCGGCCGTACTGGATGACCGGCGATGCTTCGCTGCTGCACTTCGCCGCGTTGTGGGAGGCCTACCCGGTCGGCGATCGCTGCTACCTGAGCGTCGCCGTGGTCACCCAGGCGGCGGCCAATCAGCGCCGCCCGCTGATCCTCGATGCCGCCGACCAGGACGCCTGGCTGGCGGCGGACACCCCGGCCGACGAGTTGCTGGCGCTGCTCGCTCGGCCGCAGCCGCCATTGCGCGAGCGGGCGCTGGCCACCCTGGTCAACGATCCCAAGCTGGATGCGCCGGAGTGCCTGACACCGGCGTAGCGGTCCGCGAAGGCCTTTCCCTGTAGGAGCCAGCTTGCTGGCGATCCGTACCCTCGAAATCTCGCTGATCGCCAGCGAGCTGGCTCCTACGCAACGCCCGGTTCAGACCTTGAACTGATTGACCAGTTGCCGCTGCTGCTCGGCCAGCCGGGTCAGTTCGGCGCTGGCGCCACTGGCCTCGCTGGCACCGCTGGCCACCTGGTGGGCGACCTGGCCGATGGTGGTGACGTTGCGGTTGAGGTCCTCGGCCACCGCGCTCTGCTGCTCGGCGGCGCTGGCGATCTGGATGTTCATGTCGTTGATCACCGACACCGCCTGGGTGATCGATTCCAGCGCCTGGGCGGCCTCGGTGGCCTGCTGCACGCTGTCGTCGGTCTTCGCCTGGCTGTCCTCCATGACCCTGACCACTTCGCGGGTGCCGTTCTGCAACTGCTGGATCATGGTCTGGATTTCCTCGGTGGCCTGCTGGGTCTTCTGCGCCAGGTTGCGCACCTCGTCGGCGACCACCGCGAAGCCGCGTCCCTGCTCGCCGGCGCGGGCGGCCTCGATGGCGGCGTTGAGAGCCAGCAGGTTGGTCTGCTCGGCGATGCCGCGGATGGCGATCAGGATGGCGTTGATGTTCTCGCTGTCCTTGGCCAGGGTTTGCACCACGCCGACGGCGCGGCCGATCTCGCTGGCCAGCGCGCCGATCGCCTGGGCGGTGCCTTGCACGGTGAGCTTGCCGTGGTTGGCCGCCTGGTCGGCGTGGCTGGCGGCCTCGGCGGCCATGCCGGCGTTGCGCGCCACGTCCTGGGCGGTGGCGGTCATTTCCTGCACGGCGGTGGCGACCAGTTCGATCTCCGACAACTGCCTCTGCACGCCTTCGTTGGTGCGCACGGCGATGTCGGCGGTATGCGCGGAGGAGTCGCTGACCTTCTGCACCGAGGCGACCACCTGGCCGATCATGTTCTGCAACTGGCCGAGGAAGCCGTTGAAGCCCTTGGCGATCGAGCCCAGTTCGTCGGCGCGGTCGCTGTGCAGACGGCGGGTCAGGTCGCCTTCGCCCTGGACGATGTCGTCGAGCATGGCGACCATCTGGCGGAGCGGCCGAGCGATGCCGTGGCCGACCAGCCAGACCACGCCGAGGCCCAGGGCGGCGACCAGCAGGCCGACCAGGGTCATGCCGAGGATGTCCCGGTCGCGCTGCCCGGCCAGTTCGTCCTGCAACTGCTGCAACTGGCCGAACACCGCCTGCTCGGGCAGTTGCAGCAGCAGGGTCCAGCGGGTGTCGCTGCCGGCGACGCTGAACGGCAGGTACAGCTCGATGTGGCCGTGGTCGCGGTCGATGTCGTAGGTGACCTCGTCGAGACGCAGGCTCTTCAGGTTGTTCACCTCGTTCTCGTCGAGCACTTCGCCGGCCGGTGCGCCCAGCTTGCCGGCGTCCTTGGTGTAGGCGACCAGGCGGCCGTTGCCGGAAATCAGTGCCATCTCGCCGGCGCCGTCGTAGAGCTGCCGGTCGGCGTCGACCAGCAGTTGCTGGATGAACTCCAGGGTCAGGTCGGCGCCGACGACGCCCTTGAACTGGCCGTCGGCCAGGATCGGTGCGTTGAACGAAGCGAGCATGGTCATCTTGCCGTTCACCTCGTAGGGCGCCGGGTCGATCACGCAGTTGCGCTTTTGCTGGCGCGGGCAGAGGTAGTACTCGCCCTCGCGCACGCCAGTGGGGAGCAGTTTCTCGCTTTCGATGGTGTCGCCGAGCAGTTCCATCTTGAGCTGGCCGTCGACGCGGTACCACCAGGGCATGAAGCGGCCGTTGGCGTCGTGGCCGGGCTGGTTGGCGTAGAGGTCGTCGCTGTCGTCGAAGGCGTTGGCTTCCCAGCCCACGTAGACGTCCAGCAGCTTGGGGTTGGCGGCCAGGGCCCGTTCCGCCAGGTTGATGATCTCTTCGCGGGTGGCGGCCAGCCGCGCGGCGCCGCTGGCATCGGCCTCGCCGAGCAGCGCAATGGTCTGTGCCAGGGTCGCGGCGACGGTCATCGGGTAGTCCAGTTCGCGCTGGATCTGCCCGACCTGGGCGCGTGCCAGCGAGGCCAGGCGCTCCTCGATCACCTGGCCGAGCAGGTTCTGGGTGCGCTCCTGCACCAGGTTCTGGGTGCGCGCGCCGGAAAACAGCGCGTAGAGCACCAGGGCGGCGACCACCGCGAGCACGCTGGCGCCAGCGAGGAGGGCCACGGAAAGCTGGATGGATCGGAGTTTCATGGGCGGGCACCCGAGCAGGCTGTTGGACTCTTTCCGTTATCGGCGCGAGGGGGGAGAATCATGAGCCGGTGGGTGCAAAACAAGCCTGCCGTTTGTCTAAGGAATGCCTGTGCGGACCGGTCGCCGGGCGGTAGTCGTTTTCATTCACAGGGAGAGAGGCACCATGATCCCGTTGTTTCGCCTGGGTGGCCTGACGGCGGCCCTGCTGCTCGCAGGATGCCAGGCCGTCAACACCACCAGCGGCGGCGCCGTCGGCGTCGAGCGCAAGCAGTACATGTTCAGCATGCTGTCGACCCAGGAGGTCAACCAGATGTATGCGCAGTCCTACCAGCAGACCCTCTCCGAGGCGTCGAGCAAGGGCGTGCTGGACAAGAGCAGCGCCAACGCCAAGCGGGTGGACGCGATCGCGCGGCGGCTGATCGCCCAGGCGCCGGTGTTCCGCCCCGATGCCGCGCAGTGGGACTGGCAGGTCAACCTGATCAAGAGCAAGGATCTCAATGCCAACTGCGGACCTGGCGGCAAGATCATCGTCTACAGCGGCCTGATCGAGCAGCTCAAGCTGACCGATGACGAACTGGCCGCGGTGATGGGCCACGAGATCGCCCACGCCCTGCGCGAGCACGGCCGCGAGGCGATGTCCAAGGCCTATGGCGTGCAGATGGCCAACCAGGTCGGCGCCGCGCTCGGCGTCGGGCAGGGCGGCCTGCAGATGGCCAACATGGGCGTGGAATACCTGATGACCCTGCCCAACAGCCGTGGCAACGAGAACGAGGCCGACCTGATCGGCCTGGAACTGGCGGCCCGCGCGGGCTACAACCCGAACGCCGCGATCAGCCTGTGGGAAAAGATGGCCCAGGCCGGTGGCGGCGCCCCGCCGGAATTCCTCAGCACCCACCCGTCGTCGAGCACCCGCATGTCCAACCTGCAGGCGGCGATTCCGAAGGTCATGCCGTTCTACCAGCAGGCCGGCGGCCGGTAGCCAGGTCGCAGTACAGCCCCTAGACTGAGCGGCGCCTTTTCGCCGACAGAAGGCCGTGGACGGGCGCAAGTCCCGTTCATGGCCATGGACAAGGAGCCGTAGTGAAGATCGCCGTCCTCGGAGCCACCGGCCTGCTCGGCCATCACGCTGCTCGCGCCGTGCGGGCAGCCGGTCACCAACTGATATCGATCCATCGACCCTCATCGCGGATCGAGCGGCTGGCCTACCTGGAGCCGGAATACCGCTCCGCCGAACTGCTCGATCACGCGGCCCTGACCGAGGCCCTGCGCGGGCTCGACGGGGTCATCTTCTGTGCCGGCTACTACCCCACGCGACCGCGCCGCTGGCAGGACGAGGTGGCCCGCGCGCTGAACCTCAGCAATCACTTCTACGCCGCCTGCCTGGCAGCGCGGGTGCCGCGCATCCTCTATGTCGGCGCGGCCATCGCCCTGCCGCGCCATCCGCAGGGGCAGCCGGGGCACGAGGGGCTGTTCTACGAGGGCATGCCGCGCTGGAAGAACCCCTACCTGCTGTGCAAGTGGGCGCTCGACGAGCAGGCCCGCGAGCAGGCGCGCAGCGGCCTGCCGGTGGTGATCGGGATTCCCGGCATGTGTCTCGGCGAATACGACGCCGGGCCGAGCACCGGACGGCTGATCACCGCCATCGCCAGCGGCGAGATGAGCCATTACGTGCCGGGCCGGCGCAACCTGATCGATGCCGCCGACGCCGGCCGAGGCCTGCTGCTGGCGCTGGAGAAGGGCCGGGTCGGCGAGCGCTACCTGCTCACCGGCCACAACGTCGAGATGGGCGAGCTGACCCGTCAGGTGGCGGGGTGGCTCGGCGTCCCCGCGCCGAAGCCGGTGCCGCTGGAGGTCGCCAAGCTGATCGCCGGGCTGGGCCGCTTGCGCTATCGGCTGACCGGCAGGCCGCCGAAACTGGACGACACCGCCATCGCGGTGATGGCCGGCGGACAGTTCCTCGACGGGCAGAAGGCACACGAGGAGCTGGGCTTCGTCGCTGAAACCGATCTGGATACCACGCTGCGGCGCAGCATCCAGTGGTTTCGGGCGAACGGCTATCTGGATGGCCGGGGATGACGAGGCGGGCAGGCTTCCCGGATTGCATCCGGGCTACGAACCGGGGCGTCAGGGCAGGGCGATTTCCGCGAAGGGACGGGTCTCCAGGCTGAGCTGGGCGCGGAAACTTTCCATGTCGAACATGGTGCAGAGCTCCTCGATCTCGCCGCTGCTGCTGAGGGTCCAGCAGGCCATGGCGGAGATGCTCACCACCTTGTCGCTGGCCGGGTAGCCGAGCGCCGGTTTCTCGATGGTGCCGATCAGGGTGCTCCAGGTGAACACCTTGTTGCCCTCGGCCAGGCATTCCTCTATCACCACTTCCAGCCCCGGCATGGCCTGGCGGATTTCCTGCACCATCTGCACATAACCGGCACTGCCCAGCGGCTTGCCGGCGAAGGAGCTCTTGTACAGGAAGGCCTTGCTGTGCAACTGCTCGGCCAGCGCCAGGCGGCCCTTGTTCCAGCTCAGGTCGATGTGCTGGCGGACCAGCCTTTTCATGTCATCCAAGGTCATCGCTTCGCTCCTGAAGGCACCGCCGGGTGCAGGTGGATCGCACTCTAGCAAGGCGCCTCCGGGAGGCATTGGCCGAAACGCCGGCCAGGGGCGTCAGATCAGGCCACTGAGCTTCAGCGCCTCATAGCCGGCGTACAGCGCCAGGAGACCGAAGGCGAAGGCGGCGATGCGGCGGATCAGCGCCAGCGGCAGGCGTTCGGCGGCGAAGTTGCCGGCCAGCACCACCGGTACGTTGGCCAGCAGCATGCCCAGGGTGGTGCCGATGACCACCATCAGGAAGTGCGGGTACTGCGCCGCCAGCATCACCGTGGCGATCTGGGTCTTGTCGCCCATTTCGGCGAGGAAGAAGGCGATCAGGGTGGTGAGGAACGGTCCGAAGCGCTTGAAGTGCGAGGCTTCCTCTTCTTCGTCGATCTTGTCCGGGACCAGCGTCCAGAGCGCCACGGCGGCGAAGCTGGCGGCGAGGATCCAGCTCAGCGTCGCGGCGGAGAAGAAGGTGGAGACCCAGGTGCCGACGGCGCCGGCGGCGAAGTGGTTGGCCAGGGTGGCGGCGACGATTCCGGCGATGATCGGCCAGGGTTTGCGGAAGCGGGCGGCGAGGAGCAGGGCGAGGAGCTGCGTCTTGTCGCCGATCTCGGCGAGGGCGACGATGCCAGTGGGGACCAGCAGGGATTCCAACATCAGGACTTCCTAAGGGGCGGGTCGACCAATCACGTATGACACGCATGCCTGCCCACCCCGGGTCAGGTCATGTGTGTCATAGGTCTTGTCAAACCGCGAGCCTGTCTGGGCAGGCTTGGGTCGCGAGCGCCATGGTCTGCGGACCAAGTGTGTTGACGCACGCCGGACGAGCAGGGCGCTCGTGGGAGACTACTCCCCTAGGACGGGGCGCATTGTGCCGAAAGTGGGAGTGGTGGGCAAGGGTGGGTAATGCCTGTCGGTCGATGCTCTTGTAGGGTACGCCGCGCGCACCGACAGGACGGCAGCCCCGGAGTTCCCGGTGCGATGCGGAGGTATTTCCCGGTAAACGGTGCGCGCGGCGCACCCTACCAAAGCTGGCGTTAGGCGAACGTCACTCCGAGTCTCAATCGTCGCGCGTCGAGCGGATGTTCATCTCCTCGTAGCGCACGAAGCGGGTGCCGTTCTTCAGTCGGTAGCTCCACCAGATGACCAGGAACAGCGGCAGGCTGATGTAGGTGGCGATCAGCCCGGCCCAGTCGATGCGCTCGCCGAAGAACGCCTGGTAGTTCTGCCCGAGGGTGATCGCCAGGCACAGGCAGAAGGCGAACAGCGGGCCGAACGGGAACAGCATGGCGCGGTAGGGCAACTGGTCGAGCCGCCCGCCCTGGGCGATGAAGCCCTTGCGGAAGCGGTAGTGGGAAATGGCGATGCCCAGCCAGACGATGAAGCCGCACATTCCCGAGGTGTTGAGCAGCCAGGTGTAGACCGTCTTGTCGCCGATGAAGCTGGTCAGGAAGCATAGCGCGCCGACCGCCGTGGTGGCATACAGCGCATAGCGAGGCACGCCACCTTGAGACAAGTAGGCGAACAGCTTCGGCGCCTTGCCCTGCAGGGCCATGGTGTAGAGCATGCGGGTCGAGGCGTACATGCCGGAGTTGCCGGCCGAGAGGATCGCCGAGAGGATCACCGCGTTCATCACCCCGGCCGCGGCGGCCAGGCCGGCACGCTCGAACAGCAGGGTGAAGGGCGAGGTACTGATGTCGTCGGTGCCGGTCTTCAGCAGGTTGGGATCGGTGTAGGGGATCAGCATGCCGATCACGAAGATCGACAGGATGTAGAACATCAGGATGCGCCAGAACACCTGGCGAATGGCGATGGGAATGGATTTGCGCGGGTTCTCCGACTCGCCGGCGGCGATGCCGATCAGTTCGGTGCCCTGGAAGGAGAAGCCGGCGATCATCGCCACCCCGATCATCGCCTGGAGGCCGCCGACGAAGGGCGCCTCGCCGAGGGTGAAGTTGCTGAAGCCGGGCGAGTCGATGCCGGTCATGATGCCGAAGATGCTTGCCAGGCCGAGGCCGATGAACACGATCACGGCGATCACCTTGATCATCGCGAACCAGAATTCGCTTTCGCCGAATCCTTTCACCGAGAAGAAGTTGAGCAGGAACATCAGGGAGAGGAACCCGAAGCTCCAGTAGATGCCCGGCACGTCGGGGAACCAGAAGCTCATCACCAGTTGCGCGGCCACCAGCTCGGCGGCGATGGTCACCGCCCAGTTGTACCAGTAGTTCCAGCCCATGGCGAAGCCGAAGCCTTCGTCGATGAAGCGGCTGCCGTAGGTGCAGAACGAGCCGGAGTCCGGCATGTGCGCGGCCAGCTCGCCGAGGCTGGTCATCAGGAAGAACACCATCATGCCGATCAGCGCATAGGCCAGTAGCGCGCCGCCGGGGCCGGCGGTGGCGATGGTGCTGCCGGAGGCGACGAACAGGCCGGTGCCGATCGAGCCGCCGATGGCGATCATGTTCAGGTGGCGGGTCTTCAGCGTGCGCTTGAGCTTCGGCGGTGTCTTTTCCGGCGACATGGCGAAGGTCAGTTCAGCCTCTTTGGCGGTGGTTTTCACGGGGTTTCTCGCTGTCCATGAGCTTCAAGGAGTGTGCGCGCTGGCCGGGCAAACGCAAGTTGACGCAGGCAGGGGGCTCCAGCCCGGATGGGCTGAAGCGGAGCTACGCCTTTCGGGCGCGGTAGATGCGGAAGCCGTTGCCCTCGGCGAGGGTCTGGCAGGGGCCGAGGTGCTGTTCGATCAGCGGTGGGTACTTGAGGAAGCTGTTGGCCACCAGGCGCAGTTCGCCGCCGGCCCGCAGGTGGCTGGCGGCCTGGCGCAGCAGGTCTTCGCTGGCCTGGTAGTGGGTGTGCACGCCTTCGTGGAACGGCGGGTTGCTGAGGATCGCGGCGAGCCCGCCGGGCGCGGCGGCGATCCCGTCGCCGCCCAGTACCTCGGCGTCCAGGCCGTTGGCGGCGAGGGTCAGGCGGCTGCTGGCCACCGCGAAGGCATCGACGTCCAGCAGGGTCACCTGGCTGTCCGGATAGCGACGCTTGAGCACTGCGCCGAGCACCCCGGCGCCGCAGCCGAAGTCGAGCAGATGGCCGGCCGGCAGGTGCTCCAGGTGTTCGAGCAGCAGGGCGGTGCCACGGTCCAGGCGGCCATGGGCGAACACCCCGGGCAGGCTGACCACCTGTAGTGGGCCGTCCTCCAGCGGCAGTTCGTAGGTCCGGGCCAGGGCTTCGAGGTCCGGCGTTGCCGGCGCCTGGTCGATGCGCACCTGCCAGAGCTGGCAATGGCGCGCGCTATCCAGCTTGCGCGGCTGGCCGAAGGGTTGCAGTTGCTTGGCGGCACGCTCGATGCCGGCGCGCTTCTCGCCGACCAGGAACAGCTCGCCGCCGGGCAGGCGCGCGGCCAGGGCGGTCAGCAGGTAGCCGGTGAGTTCGCGGGATTTCGGCAGGAACAGCACGGCGGCGCGGAACGCCTCTTCCGGCGGCGCGACGCCGAACCGGCAACGCCCGGCGAAGCGTGCCTCGAGACGGGCCTGGTCGCCGGCATGCCAGCTCCAGCCACGGGCTTCCGGCAACTGGCCGAGCAGGTCGTCGGCCGGCAGGCCGGCGAGCAGGAGCTGGCCGCCGAACAGTTCAGCCTGGCGCAGCAGCACTTCGCTTCGTGGGTCCATGGTGGCTGGGCTCCTTGTGGTGAAGTCGTGCAAGGGGAATGGCCGGTCTTCCGCCCGCCGTCCCGCACAGGCAGGGCTCCCGTCACTCCCGCGCAGGCGGGAGTCCAGAAAAGACCGGGAATAAGGTCGTTGGCGAAAAAGCCGCGCAGCTTAGCTCACCAGGCGGCGCGGCGCACCGGCGAAGAAGGCTTCGGCATTCTCGGTCACCTGCACCACGATGCGCTGCCGCGCCTCGCGGCTGCCCCAGGCGCTGTGCGGGGTGACGATCAGGCGCGGGATGTCGTCGGCCAGCAGCGGGTTGCCATCCCTGGGCGGCTCCTGGGTCAGCACGTCGGTGGCGGCGCCACCCAGGTGGCCGCTGCGCAGGGCGTCGGCCAGGGCCTGTTCGTTGACCAGGCCGCCGCGCGCGGTGTTGACCAGGAAGGCGCCGGGCCGCATCAGGCGTAGTTCGTCGGCGCCGATCAGGTTGCGGGTGTGCTCGGTAAGCGGGCAATGCAGGGTCAGCGCGTCCACCTGCGGCAGCAGTTCGTCCAGGGCCAGCCGGTCGGCGCGCAGCGGCCTGCCGGGCAACTGGCCGGTCAGCACGCGCATGCCGAACGCCTCGGCCAGGCGGGCGACGGCGCCACCCAGCTCTCCGTGGCCGAGCAGGCCGAGGGTCTTGCCTTCCAGCTCGACGATGGGGAAGTCCAGGAGGCAGAACTGGCTGGCCTGCTGCCAGCGCCCGGCGCGTACCGCGGCCTGGTAGTCGGGCAGGCGGGTGGCCAGGGCAAGCAGCAGCATCAGGGTGTGCTGGGCCACCGAGGGCGTGCCGTAGCCCTGGCAGTTGCACACGGCGACGCCATGGGCGCGGGCGGCGCCGAGGTCGACGTTGTTGGTGCCGGTGGCGGTGATCAGCACCAGCTTGAGTTCGGGGCAGGCGGCGAGGGTTTCGGCGCTGATCGGCACCTTGTTGCTGATCGCCACCTGGGCGCCTTGCAGGCGTTCGGCGACCTGCTCCGGCTGGGTCGCATCGTGCAGGACCAACTCGCCGAGCACCTGGCGCAGCGGGCCCAGGTCGAGGTCGCCGAGGTCGAGGGAGGCATGGTCGAGGAATACGGCACGGGTGTTCATGGCATGGATTTCCGGTTCGCTGGTGTACACGCAGGCTGTCACGATACCCGACGCGGGCCGTTTGGCCAGGGCTCCTTCGTGCCATTGTCCGCGGTCCGGGATTGCGCACAACTGTATCTGTCGCGGCGCCTGGCGGCGGGGTAATGTGTGCGGCGGACGATTCTGGAGAGTGCTATGAACTGGGCGGAATTCCTCACCGTTGCCTTGATCCACCTGCTGGCGGTGGCCAGTCCCGGCCCGGACTTCGCCATCGTGGTGCGCGAGAGCGTGGCCAACGGCCGGCGGGCCGGCACCTGGACGGCGCTGGGCGTCGGCACCGGGATCTTCGTGCACGTCGCCTATTCGCTGCTCGGCATCGGGCTGATCGTTTCGCAGTCGATCCTGCTGTTCAACATGCTGAAATGGCTGGCGGCCGCCTACCTGCTGTACATCGGCATCAAGGCGCTACGCGCCCGTCCCGCCGCGCCGAGCAACCTGGAAACGCCGTCCGGCGCACTGGAGCGCAACGCCCGCGCGGCTTTCGTCACCGGCTTCGTCACCAACGGGCTGAATCCCAAGGCGACGCTGTTCTTCCTCTCGCTGTTCACCGTGGTCATCGACCCGCATACCCCGCATTGGGTGCAGGCCGGCTACGGCGCGTACCTGGCGGTGGCCACCGCGCTGTGGTTCTGCCTAGTGGCGCTACTGTTCAGCCAGCGCCGCGTGCGTGCCGGTTTCTCGCGCATGGGACATTGGTTCGACCGGGCGATGGGCGCGGTGCTGGTGGCGTTGGGCGTGAAGCTGGCGTTTACGCAGTTGCGTTGATGGGGGAGCGGGCTTCCGGTCTGGCACGGGCTTTCCGTCCGTATCCGGCTCCGCCCCTCACTCCCAGCCCCTGGCTACGCGCCCCGCTCCGGAGGGAGAAGGGGAGCTGACGGAGCTGGCCTTCTTCTCATGATTTGAGCCCAGCCGCGAATAGCTCCCTCTCCCTCCGGGAGAGGGTTGGGGCGAGGGAGCGGGCTTCCGGTCTGGCACGGGCTTTCCGTCC